>CAYUQV010000001.1:0-140391 GCA_964446885.1 uncultured Methylocucumis sp.
AGGACTGGTGCGCAAGTTAAAGGCCCTATCCCGTTGCCTACTAAAAAGGAGCGTTTTACCATATTGATTTCACCGCATGTAAATAAAGATGCGCGTGATCAATATGAATTAAGAACGTATAAAAGATTATTGGATATTGTTGAACCGACAGATAAAACAGTAGATGCCCTGATGAAGTTGGATCTTGCTGCTGGCGTTGATGTTCAGATCAAATTGAATTAAGAAATAGAGGATTGGCAAATGTCAATAGGTCTAGTAGGACGTAAATGTGGTATGACCAGAGTTTTCTGCGAAGATGGAACTTCTGTACCAGTGACCGTCCTTGAAATCGAAGAAAACAAGGTAACTCAGGTAAAAAATCTCGAAGTTGATGGATACCGTGCCGTTCAAATAACTACTGGTGAAAAAAAATCATCAAGGGTTAATAAAGCCCTCGCTGGTCACTATGCTGCGGCTAACATGACTGCTGGTCGTGGTTTGTGGGAGTTCCGTCTGGAAGATGGTGAAGGTGCTGATTTATCTAAAGGAGCTGTTTTGCCATTAACAATTTTCTCTGAAGGTCAATACGTTGACGTACAAGGTAAAAGCATCGGTAAAGGTTTTGCTGGTGGTATAAAACGGCATAACTTTAGTATGCAGGATGCAACGCATGGTAATTCCAGATCACATAGGGTTCTTGGTTCTATCGGTATGAACCAAACGCCAGGAAGGGTCTTTAAAGGTAAAAAAATGGAAGGACATTTAGGTGCTGTAAAAACTACAGTGCAAAATTTGACTATTCATTCAATAGACTTGGAAAGAAATTTAATTTTAGTAAAAGGTGCAGTGCCTGGTGCTAAAGGTGGTGATATCGTAATCACTCCTGCAATGAAAATGCGAAATAAAGGTTAAGTTATGGGTTTATATATACCTGCATTAAATCAAACTGATGCTGCTGGGCAGATTGAAGTGAACGACGAGGTATTTGGACGGGAGTTCAATGAAACTCTTGTTCATCAGCTGGTCGTACGTCATTTGGCTGGTGCTCGTGCCGGAACTAAAGCTCAAAAGACACGAAGAGATGTAAGTGGCGGCGGTATTAAGCCTTGGCGTCAAAAAGGGACTGGTCGGGCTAGATCAGGCTCCACAAGAAGCCCTATCTGGAGAACAGGTGGTGTTACATTTGCAGCTAGACCTCGGTCATATGAGCAAAAACTAAACAAAAAAATGTTTAGGGTTGGTATTAAGTCTATTTTTTCAGAGTTGCTTAGACAAAATAGGCTTTCTGTTAGCACTGACATTTTGCCTACAAGTGTTAAGACTAAAGAGCTTAATTTAAAACTGAAGCAAATTGACGCAAAACGCATATTGATCATTGTTAATCAGATTGATGAAAATTTAGCTTTGTCGTCAAGAAACATCCCTTATGTTGAAATTGCCGAGGCTAACAATTTAAGTCCTGTATTGTTGGTTTCTGCTGATAAGGTGATTGTAACGCCTGATGCCCTGAAATCTATTGAGGAGCGTTTGTCATGAGTTTAAACACATTTCAATTAGCTAACATTCTGAAAGCTCCGGTTATTTCAGAGAAGAGTGCAAATTCAGCAGAAAAAGATAAGCAATTTGTATTCAAGGTTGACAAAAGCTCTACTAAGTTAGAAATTAAAAGTGCTGTTGAAGCAATGTTCAATGTTGAAGTTGATTCCGTTAACGTGCTTAATGTCAAGGGAAAGCTAAAAAGATCAGCCAGAGGAATGTATAAAAAATCTGATTGGAAAAAAGCCTATGTGAAACTGAAAGAAGGTTACGACATAGAATTTTCAGTTTCATAAATAGTTAAAATGAAGATCAATAGGAAACGGTAAAAAAAATGTCTATTGTAAAGTCAAAACCGACATCGCCAGGATCACGGTTTGTTATTAGAATAAAAAATGATGAGCTACATAAAGGCAAGCCTTATGCGCCTTTGCTAAGCAAGCTCGGTAAAAGTGGTGGTAGAAATAACCAAGGACGTATTACTACGCGTCATGTTGGTGGCGGACACAAGCAGCATTACCGTATTGTTGATTTTAAAAGAAATAAAAATGATATTCCGGCAGTTGTTGAGCGTTTGGAATATGATCCGAATAGGACTGCCAATATTGCATTGGTTTTGTATAAAGACGGTGAGAGACGCTACATTATCGCGCCAAAAGGATTGGTTGTTGGACAAGAGATTATTGCATCCGAAAATGTTCCTGTGAAGGTTGGCAATTGTATGCCTTTAAGAAACATTCCAATGGGAACAACAATACATTGTGTGGAGTTGAAGCCAGGAAAAGGTGCTCAAGTTGCTCGAAGTGCTGGTACGTCTGTGCAGTTGGTTGCTCGTGATGGTGCGCATGCAACTATTAGGATGCGTTCTGGTGAGATGCGCAAAGTTATGGCTGATTGCCGGGCTGTAATTGGCGAAGTATCAAATGCTGAGCATAATTTGTCTTCTTTAGGTAAAGCAGGTGCTTCAAGATGGAGAGGTATTAGGCCTACCGTTAGAGGGGTTGTTATGAATCCAGTTGACCATCCACACGGAGGCGGTGAAGGTCGTACTTCTGGAGGAAGGCATCCAGTGACCCCATGGGGTATGCCGACTAAAGGTTATAAAACCAGAAAAAATAAACGAACTGATAATATGATTATCAGACGCCGTAAATAGGATAAAGAGGTTTATCGTGCCACGCTCAATTAAAAAAGGTCCTTTTATAGATCATCACTTGTTAAAGAAAGTCGACGACGCTTTAAAAAGCAATAATCGGAAACCTATTAAAACTTGGTCCAGAAGATCTATGGTAATCCCCGATATGTTGGGTCTTACTATTGCAATACATAATGGTCGCCTTCACATTCCTGTTCTCATATCAGAAAATATGATTGGGCATAAATTAGGCGAGTTCGCTCCAACAAGAACTTATAAAGGCCATGTGGCCGATAAGAAATCCAGATAAGAGTCACTAATTATGGAAATTTCGGCTAAATTAAGCAATGCGCCTTTATCAGCTCAAAAAGCACGTTTGGTAGGTGACCAAATTAGGGGCTTGTCTGTTGAAATGGCACTTAATACTTTAAAATTCAGTTCAAAAAAAGCTGCAGGGATCATTAAAAAAATCTTAATGTCAGCTATCGCAAATGCTGAGCATAATGAAAGCATAGATATTGATGACTTAAAAGTATCTACTGTTTATGTAAATGAAGGGCCCACTATGAAGCGATTTAAAGCAAGGGCTAAAGGACGTGCTAACCATATCCTTAAAAGAACTTGCCATATAACAATTTGCGTCGCTGAAATCGACTAGAGGTAAAAAAAATGGGTCAGAAAGTACATCCAACAGGTATACGCCTTGGCATAGTAAAGGATTGGAATTCCAGATGGTATGCCAGTTCCCAGGATTACTCAACGTTTCTTCATCAAGATTTGACTATAAGGGAATATATAAGAAAAAAACTGGCGAATGCATCGGTAAGCAAAATTCAGATTAATCGTCCAGCTAATAACGCCCACATAACCATTCATACGGCCAGACCTGGCATCGTGATTGGCAAAAAGGGCGAAGATATTGATGTCTTAAAACAAGAAATTTCAAAAATGATAGGCATTCCTGTTCAGGTTAATGTTGAAGAAATTAGGAAGCCAGAATTAGATGCGCAACTAGTTGCAGAAGGGATTGCCCAACAGCTTGAAAAGCGGATTATGTACCGAAGAGCCATGAAACGTGCGGTAACTAACACTATGCGTTTAGGAGCTGAGGGCATAAAGATTAGCATTGGCGGGCGCTTAAATGGGGCAGAAATCGCTAGAACTGAATGGTATAGGGAAGGTCGTGTGCCTTTGCATACTTTAAGGGCTGATATTGATTATGCTACTGCCGAGGCAAATACAACCTATGGGATTATCGGGATTAAAATCTGGATATTCAAAGGTGAAGTTTTCGATATGGATGCTCATTTGGCATCTATAAATTCAGAATCTAAGAAATAGTTGAAGGGAAAAAGACATGCTTCAACCTAAAAGAACAAAATTTCGTAAACAACATAAAGGCAGAAATAACGGAATAGCCGTAAAAGGTTCTTCAGTTAGCTTTGGCGAATATGGTTTGAAATCAATCAGCAGAGGAAGATTGACTGCGCGTCAAATTGAATCGGCACGTAGGACGATAACCCGTCATGTAAAACGTGGTGGTAAGATTTGGATAAGAATTTTTCCTGACAAGCCGATTACTAAAAAACCATTAGAAGTTCGTATGGGAAAAGGAAAAGGTAGTGTAGAATACTGGGTTGCGCAAATCAGACCAGGTACAATGCTTTATGAGATTCAAGGTGTGTCAGAAGAGCTTGCCAGAGAAGCATTTGCACTTGCAGCTGCAAAACTGCCGTTAAAAACTCTTTTTACTGTTCGGACCATAATGTAATGAAAGCCACTGAATTACGTCAAAAATCTAAATCAGATTTAGAAGCAACTATGCTTGAGTTATCAAAAGAAAGATTCAACTTGAGAATGCAAAAAGCCACAGGCCAATTAAGCAAGCCTGATCAAATAAAGAAGGTTAGACGTGATATAGCACGCATACAAACTATTCTTAATCAAATGGTGGGTGTTATATGAGCGAACAAGCAAGTAAAGTAAGGACTGTTTCTGGTCGTGTTGTAAGCAATAAAATGGACAAGTCCATAACCGTCTTAGTTGAGCGAGTTGTTAAACATCCTGTTTATGGCAAATATATTAAGCGTTCAACTAAGATGATGGCTCATGATGAAAACAATATTTGCCAAGAAGGCGACATTGTTTCAATCGCGTCCTGTAGGCCTTTATCGAAAAACAAAACATTTACACTTGTTCAGGTCTTGGAAAAGTCTAATAAGTGATTTGTAGAAATTACAATTTGTTAAATTTGGGAATTAATCATGATTCAGATGCAAACTAACCTTGATGTCGCTGATAACAGCGGAGCGAAAAAGGTCATGTGTATCAAAGTCCTCGGTGGGTCGCACAGAAGATATGCAGGTATTGGCGATATCATAAAGGTCAGCATTAAAGACGCTATTCCCCGTGGGAGAGTTAAAAAAGGAGAGGTTTATAACGCCCTTGTTGTAAGGACTCGCAAAGGTGTACGGCGTGCTGACGGTTCTTTGATCCGTTTTGATGGAAACGCAGCAGTTATTTTAAATAACAATCTTCAGCCATTAGGTACCCGTATATTTGGCCCCGTCACTCGTGAACTCAGGGGAGAAAAGTTTATGAAGATTATTTCCTTGGCTCCTGAAGTTTTATAAGGTGGGATGATGCAAAAAATTAAAAAAGGTGATGATGTAATTGTCCGCACCGGAAAAGACAAAGGAAAAAGCGGCAGGGTCAGTAAAATTTTAAAGGACGATATGGTTTTGGTTGAAGGAATAAACCAAGTTAAAAAGACTCAAAAAGCCAATCCAAATACAGGTGTTTCTGGTGGGATTATTACCAAAGAAATGCCGATTCATATTTCAAATATAGGTTTGTACAATCCTGCCACAAAAAAAGCTGAGCGCGTTGGCATCAGGGTTTTGGAAGATGGTAAAAAAGTTAGATTTTTCAAATCTACCAATGAACTTGTAGATATTTAAGGTGTACATGTTATGGCAAGATTAAAATCAATATATAAAGAATCCATTGTACCGGCTTTGATGCAGCAGTTTGAGTACAAATCAATCATGCAAGCACCAAAAATCACTAAAATAACACTGAATATGGGTGTGAGCGGTGCTGTTACTGACAAAAAAGTATTGCAAGCAGCCGTTGCTGATATGGAAAAGATTGCTGGGCAAAAGCCAGTAATAACATTGGCAAGAAAATCTATTGCGGGCTTTAAGATTCGTGATGATATGCCTATTGGTTGTAAAGTCACATTGCGAAGCGACAGAATGTATGAGTTTCTTGATCGCCTGATAAGTATTTCAATACCTCGTATACGTGATTTTAGGGGTTTAAGTCCTAAGAGTTTTGATGGTCGGGGCAACTATTCTATGGGTGTTAAGGAACAAATAATATTCCCAGAAATTGACTACGATAAAATTGATGTATTGCGAGGCATGGATATAACCATTACTACGACAGCACGGACAAATGAGGAAGGTTTAGCCTTGTTGAAATTATTCAATTTTCCATTCAAGAGCTAACAGTAGGTATAAAATGGCAAAGAAATCAATGGTCGCTCGCGAAGACAAGCGTAAAAAATTGGTAAAGAAATTAAGTGCTAAAAGAAATGCTTTGAAAGAAGCAATTCGTAGTCCTAACACTTCTTTTGAAGACAAAGAATTGGCTCAATTGCAGTTGCAGAAGATGCCAAGGGATTCAAGCAAGTCCAGGATCCGTAATCGTTGTAATTTGACAGGTCGTCCTCACGGATATTATCGAAAATTTGGCTTAAGCCGAAATAAACTGAGAGAAGCCACAATGCGTGGTGATGTCCCAGGCCTAGTGAAAGCTAGCTGGTAATATCTAGTAGATCTAGTTTGGAGAATTAATAATGAGTATGACAGATCCTGTAGCGGATATGCTAACCAGAATCAGAAATGGCCAATCTGCTGGAAAAAAATACATTAAGTTGCCATCATCAAAACTAAAAGTTTCAATTGCAAAGGTTCTTAAAGAAGAGGGTTATATATCTGATTTTGGAACAGAAACAATAGGCAACCATATAGAAATGACCATTGAACTGAAATATTACAAAGGTCAGCCAGTTATTGAAAATATAAAAAGAGTTAGTAGGCCCGGCTTACGCATCTATAAATCAAAAGATGAATTACCAAAGGTACTTGGTGGATTGGGTATTGCTATTGTATCAACATCAAATGGAGTTATGACTGACAGGGCTGCGCGTGCCATTGGGCATGGTGGTGAAGTCATTTGTACTGTTTGTTAAAGTAGGCGTGTTATGTCAAGAATTGCTAAAGCCCCGATCACTATACCAAAAGGTGTAGAAGTAAAATTTGAAACAAATAATGTTACGGTTAAAGGCTCTAAAGGAACGTTGTCGTTTTCATTAAATCCTTTAGTTTCTGTTGAGATTGCAGATGATGTTTTACAACTGCAATGGAACAGAGAAGACAAAGTTGCAACTGCTCAAGCCGGTACAGCTAGAGCCATCGTTGGTAACATGGTTACTGGTGTTTCTGCTGGTTTTGAAAGAAAATTAACCCTTATAGGTGTTGGTTACAGAGCACAAGCAAAAGATACTGTGCTTAGCCTGTCTTTAGGGTATTCACATCCGGTTGAATTCCCAGTTCCTGCTGGCGTTACTATTGAAACGCCTACACAAACGGAAATCCTTATTAAAGGAAGCGACAAGCAACAAGTTGGTCAAGTAGCCGCTAAAATTAGGGCTTACCGTCCGCCTGAACCCTATAAAGGAAAAGGTGTCAGGTATGCTGATGAGAATGTAGTTAAAAAAGAAGCTAAGAAAAAATAAGGTGGCGTGATGCAAAAAAAGCAAACTCGTATGAAGCGCGCATTAAAATTGCGTAGCAAAATAAAAAAATTAAATGCTATCCGCTTATCTGTCCATAAAAGCTCACAGCATATATATGCTCAAATAATAAGTGGTGACGGCACTACAACTTTGGTTAGTGCCTCTACAACCCAGTCAGATATCAAATCGTTGGTAAAAAATACTGACAATGTTGAAGCAGCAATTCAAGTTGGCAAGCAAATAGCTGAGAAAGCTCTTGCGGCTGGCATCACTGAAGTTGCTTTTGATAGATCTGGATTTAAATATCATGGTCGCGTTAAAGCATTGGCTGATGCTGCACGTGAAGTTGGCTTGAAGTTTTAGGAGATAAAATGTCTACAGCACCTGCTCAAGGCAGTACAGATGGTTTACAGGAAAAACTCGTCAATGTAAGACGTGTTGCAAAAGTTGTTAAAGGCGGTCGTGTTTTTGGCTTTACGGCATTAACTGTAGTTGGCGATGGAGCAGGCCGAGTCGGTTATGGCGTTAGCAAGGCCCGTGAAGTTCCAATTGCAATCCAGAAGTCATTGGAACAAGCAAGAAAAAACATGCGTAAAGTTTCATTAAAAGGTGATACTTTGCAGTATCCGATTATGAACACCACTGGTGCCGCAAAGGTTTATATGCAGCCTGCATCTGAAGGTACTGGCATAATTGCAGGCGGTGCAATGCGTGCGGTT
Organism: uncultured Methylocucumis sp.; assembly: GCA_964446885.1. GTDB lineage: Bacteria > Pseudomonadota > Gammaproteobacteria > Methylococcales > Methylomonadaceae > Methylovulum. Next base: position 8,174 of record CAYUQV010000001.1, read on the forward strand.
TTTGAAGTTGTTGGTGTGCACAACGTTTTGGCGAAATGCATTGGCACAAATAACCCAATCAACGTTGTAAGGGCTACAATTAATGGTTTGACCGCTATGCGGAATATAAATCAAGTGGCTGCAAAACGCGGCTTGTCACCTGATCAGATTATCGGATGATAAAATGTCTTCTAATACATTAAATGTTACGTTAACAAAAAGTAAACATGGTCGCCTTCCAAAGCATCAAGAGTGTTTGAAAGGTCTTGGTTTAAGAAAAATCCATCAGACAGTCCAGGTTTTGGACACCTCTGAAAATAGAGGGATGATCAATAAAGTCTCTTATATGTTAAAGGTTGAGGAAGTCTAATGTTTTTAAATACTATACAATCGGCACAAGGTGCAAGGAAAAAATCTAAGCGTGTTGGCCGTGGTATTGGTTGTACGCTTGGAAAAACCTGTGGGCGTGGTCATAAAGGCCAAAAAGCAAGAAGCGGCGGTTTCCACAAGGTTGGTTTTGAAGGTGGTCAAATGCCTTTGCAAAGGCGTTTACCTAAGATTGGTTTTATTTCTATGTCGGCTAAGTTTTCTGCTCAAGTTAGGTTGGGTGAATTGAACAATTTGGCTATCGACGTTATAGATTTAAAATCTTTAATCGATGCAAATGTCGTTCCTGCTTTTACGAAAAAAGCCAAAATTATTAAGTCTGGAACATTAAATAAGGCCGTGACTTTAAAGGGTTTGATGGTAACAAGTGGCGCAAAAGAAGCTATAGAATCTATCGGCGGAAAAATTGAGGCATAATCGTGAATAATACAAAAGTTCAAATGGCAAATAAGTCGGGTGATTATTCCGAACTTAAAGCGAGATTGCTTTTTGTGTTAGGTGCTTTTGTAGTTTATAGGGTAGGTGCCCATATACCTGTACCAGGTATTGACCCTAAGGCATTGACAATTATGTTTGAACAACAAAGCGGCTCAATACTTGATATGTTTAACATGTTTTCAGGTGGTGCTTTGATGCGCTTGAGCCTGTTTGCTTTAGGTATTATGCCTTATATTTCTGCTTCTATTATTATGCAGTTGATGACTGTTGTAATCCCTTCAATGGAGCAGCTTAAGAAAGAAGGTGAGTCTGGTAGGCGTAAAATATCCCAGTTTACACGTTACGGTACAGTCGTTCTTGCAACTTTTCAGGCTATTGGTATTTCTTTGGCTCTTCAAAACCAAACTGCTGGTGGTCTTTCTGTTGTCATTAATCCGGGTTTTGGATTTATTTCTGTAACAACTATTACATTAGTTACTGGAACCGTTTTTTTGATGTGGCTTGGAGAGCAAGTGACCGAACGTGGTATTGGCAATGGTATTTCCATGTTGATTTTCGCCGGTATCGTTTCAGGTCTTCCAAAAGCAGTTGGCGGTACTTTAGAGCTTGCAAGGACTGGCGAAATGAATGGTGCATTCATTATTTTGCTTTTTCTGTTGACGGTCTGTGTAACTGCTTTGGTCGTATTTGTAGAAAGAGGGCAGCGTAGGATATTAATTAATTATCCTAAAAGACAGCAAGGCAAGAAATTATATGCTGCGCAAAGTAGTTTTCTACCGTTAAAAATTAATATGGCAGGCGTTATTCCGCCAATATTTGCCTCTAGCATTATTTTGTTTCCTGCCACTATAGCAGGATGGTTTAGCAATACTGAAGGCTTGGGTTGGTTGCAGGATATTGCCACAATGTTGTCACCTGGTCAGCCTGTCTATGTTTTGTTATACGCTACTGCCATTGTTTTTTTCAGTTTCTTTTATACTGCATTGGTTTTTAACTCAAAAGAAACAGCGGACAATTTGAAAAAGTCTGGTGCTTTCCTTCCTGGGATAAGGCCTGGTCTTCAAACAAGCATGTATATCGATAAAGTAATGACTAGATTGACCTTGATTGGTGCTTTCTACATAACTTTGGTTTGTCTGTTGCCTGAGTTTTTAATTGTTTATTGGAATGTACCTTTTTACTTTGGCGGAACTTCTTTACTGATTATTGTTGTTGTTGTGATGGATTTTATCTCGCAAATGCAGACTCATGTCATGTCTCAGCAGTATGAAGGTTTAATGAAAAAGGCTAATCTTAAAAAATAACATATTTAGAACGCTTAGGAGTTAATTGTGAAAGTTCGTGCTTCAGTAAAAAAAATTTGCAGAAATTGTAAAATTGTAAAAAGAAATGGCATTGTAAGAGTTATCTGCTTAGACGGAAGACATAAACAGCGTCAAGGTTAATTTTTTTGCATTGTTGTTTCTATAGTGCTATAGTTCGGCACTTAACTTTAGAATATTGTTCAGAGGAGTATCTGAATGGCTCGTATTGCCGGGATAAATGTTCCAGACCATAAGCACGCAGTCATTGCATTGACTGCTATCTATGGTGTTGGTCGTAAAACTGCAAATGATATTTGCGATAACGTTGGTATTTCGCCTTCTGTAAAAATAAAAGAATTATCAGAAGAGCAATTGGAATTGATCAGAGGCGTTGTTTCTAAAATGACCGTAGAAGGTGATCTACGTCGTGAAGTTTCAATGAACATTAAGCGATTGATGGACTTGGGATGTTACAGAGGAATCCGGCATCGTCGTGGACTTCCGCTTAGAGGGCAAAGAACAAGAACCAATGCAAGGACAAGAAAAGGTCCGCGTAAACCTATAAGAAAATAAAATTTTTTTCAAAGAGAAAAAGTAATGGCAAGTCCTAATCGTTCAAGAAAACGCATAAGAAAGGAAGTGGCGGATGGCATTGTCCACGTGCACGCTTCTTTTAACAATACCATCATAACGATCACTGACAGAAAAGGTAACGCTCTTTCATGGGCGACTTCTGGAGGGTCAGGTTTTCGTGGGTCAAGGAAAAGCACCCCATTTGCCGCTCAAGTTGCCGCAGAAAAAGCAGGGATTGTTGCTCAAGAGTTTGGTATGAAAAACTTGGACGTATTAGTTAAAGGGCCTGGGCCAGGTCGTGAGTCTGCTGTTAGATCTTTAAATAATCTTGGGTTTAAAATTAATAATATTATTGATGTCACTCCCATTCCTCATAATGGATGCCGTCCACCTAAAAAACGTCGCGTTTAAAGAATTTGGAGTAATAATATGGCAAGATATATAGGGCCTACCTGTAAGTTAAGTAGAAGAGAAGGTGCTGACCTGCTGTTAAAAAGCCGTGGCAAGTCTCTCGAAGGTAAATGCAAGTTAGACCAGAAACCCGGTCAACATGGCACAAAAAGAACAAGAAACTCTGACTATGCAATCCAGTTACGGGCTAAACAACGTTTGCGCCGTATTTACGGGGTTTTAGAGAAGCAATTCAGAAATTATTATAAAATTGCCGATATGAAAAAAGGTGCAACAGGTGAAAATTTGTTGAATCTTCTTGAATCTCGTCTTGATAATGTCGTATATAGAATGGGGTTTGCTTCTACGCGTGCTGAAGCTCGTCAATTAGTTAGTCATAAGTCGATACAAATTAACGGTTCTTTGATTAATATTCCTTCTTATCAAGTACAACCTGGTGACGCGGTTGCCATTCGGGAAAAAGCGAAAAAGCAACAAAGAATTATTGATGCATTAGCTGTGACTGAGCAATATGGCTTTCCATCATGGGTCAATGTTGATTCTAAAGCAATGTCAGGAACATTCAATTCATTGCCTGAGCGTGTTGATCTGGGTAGCGATATCAATGAACAGTTAGTTGTAGAGCTTTACTCTAAATAATTTGATTACGAGGGATATAAATGCAGAATTCTATTTCTGGCTTATTGAAGCCTCGTCTTGTAGAGGTTGTAAGTAAAACACCTAATCATTCCAGAATCGTTATAGAGCCTCTTGAGAGAGGTTTTGGGCATTCGCTAGGGAATGCATTAAGAAGAGTATTGTTATCTACAATTCCTGGCTGTGCTGTTACAGATGTGGAAATAGAAGGCGTTCTTCACGAATATACAACGATAGAAGGCGTACAAGAGGATGTAATTGACATTTTGCTGAATTTGAAAAAATTGGCTGTCAAATTATATTCTAAAGATGAAGTTGAGCTTACTTTAACAAAGACTGGTGCTGGGAAAGTCACGGCTGGTGATATTACCTTGACCCATGATGTTGAAATTGTCAACCCAGATTTGGTCATAGCCAATTTAACACAAGCAGGCGTGTTAAATATGAAACTAAAAGTGCGTCGTGGCAGAGGATATGAGCCCGTTAGCGTACGGAAGTCTTTGCCTACCTATAGCGCACCTGCTATGGGTGCTTTGCAATTGGATGCTTCTTACAGTCCGATTGTAAAAGTTGCCTATCAAGTTGAAAGTACTCGTGTAGAACAACGTACTAATTTGGACAAGCTTATAATTGAGCTAGAAACAAACGGTACTGTTGATCCAGAAGAAACTATTAAATTGGCTGCCACTATCCTGCATGAACAATTGTCAGTTTTCGTTGACTTTGAAAAAGTGAATGACCAACTTGAAGAAGAAAAAGTTGAAGTCGAAGAAGTCTTTGAGCCTGTCTTGCTGCGTCCTGTTGATGATTTGGAATTAACAGTACGTTCTGCAAATTGTTTAAAAGCTGAAAACATTTTTTACATTGGTGACTTGATTCAACGGACAGAAGTTGAGTTGTTAAAGACACCTAATTTAGGTAAAAAATCTTTAACTGAAATAAAAGATATTCTTGCTTTAAAAGGACTGTCTTTGGGGATGCGCCTTGAAAATTGGCCTCCTGACAACCTTGCAGACCAATCTCACTCAACAACTCACTAATTAAAGGTCATCATTCACAATGAGACATCGTAAATCTGGTAGAAAATTTAATATAAACGGTAGCCATAGAAAGGCTCTGTTTAGTAATATGGCTAATTCACTGTTCAAACATGAACTGATAAAGACTACTTTGCCAAAAGCAAAAGAGTTGAGAATGTTCGCTGAGCCTTTAATCACTATGTCGAAAGAAGACAGTGTTGCAAAAAGACGTATGGCTTTTGCAAAGCTGAGAGATCGTGACATGGTAACTAAGTTGTTTAATGAATTAGGTCCTAGATATAAAGATAGGGCGGGTGGTTACTTGCGCATTATGAAATGTGGCTTTAGATCTGGCGATGATAGCCCAATGGCTTATGTCGAATTAGTTGATAGGCCTGAATAAGCTCTTTCAGGAATACCAATACAAAAAACCCTGTTAAGCATGGCTTATCAGGGTTTTTTATTATGTGCCGTGCAGGTTCGTATCTATTGATAAATATCTGCGCAGTAAATCCAATCCTTGTAAGGCGGCTTGATTTTGCTGCTGCTTAATATTGCCATATATGGTATTGGTAGTTTGGCTGAAACCATGATTTCCAAGCAAGACATGGTGTACGGTGATCTTATGATTGTTGTCTGTAGTCACTTCTTCTGTAGTACAAAGTTGCACTAACGCTATATCTGCCTTGCTTTCTTTTCGAGTGTATTCTGCCAGTTGTTTACCTATTTCGATAATGTCGTCATACTGTCGAAATCCGTTTATGGCATTGGAAAGGGTTGATATGTTTTGTCCATACCTGGCCTCCAGCAACCAATTTGTTCCGATACATAAACTGGCAAGAAAGCCTTGGCTGAGTGTTTCTATAACAGTGAGCGTTTGTTTTTGTTTAGTCATTAATTGATCGACAACGTCCGCTAAACTTAAATTCTGATTACCCCATTCCACTAAAAATACATGATTTCCCAGCGTATCAGTTATTTGCTTAATTAAATCTTGCATTGCGTTTTCGGGGTAATTGAAGGGAAACAAGAGCTTAGTTTGCACATCATTTAAGCTTGCCCGGAAACCTAGTTGAACACACCTTGGTATGTCAATCGGATCAATACGCTGTTGAATTTCTGATTCGCCGAGTCCAAAAGTTTTGATGGTTATTAGTTTGCTGGGTTGCAGGGAAAAACGTTTAGGTAATATAGGAAGTACCTTTTCCAAAAACATGGGGCGCATTTCAGAAGGTACGCCGGGTAAAAATATCAACCAGCAATTGTTACGTTCTACTGCAAATCCAGGTGCAGTTCCCCATTCATTGTCTAACCGTAATGCTCCCTTAGGTAACAAGGCTTGCTTGCGGTTTGAAGCAGGCATAATGCGGTTACGTTGGCTAAAAAACCGCTCCATTTGTGAGTAAGCGATTTCGTCAAATGTAAGTTGTAAATTAAAAGCTTGGGCAACGGCTTCGGCTGTCAGATCATCTTGTGTCGGCCCTAATCCGCCAGTACATATACAGCAATCAGCCCGCCTGGAAATATCTCGTAGCAAGCCAATCAGTTCATCTAGTTTGTCGCCAACAGCGGTATGTCGGGTCACTGAGAATCCAAGTTGGGTGGCTTGTTCCGATAACCAAGCCGCATTAGTGTCAATAACTTGCCCCGTGACGATTTCTTCACCTTGTGAGAAAATTTCTAGTGTTGGATTCATGGCTTGCCCGGTTATTAAGTGTAAGCATTGTAGATGCTAAAACAATAAATTATTTGGATTTTGTAAATCAGATGGATATAAATCAACATTGGCTGACAGGAATTATTCATACCCCATCGCAAAACTACGACGCACGTAGTGATGAGAATGACATTTCTTTATTGGTTATCCATTGCATTAGCTTGCCGCCTGGTGAGTTCGGCAACTCGTATATTGACCAATTGTTTTGCAGCCACCTTAATCCCGATGACCATGATTATTTCCAAGCGATATACGAGCTTAAAGTTTCAGCCCATTTGCTGATCAAACGTGACGGCATGTGCGTGCAGTATGTGGCGTTTGACCAACGTGCTTGGCACGCAGGCGCGTCTTGTTATGAAGGCCGCGAACGTTGCAATGATTATTCCATTGGGATTGAATTGGAAGGCACTGAAAAAATACCATATACCGATTTACAGTACGGCAAACTCGCGGCAGTCATTCAATTGTTGTTAGTACATTATCCTAAGCTATCCAAACAGCGCATTGCTGGTCACAGCGAAATAGCACCGGGCAGAAAAACGGATCCCGGTGATTCTTTCGATTGGGTGCGTTTAAACAATTTATTGTCCTGAGTCCTGTCAGTGCCCTTCATCGTCGCCGTTTTCATCTTTATGGATGGCTTGAAGTGACAATCCTGCTGATGCTGTATTGTTCTCGACTGGCGATTTTGAACCTAAACCCTCACTGAGGCTGATTTTAAGTTTAAGGTTATTCGGTGAATCAGAATTTTGTAATGCGTCTTCCAGCGAAATGACCCCTTCTTTATAAAGCCGCATCAAATGGCTGTCAAAAGTCTGCATCCCAATATTTTCAGATTTTTCCATCGCGTCTTTGATGCTTTGGATTTCCCCTTTTAAAATCAAATCTCTGACCAATTGTGATGACAGCAAAATTTCTATCGCGGCAACCCGCTTTCCTTCAATGGTTGGCACAAGCCTTTGCGAGATAAAGGCTTTTAAATTCAATGACAAATCCAACAATAATTGGCTATGGCGTTCTTCCGGGAAAAAGTTAAGGATGCGGTCTAGTGCTTGGTTGGAGTTATTGGCATGTAAGGTTGACAAGCATAAGTGTCCGGTTTCGGCGAAGGCGAGGGCATGTTCCATCGTTTCGCGGCTACGGATTTCACCGATCAAGATGACATCAGGGGCTTGGCGTAGAGTGTTTTTAAGGGCATCTTCATAGCTCATCGTATCAACCCCTACCTCTCGTTGGTTCACTAAACAACGTTTATGAGGATGTATATATTCGATAGGGTCTTCAATGGTGATGATATGGCCTGACGAATTGGTGTTACGGTGGTCTATCAGAGCGGCCAACGACGTTGATTTACCTGAACCTGTTCCTCCTACAAATAAAATCAAGCCGCGTTTTTCCATGATGGTCTTTTTTAGCACATCCGGCAGGCCCAATTTGTCGGCATTAGGTATTTCAACTTTGATGTTACGGATAACCAACGCAAAATTATTGCGTTGCTTAAAAATGTTGACCCGGAAACGCCCTATACCGGGTTCGGAAATGGCCAGATTCATTTCTGGAGTTATTTCGAATGCTTTTTTCTGGTCTGCGTCCATTAAATCAAAAGAAATTTCCTTAAGTTTTTCATTCGTCAATTTGACATTTTCTAGGGGCTTTAATGCGCCTTGAAATTTAGCCGCCGGAGGCGCGTCTACGGTCAAATACAGGTCAGAACCGTCGTTGCGGACAAGAATTGTTAAATAATCTTTAAATTCCATAAATGGCTCGCTGGGTTAATAGGTTTATCGCTTAGTTGGATAACGCCAATAGATTATAAAATATCCGCGTATAATGCCTTGCATTTTTAAATCAACCTAAATCACAATTGTAAAAAACATAAGTATTATGAGTCAGCAAAGAAAAGCAGTGGCATTAATTTCTGGTGGATTAGATTCTATGCTCGCTGCCAAAACCGTTATGGAACAAGGTGTCCACGTTGAGGGAATCAATTTTTTCACGGGTTTTTGTGTCGAAGGCCATACCCATGCCATCCGCGAAAAAGACAAAGCCAAGCCGAAACGCAACAACGCCCTGTGGGTCGCCGAGCAACTAGGCATTAAGTTGCATATTGTCGATGTCATAGAAGAATACAAAAAAGTTCTGATTAATCCCAAACACGGCTATGGCGCACATCTAAACCCTTGTTTGGATTGTAAGATTTTTATGGTTAACCGCGCAAAACAATGGCTTGCTGATAACCAGTTCGATTTTATCATTACCGGTGAAGTGATGGGCCAACGCCCGATGTCGCAGCGCAAAGGCACCATGCCTATCATCGCCAAACAATCCGGGGCGGATGATTTATTGCTCCGTCCTTTATGCGCAAAAAACTTGCCGGAAACCTTGCCTGAGCGTGAAGGTTGGGTTGACCGGGAAAAACTGCATGACATCACCGGACGTTCGCGCAAACCGCAAATGGCGATGGCAGAGCAGTTTGGTTTTGATGATTATTCCCAACCGGCAGGTGGATGCTGCTTTTTGGTCGATAAAAATTATACGGCCAAACTGGTTGATTTATGGCAAGCCCAAGGCAGTAAAGATTATGAGCTGGATGATGTAATGCTATTAAAAGTAGGGCGGCACATCCGCCCTGCACCGCATTTTAAGCTGATTGTCGCCCGCGAAGAAGGGGAGGGACGCTTTTTGCAAGGTTACCAAAAAGAATACATTAGCTTGTCTTCAGTGAGCCATAACGGCCCATTGGTTTTGCTCGATGGTGAGGCTTCCGCCGAAGATTTATTGCTGGCCGCCCGTATCACCGCCCGATTTGGTCAAGGCCGCGAAGCGGAGCAAGTTGACGTGGCCATTTTGGATAAACAAGGCTTTGAGCGTGTTGTCAGCGTGGCTCCCTTGCCTAAAGCGGAGTTTCCTAAGAACTGGTATATCTAGCCTGTTTGGCTACGCATCGCCTTCAAGATCTTCTTCAAATAGCGACTTATGTGAAACGTACATAATCGTTGAGGTTAGGGTGAACAAAATAGGCGTTAAAAGCGGGGTCACGGTAGAGCACAAAATCGCTTCAAAACAAATGAACCCCAACATTTTATAAATCGCGCCCTGGTTTCTTGCCATCGCCCAATCACTTTGGCTTTTGGCTTGGCTCCAAGGCGTGTCGTTGAACAGCATTAAAGGATGGCTGAACCAGCCAATAAAACTGTTGAGCATCAGTAAGGTAAATATCAGCGTGACATTAGCGTAAGAATAAAGCCAACTGGATACATCGCGTACACTATCCCTATACAGGTTTTCTGGAGTTAATTCCCAATGGAAAAAAAACTGCGGGATTTTGTAGTATTCCTCCGATAAAAGGCTAGCAGTGAGCATAAAAATAAACCAACACGCGACAATGCTGGTTGCCGCCAAAATAGCGAGCGGCAAGCTTTTTTTTACCGCCCATGCCAGTTTTACGGGATTCTCGGCATGGGCCTGCATGTCGATATATTTGGCGATGCCGACCCCCAAAAACAAACTGGTCACTGCCGTAAATATTCCGACCGCTAAGGACAGTTTGCCCAAAATAAGCGTGATGCCTACCAACACGCTATAGCCAAACCAAACGCCAGGGCGCAATTTCACGAACCAAAGCGCTTGTTGTAGCCAGTCGGAAAATTTAAGTTTCTTTTTGTTCACAAGGAAATCCTAGAAATCCCCACCGCTTTACGCAGTTTTTGGATAAATGGCACGCTGATGTCACGGGCTTTTTGTGCGCCTTCTTGCAATTGCTGTTCGATGTGTTCAGGGGCTTGCAATAAAGCTTCGTAACGTTCCCGCGCCGGGGCCACCTGATTGTTGATATGCTCGAACAGGACTTGTTTCATTTCGCCCCAGCCAATACCCTCAGCATAGCGTTGGCGGATATGTGCGGTTTCGTGCGGAGTGGCAAATGCCTGATAAATGCTGAATAAGGTACAGCCTTCGGTTTCTTTGGGTTCGCCCGGTTCCAACGAATTGGTTTTTATCTTGTTGATAAGCTTGCGCAGCTTTTTCTCCGGCTCAAATAGTGGGATGGTATTGTTATAACTTTTGCTCATCTTACGCCCATCTAAGCCGGACAAAGTCGCGCCGTGTTCTTCAAGCAAGGCTTCCGGCAAGACAAAATGTTCCCCGTAAATATGGTTGAAACGCGCAGCCATATCTCTTGCCATTTCAATATGCTGGATTTGGTCTTTGCCAACAGGCACTTTATTGGCGTTGAACATCAAAATGTCCGCCGCCATCAAAATAGGGTAGCTGAACAGCCCCATCGTGATGCCTTTATCAGGATCATTCTCACCACTTTGCTCGTTTTCGGCCACAGAGGCCTTATAAGCATGGGCGCGGTTCATCAGGCCTTTGGAAGTCACACAAGTCAACATCCACGACAATTCCAAAATTTCCGGCACATCTGATTGGCGGTAAAACACGGCATTGGAGGTATCCAAACCTAAAGCCAGCCACGTAGCTGCAATTTCTAAACTCGATTGTCTGACTTTATCGGGTTCTTGGCATTTGATCAGCGCGTGGTAATCGGCCAAAAAATAAAAAGGTTGGACATCTTCATTTTTGCTGGCGGCAATCGCAGGGCGGATAGCACCTACATAATTGCCTAAGTGGGGGGTTCCGGTGGTGGTGATACCTGTCAAAACAATGGCTTTCTTCATTTAAGGACTCAGTCGTTCGGTGGTTTTAAAGTGGACGACAATATTACAGAAATTCCGCTTAAGATGCAGTAACATGAAAACGCTGGCATCATCACGCATTGAAAAACACAATGTTGTTTGGACGGTATACAAGCGAATTCAGATAAAGCAACCTTCGAAAACCAGGTGGGCAAATTTCTAATATGACAAGGGCCTATTGGCTGCAATTTGAAAAAGTGTCGTGGAACCGTTCAATTTGGAAGTTATTTTTGCGTGGGCAATCGCATTTTTGTTTTGCTAAAAAAGCCTTCTCTGGATTTTGCGTGCTGGTGTGTTATCGTTAGGGCAGTTATTTTTTGCAGACCGATGATGTGATAAACACACCGAAGACAATACTATGAACATTAAATTTGTCGTTATGATGAGCAGTTTAATATCCATTGTCGGTTCATGTGTAAATGTCGCAAGGGCGGAAACTAGCGTTGAGGACTATTTTGCCATGTCGCCCGCTGAATTGGCGGCGATACCCGTCACTATCGCTAGCGGAACCCCTAAACCGATTTTTCAATCCGCAGCAGTCACTACAGTCATTACCGCCGAGCAAATCAAATCGCTGGGAGCCATTGAGTTGCATGAGGTGTTGGAAACCGTACCGGGCGTACATGTGAGTTTGCAAGGATCGACGTATGATTACAATTACACCATGCGTGGCATCCGTAACCCCACCAATTCACAAGTGCTGATGCTATTAAATGGTACACGCATATCCACCCCATTTCGGGGAACCATCCCGTTTTTTACAGAATTTCCAATTGACGCCATCCAACGTGTGGAAGTCATAAGAGGCCCCGGATCGGCACTATATGGCGCGGATGCCTTTGCTGGCGTTATCAATATCATCACTAAATCAGCAAAAGACCTTAAAGGCCTGACATTAGGTGGACGCACCGGCAATCAGGGTTCCCAAGGTGGTTGGGGGCAATATGGGCATGAATGGGCGGGTTGGAATGTCGGGGCCAGTTTGCAATATCAATACACTGATGGCGATACTGGACGCGTTGTTAACCGTGACAACCAGAGCCGTTACGATGATGCGATTGGCACAAACGTCTCTAATGCGCCAGGGGCGATGAATACTCGCTATGAAACAGTGAATGGCCATTTTTCCCTGCAACGTGAGCATTGGGATATTGGTTTGTGGGCATTTAACGCAATTGATGCAGGGGTGCGCTTAGGAGGGGCAGGGGCTTTGGATCCCTCCGGTTTCGCCAATAATGCTATATATTTGGGCGATGTGCGTTATTCAACTGAAAATTTGCTGGAGAATTGGGAATTGCAAGCCCATGCCAGTTATTTTTACACCGAAATCTTAGGGCAATTCAAGCTTTTCCCGAATAATGCCCGTTTGCCAATACGGGCAGATGGCAATCTTTCGACCTCCCTTGATAACGCCACGCTCATTGCATTTCCTGATGGGGTCAAAGCAAATGTTGGCAGGACGGAACAAATCCCGGCACTTGAGCTTAGCTCCATTTATAAAGGTTGGCAGGGTAATTTGCTGCGGTTAAGTACAGGTTTTAGGTACGAGGAAACACTGCCGAACGAAAGCAAAAATTATGGCCCAGGTGTCATTCAAGGCAGTCCTAGTGCCGTTGGTGGCCAATTGACGGATGTCACAGGCACGCCATATATGTATTTGGCAAATACCCACCGCACGGTTTGGTCTTTGGTCGCCCAAGACGAATGGCAATTCGCGAAAGACTGGCAATTGACGGCGGGTGTCCGTTACGATGACTATTCTGATTTTGGCAACACCGTCAATCCCCGCGCCGCGTTGGTTTGGGACATTAATCGCCAACTCACCAGCAAATTGCTTTACGGAAAAGCGTTCCGAGCCCCCACTTTTTCAGAACAAGGCAACCAAAACAACCCGGTCTTGCTAGGCAACAGCCAATTAAAACCTGAAACCATTCACACCTATGAATGGGCTTTCGACTATCGCCCCCTTTCTTCACTAAGAACAGGCATTAATTTGTATTATTACCAAATTGAAGACTTGATCGGCGTGATTGATTCGACGTTTCAAAATAGCGGCAATCAGGAGGGTTATGGCGGAGAATTTGAATGGAACTGGCAAATTGCCGAACAATGGAAGGCAATGGGCAATTACGCATGGCAACACGCCACCAACGAACAGACCCGGCAACAAGTGGCGGGCGTGCCGGAACACCACGTATTTTTTGCCCTACAATGGCAGTTTATGCCCAATTGGCAAATCCAGCCGCAGATCAATTGGGTGGGTGGCCGGATAAACACGCTACAAGCCAATGGCCCGTTAAATGACTATGAAACCGTTGATTTGACTTTGCGTGGCAAAAAATTGTTTGGTCATCTTAATTTGGCCGCGTCATTACGGAATATGTCCGATACCCATTACACCGAACCTGCTTATGCCCCCATTGGCCAAAATCTGCCGATGTCCGTTAGAAGCTTTTATTTTGAGGCATCCATCAACTTTTAAAAGGCCTTGTCTTAGCATGGCGCATACGCTGAAATGGTGCGATGATACGCGCCTTAATTGGCTTGTGTAACAGATAGCTAGGAGAAATCATGCTGAACAAAGTGATGTTGATCGGACGTTTAGGGGCAGACCCGGAAGTGCGCTATATGCCATCAGGTGGTGCGGTGACCACCATCCGTCTGGCCACCAGCCGCCGCTGGAAAGACAAACAAACCAACGAAAACCGCGAAGAAACCGAATGGCATCGCGTGGTGTTCTTTGCACGTTTGGCAGAAATTGCCGGAGAATATCTACGAAAAGGCAGCCAATTGTATGTCGAAGGACGCATCCGCACCCAAAAATGGCAAGGCCAAGACGGCCAAGACCGCTACACCACCGAAATTGTTGCCGAAGAAATGAAAATGCTGGACACCCGCAACACCAGCGGCGGCACGGGCGATTTTGGCGGCGATGCGACCATGCCCCCACCAACCCGTCCTGCATCCGGCCATCAAGCCCCATCCTCCGCACCGCCCACTTCCCGTCCTCCCCAATACAACGCCCCAGCCATGCCGCCCGCGCCACCGACCTACGATGATTTTGATGACGATATTCCGTTCTAACAGACACCTAATGTCACGGGTATAAAGTTTGATATTAAGGAACAGGCATGAATTCACTTCGACAACCTGTTCCCTCTCCCATCGGGAGAGGGCTAGGGAGAGGGCAATCAAATGCTCAAGTTATTTCGTCATCGTGCCTAAGCCACTGCTTAGCCTTGGCCCAAATAAGCGTTTAACTAAGTGAAAAGTCATCAACAACAAACCAACGTGCCCCCGGAAGTCAAAGCCCGTCAACTGATCGACCAGAAACTGGAACTGGCGGGCTGGACAATCCAAAATATGCAGCAAATCAACTTGGGTGTTGGTTTGGGCGTTGCGGTGCGCGAATACCCTACTGAGACAGGGCCAGCTGACTATGTACTGTTCGTTAATCGCGAAGCCGTGGGCGTGATCGAAGCCAAGCGTGATGAATCAGGTGAGAACCTTACCGTAACGGAACGGCAGACCGAGCGTTACGCCAACGCTACCTTAAAATGGCGAGTAAAAACCACCCCGCTGCCTTTCCTGTTTGAAAGTACAGGCCAGATTATCCGGTTTACCGATGGCCGAGACCCCATACCCCGCTCACGCGAATTGTTCCACTTCTTTAAGCCGGAACAACTCAGCTTATGGTTAGCCCAGCCAGAAACGCTGCGTCGCCGACTCGCTGAGCAGATGCCTGTGTTACCAGAGCGTAACCTGCGTGATTGCCAGATCAGTGCCGTTACCGGACTAGAAAAATCCCTTGCACAGAACAAACCTCGCGCCCTCGTCCACATGGCTACGGGCGCAGGCAAAACTTTTACCGCCATTACCTCAGTCTATCGCTTGCTAAAGTTCGGCGGAGCCAAACGCATATTGTTTCTGGTTGATACCCGCAACCTAGGCAAACAAGCGCATCAAGAATTCATGGCTTACTCGCCACCCGACGATGGACGAAAATTTACCGAACTGTATAACGTCCAGCGTCTGGCCTCTTCGACCATTGATCCCCATGCGCAAGTCTGCATCTCCACGATCCAGCGCATGTATTCGATATTGTCGGGTGAACCGATTGATGATTCAGCTGAAGATGTCTCGCTTAACGAACTTCAGCAAACCTCGAAACAAGCCAAATTAGTGCATTACACACCGAACATTCCAGTCGAAACCTTTGACTTTATCATCATCGACGAGTGCCACCGCTCCATCTACAACCTATGGAAGCAGGTGCTTGACTACTTCGATGCCTATCTTATTGGCCTGACAGCCACACCGGACAAACGCACCTTCGGTTTTTTCAATGAAAACATCGTCGCCGAATACACTTACGAGCAATCGGTGCTTGATGGCGTTAACGTCATTTACGATGTCTTTGTGATTGAAACGGAAATCACCCAGAAAGGTTCGTTAGTCAAAGCCAAACAATGGCTTGATCACCGCGACCGCCAAACCCGCAAAAAACGTTGGGCAGAAACCGAAGAAGACATTATTTACACAGGCAAAGAACTAGACCGTTCCGTCGTCAACCCCAGCCAAATACGGCAAGTCATCCAAGCTATGAAAACAGCGGTGGAAACCCAAATTTTCCCCTGCCGTAAAGAAACGCCCAAAACCTTGATCTTCGCCAAAACTGACAGCCACGCCGACGACATCATTAACATAGTCCGCGAAGTCTACGATCAAGGCAACGCCTTCTGTAAAAAAGTCACCTACAAAGCCGAAGAAGACCCGGACAGCATCCTCAGCAATTTCCGCAACGAATACAACCCGCGCATCGCTGTCACCGTTGACATGATCGCCACTGGCACCGACGTTAAACCGCTCGAAGTCCTGCTGTTCATGCGCGATGTGCGCAGCAAAGGCTACTACGAACAAATGAAAGGCCGGGGTGTCCGCAGCCTAGGCTTTGATGACTTAAAGCGCGTCAACAAAAGTGCGGACAGCGCCAAAACCCGCTTCGTCCTGATTGATGCCGTGGGTGTCGAGCAATCGCTTAAAACCGAATCCCGCCCGCTGGAGAAAATGCCCGGCCTTGCCCTAAAAGATTTGCTGCAAGGCATCGCCATCGGCCACCGCGATGATGACACCGTCTTGAGCCTTGCCAATCGTCTGGTGCGCTTGTCCAAACAACTCGACGACAAAGCCTTGGCCCGCATCGAAAAAGTATCCGGCGGCATCTCCGTCAGTGAACTTGCCAAACGCCTGATGACAGCCATTGACCCGGACAAAATCATCGAAACCGCACTGGCCAACGCCACAGCCCAAGGCATTACCCGAAGCGAAGACACACTCACTGAAACCGAAATCGCCGCCGCCCGCGCCCAGCGCGTCGCCGCTGCCTGCGAACCCTTCGACCAACCCGAACTGCGCGAGCAAATCGAATCCGCCCGCCGCGAACGGGAACAACTGATCGACCACCTCAACCTCGACCAAACCGTCTTTGTCGGTTACAGTGAACAAGCCCAGACCCAAGCCGAACAAACCATCCAACGCTTTGCCGACTACCTACAACAGCACAAAGACGAAATCGCCGCCTTAAGCTTTTTCTACCAACAACCTTTTCAACGGCGACAACTCACCTACGACATGATCGAAGACCTGCACGATGCCCTCAGCCGCCCGCCACTGATGTTGACTACCGAACGCCTGTGGAGCGCCTACGCCCGCGTCCAAACCAGCCAAGTCAAAGGCGCAGACCGCAAACGCCAACTCACCGACTTAATCGCCTTGATACGCTTTGCCATAGGCCTGGATAACGAACTGAAACCCTTTAGCGACCAAGTGGATAAACGCTTTCAAGAATGGATATTTCGCCACAACGCCCAGCGCACCACCGCCTTTAGCACCGAACAAACCGAATGGCTACGCCTGATGAAAGGCCACATCGCCAGCAGTTGCAGCATTAGCCGTGATGATTTTGATTATGCCGAACTGGCCGATAAAGGTGGCCTACAAAAGGTCTGGACAGTGTTTGGCACCGATTTGGATGCTTTGATGGCAGAAATGAACCAGGAGTTAGTGGCATGAGCGATGCTATGATCCAACGCGCCCGCGAATTGCGCCGGAGCCAAACCCCGCACGAGCAGGACTTGTGGCGGGAACTGCGTGCCAAACGTTTCAGCGGCTTTAAATTTCGCCGCCAAGCACCGATAGGCCGCTATATTGTCGATTTTGTGTGTTTTAGCATGAAAGTGATTGTCGAGCTGGACGGTAGCCAACATCAGGACAACCAAGATTACGATGCCGCCCGCGACCAATGGCTCACTGAACAGGGTTTTTGCGTCCTACGCTTTTGGAACAACCAATGGGCGCAGCAGCGCGAAGCCGTGTTGGAAGTGATTTGGCAAAAGTTGAATGCTCACCTTCACCCTCTCCCCAACCCCTCTCCCATCGAGGGAGAGGGGCTAAGGCCTGAGCCAGCCGGACAATCCGAAACAAGTACCGCGCATGATCCAAAATCCCCCCTCTCCCCTCGTGGGAGAGGGGCCGGGGGAGAGGGGGCTGAGCAATGAGCGGTTTGTATCGAATTCCACGAACCTGGAATTGGGCAACATTTCAAGATATTGCGGAAGTTGTTACTGGAAACACGCCGCCAACTTCGAATGCCGAAAATTATGGTGGTGAGATTCAGTTTTTTAAGCCTCCACAGTTAAATGATATGCCAGTTTGCGAAGCACCTGAAACTTTGTCAGAAAAGGGGATTGAAAAGGCGCGGCTTCTTCCTCCCAAATCAGTGCTAGTGTCTTGTATTGGCATTCTAGGCAAAACCGCTATCACTAAGAATTTCAGCGCGACTAATCAGCAGATCAATGCGGTTATCTTTGATCCACATGTTTTGCCAGAGTATGGTTTCTATTACTCACAAACACTCGCTCCATGGCTTAAAGAAAACTCATCAGCCACAACAGTTGCGATAATAAATAAGAGTAAATTTGAGTTAGCTCCGTTTCCATTGCCTCCCACCGCCGAACAAACCCGAATAGTCGAAAAACTAGAAGAACTGCTGTCAGACCTCGATGCTGGGGTAGCCGAACTCAAAGCCGCGCAAAAAAAACTGGTGCAATATCGGCAATCGCTACTAAAAGCGGCGGTGGAAGGCAAACTGACGCAGCATTGGCGCGAACAGCGCAGCGCAGTAACACCCTCTCCCCAACCCCTCTCCCATCAAGGGAGAGGGGCTTATGGCGTTGATGCCGTTAACGATGCGGCGGCAAACTATCAGCCGCACCCTTCC
The DNA here is from genome assembly GCA_964446885.1 of uncultured Methylocucumis sp. Lineage (GTDB taxonomy): Bacteria > Pseudomonadota > Gammaproteobacteria > Methylococcales > Methylomonadaceae > Methylovulum. The sequence goes on from CAYUQV010000001.1 coordinate 26,614, forward strand.
GAAAAAAAAGCCACAACACTGCAACAAAATCCTAATTTAAGAAACGCGCCACCCAGCAAAACACTCCCCTCTCCCCTCGCGGGAGAGGGGCCGGGGGAGAGGGGGCAACTACAGCCAACACCGCCCGAAACCGGAGCGCAATTATTAGCCCGCATCCTCAAACAACGCCGCGCCAACTGGGAAGCCAAGCAACTGGCGAAATTCCAGCAACAAGGCAAAGCCCCGCCCAAAGGCTGGCAAGACAAATACCCGGAGCCAGTCAAACCGGATACCACCGATTTGCCGGAATTGCCGGAGGGGTGGGTTTGGGCGAGTCTGGATCAACTGACATCAATGGTTCGCAATGGTTTATCTCATAAACCTAACCAAGAGCCTATTGGTTTTCGAATCTTACGGATTAATGCAGTTCGTCCAATGTCAGTTAACTTGGATGAAATTAGATATTTGCAAATTTCCCAATCAATAGCTGCCGATTATTTTCTTGAGAATGGTGATTTGCTTGCGACTCGTTACAATGGCAGTGTTGATTTACTTGGCGTTTTTGGTGTTGTTCGCGGTTTGACTACTCAAACGTTACATCCAGATAAATTGATTCGCATCAAACCAGTTTTAGAATGTCATTTGGCGGATTGGATTGAAATATCTGCGGCTACATTTGAATCGAGAAAACACATTGTTTCCCGCGTAAAAACTACTGCTGGTCAGACTGGTATTTCAGGTGAGGATGTAAAGAAAATGCCAATACCTTTGCCCCCTTTGGCCGAACAACTGGTTGCTATTGACGATATTAAAAAATTACTACCTGAAATTTCAGCGCAAGCAAATTATATTGAAACAACTCTCAAACAATCCGCCGCCCAACGCAAAAACATCCTCAAATCCGCATTTTCCGGCCAGCTAGTGTCGCAAGACCCCAACGACGAACCCGCCAGCGTTTTGCTGGAACGCATCCGCGCCGAACGGTCGGCACTGCAAACAGCCAAAGTGACTAAAAAGCGGGCCATCAAAGGAATGCCATGACCGAATTAAAACATTATCCCGCGCTGTTATCTGACATAAAAAAACAGATTCAAGCCGCCCAACATCGTGCGATTTTAGCGGTGAATGGCGAATTGAGCCGTTTGTATTGGCAAATTGGTCGCTTGCTGGATCAGCGGCAGGCGTTAGAAGGTTGGGGGGCAGCGGTAATTCCCCGTTTGGCGCGGGATATTCGTAACGAATTACCGGACATCAAGGGGTTTTCGGAGCGAAATATTAAATTGATGGTACAGTTTTTTCGCACCTATCCGACGTTGTTTGCTGATGAGTCGGTAATTGGGCAACCGCCGATTTCCCAAATGGCTTTTGAAATCGGCGATGCAATTAGGCAACCACTGTTTGCCCAATTGCCTTGGGCGCATAATGTGTTATTGATGCAGATGGTGAAAAGCGATGCTGACAGAACTTGGTATGCCGAACAAACCTTAAAGAATGGTTGGAGCCGCAACGTTTTAAAAATGCAAATCGACTCCCAAGTCCACCTTCGACAAGGTCAATTAAGCAACAATTTTGCCGAGCGTTTACCTTCGCCGCAGTCGGAGCTGGTGCAGCAGGCACTAAAAGACCCGTACATTTTCGACTTTTTAACCCTCGATGCGAATTTTCACGAGCGGGAGCTTGAGGTCAGTTTAGTGGCACATCTGGAAAAGTTTCTGCTGGAACTGGGCCAGGGTTTTGCTTTTGTTGGCCGTCAGTACCACCTAGTTGTGGGTAATAACGACTTCTACATTGACCTTTTGTTTTACCATCTCAAATTGCGTGCCTATGTGGTGATTGAACTCAAACGCGGCGGGTTTAAACCGGAGTACGCCGGTAAATTGAATTTCTACTGCAATGTAGTGGACGATACCTTACGCCATAGCAGCGATGCGCCGACTATCGGCCTGATGCTGTGTCAGGACAAAGATAATGTTCTGGCGGAATATGCCTTGCGCGGTATTGATAAACCGATTGGCATTGCCAGTTATGAATTGACTCGCGCTTTACCTGACACTTTGCAAAGTGCTTTGCCCAGCATCGAGAGCATTGAAGCCGAGCTGAGCCAATTTACGGATATAACCTCTAAACCATGAATACGTCTTCCCTTGTCCAAAAAGTCTGGAATTTCTGCCACACCCTGCGCGATGACGGCGTGGGTTATGGTGATTATCTGGAGCAATTGACTTATTTGCTGTTTTTGAAAATGGCGCACGAATACGCGCAAGAACCTTACAACCGCGACACCCACATTCCCCAAGGTTACGACTGGGCCAGTTTGCACAGTAAGGTGGGTGAGCCGCTGGAAGCGCATTATCTGGCGACGCTCCACAAACTGGGCAATGGGCCGGGCATGTTGGGTGCCATTTTTTTTAAGGCGCAAAACAAGATTCAAGACCCGGCTAAGTTGTCGCGGCTGGTGCAGATGATTGATGCGGAAAGCTGGGTGGGTATGGATGCCGATACCAAGGGCGATTTGTACGAAGGCTTGCTGCAAAAAAACGCCGAGGATACTAAAAGCGGCGCGGGCCAATACTTTACGCCACGGGCGTTGATCCAGGCGATGGTGGAATGTGTGCGTCCTGAGCCGATGAAAACCATTGCTGATCCGGCCTGCGGTACAGGGGGATTTTTTCTGGGGGCTTACCATTGGTTGACCCGTTCCGGCGCTTCGGCTGGCTCAGGACGGGCGGGCTTGGATAAAAAACAAAAAGAGTTTCTGCGCCATCAGACGTTTCACGGCAATGAAATCGTACCGAACACCCGGCGCATGTGTTTGATGAATTTGTTTTTGCATAATATCGGCGAACTCGATGGCGAGCCTTCTGTGGAGCGGGTCGATGCCTTGATTGGTGATCCAGGTAAACGTTTTGATTACGTGTTGGCGAATCCTCCTTTTGGCAAAAAAAGCAGCATGACCATTACCAATGAGGAAGGCGAGGAGGACAAAGACGCGCTGACTTACGAGCGGCAGGATTTTTGGGAAACCACGTCCAACAAACAGCTTAATTTTTTGCAGCACATCGTCACCATCCTGAAAGACACGGGTCAGGCCGCCGTGGTATTGCCGGACAATGTGTTATTTGAAGGTGGAGCGGGCGAGAAAATCCGCAAAAAACTGCTGGAAAATTGTGATGTGCATACCTTGTTGCGCCTGCCCACGGGGATTTTTTATGCCCAAGGCGTGAAGGCGAATGTGCTGTTTTTTGATGCCAAACCCAAAGACGGCAAAGTGCACACGAAGGGCGTGTGGATTTACGATCTGCGCACGAACAAGCATTTCACGCTGAAAACCAAAACCTTAAAGTTGGACGATTTACGTGATTTTATCGACAGCTATAACCCTGAAAATCGGCATGAACGTAAGGAAACTGAACGCTTCAAGTATTTTGCTTATGATGATCTTATCGCCCGTGATAAAGCCAGTCTGGATATATTTTGGCTCAAAGATGACACGCTCGACAACCTCGATGATCTGCCGCCGCCGGATGTGTTGCAACAGGAAATCATTGAGCATCTTGAAGCTGCTTTGGCCTCCTTCCGGGATGTGGCGGTTGGGCTGCAACGATAGGGGGCGTTTCCGCAGGGCAATCGCGCTATGATGATTCGGCGGGATGAACTCCCTCTCCCTCCGGGAGAGGGGCGGGGAGAGGGGATCAAAAAAAGAACCTTATCATCACAAATCCCCCTCACCCTAACTCTCTCCCGGAGGGCGAGGGGACACAAGCGCCGTTTTCCACATAGCGCGATTGCCCTGGGCCTTTCCGAAGAGGGCAGCGGCTTGGTTTTTTTCTTTTGTTTGTCATCAAGCTGGTGGAAAAAGACTAAGGTCTTTATAATCGAAGCATTTTTTGTATTCACCGGACTGATGCCTGCAACGGCATTCACGCGACCGGATGTGGCGGCGACATGTTAAACCAACGATTTTTTTACATTAGCTTACTGACGGTTTTCGTTAGCGGATGCTCCCGTGATTTGCTGCATTTGCGCGAACCGGCCCCTGTTTACGAAAGTAATCCGGTGGTTTATCAAGAACCGATTGTTCCTGAGCAACCAGAGCCTGTCCAGCCGCCGCCCGAATCGGTTGTTGAAGTTAAACCGATTGAAGAATCAGCGGCCATCACGCCTGTAGAGATAAAGCCTGAACCCTTGCCCGCAGAACAGCCGCAAAGCCTGTTGACTCCTGAACAGGAAAAGGAACTGGCGAGTTTGGAAAAATCGGTAGGCGATCCCTCAGTACCTCCAACCCATCCCAACGAAACGATACCCCCTGCCGAGACGATAAAGCTTGGAAACGGTACACCTTCCACTGAGGGGGCAACTGGGGCAGTGCCTTCGGAGCCAGCTACAGCGGGCGCACAAGCTACGGTTCCTCCCGCCGGATCAGAGGGCAATACGCCCGCAAGCACCGACAATACCCCAGTTCCGCCACCTGTTGTGGATATTCCTGAACCACCGCCCCCTCCGCCTCCGCCGCCGCCATTTGAGCCGTTGGAAACCTTCGCACCGTTATCGCCTGTTGTCGGTTCCTTAGTGCTGGCCGCCAACAAAAATGCCGACAAAGGCAATGTGGAGTCGGCCACGACGACGATTGAGCGGGCCATCAGGATTGAACCGAGAAACCCGACCTTATTTTATAAATTGGCCTTGTTGCGCTTAAAGCAATCTAAACCCGCCTTGGCAGAAGACTTGGCAAAAAAATCAGCCCTGTTGGCAGGCAACGACAAAGCTTTGAAAAAGCACAGTTGGCTGTTGATAGGCCGCGCCAGGGATATGCAAAACAACCCGGATGGCGCGAAAGAAGCCCGCAAAAAAGCGGAAAAATTCTGACGATTTCTAAATGGCCACTCCGTATGGCGTGGCTTTACCGCTTACCTTTAGCTACGCACTCGACATTATGCAAACCACTCCCTCAGAAGTCCTGACCACCTTAGCCACGATACGTGACTACATACGCTGGGCCGCCAGCCGATTCGTCGAAAACAAAATCAGTTTTGGGCACGGCACGGTAGCCGCTTTAGACGAAGCCGCCGCGTTGATCTTAAATACCCTTTATCAGCCGTATAATCTCGCCGAAGCCTATTTGGACACGGTATTGACGCTAGATGAACGGCAAACGGTCATTGAAATTGTTGACCGCCGCATCAATGAACGCATCCCCGCCGCATATTTGACCCACGAAGCGATTTTTGCCGGATTGTCGTTTTATGTCGATGAGCGCGTCCTTGTGCCACGTTCGCCGATTGCCGAACTGATCGAACAACGTTTCGCCCCGTGGATAGACGAAGACCAAGTCATCAACATCTTGGATTTGTGTACAGGCAGCGGGTGCATTGCCATTGCGTGCGCCTACGCATTCCCGACTGCCTACATTGATGCCGTCGATTTGTCGCCCGACGCGCTCGCCGTGGCCGAAAAGAACGTCAGCCAACACCACCTAACTGACGTGGTGAGTTTGTATGAATCTGATTTGTTTGAAGAACTGCCAGAAACCCGTTATGACATCATCGTCAGCAACCCGCCGTATGTGAGCATCGCCGAATGGGAAGAATTGCCGCCTGAATTCCACGCCGAACCCCAATTGGGTTTGACTGCGGGTGCTTCAGGTTTGGATATTGTCATCCGCATCCTCGCCGATGCCGACAATTACCTGACCGACACCGGGATTTTGGTGGTCGAAGTCGGCAATAGCGCGGCACTTTTGCAAGAAACTTTCCCGGAAATACCTTTTTATTGGTTGGACTTTGAACGCGGCGGCGATGGTGTGTTTTTGCTCACTGCCGAACAAGTCAACCTTTACCATCAACAATTTTTAAAAGCCTTGCCCTAACATGTCTGGAAATACCCTAGGAAAACTGTTTACCGTCACTAGCTTTGGCGAAAGCCACGGCCCCGCCATTGGTTGCATCGTCGATGGTTGCCCTCCCGGCATGGCCTTGTGCGAAGCCGATTTGCAACATGATTTGGATCGGCGCAAACCCGGCACGTCCCGACACACCACGCAACGCCGTGAAGCTGACGAGGTGAAAATCCTCTCAGGTGTGTTTGAGGGCAAAACCACAGGCACACCGATAGGCTTGTTGATCGAAAACACCGACCAACGCTCCAAAGATTACGGCAAAATCGCCGAAACTTTCCGCCCCGGCCATGCGGATTACACCTATCACCAAAAATACGGTTTCCGCGATTATCGTGGCGGTGGCCGCTCGTCCGCCCGCGAAACGGCCATGCGCGTGGCTGCCGGGGCGATTGCCAAAAAGTATTTGTTTGAACAAGAAGGGATATTGGTGCGGGGTTATTTGTCGCAACTAGGCCCCATCAAAATCGAAAAGCTGGATTGGGACATCATCGACAGCAACCCGTTTTTCTGCCCGGACATTGATAAAGTCGCGGAAATGGAAAGCTACATGGATGCCTTGCGTAAAGAAGGCGAGTCCATCGGCGCACGTATCGAAGTGGTTGCCAGCCATGTACCGCCCGGCTTGGGTGAGCCGATTTTTGACCGCTTGGATGCCGAATTGGCTTACGCGCTGATGAGCATTAACGCCGTCAAAGGCGTGGAAATTGGCGACGGCTTTGGCTGCATCAACACCAAAGGCACAAAATTCCGTGACGAAATCACCCCCGAAGGCTTTTTAAGCAACCACGCAGGCGGCATTTTGGGCGGCATTTCCAGCGGTCAAGACATCACCGCCAGCATCGCCCTAAAACCCACTTCCAGCCTGCGTATACCAGGCCGCACCATCAACACGCACGGTGAAGCCACCGAAGTCATCACCGAAGGCCGCCACGACCCCTGTGTCGGCATCCGCGCCACGCCCATAGCCGAAGCGATGGTGGCGATTGTGCTGATGGATCATTATTTGCGCCATCGGGCACAGAATGCCGGTGTCAATAGCGGGCTGTAGGTTCGGATGTATTGGGCTTGCGCCAAATCGTGGTGGTCTCCAGGGATTTCATAATGTTTTGTGGTGTGTTAAGTCCTATGGGCTTTAATGCGTTTGTCCACAAACTGCTGGATATGGCCTCTGCTTAAAAGTAAAGGCTGCTTGGGAAGATAGCGATGCTAGGGCGTTGTTGTCATTATGTTAGCCTGTCTCCCGGAAGGGAGAAGCCTTAAACCCGTCAGGAATTTTTATGAAAATGAAACACCCCCCTTGTCGAGCGTTAGTCGTGGCCTTGCTGGCGGCCGCTTTGCCGATTGGTGATTTGATTGCAGCGGATAGTGCCTTGCCTTTGTCCGAAATTCAAAGGCGCATGTCATTTTTGGCCGCGCCCGTGACCGTCCAAGGGCGGGTGCAAAACCGTGCCGGACAAGCGGTGGCGGCGAAATTGACCCTGGATGGCCAAGTTGTCAGCACGGATTTGGCCGGGGCGTTCAGTTTCACCCATATCAAACGTAAAGCCCATTTGCTGCAACTCCAGGCATCGGGCTACCGTGAAGAAGTGTTGGCCGTCAACTTTGCCGATGCCCGCCCTAACGCCATTATCCAACTGCCCGCCATCATTGCCGACCCTCGCCCCAATGGCGAAGTGCGGATGTTGTTTGGCGGTGATGTCAGTTTTGGGCGGCGGTTTTTGGATTCATCGGATTCAACGCCTCGTGGCGTGATGCCCGCTGATGACCCTAAGGCACTGATTTTGGTTTCCGACCCATTGCCGGGTTCAACGCGGGTGTTACAGTTCATTAAGCCTATTTTCCAGGCCGTGGATTGGAGCAGCGTCAACTTGGAAACGCCAGTGACCAGCCACCCGGCAACCCCGCATCCGACCAAAGATTATGCGTTTTTCTCGTTGCCCGAATCATTGCCCGCCTTACTTGGTTTGGGTGTTGATTATGCCGCTTTAGGGAATAACCATGTCTATGATTACCTGCAAGGCGGCCTGATGGATACGCTGGATCATTTGGACAGCTTAAAAATGCCGCACAGTGGCGCCGGGACTGATGAAACTGCCGCGTTTGCCCCTGCCCGCCTGACCTTAAAAAACACCCCGTATAGCTTTTTGTCGATGACTTCGGTGACGGGCAATGAACATCCGGTCAATTATGTCGCCACCGCCCAAAAAGGCGGGGCGGCGGATTTGACCAATTTTGACAAAGTAAAGGCCACCATCACGGAAGAACGCGCCCTAGGCCGTATCCCGATCGTGCAATTGCATGGCGGGGTTGAATATTCCCTTGAACCCAGCGAATTCCAAAAAAATGCCTTCAAAACGGTATCCGAAGCCGGGGCGGCCTTGGTGGTCGCCCACCATCCCCACACCGCCCAAGGCGTGGGTTGGAACAACGGGGTTTTGAACATCCACAGCTTGGGTAATTTGGCGTTTGACCAAGACCGTTTGGAAACCATGCTGGGTTTGACCGCACGGGTGGACATGCAGAAAAATCAAGTGCGGCAGGCGCGTTTGTTGCCGCATTATTTGGAAGATTACCGACCCAGACCTGTCACCGGGGCGATGGCGGCCTTCTTAATCAAGCGTATCGCGAGTTTTTCCGGCAATTACGGTGGTTTCATTTTCCCCTACCTCAACCAAGGCTGGGTGGCTTTGCAAGCGAGTGATGCGTTGGTTAAACAGCGGGCCGTCAATTTGACCGTCCAAATCCCCGCCAAGGGTTACGCGGTGGTCGATTTACGCCATGTCCAAACGTCTGAAGAATCCTTGGCGTTGCTCAGTTCCCCGAATTTTACCCCCAGCACCCGTATCCAAGTGGGCCGGGATTTGATGGAGCACCACGGCGACATGGAGGATTATGACGTTGATGACATCAATTTTGAGGCTGAACGCTGGGATACTTCTAAGTTCTCGTCATTTATGTGTGTTGACCGGGGGTGGGCGGGCAGCAATGGCCTGTGCAGCACCCGTAGCGGCCAGGAGCAGAGCGATTCGGTGGTTGCCTTCCGTAACCGTATCCGTGTCATAGCCGATGCCAACGATGTGCCCAATAAAGATTTGACTTTGTACGGCTACCTTAAACGTGAAAATGCCGGACAGGTCAACATCATCGCCCGGTATTATGCCAGTGAAGGTGACAAGCAATTTGGTGAAGAAAACGCCCTGGCCCAAGCCGCCGGAACGGGTGGCTGGCTGGTGGTTGAAAGCAGCCTGCACATGCCGGCAGACCAATCCGTTTTTATTGAGGACAATGCGCGTGCGGTGCGCTTTTTTCTAAGGCACTCGCCCCCGGCAAACGGCAATGGCCTGGCCGTTTACGACAACCTGGCGCTGGTGGCCTGGGAAAAGGCCATGATCCCCACGCAAGCCCTGACGACACCGCATATCAACGAGTTTGTCAAAATTATCGCTCCGCCTGGGCAATATCGGATAAAAGCGACCTTTAAGCGCTATGTGCCGGGTTTATGAAATAACTAAACCTGGATTCAACTCCGAAGTTGCAATCCTAAGTTGCAATCCTAAGTATCATGCAGCCTCTTGCCCTGTTTTAGCAAAAAACACGGCATGGGCTGTTAGGTCTTGAGGGTCTTACGTGGACGGTGATTCAGCTACGCATGACCGCTTCAACGTCCCCGTCCTGTCTTCCCAATCAGGTGCTTGGAAACGGGCATAAAACGCTAACCTCAACTGTTTGACCTTATCACAAACTCTTCCGCTGCTGTCGGGCTGATGTCTGCCCATTCTGCCGTTTAGTGTCCCAAGCTCCAACAACCGCAACTTTATAATAAGCCGTGCTTCACCAGACGCACGATAGGCCAAGGCTTATCTAAAAATCAGATAAAAATATCTAATATTGTCGTTTCAATATCGGCGTTGAATTGCTTATGCTGTCCGCCAATAAATCAATTATCCTAATCCAGCGTGAAACAGAACCTGCCTACTTAAACTTATTTATCTGACGACCTAGACATCAATATGGCAACCGTAACTGACAGCAATCACCCTAAAATTCAGCGGAATGCTGAGATTGCCCGTCAAATCATGCAGATGCTGGAAACGATACGTTATGGTTCGGTTGAGATTGTTGTCCACGATAACAAAATCGTTCAGATAGAAAAGAAAGAAAAGCTACGTCCTGACGCATTGTAAAAAACTCCTTACTTAAAGCATCCAGCTTAAATCTAGCGGACAACCGAGGATTTTTTTCATAGCAGTGAAAACTAAAATGGACCGGACAACCGGACAACCGGACAACACACTACCGGACAACCGGATTGATATTAAGGTGAAATTATGAACAACCAAAACCGTTGGGTGCTTGCGGCAGCTGTTGGCGGCTTGCTAGGCCTAAACGCCTTGACTGTTGCCGAGGCGGCAGACAAAAAAATCTCTGAAGCTGAGCTGAATCGCCAACGCCTTGAAAAAGAAATGATTGCGGCGCGTAAAAAGGAAGTCGCCAAAGAAGAATACATCAAAAAAAATGGCTATTACAAAGAGCCAGGCAGTTATGGCACTAAACGCCTCACCACGCCCCCCCCTTATATCCGTAACTTGAGCAAAACGGGTATTGCCTCGTTGAAAGATGTCACTTGGTTGGATGTGGGCCTGAATTTCCGCTTCCGCTATGAATACCGCGACAATGACATCCGCCGGAAAATTCCTGTTTTGGACGAGCCCTTATTGCTCAAGACCCGCGCTTATTTGGGCGTGAAAGAAATCCTCGACCCCTTCCGCTTTGCCGTTGAAGTGCAAGATTCCAGGCGTTACAACAGCCAATTTGAAACCGATGTCCGTGATGTCAACGAGTTTGAGCTAATCAGCGGCTATGGCGAGTTGTATTTCAAAAAGGCTTTCGGTGAAGATGAGTTGGGCAATGCCCGGCCCTTTAGCTTTAAGGCCGGGCGTTTCAATTTTGAATTCTTAGATCGCCGTCTGATCGGCAGTAACGAATGGCGTAACACCACCAACACCTTCCAAGGTTTCCAAGCCATGCTAGGTGAGGACAAAAACGATTGGCAGTTGGATTTGTTGGCCTTGCAACCTTTGGAACGCCTAAAGTATGAATGGGACGTGCCCATTGATGAACAATGGTTTTCTGCTGCGATCGGCCACTGGCGCAAATGGCGTGACATCATCACCTTGGAGCCATATTACATGGCACTCCGCCAAGACCCTGCCGCAAAAAACAGCTTTGTGGGCAAAGACATCCACGCTACAGCCCTGCGCGGATATGGTTGGGTGGGCGACACCGGGCTAAATTATGATTTCAACGTCATTTACCAATTCGGTACGAACAACGGCCAAGCCCATGACGCTTATGCCTACACCACCGAAGTGGGCTATACCTTCGATCATGCTTGGAAGCCGCGTTTGAGCGCGTCTTACGGGTATGCCAGCGGTGACGAAAACCCCAATGACAATACCGATCACCGTTTTGAACGGTTTTTTGGTTTCGCAAGGCCGTGGAGTGCCGATGATTACATCGTATTTGAAAACGTCAGCGCCCCGAAAATCCGTTTGGAATTTGAGCCGACTAAAGACTTCCGTGTCGATGCCGGCTACAACTGGTTTTGGTTGGCCAGTGCGACCGACCGTTTCAATAACCTCAACACCGTTCCCGATTCCAAAGGCCTGAACCGTGACAAGACCGGGCAAAGCGGCGACTTTTTAGGCCATTCGTTTGATGTGCGCCTGCGTTACAAAATTGACCCGCGTGTCGACACCACCTTGGGTTACTCCCATTTCACCACCGGTGAATTTGTCCAAAATATCCAAGACAAAAGTTTGGGTAGCCATGTGGACGACAGTGATTTTTTCTATGTTGAGCTAAACCTCAACGCGTTCAAATAATCCGCCGGGTGGCCATTGCAATAGCTGGTTGCCCGTCCTTTGTACCGCTTTGGGTGGGCAAAAGGCGGGCGGTCATAGAGTGGCCACCCATTTAGCCAATTGACAGGAGATAGACCTTTATGAAGACAACAACCCGTTTAAAAACTGGCCTGTTGGCCGTGAGCTTGCTGTTGGCCAGCACGGCGTGGGCCGACCGGACGTTATTGAACGTCTCTTACGATCCGACCCGCGAGCTGTATCAAGATTTCAATAAAGAATTTGCTACGTATTGGAAAGACAAAACGGGCGAAACGGTCACTATCCAGCAATCGCACGGCGGTGCAGGCAAACAGGCACGGGCGGTCATTGATGGCTTGCCAGCCGATGTCCTGACCTTGGCGATTACGTACGACATCGACAAAATCGCCGAAAAAGCCAAATTGTTGCCCTTAGATTGGCAAAGCCGTTTGCCGAACAACAGCATTCCGTACACGTCCACCATCGTGTTTTTGGTGCGTAAAGACAACCCCAAAAATATCAAAAACTGGGATGATTTGGTCAAAGAAGGCGTGTCTGTGGTCACACCTAACCCTAAAACCTCCGGTGGGGCGCGTTATAACTACCTGGCGGCTTGGGCGTTTGCCGAAAAACAATACGGCGGCAAAGACGCAGCTAAAGAATTTGTCAAAAAACTCTATAAAAATGTCCCGGTTTTGGATTCGGGCGCACGCGGTGCGACCACGACCTTTTTGCAACGCGGCATAGGCGATGTGCTGTTGGCATGGGAAAACGAAGCCTTGTTGGCGATTAAGGAATTAGGCGAAGGCCAAGTGGAAATTGTCGCGCCTCCGGCCAGTATTTTGGCGGAAACGCCAGTTGCCGTAGTCGATAGCGTCGTCAACAAACATGGCACGAAAGATTTGGCGGATGCTTACTTAAATTATCTGTACACGCCTGCCGGGCAAAAATTGGCCGCCAAGCATTATTACCGCCCGTTAAAGCCAGAATTGGCCGATGCCGCTGATGTAGCGCGTTTTCCAAAATTGGAATTGTTCACTGTTAAAGACCGTTTCGGTGGTTGGGAAGCGGTGCAGAAAGAACACTTTGATGACAACGCCATATTTGACCAAATTTACGCTCCCTAATCACAGATCACCGTTACAACGCCTCCCTTCAAGGCATAGCCATAGCCCATCGGTTATGGGTGGGTTTTGATTGCTTTGCAATGACTGCCCATGCCTAGAGGATGCTCAGTCTTGCTGTTAATTTAAGGACGCTTTTATGAGACAAAGCCACATTTTGCCGGGTTTGCGCCCGACCTTGGGCTACACCTTGCTGTATTTAAGCTTGGTGGTGTTGATCCCGCTGAGTACCTTGCTGTTCCAGAGTTTTCAATTGGATTGGTCGGATTACTGGGCGATCATCAGCCATGACCGGGTGGTGGCCTCGTTCCGGGTCAGTTTCTTGACTTCTCTGGTGGCCGCGACCATCGCCAGTGTGTTTGGTTTTATTATCGCTTGGGCGTTTGTCCGTTATAGCTTTCCGGGCAAGCGTCTGTTTGATGCGCTGATTGATCTGCCGTTTGCCTTGCCGACGGCGGTGGCCGGTATCGTGTTGGCGACTATTTATCAACCGAGCGGCCTGATCGGCAAATTTATTATGGGTTTGACGGGCGTACAAATCGCTTACAAACCTCTAGGGATTGTGGTGGCCTTAATTTTCATCAGCCTTCCGTTTGTCGTCCGTACCGTGGAACCTGTCTTGCAGGAATTTGACACCTCCATGGAAGAAGCAGCCGCCAGTATGGGCGCAACGCGTTGGCAAATTTTTAGCAAAATCATTTTTCCGAACATTTTTCCGGCTCTGTTGACAGGCTTTGCCTTGGCCTTTGCGCGAGGAGTTGGTGAGTATGGTTCGGTGATTTTTATTGCCGGGAACTTGCCGTATGTGTCGGAGATTATCCCGCTGATGATTATCACCAAGCTTGAGCAATACGATATTCCGGGTGCAACGGCGATTGCCCTGACCATGTTGGTGATTTCTTTCTTGCTGCTGTTGGTGATCAATTTATTGCAGCGTTGGGTGCGTATGCGTTCTGGACAACTTTAAGGGGACACGACTATGACTGCCGCAACTCTCATTCCTGCCACCAAAAAACAAAGCTTCCGCCATGCCGTGCATGAGCCAGTCTGGTTGCGATGGACACTGATTGCCTTGGCTTTGGGCTTTATCCTGCTGTTTTTATGTTTGCCGTTGGGCATTGTTTTGGTGACGGCGTTCAGCAAAGGCTGGGATGCTTATGCGTCATCACTGGCGCAACCGGATACCTTGGCGGCTATCCGGCTGACTTTGTTGGCGGCAGTGATTACCGTGCCGTTGAACACGGTCTTTGGCGTGTGCGCCGCTTGGGCGATCACCCGCTTTGAATTTCCTGGCAAAAGCTTGCTGACGACTTTGATTGATTTGCCATTTTCCGTATCGCCTGTCATTTCCGGGTTGATTTTCGTGCTGATGTTTGGCGCACAAGGCTGGTTTGGCGAGTGGTTGTCCGCAAATGACATCAAGATCATTTTTGCCGTGCCGGGCATTGTCTTGGCCACTTTGTTCGTGACTTTCCCGTTTGTGGCGCGTGAATTGATCCCGCTGATGCAGGAAATGGGCAGCGAAGAGGAAGAGGCGGCTTTGTCGTTAGGAGCATCCAGTTGGCAGATGTTTTTCCAGATCACCTTACCGAACATCAAATGGGCTCTGTTGTACGGTGTGTTGTTGTGTAACGCACGGGCGATGGGCGAATTTGGCGCGGTTTCGGTGGTGTCCGGGCATATCCGGGGCATGACCAACACCTTGCCGCTACATGTCGAAGTCAGTTACAACGAATATGATTTTGTCGGCGCTTTTGCCAGCGCATCTATTTTGGCGGGTTTGGCGATAGTCACCTTGGTGCTGAAATCGGCTTTGGAATGGCGGCAAGGCAAGCATTGATTACAAGCTACACGGGTTAACCTTGTTAGGGACATTATTATGAGCATCATTTTAAGCAACATCAGCAAAAACTTTGGCAAATTTGCCGCCTTGAACCATGTCAATTTGGAAATTCCCGAAGGCGAACTGGTAGCCTTGTTGGGCCCGTCCGGTTGCGGTAAAACCACGTTGCTGCGGATTATCGCCGGTTTGGAACAGGCGGATGAAGGCCGGGTATTGTTGAGCGGCGAAGACAAGACCGACCAGCATGTCAGCCATCGCGGCATCGGTTTTGTGTTCCAGCATTACGCCTTGTTCCGGCATATGACGGTGTTTGACAACATCGCGTTTGGTTTACGGGTCAAGCCCAAACAATTTAGGCTCGGTGAAGCGGAGATTGCCAAAAAAGTCCATGCCTTGCTGGGCTTGGTGCAATTGGATTGGCTGCATGACCGTTTCCCTGACCAATTGTCCGGTGGTCAACGCCAGCGTATTGCCTTGGCGCGGGCTTTGGCGGTGGAGCCGGAAGTCTTATTGTTGGACGAACCCTTTGGCGCGTTGGATGCCAGTGTCCGCAAAGATTTGCGCCAATGGCTGCGCAATTTGCATCATGAATTGAACGTCACCAGCATTTTTGTCACCCATGACCAAGAAGAGGCGATGGAAGTCGCCAGCCAAGTGGTCGTGCTCAATCATGGCCGCATTGAGCAGCAAGGTGCGCCCAGTGACATTTACGACCATCCGGCTAATGAATTTGTCTCGCGGTTTATCGGCCAAACCAATGTGTTCACGACCGATGAACATGATGCCATTTGGCTGCAAGGTTCAGGATTGGCGATTAATGGCAAGACGGCGCATGTCCGCCCCCATGATATTGAGGTGCATAAAGTGCCTGAGGGTGGTAAGGCCCACGCCATCTTGAAAGATTGGCAACATTTGGGCGCGTTGATCCGCATTGAATTGGTCAAAGACCCGCAAGAAGGCAAAGGCGGCCCGGTGTATGCGGAAATGTCCAACGAACAGTTCCGGCAATTGCAATTGGCCAAAGGCGATAAGGTGCAATTGCGCATCCGTCGGGCGCATTGGTTCCATTGATGGATTGTTGATTGTCCACGAATGGCCTGAATCAGTGGCGGAACGGGTGTAGGGGCAATCCCTTGTGATTGCCCGCCCATCAAGGTAGCTAAGTAGTCGTGCATCAGTTCTTTAACATTTTTGTTGGAGTCCAAAACATGTTTTGGACTCCAGCATCAAGGCATTGCAACAACCGCTATTGTTAAAAAACTTTTGCACAATTACTTAGTGCTTTTGTCGCTGGGATGGGCGGCAAAAAAGAACCCCCTTTACCGGGATTGGCAAGAGGGTTTGAGAGGTAGGAGCGAGGAGAGCCGCACCTATTAGGAAATCACAGGCATCTTAAATGATCGACGGCCAATAAATCATAATAACGGCCTTGCACTAATTTGAAACCCATGTTGGCGACAATGAAGGCTTGTTCCTTTTCATCGACTTGTTGCAACACGGTTTGGCTACCCAGCAAATCCACCAGTTCTTTTAAGGAACGTAAAGCTGATGGCCAGGTGATTTGCACATCCAAATCCCCCTGTCCTGAGCCTGGCGCGTTGACCCGGATAAAATCAGGCGCCAATTTGCTGATCAAGTCCACCAAACCATTGGCGGTGTACAGCTGGCCGATGTTCAGGGCGATTTGGTAGCCGCGTTGGCGGTAGTTTTTCAAACCGTCCAACAATTGGCTGTGGTTAAGTGCGTAGTAATTGTTCAGGGCAATGGAAATCACGACATTTTTAGTCGCCAAGCCGCATTTTTCGATGACTTCTTCAAAATATGCCCCGTGGTTGCCGGATACGCCCAACACATGGCGGGGGTCAACGTCCAAAAACAACACGCCGCCCAAATGCGAGAACGGCAAGTAATTGAGCATGTGCACCGTCCTGGACAAGCGGTCAAGGTTGATGATGGATTGGAAATCCACGGGCGGTTGGTCGGCGGACGCATGTTGGAAATCGTCATATGGCGAAACCAACAGTTGCGCGATGTGTCCGGCCAAAACGTCGTTGTTTTCGGTAGAACGGACGGGGGTGAACGCGCTGCTGATGCGGATGGGGCCGAACAGGCCACTGACTTGGTTATTTTCTAAAATGAACGGGCGGAAACTGGAATGGTGCTCTTTTTCAAAGCGGTCATTGAAATGGTTTACCAGTTGTTGAAGCGGCATGTCGGTTCTCCTAAATAGTGTCATTATTAATCGTTGCCTGACGATGGCTGTGCCATGGTCTTGCTGTCTGGAAAATATAATAAGGGTGTTTGTATTTTAAATAAAACGATATGATTAGATTTAAATATCTAATAATTAGATAATAAGAGCATGTATTGTTGCCTTCTGCCTGGAAATTGAGCAAAAAATGAATTTGAGCCAAATAGAACTGCTCCGTGTGTTGCAGGAAACGCAATTGAATTTGTCCAAAGCCGCCGACAAAATGCACGTTGTGCAATCGGCGGTGAGCCGGCAATTACAGCTGTTTGAAGATGAGTTAGGCTCGCCCTTGTTTGAGCGTAGCGGCAAGAAATTGGTGGCTTTGACACCGTTAGGCAAGCGGGTGATGTCTGAGGTGACGACCATTTGCCAAGCCAAGCTCAATATCCAAACCATCGCCGCCGATTTTTTGGACAGCAACCAAGGCACTATCCATGTCGCCACCACCCACACTCAGGCCAAATATTTTTTGCCTGGCCCCATACAGCGTTTCCGCAAAAAATATCCTGGAGTCAGGATTTACATGGTGCAGGCCTCGCCGGAACAGCTCATCCATCAATTGCATATCCATCAAGCGGATCTTGCCATTTGTACGGAGCGGGTCGATGCTGATTTTGACTTGGTTACGCAGCCTTGTTACGAATGGCATCACAGCGTAGTCATGCCTTTAGACCATCCGTTATGCACGGGCGAGTTGACTTATGAGCGGCTGGCGGCGCATCCCATTTTGACGTATAGCTTTGGTTTCACGGGGCGCTCTAATATTGAAACGGCGTTTAAACAGTCCGGTTGCGAATTGGACATTATCTTGGCTGCCGCTGATACGGATGTGATAAAAACGTATGTCCGCTTAGGGATGGGGGTGGGCTTGATTGCTGGGATGGCGTATGACCCGGAGATGGATCAAGATTTGGTGGTGCGGGATTTGTCGCATTTGATCCCGTTGTCCAGCACTAAAATCGCGTACCTTAAACAGAATTACTTGCCCGTTTATACCCAGCATTTTATTGAAGAATTATTGTTGGCGGCGAAAGACTATTGAAAGGCTTTATTGGTGTGCCCGCATGATACGTTCAACGGCGACATGCGCCACATAAACCGATTGTTCCAGTTTTCCTATGGTTCCGTAATAATCCACCACGCCGTTTTCCCAAACGATCCAAACTTCTTCCGCGCCAGCTTGTAAATAAAGCTGAACTTTCTCGGACATTTCCAATTTTGAATTGGATGGCGAAACAATTTCCACACACAGTTCCGGTGCGCACGGGTAAGGCGTGGTGTAGCCGTATTCTTTGATGAACGCTTTGGAGCACCACGCGACATCCGCGACTTTTACGCCTTCCGTGGTTTGGATGGAACATTCCGTCAGTGCTTCGCCTTTTTTTAATTTGCGCTCCAGCAGGGCACTTATTTTTGATTGTAAACGGCCATGTTGGTTGGAGGCGGGAGTCATTTCAATTTTTCCGTAACGGTTCAGCTCAATTTTAAACGGCAGGTTTTGAAAATAGGGATTGGCAATCACTTCTGACCATTGCATGAGATGTTCTCCGGTAAAAATGGAACGGCTCCCGCTAGGGGAGGGTGGCCTAACGGTAAATCACTTCGGGTTTGCCTTCGCCAGCGACCAGTTCACCGATGGTAAAGACGGTTTCACCTGCCGCGCTGAGTGCCGCCAAGGTGGCCGCTTCGTCTTTCGGTGCAACGCAAACTATCATACCGACACCGCAATTGAACGTGGTCAGCATATCGGCGAGCGGCACATTGCCTTGTGCTTGCAGCCATTGGAAAATGGCCGGGAACTGCCAGCTTTGTAAATCAACCTGCGCGTTGATGCCCGTTTGCAAAACACGTGGCAGATTTTCGGTGATGCCGCCACCCGTGATATGCGCCAAGGCATGGACGGGCACTTTTTCTAGCAAAGCCAGCAACGGTTTGACATAAATGCGGGTGGGCGTGAGCAAGGCTTTGCCGAGCGTGGTGTCTTGGAATGGGTCTTGGAGGTTTGCTCCACTGTGGCTGATGATTTTGCGGATCAAAGAATAGCCGTTGGAATGCGGGCCTGAGGAGGCGATAGCGATCAGTTTGTCACCGATACTGACTTGGCTGCCGTCCAACACTTTGCTTTTTTCGACGATGCCGACGCAAAAACCCGCCAAATCATATTCACCATCGGCGTACATGCCGGGCATTTCGGCGGTTTCGCCGCCCACTAAGGCCGCTCCGGCCTGTCCGCAACCGGTGCCTATGCCTTCAATGACTTGCGCGGCAGTGTCCACATCCAGTTTGCCTGTCGCAAAATAATCCAAGAAAAACAAAGGTTCCGCGCCTTGGACGATAATGTCGTTGACACACATGGCCACCAAATCAATGCCGACCGTGTTATGGATATTCAGGTCTATGGCCAGTTTCAGCTTAGTGCCAACCCCATCCGTGCCGGACACGAGCACAGGTTGTTGGTAACGGTCTAGCGGCAATTCAAACAGGGAGCCAAAACCGCCTAGACCTGCCATAACCCCAGCCGTGCGGGTTTTGGCGGCTATCGGTTTGATGCGTTCGACTAATTCATTGCCGGCGGCAATATCAACGCCTGCGCTTTTGTAATTCAGGCTTTCGGTGTTTTTCGCGCTCACTATGGATTCTCTCTTGGGAATTAAATAAAGCTATTGTACAAGACAACGCCCGTTTTGTGTGTAGCCAGGAATCGCACGGTGTGCTTAAAAGCGATTTTGCATTCCTGAATAAAACAGTGGGGAATTAGTTGAATTTGATGGCAAAACTCATTAAAGTGCTGTGCGGTGTGACGCAGCTTTGAACAGCACCTTAATTCGAATGAGGAGTTTAATAATGACAATAACAACAATGTTTAAATCTTTGTTTTTGCTGGCCGCGCTATCGGCGTTTGGTTCGGCTTCAGCCTATAGCCCGGAAGAAAAAGATATATTTTGCAAAAAACCGAAATTTACTGATTTTAACCTGACACCCTATAACGCCACGGATAAGGTTGAAGTGCCTGCTGAGGCTGAGTTTATTATCAAAATATCGGTGTATATCGACCCTGAAAGCATCAAATTGACGGCCAAAAACCAACCGTTGCCATTCAAGCGTGAAAGCACTTCGACTTTTCATAAAATCACGGCGAAATTGCCTGCTGCTTTGAATGGCCAGTTTGCCAGAATTAATGTGGGGGCAACTGCACTGTTGGGATGTGATGATGACACAGGTTGGTTGGTTAAAGTCGCTTCACCTGTTGCCGCCCCGGCAGCAGAGCCGACTCCTGCACCAACACCCGTGACCGAACCACTACCCACGCCAGTAGTAAGCCAATAACTGGACATTCCCGTTTTGTGTTAAGCAAAACGGGAATGTTTTCGGGTTAATCGCCTTTATTTTGGGGCTGGCCTTTCAGGGGCTTGTTCCGCGTCCATTTCTTCCATCCCTTCGTCATCATTACCGTCTTCTGGTAAGTCCAGCATCGGATTATTATCTTCCGGCGGCGGCATGTCGGCATCATAATCGTATTGTTCAGCCTCCATATCCGTTATGGCCGGAGGAGGGGGCGACATGGGTGACGCATCCTCGAAATATTCAGCATCGGATTCTTGTTGTTCCGGGAATATTTTCTGGGGGACTGGCGGGCGAGACGCCGCAGGTTTGGGAAGGCTAGTGGTTTTTGCCGGGGCGGGTGGTGCAGGGTCTGCAACGTCGGCCTGTTCGGTTGCATCATTGCAACCCGCCAAGCATCCCAACAATAAGGCGATGGCAATGATCGGTGTTTTGTTCATGCGGGTTAATCCAAGTAACAGCAGCACTTAAAGCGTGCCGCAACATTTTTTATATTTTTTGCCGCTACCACAAGGGCAGGGATCATTACGCCCTACTTTGTCAGTTGTCAGCGGGGTGTTAGCCGCTGCTTTTGCAAGCATGGCTTTGGTGCCAAACAATTGCAAGGTTTTGACGGCCATCGGGACATTAGGGAACATCGCCGCTGTGATCATTTCCACGGTAGGCTCTTCGCCTTGTTCAACAATCAGGGCTTTCAATTCGGCTATTTTAGTCCGGTCAAAATGACGGAAATCTTGCGTAATCAGGCATATGAAGAGCTTGGCACTGTTTCTGACGGCAATCAGGTTAGTGTCGTAGGCTTTAAGTTTTTCGTCTTTTTTACCAAACCAGAAGGCTTCGTCAATTAATAGCCCGACATAAAAACCTTGGCACCATTCGAAGGCCGCTTCGGCGATGGTTTCATCAAGGTTTTCAAAATCGAACGGAAAGTCCAATTGATTGTTGATGAATAGGCTGTTGTAAGCTTCATGTACGGCAGAGGCAGTGGCATCCAAGATGCTGATTTGGGTTTCTGACAACGCGGGCCTTTCACCATAAAACAAGGCTGACAACCAAACCAGCGGGTTATTTTTATTGGGGCTTATCATTTGGGCATAGAACAGGCCGCGAATTTCGTTGGTTCCCATGTGTTTGTCTTCAGGAACAATGGAGGCCAAGCAGGATTCAAGGTTGTCGAGCAATGCTGTTTCGATCATAAATAGTTCTTTTAATTATTATAGGGATTAAACCAAGACGGCTGGGGGCAGGATGTTTGGATGCCCGCACTTGCCGCAGTTATTGCAGGGTCGGTTTGCTGTAGAGGTTGGTGAACAGGCGCACCACCACAAACAACATGGCTTTGGCCAATTCCGTCGCGCCCGGCTCGCAGTTTTCTGGAGCACCGTCGTCAATCGCTTCATTCAAAAACTGCAAAAGGCCATTTTGTTGAATTTCGTTTGGCTTGGGTTTGAAAAACTCTTCTTTCATGCGTTGGCTGCGCTGTTCGGTCATATGGCGGCCTTCCATCAGCGGTTTCAGTTCCTTGTCCAACAAGGCTGCTTGCCTTTCCATCCAGGTCGGGTCATCTTTGAATTTGGGCATTTTGCCGAATGCTTTGTGGTAAACGCTGATGACATCAAAGCATAAGTCCATGAACAGATGCGATAAGTCTGGGTCGCGTTCGGCGATAATCGATGGGAACGTGCTGAAAACCGTTTGGAACAACATCGGTTGGTCAATTTCCATTTGGATCATCGTCCGTTTGGCGGTGTCTTGGTCTATGCTGCGGGCATATTCCAGAGCTTGGTAAAGCTCTTGTGTGTAAAGTACGTGCATTTTTGTCCTGTTATTTTTCGTCTCAAGTGAGCCGATATAATAACATGCCAAGGCGAATTTACTGGACAGGGAGTGCGTTTTCCTGACTTGACAGAAGCAAGCAGGGGGCTTGCCTTTTGCAACAGCTAATGCTGGCCTAATGTCAGATATTGGATTTGATGGTGAAAAAAACATGTTTTCACCATCAAACCTAAGGGACGGCTGTTACTGTTTTGGCCCTTCAGCATCGGCAGGGTCACCTTCATAAGGGGTGGCATATTTGCAGTCTTTTTCCGGGCAGACTTTTTCCGCCCCTTGGCGTTTGGTCACTTTAATGGTCAGGATAGGCCAGTTGCAGCTGGGGCAGCTTTCTTTGATGGGGGCGTTCCATAATGCGTAATCGCATTTGGGATAGCCTGAACAGGAATAGAAAATTTTGCCATTACGAGATTTGCGCTTCAGTAAACTACCCGTTTTGCATTTTGGGCATTCAACATGGGTGTCCAAGGGTTTTTCCAAAGGCTCAATGTGGCGGCATTTTGGATAACCGCTACAGCCGATAAATTTGCCGTAGCGGCCTGATTTTAAGACCAAGGGCGATGAGCATTCCGGGCAAACGCGGCCTTCGACGACATCGGGCGTATCTGCGCTTTCACCGTCTTCATTGAGGTTACGGGTGTATGAGCATTCCGGGTAGTGGGTGCAGCCGATAAACCGCCCGTTCCGCCCTAGGCGTATGGATAGCGGGCTACCGCATTCGGGGCATTTTTCATCAATCGCTTCTTGGGTGATGTCTTTACGCTGGACGCTTTCTTCCTTTTCCGAAATCAACGACGTGAACGGTTTCCAAAAATCGTGCATCAACGGAATCCAATCTTTTTCGCCGCGTGACACGGCATCGAGTTCATCTTCCAGATTGGCCGTGAAATCGTAGTCCACGTATTTGGTGAAATGCTCGGTCAGGAAACGGTTGACGATACGCCCGACATCGGTGGGGTGGAAGCGTTTGCTGTCCAGCGTCACATATTCGCGGTTTTGTAGTGTGGAAATGATGGTTGCGTAGGTCGATGGGCGGCCTATGCCAAATTCTTCCAGGGCTTTGACCAAGCTGGCTTCGCCATAGCGCGGCGGCGGCTCGGTGAAATGCTGGTCGGCGTTGATGTCGTTGAGCGGCACAGGGCGGCCTTTTTGCATTTGCGGCAAAAAGCTTTCTTTGTCATCGCCTTCGTTGCTGTCATCTTTGCCTTCTAAATACACGGTCATAAAGCCAGGGAAAGCGATGCTTGAACCCGTTGCCCTAAAGACATGTTTGCCATCGGCGCACGCCAAATCGACAGCGATGCGGTTGAGGATGGCTTGGGCCATTTGGCAGGCGATGGTGCGTTTCCAGACCAATTCGTAGAGTTTGAACTGTTCGGCAGTCAGGTAGTTTTTGATGCTGGCCGGCAAGCGTCTGATGGATGTCGGACGTACCGCTTCGTGGGCTTCTTGGGCGTTTTTAGATTTGGTTTTGAACAGGCGCGGCTCTTTGGGTACATTCTCGTTGCCGTAATTTTCGGCAATCAATGCGCGGATGTCTTGAACGGCTTCTTCGGATAAATTCACCGAGTCGGTACGCATATAAGTGATCAGACCCTCGGTTTCTCCACCGATGTCGATACCTTCATACAATTGTTGGGCGACCATCATGGTGCGCTTGGTGGTAAAACCCAGTTTGCGTGCCGCTTCCTGCTGCAAGGTGGAAGTGATGAAGGGCGGTGCTGGGTTGCGTTTTTGTTGTTTTTGTTCGAGTTTGCTGACGACTAATAGCCCGTCAGCGGCATCCAATAAGGCTTGTTTGGTCTGTTCGGCGCGTTCTTGGTCGGTGATGCTGAATTGGCTGATTTTTTCGCCGTCAAATTGGATGAGCTTGGCTTTGAAGTTTTGTCCGTCAGTGGTCAGTAAGGCATCTATCGTCCAGTATTCGCGGCTTTTGAACGCTTCAATTTCCAATTCGCGTTCAACAATCAGGCGCAACGCCGGGCTTTGGACACGGCCTGCGGATAGGCCTCGGCGGATTTTTTTCCAGAGCAATGGCGATAAATTGAAGCCAACCAGATAATCCAAGGCGCGGCGGGCTTGTTGGGCGTTGATGAGGTTGGTTGCCAGTTGTTCGGGGTGGGCAATGGCCTCGGTGACGGCTTTTTTGGTGATTTCATGAAAAACTACCCGGTGTACAGGTTTATCTTTGAGCAGTTTTTTCTCGTTGAGCAATTCGTACAAATGCCAAGAAATGGCTTCGCCTTCGCGGTCAGGGTCAGTCGCAAGATATAAGGTGTCGGCGGCTTTCAGGGCCTTACTGATGGCCAGCACATGCTTTTGGTTGCGGTCTATGACTTCGTATTTCATGGCGAAATCATGGTCAGGGTCAACCGCACCTTCTTTAGGCACAAGATCGCGGACGTGCCCGTAAGAGGCGAGCACCTGATAATCTTTGCCTAGATATTTTTCAATGGTCTTGGCTTTGGCCGGGGATTCAACGATGACAAGATGCTTGCTCATGTGTTTAAGGAGTTACAGTGAAAGGGGCATCCTCTGGGTCAAGAGGTAAAATATTTTGCTGGCTTCAGATTTTGGAGCCACGTAGAAAAGGGCAGTAATTATTCTACGTGGCGCGTGAGCGGCAAAAAGTGGTGACTGGCTGTTATTAATGCAAATAGGTTGGCACTAGGTCGTAAACAATGTCTTCCATCCTTGAAAAAGCAATTTCTTCATTAGGTTGGCTGAGCAACACCATTAAAACGATCCATTTCAGTTTGTCTATGGAAATTTCTTCGTTTTCCAAGGCCATAGCGCGGTCAATGACGATTTCGCGGTTGGCCGCGGTCAAAATGCCACTGTGTTCTAAGAACATAATCAGGTTGCGGCATTCAATATCCAGTTTCTCTTGTTCTTCCGTACAGAAGATGCGGAAGGCCGCCGGTGCAGTAGGCTTGATGGCCCGTTGCAGGCTGAGTGATTCCAGCCAATCAAACGCTTTGTTCACTTCGTAAGATTCAAAGCCTGCCTCCTCAAGCTCAACCTTGATGACATCACTGTCAGGAAGAATTTCAACTTCATCTTCCATATAGTTTTCAAACAGATACATCAGGACATCAAAAATATTTTCTTTCATGGTTCGCTTTAGGTTGGATTATTTTAGTCTTGTGTAGAAGCCGCCCGCTGTTGCTTCCACATACCCTTGGAGTTCTAAAATAAGTAGCATTGAAGAGATCACTTCAACCGATAATCCTGAATTTTCAACGAGGTTATCAACTGAAGTTGGGCTAAACATGACTAGATTCAATAATGTTTGTTGCTCCAGGTCAAGCATTGATTGTTCGGAAATAGGTGAATAATTCACATCTTCTTGAAAATATTGATTTAATTCTTCGAGAATATCTTGGGTTGTTTCGACAAGCTTTGCACCTTCGCGGATCAGGGCGTTGCAACCGCGTGCCAAGGGGTTATGGATGGAGCCAGGGATGGCGAACACTTCCCGGTTTTGTTCCAGGGCCATCCTGGCCGTGATGAGGGAGCCGCTTTGCTTGGCGGCTTCAACGACCAGCAAACCTTGGCACAAGCCGCTGATAATCCGGTTGCGGCGTGGGAAATGGTTGGCTTTGGCCGTGGTTCCAGGCGGGAATTCAGAAACGATAGCACCCGTATTGACGATTTGGGTTGCCAGTTCTTTGTGCGAGGCCGGATAAATGCGGTCTAACCCCGTTCCTGCTACGGCAATGGTATAACCTTGGGCGAGCAATGCGCCTTCATGGCTCGCCGCATCAATCCCCAACGCCAAGCCGCTGGTGATGACAAAGCCGGCGCGGCTTAAGGCTTTGGCAAATTCGCGGGCGGTTTCTTTGCCCAGCTGGGAGGGGTTGCGGCTGCCCACCATCGCCAGTTGCGGCAACGCCAATATATCCGGCCTGCCGCGTACGAACAATAGCGGGGGCGGATCGCTGATTTCCTTCAGTTGGGCTGGATAGGCGGGATCATGTAAGGTCAGGACATGGTTGTTGGTCTGCGCCAGCCAAGCCAAGTCTTGGTCAATGCTGCCCCAGTCAGGCTGTTTGATGGCATCAATGACTCTGGTCTTAAGCCCTAAATTTGTGAGGGTCTGGCGGGATTCGGCAAACACTTGCTCAGGCGTGTGGGTGGCCAGCAATTTTAGGTAGGTGCGGCAACCTAAGCCTGGCACACGCAACAGCGCGAGCCAGTAGTCCAGTGCATTGGGGATGAATGTGTTTATGTTCAGGGGGTTTGGGCTTTATCGAGGACGTGGATGGCTTGGCTGGCTTTCATGACCAAGGCATAGCTGACCCGTTCGAAGGTGCGGAACACCATTAATATCCCGGCTTTTTCATCGGGCAATTTTACGGTCGCGTTTTTAGTGGGGCTAAAGCGGTCAGCCACGATCCGGCCTTTTTGGAAAATGGCCAATTCATGGCCGACTTGCAGGCCATCCCGTTTGCCTTTATCAATGACGACCGTGTTATATAAGCCGATTTGGGAAACGCCACCTTGGACGCTGATGATATTGGCCTGGATTTTTTTGCTAGGTGGCCTAGGAAAATAATTTAAGGCGATGTCTTCTTCTGCATTCAGCATCGCCCGGTCGCCGATGCGGATTTCGGTTTTGGATTTGTTGACCACTAAAGTCGCAGGGTCGCCAGCTTGGACTAATGAAGTGTCGGCGATATATTGGGCTTCATAACCTAAAACTTCGCCCGTTTCAGGATTTTTGTAAGTTTCGCCAGCCCTGAAAATAAGGTAATCGGAATGGCTGGAGGGGAGAAGGCCCCTGACGTAAACCTTATCGCCGACACTCGCAACTAGGTGTTCGCCAGCCAATTCAAGCACATAAGGCGCGCTATTTAATTCTTTGGGGCCAACTACGCGCGGGGAAGTCAGGAATTGGGCGATTTTGTCGTTAGGGATCAGCTTGATGGCTTGGTTAAGGTTAGTTTCGCGTATGCACGGCACCAGCTTGCCGTCAGCGGTTACTGGGAAGTGTGTACGGCCATTTTTTTGCTCATCATCCTTGATCACACAAGGTGACTGGATATTCAGTTCGGCTTCCGGGGCGGCTTCTGGCCGGGATAGGCTGAGTTGGGGCCTGCCGTTGACCATTGAAAAATAAATGGTGTCGCCCGGATAAATCAAATGTGGGTTTGAGATTTGGTGGTTATAGCCCCATAGTTCAGGCCATTGCCAAGGGTGTTGCAAAAACTTGCCGGAAATGTCCCATAAGGTATCACCACTGGCCACGGTATATTGGTTAGGGTGCGCGGGATTGATTTCTATTTCATCGGCAAAAACATTAATGCTGAGAAGAGCCGGGACGAGCAACCTTAAAAGTGTACGAAAAGCCATAGTGATTCCTGCGGAGGGTCTTTTTTAATCTGTTTGAATTCAAAGTTTAGATGAATTCAGATAGAATTCCAGTATTCAATTATTATAGAGGAGAGTTTGTTGAGTATTCTAACTATTCTCGAGTTTCCCGACGAACGTTTGCGAAAAAAAGCGGCGGTTGTCGATAAAGTCGACAATGCCACCCGGAAATTAGTCGATGATATGCTCGAGACCATGTATGCCGCCAAAGGTGTCGGTCTTGCAGCAACGCAAATCAATGTCCACCAACGTATCATTGTCATTGATATTAGCGAAGAAAAAAACGCCCCCTTGTGCTTGATCAATCCCCAAATTATTGAAAAAGACGGTGTCAAGGAATCGGAAGAAGGCTGCCTTTCCGTCCCGTCATTTTATGAAAAGGTCAACCGTGCCGAGCATATCAAGGTGCAGGCCTTGGACAAAGACGGCAAGCTTTTTGAGTTGGAGGCCAGGGAATTATTGGCGGTTTGTATCCAGCACGAAATGGATCATTTGGAAGGTAAATTGTTCGTTGATTATTTGTCGCCTTTGAAACGCCAGCGTAT
The DNA here is from genome assembly GCA_964446885.1 of uncultured Methylocucumis sp. Classification (GTDB taxonomy): domain Bacteria; phylum Pseudomonadota; class Gammaproteobacteria; order Methylococcales; family Methylomonadaceae; genus Methylovulum. The sequence goes on from CAYUQV010000001.1 coordinate 54,682, forward strand.
CAAAAAGAAATTGGAAAAAATCCATAAATTAGAAAAGGGTTAAGATGAAGGTCATTTTTGCGGGGACTCCCGAATTTGCCGTGCCTAGCCTGCAAGCCTTGCTGGATTCTGAACACGAAGTATGCGCAGTTTACACCCAGCCTGACCGTCCGGCAGGCCGGGGCCGCCATTTACAGCCTAGCCCGGTCAAGCAATTGGCTTTGTCGGCAGGTGTTCCGGTTTTTCAGCCGTTAACCTTGAAAACTGACGAAGATTTGGCGCAGATCAAATCATTTGATGCCGATCTGATGGTGGTGGTCGCTTACGGGATGATCCTGACCCAAGCGGTGTTGGATGTGCCCAAACTGGGTTGCATCAATGTCCACGGTTCCTTGTTGCCGCGTTGGCGTGGGGCTGCGCCTATCCAGCGTTCGCTGATGGCCGGGGATGCTAAAACCGGAGTCACGATTATGAAAATTGTCCGTAAGCTGGATGCGGGCGATATGCTGCATAAAGAAGAATATGTCATCCGCGACACGGATACCTCCAGTGATGTCCACGACCATTTGGCTGCCTTAGGCGCAGTGGGTTTGGCGAAAGTGTTGCCGCAGCTTGAACAAGGCACGGTGCAGGCCACTCCTCAAGATGAAGCCTTGGTGACGTATGCCGAAAAATTGGGCAAAAGCGAGGCAATGATTGATTGGACGCAACCTGCGCTTGAAATTGACCGGAAAGTGCGCGGGCTGAATGCTTGGCCTGTCGCGCAAACGCTATACCGTGGCGAAGTCTTGCGGATTTGGCGTGCTGAGGTGGCTGAAGGTTCAGGAATTGGCGTGCCGGGTACGGTCATCGCCAATCATAAGCATATGGATGTGGTCACGGGTTCCGGGCTATTGCGCCTGCAAGAAGTCCAGTTGCCCGGTGGTAAGCGCATACCTGCCAGTGCTTTCCTTAACGCGCATGATGTCAATGGGGCAATACTGGGTTGAGTATCAATACACGCGCTGTTGCCGCACAAGTGCTTGCCAACGTCATTCAAAATGGCCATTCATTGACGGTAAGCCTCGACCACACCTTAGCCAACATTCAATCCAGCCAGGATAAGGCTTTCATCCAAATGCTCTGTTACGGCGTTTGCCGCCAGTTCCACCATCTCGAAGCGGTTCTTGACGAGTTGCTCGACAAGCCGCTTAAGGATATTGAAGTCAAAATCGTAATCCTGATCGGTTTGTACCAGCTGCAATTCATGCGGGTCAAACCCCACGCCGCCGTCTCGGAAACCGTGTTGGCAGTGCGTAAAAAAAATTGGGCTAAAGGCTTGGTCAATGCGCTGCTTCGGACTTATTTGCGGGAGCAGGAGCGGCTTGACCAAGTTGTTTTACAAAAGCCTTCTGCTGCTGTCAGCCATCCTGAATGGCTGTTTGCACGTATCCAGCATGATTGGCCTGAACAAGCCGCGCAGATATTGCACGCGAATAACCAGCAAGCTCCGATGGCTTTGCGCTTGAATAGGGCAAAAGTGTCACGCGAAGATTATGTCCGGCAATTGGCTGCGCAAGATATTACCGCGCATGAAGTTGATTTTTGCCCGTCAGCGTTAGTTCTGGATAAGGCCGTGCCTGTAGAAAATTTGCCTGGGTTTGCTGAGGGTTGGGTATCCGTACAAGATACTGCCGCACAACTCGCCGCCTATTTGTTGGATGTGCAAAGTGGCCAACGGGTACTGGACGTTTGTGCCGCCCCAGGTGGCAAAACCGCGCATATTTTGGAAATCCAGCCGGAATTGCAAACGTTGGTGGCACTTGATATTGATCCGGCCCGCCTGCAACGGGTGGCGGCAAATTTACAGCGTTTACAGTTGTCGGCGACCTTAATTGCCGCCGATGCCGCCGACCCGCAAAGTTGGTGGGACGGGCAACTGTTTGACCGCATTTTATTGGATGCCCCTTGCTCGGCAACGGGGGTAATCCGCCGTCATCCTGATATTAAATTGTTGCGCCGGGCGGATGATATTGACCAGCTCCAAATTTTGCAGCAAGCCATTTTGGAAGCCGTTTGGCCATTGCTGGCACCGGGCGGGCTATTGCTGTACGCGACCTGCTCAGTCTTGAAACAGGAAAATAGCCAGCAAATCCAAGCCTTTTTAGCCGCGCATCTTGATGCCCACGAGTTGGAATTTCCGGCGACCTGGGGAATGGCATCGGGTGTGGGCCGGCAAATTGTCACGGGCGAATCCGGCATGGACGGTTTTTATTATGCACGGTTACGTAAAGCCTAAGCTTGTTTGGGCTTTGGTGTTTTTAGCCTTGCTGGTACCGATGGCGGCTGCCGCAGATTGTTGCCAGGCACAAATTAAGCAGGCCGAATTCCGTCGGCAGGGCAGCAGTTACCTCTTGTCAGCCGACATTGACTATCAATTGAGTGACAAGGCGTTTGAAGCCCTGCAAAGTGGTGTCCCTTTGTATTGGGACATACAGATTGTTATCCAGCGTCCCCGCGCTTTCCTATGGCCTGAAATATTGGCGGAAACGATTATCCATTACCGTTTGCAATACCATGCCTTATTGAAAATGTACCGGATCAAAAATGAAAGCAATGGGGAGGTCGTCAACGTTTCGACCTTGTCGTCGGCTTTGGCGTTGATGGCGGATTTGCATGATTTCCATTTGCTGGACAATGCCGACAAAGAGCTGCCCTCCGAGGCGATGGTGGCTGTAAAAGTCAATTTTGACCGTGATGCCTTGCCTTTGCCTTTGCGCCCTATGGCCTATCTAAGTGGGCAATGGAGCTTATCTAGCGAGTGGACGAAATGGCCATTAAAAAATTAAGGTTGCCGCTCAATCTGTCGATTTTCATTTTATCCGGGCTGATACTGCTGTCGTTGCAGTTGATGAGTTCGGCAACACAGGAATCATCCCAACTTAGCGAAATGTATTCGTGGCTGCTGTTGATGAACGCGATTGGGTCGGTCATTTTGTTGTGGTTGGTGGGTGCGAACATCTACACCCTCACCAAGCAGCTAAAAAAACGCGAGGCCGGATCACGCCTGACGACGCGCATGGTGTCCTTGTTTGTGGTGTTGGCTTTAGCTCCGGCGGCTATCGTGTTTTATTTCTCGATGCAATTTTTGCATCAGGGCATAGATAGCTGGTTTAACGTTGAGATTGACCGTGCGCTTGAAGATTCGCTGGAGCTTAGCCAAGCCTCGTTGGATCAGCGGATGCGTTGGCATCTCAAACAAACCCAGCAATTGTCCCCTACGCTGGAGCTGAAAACCACTAATCTGATTGGTTTGGAAATTGAAAATTTGCGTGAACAGGCCGGTGCCACGGAAATGACCTTGTTTTCCCAGCCCGGTACGATCATCGTGTCTAGCAGCAACAACCCCAGCGACATTTTGCCTAGCTTGCCGGATGAGAACATCTGGATACAAGTGCGCCAACAGCATTCCGACTATGTCGCGTTGTCGCCCGTTCATGATGATGAGCTGATGATCCGCGTTATCGTCAAGCTCAATGCCCCTGACCCTTTATATTTACAGGCTTTATATCCGGTTCCGGTCAGGATTGCCGATTTGGCGGATTCAGTGGAATTTGCGTTTGTACGCTACCAGGAAATGAGTTTTTTGCGGCATTCGTTAAAGCTTAGTTTTTCCTTGGCTTTATCCTTAGTGCTGCTGATGAGTCTGTTGGCGGCGATTTGGGTGGCGTTTATCAGCATCCGGCACATTATTGCCCCGGTCAAAGCCTTGGTCAAAGGCACACAAGCGGTGGCGTCAGGCTATTATGATGAGCAATTGCCTGTTATTGCCCAGGATGACTTGGGTTTTTTGGTGGAGTCTTTCAACGAGATGACACAGCGTATCGCCAGGGCTAGCTATGAATCACGCATGGCCGGGTTTGAGGTTGAAAACCAACGGGCGTATTTGGAAACCATTTTGGCGAATTTGACGGCGGGCGTGATCAGTTTTGATGCCGCATTCAAAATACGCACCGCCAATCAGGCCGCTTACCGTATATTCCGTATTCAAGTGAACCAATGCGTAGGCTATACCTTGCTGGAATTGGCCGACAGTTCTGTAGAATTGGCGGAACCGTTAAAATCCATCCAGCGTTTGTTGGAACAGGCCGACGACATTTGGGAGCAACGCATCGCATTTTTAGGTTCCAGTGGCCGCCAGGAGCTGTTATGCCGTGGTACGCCGTTGTTTTCGCAAGAAGGCCAGCGGGTGGGCGCTGTGGTGGTGTTTGATGATGTCACAGACTTGATCCAAGCGCAGAAAAACGCGGCGTGGGGTGAGGTGGCCAGGCGTTTGGCACATGAAATCAAAAATCCGCTGACACCGATTCAGTTGTCGGCTGAACGTTTGCAGCATAAGTTGTCTGAGAAGTTGTCCGAAACGGATGCGGCCATTTTGAAACGCTCCACGACCACGATTGTGCAGCAAGTGGAAGCCATGAAAGAAATGGTCGATGATTTTTCTGAATACGCAAAACCTTCGAAAAGACAAACGCTTGCGATTAATTTGCCGTCCTTGGTGCAAGAAGTTTTGGCGCTTTATGTGCTCAAATCTGGGGTGAGTTTCAAGGCAAATTATCAGAAAGGGGCGGGCTTGTTGATTTATGGCGACCCTATCAGTATTCGGCAAGTGTTGCATAATCTGATTAAAAATGCCCTCGAAGCGATAGACAGCCAAGGTTTGATTGAGATTAACCTGCGTCGCGTACTAAAAAATGGTGCCGATTTTATTGAAATCGCGCTTTATGATGATGGCCCAGGGATTAAGGACGAGCAAATTGAGAAAATTTTTGAGCCTTATGTCACTACCAAGGCTAAAGGCACGGGGCTGGGGCTGGCAATTGTCAAAAAAATAATTGAAGAACATGGTGGCGCAATTTGGGTTGATACCAGCCATAAAATAGGGGCTGGTTTTATTATCCAATTGCCTGCATACATCGAGTCATAAAGGAAAAGATGAATACACACACTCCCCGATTATTAGTGGTTGATGACGAGCCTGACATCCGTCATCTGGTCAGTGAAATTCTTGAAGATGAAGGTTATGAGGTGGCGATGGCTGAAGATGCCGAAGCCGCCCGGCAACTGAAAACGACCATGAACCCGAACTTGATCCTGTTGGATATTTGGATGCCCGATACCGACGGTATCACTTTGTTGAAAGAATGGGTTGCGGAAGACAGTTTGACCTGTCCTGTGGTGATGATGTCAGGCCATGGTTCGGTGGAATCGGCGGTTGAGGCGACCCGTTTAGGGGCTTATGATTTTTTGGAAAAACCGCTCTCCATGGCGAAGCTGTTGCTAATTGTCGGTAGAGCCTTGGAAGCCAGTTATTTGCAACAGGAAAATGCGGGCTTAAGGCAGGCCACGGCGGTTGAAATTGAGCCAGTCGGTAAAAGTGCGGCGGTGGCCAGAATTAAAGACCAATTGAAGCGTCTGGCGCAGCACGATGCGCGAGTTTTGTTTGTAGGGGAGCCAGGGGTTGGCAAAGAGCTGTACGCCCGTTATTTGCACAATAATAGCTCTCATAGGGATGGCCCGTTTATTGATGTCGCGGTAGGCAGCATTTCCCCGGAAAACTCGGCGGTTGAGTTTTTTGGTAAGGAATTTGGTGGCAAGGTTTATCCGGGGCTATTGGAGAGGGCCCATAAAGGGACGTTGTTTTTAGGTGAAATCACCAGTATGGACAAGGAAACCCAATTGCGCCTGTTAAGCGCGTTGGAATCCAGTTCGTTTTTGCGGGTAGGGGGCAGTGAGGCGGTACGTGTGGATGTGCGTCTGGCGGCATCAACACGCATCAGTTTGGATGAGGAAGTCAAATCCGGGCGTTTTCGGCAAGATTTATATTATTTGCTCAATGAAGTCACGATGGAAATCCCCCCGTTAAGGACGCATAGTGAAGATGTGCCCGCTTTGTTGGCGTTTTATGTCGATTATTTTGTCACCCAAGACAAATTGGCATTCCGGCGTTTTTCTATGGCGGCGCAGAACTTTTTGCGCAACTATTGTTGGCGCGGGAATGTGCGGGAGTTGAAAAATTTAGTCCAACGTCTGATGATTTTAGGTGTGGGTGAAGATATTGAGTTGGACGAAGTCAAATCGGCAATGGGGACTGCGACTGGTGAAATGACAGGCATTGCTTCGGTGCCGGACTTTTTTAATCTCCCTCTCAAAGAAGCGCGTGACCATTTTGAAAAAGCATATCTTGAGTATCATTTTGAGCGTACAGGGGGAAGTGTGGCCAAATTGTCGGCGGCGGTGGGCATGGAACGCACCCATCTTTACCGGAAACTGCATTCGCTTAACATCAAATTATGAGCGGATAATTGCAAAGCAAAACGAATAAGTCCACGTTTTTATAAAAAAACATTGTCAAACCCAGATACGTCCAGTAAAATTGTCAGTCTTTTATTGAGGCTTTACAGAAAGACTAAGTAACGATGAAAACATTCAGTGCAAAACCAGCAGAAGTAAAGCGTGATTGGTACGTGGTCGATGCAGAAGGAAAGACGCTAGGTCGCCTTGCTTCTGAGATTGCACGTCGTCTTCGCGGAAAACATAAACCAGAATACACTCCACATGTCGATACCGGCGATTATATAATCGTGGTTAATGTCGAAAAAATCGGTGTTACTGGCACTAAAGAAAAAGATAAACTGTATCACCATCATACAGGCTATATCGGTAACCTGAAAACTGTCAGTTTAGGTAAGTTGAGAAAAACATTTCCTGACCGTATCTTGACAACAGCGGTTAAAGGTATGTTGCCGAAAAACCCATTAGGTCGTGCAATGTTCAAAAAATTGAAAGTGTATGCCGGCCCGGAACATGATCATCAGGCCCAACAGCCAAAAGTTTTAGAATTATAAGCGAGTAAACCATGGCAGCAGCTCAGTATTACGGAACAGGTCGTCGTAAAAGTGCAGTCGCACGTGTTTACGCAACAAAAGGCACCGGAAAAATCATTATCAACACAAAAGCCATAGAAGTATACTTTGGCCGTAAAACTGATCAGATGGTTTCCCGTCAGCCATTAGAATGCATTGATATGGTTGGAAACTTTGACGTAAACGTAATCGTTAAAGGTGGTGGCCCATCTGGTCAAGCAGGTGCTATCCGTCAAGGATTGACGCGTGCATTGATGGAATATGACGAAACTTTACGTCCTGCCCTTAGAAAAGCAGGTTATGTCACACGTGATTCACGTGTTGTTGAGCGTAAGAAAGTTGGTTTGCATAAAGCAAGAAAACGCCCACAATACTCAAAACGTTAATTTGCACTAAGCAATATAGTGTACAAAAGGCTGCATTATCAAATAATGCGGCCTTTTTTTATGGATTTTGTTTTTTATAAGTACAAAAAGTAAACAATTACCATCCAATAAATGATTTTTTTTGTTGGCAATGCTAGAATGGAATCAACTCAAGATTTTACAGATGTGACGGATGTCGATAGACCCACAAAATCATAATAAAGTGCCTGTTATAGAATTTAAAAGCAGCACTTTTTCTGTACCTGTTTTAGTCATATCAAGTAACGACCTCGATAACATACAGGATCAAATTAACAAAAAGATCCAGCTCGCCCCGGATTTTTTTAAAAACTCACCGATCATTTTCGACATCATTGCACTTAACAAGCAAGGTTTGGGCATTGATGTCCGTGCGTTAATAGAAACGATACGCCAGGCAGGTTTATTGCCTATTGGCATAAGGGGAGGGGATGGGCAGCAAAATAAACAGGCATTGGCTTTATCGGTTCCCGTCCATTCTGCCCATCATTCCCTGACACCAGAAAAGAAAACTTCAGAAAACCCTCCGCCTAAAGTGGAGGAGTCAAGTTTAGAAGCAATACCCAATAAAACCACCATCATTTCCCAGCCAGTCCGTTCAGGGCAACGTGTCTATGCTGCCGGAGATTTGATTATTTTGGCCCAGGTGAGTGCCGGTGCGGAAATAATGGCAGAAGGTAACATCCATGTTTACAACACCCTTAGGGGGCGTGCATTGGCGGGTGTGCAAGGCGATTTTGATGCCCGTATTTTCTGTTCCGATTTACAGGCTGAATTGATTTCCATTGCCGGGACTTATCAGCTCAGTGACGACATGCGTGGGATTGTCCGTAACAAGCCAGTTCATATATATTTACAAGAACATACTTTAATCATTAAAGATATTGCTTAATCTAATAACCTAGAGGAATATTTGTGGCAAGAATTATCGTTGTGACATCGGGTAAAGGCGGTGTCGGCAAAACCACAACCAGTGCGGCCATTGCTATGGGGCTTGCAAAACGGGGGCATAAGACAGCGGTCATTGATTTTGATGTGGGCTTGCGTAATCTCGATTTGATTATGGGTTGTGAGCGTCGTGTGGTCTATGATTTTATTAATGTCATCAATGGGGAAGCGTCGCTCAATCAAGCACTTATCCGTGACAAGCATTGTGACCAACTATATATTTTGCCCGCTTCACAAACCCGTGACAAAGACGCTTTGACTCAAGAAGGTGTTGGCAAGGTATTGGAAGAGCTGTCTAAAGATTTCCAGTATGTTGTTTGTGATTCCCCGGCAGGCATTGAAAGAGGGGCGCATTTGGCCATGTATTTTGCGGATGATGCCTTTGTTGTCACTAATCCTGAAGTGTCTTCGGTGCGCGACTCCGATCGGATGCTAGGCCTCCTTTCCAGCAAATCCCGAAGGGCTGAGCGTAACGAGGAGCCTATCAAAGAATACCTCCTGCTGTCGCGGTATTCGCCAGAGCGCGTTAAGCTCGGTGATATGCTAAGTGTAAACGATGTACAGGACATTTTATCCTTGCATTTACTGGGTGTCATACCGGAGTCAAAATCGGTGCTGACCGCATCCAATTCTGGTTTGCCAGTCATTCTTGATGAAAAAAGTGATGCAGGCCAAGCTTATGCCGATATTGTTGCCCGCTATTTGGGTGAGGACAAGCCGCATCGTTTTATTGACGAGAAAAAAGGTTTGTTCGGGAAGCTATTTGGGGGCAAATAATGAGCTTACTTGACTATTTTAGAATCACTAAAACCAGTTCGGCATCATTGGCTAAGGAACGTTTGCAGATTCTTGTCGCCCATGAACGCTCATCCCGCCATCAGCCCTCATATCTTCCCCAGTTACAAAAGGAATTGCTGGAAGTGATAAAAAAATATGTCAATGTCGACCAGGAAGCCATTTCATTTAATTTTGAGCAAGATGAAAATCAAGAAACGCTCGAATTGAATATTGTTTTGCCTGACCATCATGCAAAAAATCTCTAACTCTCTAACTATGTATTAAGGTGATTGAAATGATAGACGTAATTGGTGAAGCAGCGGGTAAAGTGTGGCAATTTCTTGATGACAATGGCCCTGCCAGTGTCACAAAAATTGCTACCGAAACAGGGGTCAACAAAAATGACCTCCAACGTGCGATTGGCTGGCTTGCCAAAGAAGACAAGCTGGTTTTTGAATTGAAAGGCCGTACAGAAACCTTATCTTTGAAATAATTCCTACGTCCTTAAAAGACCCGGCGCGGAAAAGCTATGCCGCTGCCGGGTTTTTTTATGCCTGTTTAATGCAATTCCCGATGCCGGACAATGACATTGAAATAGGAATTCTTGAGCTGTTTGGCTAAAGCATCAACCAGAAAAACGGAACGGTGTTGTCCGCCTGTGCAGCCAATGGCAACGGTCAGGTAAGTGCGTCCTTCCGCTTCAAAACGCGGTATCCAGCGTTCCAGAAATCCGCTGATGTCTTGAAAAAATTCTTTGACTAGGGAGTGCCCCTGCAAAAAGTCGGCGACTGCTTGGTCTTGGCCTGTAAGTTCGCGTAACTCAGGAACCCAATAGGGGTTTGGAAGGGCTCTGGCGTCAAAAACAAAATCAGCGTCCAAGGGGACGCCATGTTTAAAACCGAAAGATTGGAACTGTAGGGAAATTTGCTTGCTGTCTCGTTCGCCGATATGTTCTTTGATCAAATCCCGCAACTGATGGTATTGGGTTCGGCTGGTGTCGATAATGATGCTGGCGTGCCTGGCGATGGGGGCTAGCATGTCGCGCTCAATATTTAAGGCTTCTTTGAGCGGGACGTTAAAATTGGTTAGCGGGTGCTTACGGCGGGTTTCGCTGTACCTTTTCAGTAGGGTTGCTTCTTCGGCCTGCATGAAAATGATTTCACAGCTAATGCCCTTGTTATGGATCAGTCTGACGCAATCGGAAAAATTGGCAAGGCTTTCGCTGTGGTTGCGGGCATCAATGCCAATCGCCGTTTTTGCGTAGGTTTTTGTTTCAACCAGCATGACATGGTTGATGAAATCTTCCAGTAAGGTGACTGGTAAATTGTCTATGCAGAAATAGCCGCAGTCTTCCAATGTGTCTAAAGCAATGCTTTTACCGGAGCCGGATAGTCCGCTAACGATTAATAGTTTCATAGGGTTCAGGCGCAAGATCCGTTCATGTTATTCTGGTTTTATGACAAGACCCTGCGCCGGATGTCTAGCGATGGTTGTGGGTTTTTTCTTTGTGCTTGGTGATTTGGCGATCCAGCTTGTCAACCAGGTTGTCTATGGCCGAATACATGTCTTCTTGGTGGTCTTCGGCAAACAATTTGGCGCCGCTCAATTGTAAAGTGGCTTCAGCTTTTTGGACTAATTTTTCTACGCTTAAAATAACATGGACATCAGTGACATTGTCGAAATGGCGCGCCAATTTGGCAAATTTTGCGTCAATATGCGTCCGTAACGCATCGGTTATTTCAAGATGATGGCCTGTTATTATGATTTGCATGGTGAAACTCCTTATTTATAATGATAAATGTAAGTCAGGGATGTGGGATTTATAAAATCCGTTTTCTCTGGCTTGATGATGCGATAAACATCGCTTCCCGATACTTGGCAATTGTCCTTCTGGCAACATTGATGCCTTTTTCGTTTAAAAAATCGGCAATTTTACTGTCACTCAGCGGTTTAGCCGGATCTTCATTGCCGATTAATTCTTTAATGATCGCCCGGATGGCCGTGGAAGAACATTCCCCGCCGCCTTCGGTCGATACATGACTGGAAAAAAAGTATTTGAATTCATAAATGCCGTTAGGCGTGTGCATGAATTTTTGGGTGGTCACGCGGGAAATGGTCGATTCGTGCAGTTCTAGTTCTTCGGCGATGTCACGTAACACCATCGGTTTCATGGCTACTGAACCATGTTCAAGAAATGCGGTTTGTTTTTCGACAATTGAACGCGCAACGCGGAGCAGGGTGTCATTGCGGCTGTGCAGGCTTTTGATGAACCAACGCGCTTCCTGCAAATGGTCTTTCATGCAGGTGTTGTCTTTGCTGTTGTCTGCCCGTTTGATCATCGCCGAATAAAACGGGTTGATGCGCAGTTTCGGCGCGATGTCAGGGTTCAGGTTGACCTGCCATTGCCCGCTTTGTTTGGTGACGTATACATCGGGGATGACGTATTCGGAATCATATTCTTGGATACGTGAGCCGGGTTTGGGCTCTAGTGTCCTGATCAAGGCCACGACCGAATCCAATTGCCGTTCGGTCAAACCTAGCTTACGCATCAGTTTGGTCTGTTCATGGGTGGCCAACAAATCCAAGTGATGGGTGACTACTGCCAAGGCTTCTTCGCGATAGGGTGTCGATTCAGGAAGTTGCAATAATTGCAGGCGTAAACAATCGCTAAGATCAATTGCGCCGACACCGGATGGGTCAAAGTTTTGGATGCGATGTAACACTGCATTGACTTCTTCGATATACAGGTCTTCCAATTGCGATTGCAAGCCTTGGAAAATGTCTTCGGGGTTGGTTGTCAGATAGCCATCATCATTGATCGAATCAATAATCCCTATGGCGATGGCATGGTCACGCTCGGAAAAACGGGTCAGTTCCAATTGCCATAACAAATGATCCAGCAGCGTTGTGCTGTTGCTGCGTTGGGTTTCAAATTCAATGGGTTCGTTGCTGCCGCTCCCAGAATCCATTACGGTGTCATAAATATCTTCCCAGGAAGAGTCTATGGGCAGCTCGTCGGGAATATCCGTTTGTGACCCTTCACTGGTTTGGGTGTCTGAGTTTTCGGTTTTCTTTTCGGGAACCAAGTCAGGGATGCTGATAGGGCTATCTTCTTCAATCTCAAGCATCATGTTGGATTCAAGTGCTTGCTGGATTTCCTGTTGCAAATCTAACGTGGACATCTGCAACAGCTTGATCGCTTGCTGCAATTGCGGTGTCATGGTCAATTGCAGGCCTTGCCGAAGATGTAGGGATTGTTTCATTTTGGTAACAAATACAGTGGCTAAAGACTAAAATTATGGCCTAAATAAACTTTACGCACTTCTTCATTGGCAACTATCGTGGCCGGATCCCCTTCCGCGATGACTTTGCCATCGTTGAGGATATAAGCCCGGTCACAAATGCCTAACGTTTCCCGGACATTATGTTCGGTGATCAATACGCCGATGTTCCGTTGTTTTAAATGTACGATGATTTTTTTTATGTCATCTACCGAAATCGGGTCAACTCCGGCAAAGGGTTCATCCAATAAAATAAATTGCGGGTCAGTTGCCAAGGCACGGGCGATTTCCACCCGCCGCCGCTCCCCGCCTGATAAGCTCAAGGCCTGTTGGCCACGCAAATGCAGGATGTTGAACTCCTGCAACAAATCGTCAATCACCAAGTCAATTTGGCTGTCGCTTAACTCATCCCGAATCTGCAATACCGCCCGTAAATTGTCGGCAACGGACAGTTTGCGGAAAATGGATGGCTCTTGCGGCAAATAGCCAATCCCCAAACGGGCCCTTAAGTGCATGGGGAAATGGGTGATGTCTTGGTTTGCCAAGGCAATTTCACCCTTATCGGCTTTAATTAGGCCAACCATCATGTAAAAGCTAGTGGTTTTTCCGGCTCCATTAGGCCCCAATAAGCCTACGACCTCTCCCGAATCGATCCTCAGGGACACGCCATTGACCACATGGCGTTTATGGTAAGCTTTAAATAAATTGGTTGCGGTTAACGATGCCATATTATGGGGCGTTTTGGGCTTTAGGCTTTAATATAACATGGACGCGTTTGCTATCGGATGATTTTTCACCTGCTTTTACCAGTGAGCTTTTGATGTCGTATTCGATCAAGTTGCTTGAATAGGTCGCATTGCCCTGGGTGACAACCGCTTGGTTTTGTAAGACCAGCAAATTCTTTTTTGGATAATATTCGCCTATCATGGCTTCCCCGACAATGTCTTGTGCTCCGGGGCTGGGTGTTTGCCGGAATTTTGCCCGGTTGCCAGTAAAAACCAATTTGTCGGCTTCACCATTTTTTAGGTAAACCACCAATTTATCGGAATTGACCCGGATGCTGCCTTGGACTGAAATCACGTTGCCTGTATAGGTGCTGGTTTCAGAGCCTTCATCATAGGTGGCGGTGTTGGAATCAATGGAAATGGGCTGGCTGGCATCGCTTTCCAAAGCCCTGGCATTACCCGTAAGCAGGGTCGTCAGCAAAATACCGCAGAAAAGGACGGGGCTGTTATCGTTGAGTTTCATATTTCCCTTGCACATCGGCCAGTAAGTCAATACGCACGGGCTGTTTAAAAACTAGCTTCATGCCCGTTCCCGTGGTTTTATTCTGAAGGCTGATCAATTCTGCCCGTTCGTCAGTCTCTGCGTAATGAGTTTCTGGTTTCACTTTTAAGTTGGACGTTATTATTTTGAGTGGCTTGGCGTTGCCGGACGCTTTTCTTTCAATGTTAACCCTGCCTTGGAGCAAGACGTTTTTGCTGTCTGCCGAGACTTCACCGGATTCGGCGTGGATTGCCCAAGGCGATGTGTGCTGGTCTTGGTGGAAAACCATTTCAGGCTGTTCAAGATGGGTCGTGCGGTCATCACTGTAATGGACGATTTTACCCGCAAGCAATTCGCTGTCAGCTTGTCCCGCTTTGCCCATTTGCCATTTGCTGTAGCCTTGGCTGAAAAAATCAGGGCTATGGGGAGGGATAGGCCTGTTTTGGCCATCATCGACACCAGCCAGCTCCACGAGCAGCCAACTGGCTACGGCGAGCAGTGCCAAGTATAGATAACCTAACTGGTCTTTTACCCGTGTCATTGCAAATAAGCATCCACGATAGAAAGGTAATTGCCTTGGGCTTGCATGATGAGATCACAGGCTTCCCGTACTGCGCCTTGTCCGCCATTCCGAGCCGTACACCAGTCGGCATAGTCTTTAACGGTAGGGACGGCATCATTGACCGCAATGGCTAAACCGACTTTAGACATGATAGGCAAATCCAGCAAGTCATCGCCGACATACGCCACTTGTTGTGGTTCTAGTTGCAGGGTTGAGAGCAAGGACTGGAAAGCGGCACGCTTGTCTTCTTGGCCTTGATAGACATGGCTGATGCCGAGATTTTTCATGCGCAATTCGACCGTTGGCGAGCGGCGGCCTGAAATCACCGCGATTTCCACGCCCGTTTGCCGTAACAGTTTCAAACCGTGCCCGTCTTGGGCATGGAAGCTTTTATATTCGTTGCCTTGCTGGTCAAAAAACAGTTTGCCATCCGTCAGCACGCCATCCACATCCAATATCAGCAGTTTTATGGCTTGAGCTTTAAGGTGCAGCTTAGGTTTAAGCATAGGTGTGTCCATTACACGATACCAGCCTTGATTAAATCGTGCATGTTCAACGCGCCGATGGCACATTGCTGTTCATCAACCACAATCAATGCGTTGATTTTCTTTTGCTCCATGATTTGCATGGCCTCAGCAGCGAGGACATCCGCTGTTATCACGGAGCAATGCGGGGTCATCACTTCGGTGATCAGTGTGCTATGAATATCCAGATTTTTGCCCAGCATCCTACGCAAATCACCATCCGTAAAAATGCCGATAACGCGGTTATTGCCTTCGACAATCGCGGTCATACCCAGTTGCTTTTCGGTCATTTCCAGCAAGGCATGGCTGATTAAGGCCGATTCGGGGACGGACGGCATATTAACGCCAACGTGCATGATGTCACGCACCCGCAACAACAGGCGTTTGCCCAAACTGCCGCCTGGATGGGCAAGGGCAAAATCATCACGGGTAAAACCGCGAGCTTCCAATAGTGATACGGCCAGCGCATCACCCATCACCAACGCGGCGGTGCTGCTGGATGTAGGCGCCAAGCCTAAAGGGCAAGCTTCTTGTTTGACGGCGACATTCAAATACGTAGTCGCACATTTTGCCAAGGTGGAATTGGGATTGCCCGTGATGGCGACCAAGGGTACGCCTAGCCGTTTGATAATCGGCAAAATGGTCAGCACTTCTTCAGTTTCGCCTGAATTGGACAAAGCCACGACGACATCGTGTTTGGTAATCATACCCAAATCGCCGTGGCTGGCTTCGCCGGGATGCACGAAAAAGGCTGGCGTCCCTGTGCTGGCAAGCGTTGCCGCTATTTTGCTGGCGATATGCCCGGATTTGCCCATGCCGATTACGACAACCCGGCCTGTGCAATTGAACAGCAGTTTGCAGGCGGCAACAAAATTATCATTAATTTGCGCTTCCAAATCGGCGATGGCTTGTGCCTCAACTTGGATGACGGCTTTACCCAGTTCACGCAATTTATGGTCGTTTAATTTCATTTTATGCCTCCCGAACGTGTGCGATAGTGTTGTGATGACAAAAAAATCATAAAAAAACAAATAAATGAGTGGCGGTCATAAAAAATTACGGGAACCAAGTCTAGTGGCTTGCCAAATTAAGCCTTCGGATAAGCCGTGTCAAAATATTGGTATTATGCCACGCATCTGCATTGTGCGCTTCATCAGAAAATAAGAATCTTGCGGCTAAGGAATAAAACCATGCCAATCTCTGGTTTTAAGGGTTGCCCAGTTAATACATTGACTTGGTAAACAATAGTCAGACAAAATAAGCCCGTGTACTTTATTTATCAATTACTAAACAGCATATGAACAATAACGGCGCCTCTGAAACAAGCTTGGTTTCGATTAGGCACATGACTTTTTCGCGCGGCAATAAAAAAATCTTTGATGACATTTCTTTGGATTTTCAGCGCGGCAAAATCACCGCCATCATGGGCCCTAGCGGAACGGGCAAAACAACTTTGTTAAAGCTGATTGGCGGCCAATTATGCCCTTCGCAAGGCACGGTCGCGGTTGATGGGCAAAATGTCCACGCACTTCGGCGTAAAGAACTGTACGAATTGCGTAAACGGATCGGGATGTTGTTCCAAAGTGGGGCCTTGTTGACGGATATGAGCGTCTATGACAACGTGGCCTTTCCGTTGCGCGAACACACCCATTTACCCGAATCCATGATCCGCACCCTGGTGCTGATGAAGCTGCAAGCTGTCGGTTTGCGCGGCGCCAAAGACCTGATGCCCAATGAATTGTCAGGTGGCATGGCGCGGCGTGTGGCACTGGCGCGGGCGATTGCCTTAGACCCGACCATGATTCTTTACGATGAGCCTTTTACTGGCCAAGATCCTATTGCGATGGGCGTATTGGTACATTTGATCAAATCCTTGAACAACACCTTAGGCTTGACCAGTGTCATCGTGTCCCATGATGTCCATGAGACCTCGCAAATCGCCGATTACATCTACATCATTTCAGAAGGCAAAGTTGTCGATCAAGGTACGCCCGCGCAAATCCAACAAAGCACTTCTGAATGGACACAACAATTCATGGCGGGAGCGGCAGACGGCCCCGTGCATTTTCATTATCCTGCCAAAGTGTATGTGGATGATTTGTTGACGACTGGAAAGCGTTATTAGCCGGCGGTTAGTGTTCCGATAAAACTTAAAGTGGCCACTTTAGTTTTCTTTAACGGGTTTGGATGCCTTATTTAAAATGGCTTTTAACCCCGTCATTTATGAATTAATGTATAATTGCTGGTTAATACCATGATTAACCAGTCATTTCAGTCCCGCTGCAATCAGGGCTGGGTATGCCGCCCAAGCTGCAAAAAGCTTGCTCAGAACCTATCAGGATGGGCGTAAACCAAGAATCTTGGGGGTTTACCGACAAGATCAACGTAACATCGACTGTAAAGCCACTCTCTACGATGATTCAATTTCTACAGAATTTGGGTAAAAATACCAGCGCCACGTTCACTAAGTTGGGGCGTGCGACTTTCTTCCTGTTGCAAACCTTATCGGGAATTCCCAGCGTTTTGCTACGTCCGCGCCTGTTGCTGAACCAGCTTTATTCCGTGGGTGTGCTGTCATTTTTGATCATCACCATTTCCGGGTTGTTTGTCGGTATGGTTTTAGGCCTGCAAGGCTATTACATCCTGTCCGACTTTGGTGCCGAAGCTACGTTGGGTGTCATGGTCGCCGCCTCTTTAGTGCGTGAATTGGGGCCGGTCGTTGCGGCTTTGCTGTTTGCGGGCAGGGCAGGCTCGGCATTGACGGCTGAAATTGGTTTGATGAAAGCCACCGAACAATTATCCGGCATGGAAATGATGGCGGTTGATCCGGTCAAACGCATCATTTCGCCGCGTTTTTTGGCGGGTCTTATTTCTATGCCTTTATTAGCAGCATTGTTTAGCGCAGTAGGTGTCGTGGGCGGCCAGTTGATCGGTTCCGGTTTGCTAGGAGTTGATGAAGGTGCTTACTGGTCACAAATGCAATTTAGCATTGATTTTCGTGATGACATCATTAACGGCGTGATCAAAAGTTTTGTGTTTGGTTGGGTCGCTTCTTGGATTGCCTTATTTGAAGGCTATGACACCATGCCCACTTCGGAAGGGGTCAGCCGTGCCACCACCCGTACCGTGGTCAATTCCGCGTTCAGCATTTTAGGCCTTGATTTTATTCTTACCGCTCTCATGTTTGG
Organism: uncultured Methylocucumis sp.; assembly: GCA_964446885.1. GTDB lineage: Bacteria > Pseudomonadota > Gammaproteobacteria > Methylococcales > Methylomonadaceae > Methylovulum. The sequence goes on from CAYUQV010000001.1 coordinate 72,516, forward strand.
AGACAATTGACATGCAGCATACTAGTTCCCAGGACACGCTTGTTGGGCTTTTCGTCGCAGCAGGTATCGCCGGGCTATTTTTCTTAAGTTTTCAAGTCAGTAACTTAAGCTCGTTTAACCAAAAAGAAACCTACACCGTCACCGCCCGTTTTGAAAATTCCGGTGGCCTGAAAGTTAAATCACCCGTTTCTTCGGCGGGTGTAAAAATCGGCCAAGTCAGCAGCATCAGCTTTGACCCGAAAACCTACCAATCCGTAGTCGTCATGCAGATTGAAGCGCAATACAACACCTTACCCGACGACACCACGGCGAGCGTGTTCACGGCAGGCTTGTTAGGCGAACAATATGTCAGCTTGGAACCGGGCGGCTCGGACAATTATTTACAAAACAACGGCTCCATTGATATTACCCAACCCGCCATCATATTAGAAAAAGCGATAGGCCAATTTTTGTTCAAAGCGGCGGAAGACAAAAAGTGAGTGTTTTGCAAATTATCGACGAAGGCGATGGCCGATTTGCCGTGAGCGGCGACTTGACATTTGCGACCGTGGGCAAAGACACCCTGAAATCGTTGGCCTTTTTACAATCAGCCAAGAGCGTCACTATCGACCTCAGCCATGTCGCCAACACTGACAGTGCCGGATTGGCTTTAATGATCGAATGGATACGCTGCGCCCGCCGCTACAAAACCCAACTCCGCTTTAACAATATCCCCCGGCAATTGCTTAACCTTGCCAAATTAAGTGGCCTTGAAGACCTTTCCTATTTCACCCCTTCAGCCTGACCGCTGAATTTACCGACTGTCTTTAGCAGAAAATACATAGCATGGATAAATTAATCATTACTGGCGGCACACAACTTTCTGGCGAATTGCGCATTTCCGGCGCGAAAAATGCCGCCCTGCCGATCCTCACCGCGACCTTATTGTCAGAAAACCCTGTCAGCGTCGGCAACGTACCGCATTTGCACGACATCACTACCACGATGGAATTATTAGGCCGCATGGGTGTGCATTTGCTGGTCGATGAAAAAATGAACATCGAAGTGGACAGCAGCACTATCAACAGCTACGAAGCCCCTTACGAATTGGTCAAAACCATGCGGGCTTCCATTTTGGTGTTGGGCCCCTTGTTGGCGCGGTTTGGTGAAGCCCATGTTTCTCTGCCCGGTGGTTGCGCGATAGGCACACGCCCGGTCGATATACACCTGAACGGCATGATTAAAATGGGTGCGGACATTACCGTCGAAAACGGCTACATCCACGCCAAAGCCAAACGCCTGAAAGGTTGCCGGTTGGTATTGCCGCAAGTGACCGTGACAGGCACGGAAAACTTGCTGATGGCGGCGGTTTTGGCGGAAGGCATCACCATTTTGGAAAACGCTGCAAAAGAACCCGAAGTCACCGATTTGGCGCATTTTCTTAACAAAATGGGCGCAAAAATTACCGGTATCGGCACCGACGTGCTGACGATCGAAGGGGTTGAAAAATTAGCCGAAAAAGGTGTCCATTACGACATTTTGCCAGACCGTATCGAAACCGGAACTTATCTGATTGCGGCGGCTATCACAGGCGGCAAAGTCAAACTGAAAAAAACCCGTCCTGACATCCTGGATGCTGTACTGGATAAATTGGTTGAAGCCGGGGCTGACATCACCACAGGCGAAGATTGGATACAATTGGACATGCACGGCAAAAAACCTAAAGCCGTGTCTTTGCGTACCGCGCCATATCCTGCGTTTCCTACCGACATGCAAGCGCAGTTTATTGCCATGAACTGCATCGCCGAAGGCGTGGGCGTGATTACCGAAACCATTTTCGAAAACCGTTTCATGCACGTTCAAGAACTGCAACGCATGGGCGCGGACATCAAACTTGAATCCAACACCGCGATTTGCACGGGTGTCAAACGCCTGACTGGCGCACCCGTCATGGCCACCGACTTACGCGCTTCCGCCAGTTTGGTGATCGCCGCGTTAGTCGCCGAAGGCAGCACGTTGGTTGACCGCATTTACCACATTGACCGTGGCTACGACCACATCGAAGAAAAACTGACCCAACTCGGCGCCACCATCCGCCGCGTTGCCAAATAAAGGTGGCCGCATGTTGACGATAGCCGTATCCAAAGGCCGCATTTACGAAGAAGCCCTGCCGTTTTTGGCGGAAGCCGGTATCGTGCCGACCGATGACCCGGACAAATGCCGCAAACTGATTTTGCAAACCACGCGCCCTGATGTGCAATTGGTTATCATCCGCGCCACCGACGTACCGACATTCGTCGAATACGGCGCGGCGGATTTAGGGATTGCCGGAAAAGACGTATTGCTCGAACATGGCACGGAAGGTTTGTATGAACCGCTGGATTTGAACATTGCCTGTTGCCGCCTGATGACCGCCGCCCACAAAGATGCGCCGCCCATCACCGGACGTGTCCGTGTCGCCACCAAATATGTCAAAACCGCACAACGTTATTTTGCCAGCCTAGGCATACAAGCGGAAATCATCAAACTCTACGGCTCTATGGAACTCGCCCCGCTGGTTGGTTTGGCCGATTGCATCGTCGATTTGGTCGATACCGGCAACACCTTAAAAGCCAATGACTTGGAGCCACGTGAATTGATTATGAACATCAGTTCCCGCTTGGTGGTCAACAAAGCGGCGATGAAAATGAAAAACGCCGCAATTGCCGAGTTATTGGCGCAGTTTGAACAAACCCTTGCGAAACGATAAATCACCCTATCAGGCTTAGCCGATCATGGAAAAATTAGTCATCGACAATTTTCTTGCCATTGAACACGCGGAAATAGAGATTAAGAAAATCAATCTCTTCATCGGCCCGCAAGCGCAAGGGAAAAGTTTGATTTCTAAGTTAATTTATTTTTTTAAGGAATATCCGCAGACGTTGATTGAAGCGGTCTATCGTGGCATGACTACCAAGGATGGTTGCGATAAACTGGCCTTAACTAAATTCAAAAAGATTTTTCCTGAATATACTTGGGAAAATCAAAAGTTTATTGTTTCTTACTCAAACAAATATTATTCGGTCTCAATTGCGAATCGCTTGGTAGATAATCAAAATGAATCTTCATCCCAACTTCTTTTGGAATTAAACAGCAATTTTATTATCCGTGATGTTTTTTTTCATTTAAAAGATGCTCGAGATCAAGACCCCTATTTAGATAGTCGATTTGATATAAAAAAAGCTATTCAAAACCCATTATTTTTTAAAGGAAAAAATAGAAATTTAAATATACTGTTGGCTGAGTCATTTTCATTCTTGGAAGCGGTTTTAATTGATATTTTATTTGAAAATAATCCAAAACCTTATTTAGAAAGAGTTTTTTACATTCCGGCTGGCCGCTCTTTTTTTGCCAACTTGGACAAGAGTATATTTTCTTATCTCAGTTCAGAAATAAAAATAGATTATTTTTTGACTCGGTTTGGAAAACATTATGAACAAGCAAGACAATATATAGAAAAATTGCCTCACAAAGAACGGACAAGCTCTGCCATTAAGAAAATTATTGGTGGTGATTTTGCATTTGAGGAAGGCAAAGATTGGATTATCAATGAAAAAGGTAAAATCGATATTGCCGATGCCTCATCTGGACAGCAAGAAGCCTTGCCGTTGGTAGTGCTTTTGTCAACAGAGCCTTATAGACGAGGTTCATATATTGCCTGTCATTTTATAATTGAAGAACCTGAAACACATCTGTTCCCTGTATCCCAAAATGAAATGGTTTTACTGGTTGCTAATGCTTACAATTATTTGAAGGAACTAAGTGGAAAAGAAAATCTTGTCATGAATGGCTTCAATTCCTTCACCATAGCCACCCATAGCCCCTATATCCTGACCGCTTTCAACAACCTCATCCAAGCAGGCAATGTTGCGGCATCAAAAAACTACGAAGATTTAGACGAACTCCGCGCAGTTGTCCCTGAGTCCGAATGGGTGGATTTTAATGATATGACCGCGTATGTCGTCAATAACGGCACCGTGAAATCCATCCTTAATCAAGAATTGAAATTGATTGATGCGAATATGATTGATGAGGTTTCTGATCATCTTGCCGATAAGTTTCGGGAATTATTGGGCATGGAAATCATTGATGAGTGATGATTGCATAACAACAGTTACCGATAAGATTGTTGTTTTTTCGGATAAGAAATCTAAATGTGAGTTTAGGATTATTAACGATAAACAACGTAAAATCGAAAAGCATCGTATTGATGGTTGCCGGATTAAAGGCGAAGACGCACCGAAATGTGATTGGCTCGCGGTTGATATAGAATCCAGCAAAGAAATATTTATTGAGCTGAAAGGGAAAGACATTGAACATGCCATTAAACAACTTTGTGCGACCGTCGATCAATTATCCCAAAATAGAACATCTAAAAAATTGGCTTACATTATCAGTACTCGCTCACCATTAAATTCAGCGAAAATTGATGCCATTAGCAAAAAAATATTGGGAAGCCATAAATTAGTCCTTGTCGTTAAAACAATTAAGCATAGCGAAAATATCGACAAATTGATTGCCACCCTAGCTAGTTAAAAATAATCTTGCCAACAATTATGTCTGAACTAACCATAAAAACCCTCACTACCCAATCCCCAGACTTCAACCAACAACTCAACCAACTGTTAGCCTGGGACGAAACTGACGACCTGGACATCCAGCAACGGGTCTTAGGCATCCTCGCCGATGTCCGCAAAAATGGCGATCAAGCGGTTATCAACTACACCAACCGCTTCGACCACCGGAGCATCAGCAACGCAAACGAATTGGAATTACCAAAAGCCACACTAAAAGCTGCTTGGGAAAACTTGCCTACTGAGCAAGCTCAAGCGTTGCAAACTGCCGCCGAACGTATCCGCGCCTATGCCGAGCATCAAAAAATGCAATCGTGGCAGTATGAAGAAGCGGACGGTACGGTGCTGGGGCAAAAAATCACGCCGTTGGATAGCGTGGGCTTATATGTTCCTGGTGGTAAGGCGGCTTATCCGTCTTCCGTGTTGATGAACGCGATTCCAGCTAAAGTCGCGGGCGTGGCGGATTTGATTATGGTAGTGCCTACACCGAATGGCGAAACTAACGAATTGGTTTTGGCGGCGGCGTATATCGCTGGCGTAGACCGTGTGTTCGGCATCGGTGGCGCACAAGCGGTGGCGGCCTTGGCGTATGGCACGGCTACAATCCCGAAAGTCGCTAAAATTGTCGGCCCTGGCAATATTTATGTCGCCACGGCGAAAAAACTGGTGTTCGGGCAAGTCGGGATTGACATGATTGCCGGGCCATCCGAAATTTTGGTGATTTGTGATGGCAAAACCAACCCGGATTGGATTGCGATGGACTTGTTCTCGCAAGCCGAACATGACGAAAACGCCCAAGCAATTTTATTGAGTGATGACGCGGATTTTCTCGCCGCCGTTGAAGCCAGCATCCATAAACTATTGCCGACGATGGAACGTGCCGACATTATCCGCACCTCCTTAAGCACACGCGGCGCATTGATCCATGTAGCCAGCCTTGATGAAGCGGCAGAAGTCGCTAATATGATTGCGCCGGAACATTTGGAGTTGTCGGTGGCCAACCCTGAAAGCCTGTGCGAAAAAATCCGTCACGCAGGGGCTATTTTCATGGGCCGTTATACCGCCGAAGCTTTAGGTGATTATTGCGCTGGCCCCAACCATGTTTTGCCAACCTCCAGCACGGCGCGTTTTTCTTCGCCGCTGGGTGTGTATGATTTCCAAAAACGCACCAGCTTGATTAACTGCTCAGAATCCGGCGCGGATAAACTCGGTAAAATCGCCTCCGTGTTGGCGCGTGGCGAGAGCCTGACAGCCCACGCCCGCTCGGCGGAATATCGCATTAAATAAGCCATAACCAACCCCTATCATCGAAAATCGCTTGCATTTACGATGATGGGCGTTACCCTGTTTAGGGACTATGCCAACCTCAAAACCACGCAGAACACTACATTAACGGTGGCCTGCGTGGTTTTATGCTTTTAGCCTAACGCCAAAAAAGGACTCGCTGTGCAACCACAAAACCAGATCAATCAATTAAAAAACCTCGTCCAAAATTTGTTGGACGAAGCCACGCGCCAAGGCGCAACCGCCGCCGAAGCGGGTTTAAGCCAAGAAAATGGTTTGTCCGTTTCCGTGCGTTTAGGTGATGTTGAAACCATCGAACACCATTGCGACCAAGGTTTGGGCATCACGGTATTTTTCGGGCAACGCAAAGGCTCGGCTAGCACCACCGATTTGTCGCCAGAGGCCATAAAGGAAACTGTCAGCGCGGCGTGCAGTATCGCCCGTTACACCAGCGAAGACGAATACGCTGGTTTGCCTGATAAAGCCCTGTTACAAACCCAATTCCCGGATTTGGACGTGTACCATCCGTGGGACGTTAGTGCCGAACAAGCCATTGCGTTGGCGATAGAATGCGAAGATGCGGCGCGTGGCTATCATCCTGAAATCAGCAATTCTGAAGGCGCATCGGTCAATACCCATCAAGGCATCCGTGTGTTGGGCAATACCTTGGGCTTTTTGCAAGGTTACGCGTCCACCCGCCATTCTTTAAGCTGTTCAGTGTTGGCGCAACGCGGCGACAGTATGCAGCGCGATTATTGGTACACGGTCGCCCGCAACGCCGGATTATTGGAAGCGGCGGCCAGCGTCGGCATCAAAGCGGGCGAACGCACAGTACGCCGTTTGGGCGCACGGTCATTAAGTACCCGCCAATGCCCGGTTTTATACAGTGCGGAAATTGCCAGCAGTTTGCTAGGTTCGTTCATCGGTGCGATCAGTGGCGGCAATTTATACCGCAAATCTTCATTTTTATTGGACGCATTGGGCACGCAAGTTTTCCCTGATTTTGTTCATATCCACGAACAACCGTATTTGGTCGGCGCGTTAGGCAGTGCCGCTTACGACAGTGAAGGCGTGGCGACGCAGGCTCGCGATTTGGTCAGCGATGGCGTGTTGCAAGGCTATGTATTAGGCACGTATTCGGCACGGAAATTGGGCTTGCAAAGCACAGGCAATTCCGGCGGTGTGCATAATTTGACCATCACCCCTGGCGAACACGATTTCACTGCTCTGCTCAAGCAATTGGACACGGGCTTGTTAGTCACGGAACTGATGGGGCAGGGCGTGAACATGGTCACAGGCGATTATTCACGCGGCGCGGCGGGTTTCTGGGTGGAAAATGGCGTGATCCAATATCCGGTCGAAGAAATTACTATCGCAGGCAATTTGAAAGAGATGTTCAAGCAGATTGTTGCCATCGGCAATGACGTTGATTATCGTGGAAATGTCCGCACCGGATCGATCTTGCTTGAAAAAATGTCGGTGGCCGGGGAATAATGGCGCGTAATGTTTAAAGTGGAGGCCAGCCATGTCAGCAAACTTAAAAATCAAGCCCACTTGGATCAGTGAAGAAGAATACCTGGAAGGTGAGTTAATCAGCGAAACCAAACATGAGTACATAGATGGCGACGTGTTTGCGATGGCAGGCGCAAGCCGTAACCATGAACGCATAGCTGGAAATGTGTTTGGCGAATTAAGGAATCATCTGAAAAATAAACCTTGCGAACCGTTCAGCTCTGATCTAAAAGTCAAAGTCGGTAGTAAGTTTTTCTATCCCGATGCGATGGTGATATGTGATGAGCAAAATCCGCACAGCTATTACAGCCAAACGCCGACGCTGATTGTCGAAGTGTTGTCGAAAAGCTCACGGCGTATGGATGAAACCACCAAACGCATGGCTTACCAAAGCATCCCGACCTTGCAAGAATATGTGCTGATCGAGCAGGATTTTGTCGATGTCGAAGTATGCCGCAAAAGCCAAGGCTGGGTGTCCGAGCATTATTTCTGGGGCGACAGCGTCTGCTTTGAATCCGTCGGCCTGACCCTGACGGTCGCTGAGATTTATGACAGGGTTGATAATGAAGAGGTGCAGGGCTTCTTGCAAGCAGCATTAAATGAACCAGGCATAATCGCTATTGAATAACCCCAGATGGGCTTTGATTCGCCGTACAAGCCCATCTAATTTAAACGCGTTTATCCGTGTTGGTTGCCTGCCAACATGTTTCTAGCAAAGCCCGGAAAGCTTCATCTTCGGGGATTTCGTTGATATGGCTGTCTGACAATTCAGCATCATAAAGTGCCTGACCGCCTTGTGTTAAGGCCATTTTCAAAATCGCTTCACTTTCTTCGGTTTTTCCTAGCAAAAACAGTGTGTAGGCTTGGTTGCCAAGTATCATCGCTTGGTCTTCATGTGCTGAGCGGTTGATGGCTTGTTCAAAATGACTTAATGCTGTTTCTAATAGTGATTGGCTTTGTTCCAGATGATGAAGATGTTTTTTTGCGTCCGATATCAGAATATAGCCTTTGTTGTTTAACGTTTTGGCTACCTGTTCCTGTAAAGCCAGCGCCGTGGCATCGCCAAATCGCCCGAGCAGGTCGTCATATGTGGCAATGGCTTCCTTAGTCCGTTGCAATTGCCCTAAGGTGAAGCCTTTGTTGAACAATGCCTTGGCGACCCGTTCCTGTAAGGCCAGCGCTGTGGCATCATCAAAGCGTTCCCGCAGGTAGTCATAAGCGGCGATTGCTTCCTCAGGGCGTTGCAATTTTCCAAATGCGAGACCTTTGTTAAATAAAGCTTGGGCAATTAATTCAAGCTGGTGTGATTCTTTGCTGTTTTCATAATGGTGCAGTAATTCATTCGTAACCGTGATGCCTTTTTCTGGTGCGCCAGTAAGGTAATAAGCCATTGCCAGATTACCCAATAAATAAAAATTTGCCGGATTTTTCTGTAATCCCTGCTGGGCAATCGGTATCACTTCTTGCCAATCACCTCGTTGGAGCGATTTGTTGATTTGTTGTAGATAAATATCGGCATCGTCCGAAATTTTTTGGATAATTTCAGCCAATTGCCGGTACGGGGCATCGGTGCTGAATATATCGCCTTCATCAACCAATAAGCGGTCGGCAAACGCTAATAAGGGATGGTAAGGAATCACCAAGGGCTTTTGGTGGTTAACAGCCCCTTTAAAATCTTTGGCGATTTTTTGCATTTTGTCGAAAAACGGTGTGCCTTTTTCGGTTGGCACAACGGGCACAGGGGAGGCGACTAAAATCACTTGTGGGTTTAGCGGTGCGTGTTTGCGGATGGAATCAAACACGCGCTTGGCGCCGTCCAAATTTTGCCCGTTTAAGTTGAACACCAGCACGATAATGTCAGCAAGCTGGTGGGTGGCGATGCCGCCGATTTCCGATAAGCCTGTGCGCGAGTCGATGAATACGTAATCGGGCTGATAGCGATCAATGATATGACCGCGCAGGTTTTCTAGGATCTTGTAGCCTTCTTGTTGGGTGTAAAAATCGTTCCAAGTTGAGCCGTTAAGGAAATTCAGATAACCCGCGTCCAGATGGCGGCCTGCGGGCATTAGCCAGACTTTACCTTCATCGTTGGGTTCGCCTCGGCATTCGTGAATGTAATTTTCTAAGGTTTCCGGCGGGCCTTCTTGTAAGCAGGTTTTGATGTATTCACTGAATCCGGCAGGTTTTTTATCGCCGTTTTTGGGTTTGAAGGCATCGAAATTGAGTAAGCCAGGGGCTTCTAAGTCCAAATCCATCAAAACAATTTTTTTACCGCCAGCGGCTAAGGCTCTGGCGCAATTGGCTAAAGCCAGGGTGCGCCCCACGCCGCCTTTGTAGGAATAAAAGGCGACGAAGCGGGTGAGGTCGGGGAGTTGTTCGGTTGGGGAATTCATCAGGCTGTCATCGCGTATGGCAATTGTGGGTTGCCAATTTGTGCTATGCGGTTGTTATCGATGTGTGGATATTCGCGTTTTTGTTTTTGCAAAATTGGGTTATCGATAACCATTTTCATTGGTGCGACATCCGCCAAAGCTTCTGCGCCTAAATTAGACAAAAATAATTCATAGTTTTTACCGCGTTTGAAGCGGTAAATCAGGCCCGCGTTTTCCAGTTTTTTTATTTCATTAGAAACATGGTTGGGTGCTTTGCTGGAACGTTTGGCTAATTGGCTTGGCGTGATGCCCGCTTCTTTTTGGATATGAGTCATCAATAAGCCCGAAACGGTCGATGGCAATACTAAACGCAATTGCTCCAACGGTTTGCCGCTTTCTAAGGCTAAGGTCAACGTATCGCCCAATGCCCGCCAACGGTCGCCGGGTTTGCCAGTAATATCAAAATGGTCTGCTAATGCTGACAATTCGCCGCAACAGGCTTTAATACGTTGCATAGATTGGGCATCTTGTTGCAATAAGGCTGATGTGGCGGCTGTGGTTAGCCACGCCTTTTCGTGGTGTAAGGCCGCTTCGTCTTGATTTTGAAGGGCTTGTTTATAGTTATTGCAATGCTCTTTTAGGGTGTCCATAGTTCACTTATTTGTAGAAATTAGTGTGAATTGAATTTGTATATTACGCAGGGTTCATTGTTATATCAACGTCTACTATGAACGATAATGGATTTATTTTTTGGATTTGCAAGGTATCGTGTTTTTCGGGGCGATAGACAACCAGTGGTTCTTTGTTGCCTTGAGTATTGCAAATAAAAACCGCAGAACTGTGTTCATTACCTGCTATCCGGCAGTTATCTTTAAAGCGGCTTAAATTGGGGGACATGGCAGGTACTAAAAACAACTCAATGGGCATGGCTTTCCAAAGTCCATCACACAAAAAATCCAAGCAAATCGGTGTAGCCACTTTGCCTAAAGCGGTGTGGCGGATTACTAAATGGTTGGCAAGTTGGGTCGGTTCAAATGCGGGTGATTTAACATTAAAGAACGCCTGGGTTTCATTGGCAGTTAGTGTGAAGGGTTGGCGTTTGTCTTGTTGCCATTCAATTGTACCCATGTGGTTGAAAGCTGTGCAGCGGTTGCTGTAATGGTTGTTTTCTTGGTTTTCAAACACATGGCAAGTGCCAGCGATGACCAAATGGATAACGCGGTTAAAGGCGTTGTTTTGCAAAAGCCATTGGCTAATGGCAGTTTGCAAGGTTTCGGTCATCACCAATTCAGGGAAGATGAGGATATGCACGCCGTGTTGATGTGCGTCTGATAATACGGAAATGATGCGTTCCTGCAATTCATCGGTATTTTTTGCGCCGCTACACCAAAACGGGATGCTGTTATCCAAACCACGCGTATCGTTGGCATCATGATTCCAATTCATATCCTTTTGATTTGCATAGGGCGATAGGCCGATTTTTAGCTGTTTTTTTGAAGATAGCGTATCGAAAACGTCGCTGCGGCTTATCTGTAGTTCTGTGGATAGCTCTATCTCTTGCCAATGGTGGCTCAATTTTAAAATACCTTGCGTACCCAGGGTGTGGTTGGATTTAAAGCGTTGTTTTTCGGGGATGGCGTTGGCTATTGGGTGATGGCTTTGTCTAACCAGTAGGTAGCGCGATTGGTTAAGCATCTGCTCGATATAGCCTGAAAGCAAATGTGGATGCGGTTGTTGCAAAAAACGCCTATCCCAATCGTGCAAAATTCCGTAGGCTGCCAAATAATCGTCATCGCAATATTGGCTTTTTGTCAACAATGCCTTGATGTTAGGTTGTTTCGGTTGGAGATGGTTTTGTAGTTGTTTGGAGGTGCAGCAGTTGACACTTTCGGCCAACCGCTGGCGATCTTTGCTGACAAAACGCACATACAATTCACACCACTGTTTTAACAAATCATTATTGAATAGGTTGTCCATCGTTTATGTGCAAGCAAGGCAGGGGAAGTTTTAAAGGCCAATGCTAAATCAGTGGGTTTTATTATTCAAAGACCTAAATTTCTCCTCAATAGCCGCCAGCAAGGTTTTATCCAAGGTGAACATCACCACATGGTCGCCTTCTTCAAATAAGGTGTCGTGGTGTATGGAAATGGCTTCGTTGTCTCGGATCAGTGCGCCTAAGACGATGCCTTCGGGGAGTTTGACGGTGTCGACTTTGCGCCCGACTACGGCATTTTCGCCTGTGCCTTTATGGGCGATGGCTTCTATCGCTTCGGCAGTGCCGTTGCGCAATAGGCTGACTTGTTCGACATCGTATTGGCGCACGTGCTTGAGAATGCCGCCTAGGGTTTCGACGTTAGGGAACACCGCCAAATCAATGCCTGTGTTGGCTAATAATTTGTTGTAACTCAGATGATTGAGTACGCAGATGGCTTTGTGTGCGCCGTAAGCTTTGGCCAAGGAGGCCGAGATGATATTGACCCCGTCATTTTCGGTGATGGCGCAAAACAAATCGGTGCTTTCAATCGACTCTTCAATCAACAATTTTTCATCCCCACAATCCCCGCGTAAAACGATGGTGTGTTGTAAATCATTGGCGATTTTTTTGGCGCGTTTAAGGTCATGTTCGATGATTTTGACATGGTGGTCTTTTTCTAAGGCTTGCGCCAGCCGTTTGCCGATGTGGCCGCCGCCCGCGATGATGATGCGTTTGATCGGTTTCTCTAGGCAACCCAAGTCTTTTAGTAGCCGCCGCACTTCCAATCTGGGCGCAAAGAAAAACACTTCATCATCGGCGTTAATCGTAGCTTCGCCGTTGGCTGGGATGGGAATGCCGTCACGGAATATGGCGGCGACGCGGATTTTGCCTTCCGTCAGGCGGCCTTTAAGGGTTTTGATTTTTTTCCCGGTCAAAAAACCGTCCGCAGCGACCTTGACCGAAAACAGCCGCACCAAGCCGTTGGCAAAGTCCGAGATGTGCAGCACACCGGGCAGTTCAATCAGGTTGCGGATGGATTCCATGACCGTCTGTTCGGGGCTGATGACGATGTCGATGGGGATGCCTTCGGGCCCGAACAGTTTGGGGTTTTTCAGGTAATCAATGGCGCGGATACGGGCAATGGTTTTTGGGCGGCTGTAAAGTTTGTTGATGATGGTGCAAGCCAGCATGTTGGTTTCGTCGCGGTCCGTGACGGCAATCACCAAGTCGGTGTTGTGGACATCGGCTTGCTCCAAGACATACGGATGCGCGGCATTGCCGACAACGATGCTGATGTTCATGCGCTCTTTGAGGGCGTCCAACAACGTTGGGTTGGTGTCAATCATGACAATGTCGTTGTGTTCGCCCGCCAAGGCTTCGGCCACCGAAGCCCCTGTCCTGCCTGCCCCTAAAATCAGTATTTTCATAAATGTCCTAGCTTTTTGTAAATCTGTGCAATTTTTGGTGGCTAAACTTCAAATTGCACACCCAATTCAACCACCCGTTCGGTGGGGATTTTAAAGAATTGGATAGGGGATGAGGCGTTTCTGGATAAGGTCAGGAAAATCTTTTCCTGCCACGGGTTCAAATCCGGTTTGTCGGAAGGGATTAAGGTTTCCCTGCCAATAAAAAACGAGGTGCTGGCAGAATCTATATCTAAGCCTTTTTCGCGGCATAAATCGAGAATTTGTGGGATATTGGGCGATTCCATAAAACCATAGCGGGCCGTGACACGGTAAAAGCCTTGGTCTAAGGGGTCGATATGGATGCGCTGCGGATCAGTGAGAATTGGCACGTCTTCGGTGGCAATGGTCAACAAGACAATCCGCTCGTGCAGTACCCGATTGTGCGCGTAATTGACTTGCAGGGCGTGGGGCATACTGAGATTGCGTGCGCTCATGAACACCGCCGTGCCGGGAACCCGTGCGATAGGCGGGTTGCTGTCAAGGTTGGCGATGAATTTGGTCAGCGATAGAGCCGCTTTTTGTAAGTGGTAAGTCAGCACTTCGCGCCCGCGCCGCCAAGTGAACATCAGGGCAAACAACAGGCCGCCAATAATCAATGGGAACCAGCCACCTTGCGGGATTTTTAGGGCATTGGCACCTAAAAACGCGCTGTCTATCAGCAAAAACACCGCCACTAAGGTGTATGCCCAGCGAGGTTGCCATTGCCAGCTATCCAAGGCGACAATCAGGGTCAGCAAGGTGGTGATCATCATGGTTCCGGTCACTGCCAAGCCATAAGCGGCGGCCAAATTGCCGGAAGAACCAAAGCCTAATACCGTGCAAATCACCAAGATCAACAACAAGCGGTTCATAGTCGGGACATAAATCTGCCCGATGGCTTCGGTGGACGTGTGGATGCGCTGCATACGCGGGATATAGTCCATTTGCATGGCTTGGCTGGTAATCGAAAACGCGCCGGAAATCACCGCTTGCGAAGCGATGACCGTGGCGCAGGTTGCCAAGCCGATCATCGGATACATGGCCCAATCGGGGACTAATAAATAAAAGGGATTGGCGATGGCGGCAGGATCACGCAGGATTAACGCACCTTGGCCAAAATAATTTAAGGCCAGCGCAGGCAATATCATGGAAAACCAAGCCACTTCAATCGGGCGTTTGCCAAAATGCCCCATATCCGCATACAAGGCTTCCGCCCCAGTCAACGCCAATACCACCGCGCCTAATGCGATAAACGCGTGCCAGCCGTGTTCCAAGAAAAAATGCAGGCCATAGATAGGGTTTAAGGCTTCCAGTACAGCGGGTGTTTGGAGGATGCTCGTCCAGCCCAAATAAGCCAGCACACCAAACCACACCATCATAATTGGCCCGAACAACAAACCGACTTTTTCTGTCCCGTAACTTTGGAATAAGAACAACACAATCAGCACGACAATGGTGATGGGCAACACATACGGTTGCAGTGATGGGGCGGCGACTTGGAGCCCTTCTACGGCACTTAATACCGAAATGGCGGGAGTGATGATGCCATCACCATAAAACAACGCCGTTCCAAACAGCCCCAAAGCGATGATGATATTACGTTGGTGTTGTTGGTTGCGGTGGCGTAAAGCCAAGGCCATTAAGGCCATGATGCCGCCTTCGCCACGGTTGTTGGCCCGCATCACAAACAGCACGTATTTGATGGAAATGACCAGGATTAACGCCCAAAAAATCAGCGACAAAATGCCCAGGATATTGTCGGGTGTTGCAGCGACGGCGTGGGGGCCATTGAAAATTTCTTTCATGGTGTACAGCGGGCTAGTGCCGACATCGCCGTACACCACGCCGATGGCGCCTAGCATTAAGGCCAACAGGCCGCCGGAGGGTTCGTGGGTATTGGAGTGTGTGCTCATGTTCTCTTCTTAAAGGAATCGCCGGATCGGCGTTGTGCATCGTTATTTTAACAGACGTTACAGCGTTGTAGCCGGGTAGGGAAATATCATTAAGTTAAGTTGCCCGTGCGATTGATGTGCGGATGGTTTATTGGGTCGTTTTGGGGGGAGGGAATTTACAAAATCAGTCCAAAAGGTCAGGGCTTTGGTTGTTAGCCACAGCCCTGCGTCTTCTACAGAGGCTTATTGTTTAAAAAAGTAAAATAAACTATCAATGTATTAAAGCCTTATCTAAACGAAATCTTTACCCCAGAAACTCTAGTATTGGCCGTTTGATAAAACGCTGTTCCTATGCCCAATAGGCATATATCCGAAAATTAACCTACGTTTTCTAGTTTTGGCCTATGGGTTTGCCAACAAGATAGCTTGCATACCTTATGCCGCTATTTCATCATCGTGTGGCTTTTGCCTTGCTATTGACTATTCACGAGTGCAAATGAAAAAAAATTCCAAGTTTATCGATATCCGCCGTTTCTTTGTTTTGATGCTATGCGTTTTTCTGCCTTCATTGGCTTATGCCGAAGTGACGGATGTCGGGCAATTGGATTTAAAACATCATATTATTGGTTATTTGGCAGTCGCTTTGACGGTCATGGCGTACATCATCGCTATGACCGAAGATGTCCATGAGATGAAAAAATCCAAGCCGATGATTCTAGGTTCGGCGTTGGTTTGGTTTGCGATTTGTATCTATTATGGCTTGCACGGTCAGGCGAAGACGGCTTCGCTGGCGTTTGAAAGCAATTTGCTGGCTTATATTGAGCTGTTATTGTTTATTTTAGTGTCAATGACCTATCTTAACACGATGGCCGAGCGCAATATTTTCAATGGCCTGCGCATTTATTTGCTTAATAAGCAATTTAGTTACCGCCAATTGTTTTGGATTACTGGGGCTTTGGCGTTTGTGTTGTCAACGATCATCAATGGCCTGACCGTGGGTTTATTAATGGGTTCTATTGTCTTGGCGGTCGGCAAATACCAACCTAAATTTGTCGCCTTGGCCTGCGTCAATGTCGTGGTTGCCGCCAACGCAGGCGGCACGATGAGCCCGTTAGGCGGCATCTCGACTTTATTTGTTTGGCAAAAACACATCTTGCATTTTACGGAATTCTTTACCTTAACCGTTCCCTGCCTGATCAACTTTATAGTCCCTGCCAGTTTTATGCACTTTTCGGTGCCAAAAGAAACACCTGCCGTTTCCAAACAAGTGGTCGTGTTGAAACGGGGCAGCAAACGCATCGTCTTTTTGTTTATCCTGACACTGGCCGTAACGGTGTCATCGAACGTGTTATTAGAATTGCCACCTGCTGCGGGCATGATGGCCGGGCTGGGCTTATTGCAATTTTTTAATTTTTATCTGACCCGCTCGGAAAAGGAAGGGTGTCCTGAATCTGAGAAAAGCTTTGATATTTTTAAAAGCATTGCCGATGTCGATTGGGATACCTTACTGTTTTTTTATGGGGCGATGATGATTATCGGCGCGGTGGGTTTTGTCGGCTATTTGGATGCCATCGCACATTTTTTGTTTGGCGACACCAATGTTACTTTAGCTAACGTGATGATTGGCTTGTCTTCGGCATTTATCGACAACGGTACGTTGATGTTCGCCGTATTGAGTATGCACCCGGATATTCCTAAAGTGCAGTGGCTGTTATTGACCCTGACATTAGGCGTGGGCGGTAGTTTGATGGCGATTGGTTCTGCGCCTGGGGTTGGTTTGTTGGGGCTTATCAAAGAAGGTTACAGCTTTAGCTTCCATTTGCGTTGGATGCCTGCCATTTTGTTGGGGTTTTTGTTGAGCATCGGCACACTATTCCTGTTAAATCCCGGCAGTTTTTAAGTAGGTGGTTTTAGCCGCCGTGCGGTCTGCCTCCCCAGACTTGCTTGCTTAACCGGAGTCCTGTAGACCAAATGCTTATGCGATCCTCCAACCCGATTGATGGAATCCGGCTATGAAATGGCTATGGGGACTGTTGATCCCGGCCGTTTTGACCGCTATGGATTGGCTGTTCCGGGGTGTGCTCACACCCAGCAATTTCCTGATGATTTATCTGCTGGGCGTGTTTTTTGTCGCTATCCGTTTCGGGCTTTGGCCTTCCGTTGTTGGCGCATTGACCAGTGTCGCCGTCTTTGCTTTTTTCTTCGCCCCGCCGATTTTTTCATTTGCCATTGCTGACCCAGAAAACTTATTTGGTGTCTCCGTGATGTTGGTGGTCGCGACCGTGACCAGCAAGCTGGCCGAAACCATGCGCACCCAGACTCAAGTGGCCGAACACCGCGCACACCGCGCCTCGGCGCTTTATCGGCTTAGCAAAGAATTGGCGGAAGCGCGGTTGGCCAGCGACATCATTACCATTGGTATGCAACATATACAGTTGGAGTTTGGTGGCCGCAACGCTTTCATATTTCCAAGCCAGCAAGGCGAATTGGCATATCCGGTAAATTCAGCCAATGTTTGGCTAGACAAAGGCTTTGCCATTGCGCAGTGGGTCTTCAATAACGCCCAAATGGCAGGTCGCGGCACTACCCGCTTTTCTGCTGATCCGGCGTTATACCTGCCTTTGAAAAGCCCGGCAGGCACATTGGGCGTGTTGGCTTTGGAAGTGGTCGATTTCCATAAGGTTTTTGCCACGGAACAATTCCAACTTTTGGACACGTTTGTGAATCAAGTCATCCATAGCCTGGAACGTGCCAATTTGGCAGAAAAAGCCAAAGAAGCCACCCTAAAAATGCAATCGGAAGCCTTGCGCAATTCTTTGCTCAGCAGCATTTCCCATGATTTAAGGACACCGCTGGCGACCATCATCGGGGCGGCAAGCACCTTAGAAACGGATTTGGATTTAAACGAAGCCAGCAAACAAAAATTGGTCGGTGCCATCAGTGAAGAAGCCCAGCGGATGTCAGACCTGATGGCTAAGATTTTGGACATGGCACGCTTGGAAGCCGGGGAAGTGGTGCTGAATCGGCAATGGCATTCACCCGAAGAAATGGTAGGCAGTGCTTTGCGCCGACTCGACAAAAAGCTCAAATCCAGGCAAGTCAAGGTCACGATGGCCGATAGCTTTGCTTTGGTGCATGTTGATGCCGTTTTGTTACAACAAGTCTTGGTGAACTTATTGGACAATGCCGCCAAATATTCACCGCCCGGTAGCCCGATAGACATAACCGTTGAAACCCATGGGCAGGGCTTGTCGATAAGCGTCGCCAATACTGGGGAGGGCATTCCTAAAGCCTTACAGCAAAAGGTTTTTGACAAGTTTTTCCGTATTTGCCCAGAAAGTGCCCAAAGTGGCGTAGGCTTGGGCTTGTCGATTTGCCGGGCGATTGTCGGGGCGCATGGCGGTGACATCCAGGCCGCTACAGACCAAGGCCGCACCGTATTCCAATTGCATCTGCCGTTTTTGGAAGCCCCACCCACTATTGCCCTGGAAGAAAAAGAGCCGTTGCCATGAACAAACCTCATCCGCTCCTCCTGCTGATCGAAGATGACCCGCAACTGCGGATGTTGCTGGCCACAACCCTTGGACACCAAGGTTTCCAGTTGCTGGCCGTCGGCTCCGGGCGGGAAGGATTGGCTGCCTTGCGCAATCGCCAGCCCGATTTGCTCATATTGGACTTAGGCTTGCCGGATATGGATGGCCAAGCGGTGATCCGGCGTTTGCGGGCGTGGTCTGAAGTGCCAGTCATCGTGTTGTCGGCGCGTAACCAAGAAACTGACATCACCCAAGCCTTGGATAATGGCGCGGATGATTACCTGACCAAACCGTTTAGCAATGCCGAACTGATGTCACGCATTAAAGCAATGCTCAGGAGGCTAGCCAAATCGCCCGGCGGCATTCAGGAAATTTTTCAGGTCGGTGAATTGAAAATTGAGCTGACCAAACGCCGTGTGTTTGTCGCCAATCAGGAAATTCATTTGACCCCGATTGAATTTCGCCTGCTCAGTGAATTGGTGCGCAATGCCGGACTGGTCGTCACCCACAGGCAATTGCTCGAAAAAGTTTGGGGGGCGTTTTATGTCGAACACAGCCACTATTTGCGGATTTACATGGGGCAACTGCGCCACAAAATCGAAACTGACCCGGCCCGTCCACGTTATTTGCTGACCGAGGCGGGCATTGGCTACCGATTGTTTGAAGAAGAATTGCCGTGAGGAAAAGCTTGTGTAAACGGCGGCTTATTGAAGGATAAACCGCTGTCTTAAGGCTGGCGAAATCAGTCCGCCGCTTCCGGTAATGTGAAAATTTTGACGGAAGACACCAATAATTCTGACAAATGCACCAAGGTTTCGGTTTGTGTGGCCTGTTCGTGCAATTGGCTGAAAGTCATGTCCGTGCCTTTTTGGATTTGTTTGGCACGTGCCACCAAACGTTGCGACACTTCGGACTGGTTGGTGGAGCTATCCGAAATGCTTTGCACCAGTTTTGCCAAATCGGCTGTCGTGTCACGGGTTTCGCGCATTTCATCGCCTGCTTGTTGGGCGAGTTCAGTCCCGCGCACCACTTGGCTAATCGCGTTGTTCATGGTGATGACGGTGTCTGCGGTTTCCATTTGGATGTTGTTGACTAGCGAGGAGATTTTTGAAGTTGCTTCGCGCGAGTTTTCCGCCAGTTTTTGCACCTCGCTGGCGACCACGGCAAAGCCGCGTCCGGCTTCACCCGCAGGGGCGGCGTACAATGAGGCGTTTAAGGCCAGGATGTGCGTCCGTTCCGCGATTTCGTTAATGATATTCACGACTCCACCGATTTCTTGCGAACGCTCCCCTAAGCGTTTGATCCGTTTTTCGGTTTCGCGGATCGTGTCGCGGATGCTGTTGATGCCGCTGATGGTGTCTAATACCGATTCTTGGGCTTTGTCGGTGTTTTGGATGGCTTTTTCCGCCGCTTCGTTACAAAACGCCGCGAGTTTGGCAATTTCTAGCATCGCTTGTGATGCCGCCCCCAATTCGCTGGCGGCATTTTCCACCTCGCGTTTTTCTTCTGCCGCCACTTCAATGACTTGTGAGGATTGGGCCTGGACGTTTTGGGATACCTCTGCGACTTGGTGCGCAATTTTGGTCACTTGGCTCATGACGGATGCGGTTTCTTTGGACAGCAGGTTTAAGGCATCCGCCAAGGGGCCGGTGACGTTATCGGCCACTTCCATTTTTACGGTCAAATCTTTTTGCCCTAATCTGGCCACCGACAGCAACAGTTCGACGATGGAATTGTTCAATGAATCGTTTTCCATTTCGATGTTGACTCGGAGCATTTCCAATTGGTCTAGCATGTCATCAAATTGGCGGCCTAGCATACCGATTTCGTCTTTTGATTTCAGATTGGCACGGATGGCGTTATCACCCGCCGCCAATTTTTTGATGATACTGACCAAAAAGCTGATGGGGCGTGTGATGGAGCTGACAATGACCACCGCGACCAAAGCAAAAACAATAACCAAGGCGAAAATGACCATCGAGACATTGAGCATTTGCTGCGTGGCGGTTTTGATTTGCCGGTTGAACATGGCATCAAGCTCTTGGGTGCCGATTTCAATCACCTTAAACATTTCATCAATAGCTAGGGTGTATTGTTTGTAATAGTCGCTGGACGGGTAATTGGGCGTTGCTTTGTGGATGATTTCTGTTTCTGACAAGTCGATGGCTTTATTGACCAATAACGATGCGTTTTTGAGCTGTTCGGTCAGGGAGCTTGGTAAGTTAGGGTTATATTTCAATACCTTATTGTAACCGCGTGTGGCTGCGTTCAAATGTGTGTTGGCGATGCCAGTCATCAGGCTCAATTTGCCCCGGTCTTGCAAGGTCACTGAATAATAGCTGATGACAGGCTCTTTGCCTTTTTCTTTGACGGTTGATATGGGTTTGGTGGCTTTTGCCAATAAGCTAGTGCCCCAGCCTCTGGCTTGGCCTAAGTATTCGGTCAGTAGGGGGCTGTCCACTAAGGCCGCCCGCATCAGAAAATACGATTCTGCATAAGGGTCTAAAGACAGGCCGGAAGCATCGGTCAGCAAATCCAAGACTTCCAAAATTTTGGCGATCAATTGGGTGTGGGCCTGAAAATTTTCGTTGGCTGAAATGGCATGGTCGCTGGCTTTTTGGGTGAGGGTTTGCCAATCCTGTTTGATGGTCTCCCAGGTTTTTTGTAGCTCTGGGTCCCGGATGCTTTTCCGTAAGCCATCAAACGCGGCGATTTGCTCGTCCGCCAGTTTTCTGGTGGCCTGCTCCTCTTCGGCCAGAGACGTATTCCCGCTCAGGAGCCCCGTTGATGACCCTCGATGCCGAGGCATGATTTGCAGCAATGCCAACAATTCTTTGGCTTGGTGGAGACCCTGTTGCTCATTTTTGATGATCTGTATCTTGCCTTGTTGGTTGTCAAGATAGGAATAAAAGGCGACCCCCATTAAGGCAAAAGCCAAAAATGCCAAAAGGCCAAATTTTTGCCGCAACGATAAACGGCTAAACACACTGATATTTTCTTGTGCCATGATTCAAACTCTATTCAATTGGATTTTAAGACAACGCTTGTCCGGGTTAGTCTGTCAGGTTTGCAACGGCCATGATTGGCTTTGCTGTTGACGGTTAATGCGTTGGAAAACATGAAAAGCCGATTTTTACGGCCTGTTGTCAGTTATTTGGGAATCTCCAGGGTGGGCAGAAGCCTGCACCCCTTCTCACTAAAAACCGAAATCGTGGCCATTTGTAGCCTATTAAGGATTGCTAATGGGGTAATCCGCGCCGGATTCCCCTGCATCAGCGTATGGCGCGTTTGATGGTGAAGCATTAGCCAGCCTCCTCGGTGCCGCTGATTAATGTCTGGATCATCATCAACAAATCGTCTTCGCGTACGGGTTTGACCAAATAGCGGTTGATGCCGACATCTTCGGCGATTTTGCGGTGCGCTTCGGTTGTCCTTGAGGTCACCATGATAATCGGCAAGCGTTTTAAATTGTCCCGTGTGCGCATATGTGCGGCCAGTTCGATGCCGTTCATGCGCGGCATTTCCAAGTCGGTCAATACGATGTCGGGCAACTCTTTAGACAACAAGTCCGCAGCCTCAACGCCATCCCGTGCCGTGGTGACTTGAAACCCGGCATCTTGCAGCAATTGTTCGAGGGCGCGGCGTTGGCTGAGCGAATCATCGACCACCAAGGCTTTGGTTAGGCCAATCGGTTCAGGCGGTTCAGGATACTCAATGTCCTCGTGATGGCTCGCATTGCCCGCAATCTTTAACAATTCGGGCAAGTCCAGCACCGGGGCGACCGAGCCATCCCCCATGATGGCGGCTCCCATAAAGCCCGCCATTTTTTGGACGTGTTGGCCCATTTTCTTGATGACAATATCTTGGCTGTCCGAAATCGTATCCAAGATCACGGCATGGAGCTGGGCGCTATTTTGCACGATCAATGCCGTTTGGCTGGGTTGCCCGCTTTTTTTAGGGCTGTAAATGTCCAGCAGTTTGTTTAAAAACACCGCCGGATAAACGATGCCATCAACGGTGAGGGATTGTCCGTCGTCGCTTAAGGCATGGGCACCGACAAACAGGATTTTCATGATGCCTTTGTTGGACAAGGCCATTTTGTAGTTGCCGATTTGGGTGAGCAGGGCGCGGGAGCGGCTGAGCGGCAACGGTATTTTTATCTCCACGGTCAGGCCTTCGCCCGTCACGGAATGCAAGGCCAGTGATCCGCCTAATTCCTGCACTTGGAAGTTCACCACGTCCATCCCTACGCCACGGCCTGAGGTTTGGGTGATTTCGGTGCGGGTTGAAAAATTGGGACGCAAAATCAGGCGTTTCAATTCCTCTTCGGTGACGGTTTGGTCAGCGGTTAGTACGCCACGTTGTACGGCGGCTTGGCGGATGGCTTCATAATCTAAGCCGCGCCCATCATCACGGACATGTACCACGGCATGGTTGCCTTCACGGGAAAATTCCATACGGATGATGCCCCGTTCCGGTTTGCCAAGCGTCCGGCGTGTTTCGGCGGCTTCAATGCCATGATCGACCGAGTTGCGTAGAATGTGCAAGAGCGGGTCAATGATGGAGTCCACGGTCAGCTCTTCGCCGGTCAGTTCCAAATCGCAGGCTTTGCCTGTCAAACGGCAAGTTTGCCGTAAGCTGCGTTCTAAGCGCGGGGTCAGCAACGACACGGGCATCAGGCAAGTTTTGATAATCGATTCTTGGTTTTCGGTCGCTATCCGGTAATGCTCTTCCAGCAATTTGCCCATGGCTTCGAGTTCTTTGCTGGCATCAAGCTTGAGTTCGCGGGCATCGAACGCCGCTTCCACCATGCGGCGGCCAGCGGTGTGCAACTCGTTATATTGATCCATTTCCAAGGCATCAAAATGGCTTGCCGGATTGCCTGATGTCCGGCCTGACAAATCTTTTAAATCAATCAGTTGGTCTAGTTCGTCACCTAGCTGGCGCAACAGTTCAAATTGGGCTTCCATGGCCTGCAATTGGTTTTTGATGATTCTTAAACGTTCGTTGGCGAGGCTATTGAGGACGATGTTTTCGCTGGCTTGCCGGAAAAAATCTTCCAATTGTTGGGCTTCTATCCTGACCATCGCCGCTTGGGGTTTTTCAGCGGGTGGTTCAGATGTTACTTGTCCAGTGTCTTGGGGTTCTTCTGTGATACTGGGTTCTTGGCCGATAACCGTGTCGATTGCGTCTATGCCGCCCGTTTCTATGAGGTTTGCCCAGTCCATGACATTTTGTAATACGGTTAAGGCTTCGTCAGGTTCAGGGCCTAGGCCGTTGAGCGATTCGCTCATGGCTTCTAGGCAATCGGCGGCATCGGTGAGGGTGTTGAGCAACGCGGCACTGGGCAGTTTTTGGTGTTGGGCGCAGGCGACCAAAATGTCTTCAAGCGAGTGGGTCAGTTGCGCGATACCTCTGATGCCAACGGTATTGGCTGCACCTTTGACGTTGTGCGCGGTACGCTGGGCGGTTTCCAAATCGGCTAAACTGCCCCCTGATTGCAAAGCTTGCACGGCAGCCGAGAACACTTGGGTTTGTACAGGCAACTCGCGCAATAAGATGGTCAGCAATTCATGATTGACATCGTCAGGCGTTGCCAGCGATACGTCATCGGGGGTGGCGGTGAGTTTGTTAGCGGCGTTTTCTTCATCGCTGGTCTCCGTGTCAGTGATTTGGAGTTCTGCCAATATGCCTGCGGCGGCTTCCATTTCGACAGGCAATGCCCACGCTTTGTCGCCGAGTTGTTGGAGTATTTGTAGCTTCGCGCTCAAGTCATTGAATCTGGAAAGATAATGGCTAACGTTGCTGATCCAGGTGCTTAAGACATTGAATTGCTTTTCGGCAAATTGGTCGGGGGCGGCGTAAAAAGCCCGGACATTGGTGTTGACGTGACCGCAAATCATTGCCAAACCACGAAATTCGGCCATGTTGGCGGCATTCTCGTAACGCTCAAGATTTTTGCTGATGCCTTGAAGTTGTTGGCTGAGTGTGTCAAGGTCGTCAAGGTCAATGGCGGACAGTAAACGGGTCATCAAAGCCGCTTCCATCTCTAACAATTCAACCAATTCCAGTGTTTCTTTTGATGGGCCAGGGTCTGTCGTTTCGGCATCAAAACCTAATTCCACGTCGCCAAAGAAATCATCGGCAATCGGATAGTTTTCGTCCGCTAAATTTAACGCAGCCAGGTCTGATGTTTCTTGTGAAAATTCAGGCGTTGCCGTTTCGGTATCAAGGCCTAAGTCTAAATCGCCGAAGAAATCATCGGTAATCGGATAATCTTGAGATTTTGAAGTGTTTTTAGATGGTTCAGGGGTTGACGCTGACATATCCAGGTCGGCGAAAAAATCATCTGCAACACTAGGCATAGGTACGTTTTGCGCGGCCAGCTCTGATGAAAGCTGTTCCGCCAGCATGGCCAATTTGCCCTCGTTCAAGGGAATTTGCAAGCTGGGATGGCGTAAAATTTGGATGATGTTCGGGATGGCCGTTTCCATACCCAATGCGTATTCGCCGATGCTTTCCGGTAGGTTTGCCAATTCAGCAAACAGGTCTGGCGTGGCGTTGTTATCTGATAAAAAGGCCAAGCCTTCTGCGATTAGCGCACAAATGTCTTGTAGGCAAGCAAAGCCAGCTTCACCAACTTCTTGGGCGAGCTGCGTGAAGGTTTGTTGGTGGTCTTCGATGGTTTGTGCAAACGCGTGAACGGCAAGTTTCGGGTTTTGGCCCCCGGTAAAAAACGTTTCCGGGTCATCTCCTAGGGAGTCAGGCAAGGAGGTGTTCATGATGTAGTCTCTGACGGGTATTGGCGGGTTCCTAAGGATTTGAACAAGGGTTCAAATGAGCCTTTAAACCAGGGCTGCCCTTGAAAAGTGTAAGCCTGGCGCACACACTGCACTAGTGGTTCTGGTAAGGCGGGTATCTTGAGCAGCGGCGTTTTTAAGTCCACCATCATTTGCGGATAATCATCCGTCCATAACACCATGGTTTTGTCGCCCCGGTCTAGGGCCAGCAAATAGCGTTTTTTGGGTGGGCTGGAGAGGTTTTTGGACAACAGGCGAAGATCGACAACGGGTGCAATATTGCCGCGTATATTCAACAAACCGCTGAACCAGGGTTCGACTCTGGGCAGGGGATTGACCGATAAGGCTTCAATCACTTCACAATGCAGGGTGTTGGGCAGTAAAAAGCCCCAATCACCGACGCGAAAGCCCAATACGGTGTCGGCGGCGTGGGTATTTGCCAAAAATGGCAAGCCGTTTTTTAAGGCATCAGAAATTAGGCCGCTAGTGCTTTGCCAGCCGGATGGTTTGGGGTGTTCGGGTTCCATTGCCATATCCTGACTAAAATGATGCCAGTAGTTTCGTGATTTCAGCGGGTTGGAACGGTTTGGCGACAAGGTCTTTCGCACCTTGCATGATGGCCCAGACGCGGTCTGCCTTTTGGCTGCGTGAGCTGACAAAAATCACGGGGATGTCTTTGGTTGACGGGTGGTCGCGCAGTTCCCGGCAAGCGGCAAAGCCATCCGTGCCAGGCATGATGATGTCCATGAAGATAATGTCCGGTTGTTCGGTTTGGGCTTTTTTAAGCACCTCATCACCGCTTCCAGCGGTAATGACCGTGCATTGGGTGCTTTGCAAGGCGATGACCAGATTGGCAAGGTCTGTTTCGGAATCATCGCAAATCAATATTTTTTGAATGGCCATACATTGCCTTATTGGTTTTCTGCTAAATGGGGGGGATAAGTTGTTAGTGCTTCACAATGGAAGGGTTGGGTTGTGGGTTTTGCTCTTGCCGTGATGTCAGCCATTCCACCACTCTGATGCTGAGTTTTTGGAAAGCCAGAGGCTGCACGGGTTTTGTCAAATAGGTCGAACAGCCAGCCATCACGCCTTTCACTTCATCGAGTGGCGAGGTTTTGCCTGACACCATGATGATAGGTGTTTTTTTGTAACGGGGGTTGTTGCGCAATTGGGTGCAGGTTTCATAGCCGTCCATGCCGGCCATCATCACATCCAAGAAAATCAGGTCATACTGGTTAGCCTCTGCCATCGCCAAGGCGGTAACGCCATTGTCGGCAAAATCAACGCCGTCAATTTGTTCCAGTGTCTTTAAGTGCAATTCCAAAGACTTTTGGATGGCAAGGCTGTCATCAACAACCAAAGCCCGATAGCGTGGCTTGTCGTCTGCTTTCACAGGCCCGGTCATGGCGGCAGGGCTTAGGGTGGCGGGACGCGCAGGGTGTGCCAACACGGTTGCCAATGGGCGGCGGTTTTGCGCGGCATCAGGCAGCGGCAAATTGTCGAGCATGGCCATTAGCTTGCCCGCACTCAACAAACCTTGGATGTGAAAAGCCGGGGGATTGTCCAATGCGCCTTGGCTAACGCCGACAATAGCAGCGTTAGCGCAAAAACCGTTAATGAGCAGGTCTTTTTTGCGTAATGCCAAGGGATTGTCGTAATTGACCAGCAGCACATCAATCGCGGACGCAGTGGCCGATACTAAGCGAAAACTGGTTTTATAAAGCGGTTGTTGCCGAAACAGCTGGTTGAGCTTTTCTTCAAGTGTCGCTCCAAATCCTAAAGCGCACACAAATAATACGGGCTGTGATGGCATGTCTTGAACATTAGGGTGTTCTTTGCGCATATTGTTCACTTGCATAAGAGTGCTCCTGTTGAATGGATATTAATCACTGTTGATTCCGTTCATTAAATAGTTAGACACTAAATTGGGCAGGATGTCCTGACATAAGGACGATGTCACTTAAGTGGAGATGCCTTGCTAATTTCCTTTGTCGCGGATGACTTAAAGGATTGCAATTGGATAAAGCATTTATTGAGCCATTTATATATATTGTTTAAGAAACAATAGTTTGATTGTTTTTTGTGATGACCGTATGTAGCCTTATGGTAATTTTTGTATTCCAGAAGCGGTAAAATTACCTAATTTTTAGGTTTATTTTGGTGCAAATTACAATAATTGACCAAGTTTGGTGCGTTGTTGTTTGGGGGTACAGAAAGGCTATCCAAGTATTTGTAATTTATGAGAAGCCCCTCACGGTTTTGGGGTGAATCCCTTAGAAATTAGGGTTTTTAGCCTTATTTTCGGTATCCATTTAGGGGCGGGATGGGCTTGGTAGGTGATTGATAAAAAGCCTACCAAGTCTAAGGTTTTGGCTATGGGGCGGGAGATTTTTGGGCTTAGCCTGGGCTGGCTTAGCGGGGGCTTGTCAAACCTGAAATGGCGCAGGCATTGTAAAAATCAATGACTTTTGCCAATGGCTGTTGTGTGGCTTTAGCTATTTCAGGCAGGGTCATCGGCTTGTGGCTGGTCATGAAAGCCGTGAGCGGGAAGATATAGCGTTCTGCCTGGATAGTCGCCGATTCCCTGAGCAAAACCTTATCGGGTTGGCTACTAAGGCTGACCAAGTTGTCGAGTTGGAAATTGGCAAGCAATCGGCCTTGCGAGGCATACAGGGTTGAGCGGAATAGTAAATCGCTGAGCGGGTGTCCTTGGCCTTTAGGCGGTGGGGCCGCTTTTTTCCGGCGCACCCATGAGCGTCCGATTTGCACGACTTCTTCCGTTTCGCCGCCTGTATCGTCAGAACCCACGTCCATTTGCAGCAAGCGTGTGCCGCAAAATTGTCCAAAACTGACCGGATCCATTTCGGTGTAATACTTTCCTTCTTTGGGGATGATAGTCAGCGACATGCCGCCCGGTATTGAGCAGCGGCGGATAAGTTTGTCGGCGTTGGCCTTTTCTAGCAAGCCTGGCAGGTAAATCGCCGGATTGAAGACATTTTCCTGTTCAATCAGCCCTGTGACCGCACAGGCATTGTAGAAATCGAACACCTGAGGTAAAGGCACACCTGTATTGGCGCATACGGCCATTAGGTCGGCATTGTTTTCGAGCATGAAGGCCGC
Source organism: uncultured Methylocucumis sp. (assembly GCA_964446885.1). Lineage (GTDB taxonomy): Bacteria > Pseudomonadota > Gammaproteobacteria > Methylococcales > Methylomonadaceae > Methylovulum. Next base: position 101,041 of record CAYUQV010000001.1, read on the forward strand.
CAATAACAGGTCGTGCTCGTGATGGAAAAAGCTGGAAAAATTAGGGCTGGCCAGCAAGCGGACGGGCGTGTCCGTGCGTGTGCCTTGCAGCAAGTCGCCTTTGGACGCACAAATCGTGGCGTACCAGATCAGCTCAGATAACGGCTTTGCGATGAGCGCAGGCGCTTTCGCTGCGGGTTTCCGGTGGATCAGGACGCGTCCGGTTTGCACATCTGGCTCGGCATTCGGGCTGGGATGCCAATCGGGTGCAGGGTTGACGTTCAAGTCAAACGGAGCGGCTAGGCACATGGCTTCTAAAGCCTCAATGTCCGGCGTTGCTGTATAAAAAGCCTGTTCCGCCGGGACAATATAGACTTCGGGGCAATTGGGGTGAGCGCAATGGCGGGTGATGCCGTCGGCTATGGCTTTTTGCACCAACCCCAAAAAATGAAACGAGGGATTGAAACTGCCTTCTGCTGTTTGGGTCATGATAAGCTCACTGACTTTGGGTATTAAGTTGGAGTGCGTAACACAAAGCAATAAGCATAAATTAAGCCAGAATAAAATCCTTGTTATAAGGGGCTTTTTTGGATAAGCCTTAAAATGGCAATCCGGTTGAAGGCTGATGGGCGTACCTTTTGGCATGCCTGCCCCGGTTTGGATGACCGAAATGCTGGTTAGGGCAGGGCTGCAATAAATCGGTGCATTTAAGGTTTTTTGTTGTTTTTAATTGGTGCGGGCTTTGGCTTTTTAGGCCATCCTCGCGGCTTGTCCGTTGCTTTGTAGGCCGTGGCATGAACCCTGCTTGACCCTAGGAAGATTAGGTTCCCATCTTACTAGGAGAGTCATAAATGAAGATACGAGTTAGCCTTTTGGCGTTTCTGGCGTTGTATGCCAGTTTGGCTACGGCAGAACAAGCCGTTCCTGTCCCCAACAAAGGGGATACGAGCTGGATGATTGTCGCGACGATTTTGGTCATTCTGATGACTATTCCAGGATTGGCGATGTTTTATGCGGGGATGGTGCGGGTGAAAAATATCCTGTCCGTGTTGATGCAGGTGTTTATGACCTTTTGCATGATCGCCGTCTTATGGGCTTTATATGGCTACAGTATCGCCTTTACTGAAGGCAATATCTTTTTCGGTGGTCTGGACAAAATTTTTCTGAGCGGAATCACCGCTGATTCGGTGGTGGCGACGTTCAGCAAAGGCGTGTATATCCCTGAATTCGTTTATGTTATGTTCCAGTTGACGTTTGCGGCGATTACTCCTGCGCTGATCATTGGGGCGTTTGCGGAACGCTTTAAATTTGCGGCGGTGCTGTTGTTTGTCTTGCTGTGGTTTACCTTTTCTTACTTGCCGATAGCCCATATGGTTTGGTACTGGGCTGGGCCGGACGCTTATACGGACGCAGCGGCGGCGACAGCGGCGACAGAAACGGCGGGGTTGATTTTCCAAAAAGGGGCGTTGGATTTCGCGGGCGGTACGGTCGTGCATATTAACGCAGGGATTTCGGGTTTGATTGGCTGTTTGTTGGTCGGCAAACGTTTGGGTTTTGGCGAAGAGTCTATGGCACCTAATAACGTGCCGATGACCATGATTGGTGCGACGCTGTTATGGGTGGGCTGGTTTGGTTTCAATGTCGGATCCAACTTGGAAGCCAGCGGAGCGGCAGGACTGGTGTTTGCCAACACCTTATTGGCCACTGCGTCGGCGGCTTTGGGCTGGATGTTTACTGAATGGTTCAGACGTGGTACGCCAAGCATTTTAGGTGCGGTATCCGGTGCTGTGGCAGGTTTGGTGGCCATTACGCCTGCTTGTGGTTGGGCGGGCCCAATGGGTGCTATCGCGCTAGGTTTGGTGGCGGGCACGGCTTGTTTTTGGGCCGTGACGGAATTGAAAAACCTGCTGGGCTATGATGATTCTTTGGATGTGTTTGGTGTGCACGGCATCAGCGGCATTATTGGTTCAATAGGCACTGCCTTTGTCGCCGCTCCTGCATTAGGCGGCACTGGGGTTTATGATTATGTCGCCAATGGTTTTGGCGAGTACAGCATTTTGATGCAATTGCAAAGCCAACTTTGGGGTGTTGTGATAACGCTGTTTTGGTCAGGTATTGTTTCTTATTTGGCTTATAAAATAGTTGATGCTTTGGTGGGTTTACGGGTCAGTGAAGAGGAAGAACTGCAAGGGTTGGACATTTCCGATCATGGTGAAATCGCTTATCACGACTAAGATCAGCCTTTCTATCTAATGAAGCCCATACGCCTTAGGGATAAGGTGCATGGGCTTTTGTTTGTCTTGTGCTGCCTCTTATCATATTTTTGCTTCAAACGGCATGGCGTCTGTCGAGCCACTCTCTCTATGTAATGCTGCGAAGTTATCTGTTTATTGGATAAAATCACGCCGATACTAACCGCTTTGGGTTGTAGGCTGAAATCGTCTAATTTTCCTGAATTTTTTTGATATGAAAACTTTTGTAACGCTGATTGTGTCATTTTGGGCTTCTTTGTCTTATGCCGATGAATTTCCGGGCAAAGTTTGCCTGCATATTCCAGAGCGTGGGGCGGAAATGGTGGTGATTCAGAATGCTTGCCAAAAAGGTGACATTATCCAGTTGAATAAGCGGTCGGTGGCTTATTTGTGTGATTTTGACAAAGCCATTATCAGTTATGGCGGGGCCGACCAATATGTCTGTTCTTATTTGGGCGTAAAAAGGGATTTGCGGGAAGGGACTAACCCGTGATTGCCAGGGTGTTGCTATTTAATGGCATGTACCGCTGACAGAAAGGCTTTTTTGCCCTACGATATTGGGTAATTGAAATAAAGCTTAGGTGTAAAAAGATGACCGTTAAAAAGACAGTGCCGACAAATGACAAACAAAGCCAATTGGTAATGGCTGCTCGGCGTGAGCAGGAAGAGCGCGATCAATCTTATCGGGGGCAGGCGTTAAAAATGTATCCGTGGGTGTGCGGGCGTTGTGCCAGGGAGTTCACGCATAAGAATTTGGCGGAGTTGACCGTGCATCACCGTAACCATAACCATGATGACAATCCGGCGGATGGCAGCAATTGGGAGTTGCTGTGTTTGTATTGCCACGATAATGAGCATTCCCGTTATGAGGAAACGCGCTTTGGCGGTGGCAAACAAGCCAGTAAATCCGCTACCCCAATCGTCACGCATAATCCTTTTGCGAATTTGAAAAGCCTGTTGGACAACAAAAAATAGCGTTAGCGTAGTGAGTCTATGCCTAAGTTGGCCAAGGCATCGGCGCGTTCATTGCCAGGATCGCCGGAATGGCCTTTGACCCATTGCCATTCGATGGTGTGTAGGCTTCTGGCAGCGTCTAGCCGGCGCCATAAATCATCGTTTTTGACGGGCTGTTTGGCGGCTGTTTGCCAATTGCGTTTTTTCCAATCGGGCATCCATTCAGTGATGCCTTTCAGGACATAGCTGGAATCGCTGTTTAGCTTGACCTTGCAGGGTTTTTTTAAGGCTTCTAAGGCCTGGATCGCCGCCATCAATTCCATGCGGTTGTTGGTGGTGGTTTTTTCTCCACCGTGCAATTCTTTGACAATCCCTTTATAAGACAAGATTACGCCCCAGCCGCCAGGGCCGGGATTGCCACGGCAGGCGCCGTCGGTATAGATGGTTACACAGTCAGTCATGGTCTGGTTGTTGGTGCGATGTTGAAGAAGAGGCAAGGGAGGTGACGGAGACTAAACGCGGTTGCCCTTCCGTAACCGGGGTGAGTGGAATTAGGTTGTAGCGGCGTTTGATGGCTTTGATGGCGTAGGATGTCGCTGTAAACGAGCCTCGGCTACTAATGGCTTTACCGTGTTTTGACGTGAATTCGTCAAGATAAAAGGACGTGGAAACGGTGACTTCAAAGTTTAGCAGTTTCAGCCAGTCCATGACCCGCGAATGGCCTAAAAAATGGCCGCGTAGGGAATCGGCCATTCTGATTTCCCATAAAAATTGATACCGCACCCAAAGGCTCCAGGGGTTAAAGTTCATGATCAGAATGATGCCTTCGGGTTTTAGGACGCGTTCGATTTCGCGCATGGTTTGGAAGCGATAAGTGTCAAATTCTAACAAATGTGGCACGATCACCATGTCCACGGTTTCACTTTTGAGCGGCAAACGGTAAGCTTTCGCCTGAATTTTCCTGGCTTGGTCGCAACCTAAGTTTTTGGCATCCAAGATGGTATAAAACTTGTATAGAGTACAATCAATAAACTCGTTTTCCCAGCCCAGGCCCCCAATTTGTAACACGGTTTGTTGGCAACTGACGGTAATGGCGCGTTGCAGGAATTTTGCTTCTAGCCCTTTCAGCAGTTTGCCTCGTGGCGTTTGGTACCAGGAAAATAAAAAATTACGTTTCATTGAATTGTATGTGCGGTTTTAGGCCTGGGCTGTTTTTGGGGGCTTAAGTTTTTGCGGCTTGGTGTGGCTATGGTCTTGCAATTACCGGGGATGGATGCGGACGGCCTGTGTCGCCAAATAATTTCATGTTAACCGGGTGCGGCCTGCGGATTAACACGATCTTCAGTCAATGTAATATAACTTTGATTATTTTCAAGAAAAACACGTTATACTATAACCCTTATTTATGATTAAACTACACTCTTAGGCGATAAGATGATGCATGTTAATGTAAAAAGACCGGCTAATTTCCTTATGGTTTTGGTGTCTTTAATTGCGGCAGGTTGTTCTGAAACACCCAAAAACCAGCTTAGCCTCGCTGACCAGTTCCCCGGCCAGCCGGGTTACAATTCTTCAGAGGAATTGTCTGCCCAGTACCCTCCGGCGAGTTCCCGCCTCAAATTTAACAAGCACAAATCAGGCGATGCGTCCAACACCGAGTATGAAACGGTGTGGGATCGTCTTCTAGCTTTATACTCTTTGCCTGAAATTGACAATTACCGTGTTGACCGTGCCATTGATTGGTATTTGCAACATCCGGCTTCTTTAGCGACTATCCAGCAACGTGCCGAACCTTATTTGCACCACATCCTTGATGAAGTGGAAGCCAAAGGGATTCCTGGCGAATTGGCCTTATTGCCTGTTGTCGAAAGCGCGTTTGTCGTCAATGCCTATTCTTCCGCCGATGCGTCTGGTCTTTGGCAATTCATCCCGTCAACGGGCGAAGAATATGGCTTGGAACAAAACGCTTGGTATGATGGTCGCCGCGATGTCTATGCGTCCACACAAGCGGCAACCACTTACCTGAAAGAATTGAGTGAATTGTTTGATGGCGATTGGCTGAAAGCCTTGGCTTCTTACAATTGCGGCAAAAACCGGGTCAGAAAATCCGTCGAGAAAAATGAGGCACGCGATTTGCCGACGGACTATTGGTCCCTCGATTTGCCGCAGGAAACCTTGGATTATGTGCCGCGCTTGTTGGCGATTGCGAAAATCTTTGCCAACGCCGAGCAATACAACATAAATCTGAAATACATCCCCAACAAGCCTTATTTTGAGGCGGTTGATATTAAGGCTCCATTGGATTTGCACAAAGCGGCTCAATTGGCAAACACGCCTTATGACCAATTTCTGAAGCTCAATCCAGGTTTTAACCGATCGTGTACGGCTCCGCAAGGCCCGCACCGATTGTTGGTTCCTGTCGAACAAGCCCAGTCCTTCAAAAGAAATCTCGCCCAAATCCCTTTTAACGAACGTGTTGACCTTGCCCAGTTTTATCAAACCCGCGTAGCCCCCGTCAAAGCTCAATCTGAAGACAGAAGCAGAAGTGAAGAACGGGATGATCGTATTGTAACCGCAAGCAGAAAACCCGAAGTCAAAGAGCCTAAACACGAAGAGCCACAAACAGTTGCCATGACTGGGCATTACAAAGTCAAGCCCGGTGAAACCTTGTCTGACATTGCAACCCGTAACCACACCACTATAGCGACATTGCGTACCGCCAACCATTTGTCTGGCAATACCGTGCGTTATGGAACGACTTTACAAGTTCCATCCATCGCGTCAAGCAATAAGGCATTGGAAAACAAGCATGATAGCCATGCGTTGGCAGCCAAAGCGGCGAAAATCCAAACCAGCAACCACCAGTCTTATGCTGTGAAAAAGGGTGACACTTTCTGGAACATTTCCCAGCGTTTTGCCGTGACTCCTAAAGACATTGCCGAATGGAACAATATCACCCTGAAAACGGCATTGGTTCCTGGCCGTAAATTGGTCATCAAAACCGCCAACCAACAGCTTGCCTCCGTATCACCTATCCGTTTGGTACACTATAAAGTCGGGAATGGCGATACCTTGAACCACATTGCCAAGAAATTTAATGTCACTGTCACGGATTTGCGCAAATCCAATGCCGATGTCTTGGGCAAAGGCTTGCGTCCTGGGCAGCAATTAAAAGTGCTTGTTGATGGCCAACCATCGACTTAAACCCTATAGACATTGCTTGAAAAAGAAAAGGGCGGATGAAACCGCCCTTTTTTTATGCGTTGTAGTTTCCGGTGGCTTAACGCAAAAAACGCCCACCGCTGATGTCAATTAACGCGCCATTAATATGTGAAGCCATATTGCTGGATAAAAACAGCACCGAACTGGCAACTTCTTCTGCGAAGGTGTTGCGGCCTAAGGGCGTTTGTTTGCGGTAATTCTCCATCATTTCCGGGGTGGAATGGATTTCATGATGCTGGGTTTCCACCGTGCCGGGCATGACCGAATTGGTGCGTATTTCCGGGGCCAATTCTTTGGCCAGCGTATGTGTGAACACCATCAGCCCGCCTTTCGCAGCGGCATAAGCCCCACCGCCATTGGCACCACCCGTTTGTACCGACAGTGACAAAATATTGACGATGCTGCCATTGCCGGTTGCCCGCAAATGCGGGATGGCGCGTTTGGTCACCAAAAACGCGCTGGTCAAATTGATGTCCAGCGATTTTTGCCAATTTTCCAGCAAGCAATCTTCGATTTTGGCGCGTTGCACCAATCCGCCGCTATTGTTGACGACAATATCCAAGCGTCCGGTTTCGGCGACTAATTGGTCGATTGCGGCATTAGCTTGGTCTTCTTGGGTCAAGTCAGCAGGCAACAATAAGGCTTTGATATCCAGTGCAGACAATTCTTCAAACAACGATTGCGCGGCGGAAGCACTGGAATAATAGTGCAGGCCGACCGTTGCCCCGGCTCTGCCTAAAGCCAGGGCGACAGCCCGCCCTATGCCTACTGCCGCACCACTGATAAACGCCGTTTTGCCCGTTAAATCTAAATGTTGTTCAGGGATCATGGCCGCTCCTTAAGCAGTCGGTTCCAGACGTTCACCCGCAAAATTCAGCTCAATGCGGATGCCGGCCGGATCGTAGAAAAACAATTGGCTCATTTCTGGTGCAGGGCGGTAATCCACATCATAACGGATGGCATGGCGGTCTAGGTGTTGCATCCATGCCTGTACGCCCTGGCAGCTTAACGCGACATGGTTAAAATGCGTGTCTTTACCTGTGTAAGGCGGTTGTTCGACCACCGACAGATGGATGATAGCCGTGCCGTGGCAATACAGCCATGCGCCATTACGTTTGGACACGGCCCGTACACCTTGCGTCAAGCCCATCACTTGTTCATAAAACGCCACCACCTCCGGCAATTGGGGGTCTGTGACGACGATATTGATATGGTTAATGCCTAATAAATCCATGCTGCACCAAAAAGTTTAAAGTTATCCGGCCTCGTCGGCAGGTTCAGGGGAGGCTTGCGGTTTGCCCAGATTCTTGATTTTGTCCAAGACATCTTGGGCATGACCTTCTGGCGTGACCCCGTAAATGACTTCAGCCAGAACACCGTTTTTGTCGATAATAAACGTCGAGCGGAAAATGGCCATACTTTTGACACCTTCTTTTTCGCGCTCCCGCCAAACGCCATAACTTTCACAGAGTTGCCCTTGGGTGTCCGCCAACAATAGGACTTTTAAACCAAATTTATTGATAAATTGGGTGTGGCTTTCACAAGAATCCTTGCTGACGCCAATCACTATGGTGTCCAATTGGGCAAATTCTTCTGCCAATTGCGTGAATTGGTTGGCTTCTATCGTGCAACCCGGCGTGTCGTCTTTAGGATAAAAATACAGGACAATGTTCTTTTCCCCTGCGTAATCAGTTAAACTGACCAATTGGCCGTTTTGGTCCAATGCCCTAAACATCGGTGCATCTTGTTGTTTCTCAAGCATAAAAAACTCCTCTTTTAAGCTGATAAAATGATGTGTTGTTATACGGTAAGTAACCCATCGTACCGTGTGTGGCATAATAGATAGCCCGGACTGGAATGTCCAGAGATAAAATTATAAAAATTTTTCAATGACTTACCGTTAAAATACCTTAAATTTAATAACGGATTTTTACCGTTTTAGGCTTTGATGGCCACCTGTTTTTACCCAAAGGATTAATGATTCCCGTCCATGAACAATAAATTGCTTGCTGCGTTTAATTCACTATCAGCCGCCGAACAAGACATTATGTTAGTGTTGGCGGTCATTTATGCCCCGGTCAGCCAAACCAACCTACAAAACCTTTTGTCCAAAAGCGGGTTTGATTCCAAAACGACCCGTTTAGTGGATAAGGTGCTTCGGGAAAAACTGCATAAAAGCAAGCTGATTATTGCCAGTAACGACGGTTGGACCTGCCATCCTAGCTACAGCGAAACCTTAATGCGCCGGGCGGTCGAATTGTCCTGGTTCAAAAAATTGGCGACCTTGCTGATTGCCGATAGCGGCTATTACCCTTCGCACAAAGTAATTGCCTGCCATATCGTCAAACAACTGCGCCTATTTTTGTACCAAGGCAGCGCGTCCGCGTTCATGGCCAATATTGACCGCCTTTACGCGACTTACCCGCAGTATTTTGCCGAACATATCAACCGCGTTTTTTTCGATGATTATGATGCCGAATGGTTCACGGGCTTACCCGTAGAAATGCAGTTTGGCGCGTTGAAATACTTGGTCGCCTGCAATTATGTTGAATTTACCGACATCGAAAAACCTTACCAATTCTTAGAAAAATTGTTTGGGGCCAGCAAACCCAAGCATCCAGACATTGCCCACAGCCTGATTGAACAACGCGTATTACGCGGCAGTTTTAAAGATGCCGAAGCTTGGTTGGCGGGTGATGGCACTAGCGATGGCCTAAAATTATTGGCCACCGTCCAATTTCTGCATAATAAAAATGAAGAAGCCGTCATGTTGTACCAATTCGCGTTGCGGCAACTAAAAAAAGAAACCAACAAGCGCAATATCACCCTACGTGGCTTGCATGGCTACTTTTTTGGCCTGGCCTTATTGCGCTCACAGACGGCTGAAAATCTGGTTTTTTTGAAAAAACAACATCTGCCGTTAACCTTAAAAAACGCCTCCGAACCCTTTTATTTGGCGAATTATTTGTTGGATTGGGGAGTGGATTTTTATCAGGCCAAAGCCAGTGCCGATGGATTTGAGCAGTATTTTGGCAACCCCCGCTTTCCCTATGAATGCTTGTTCCAGGTGTTGACGCTGTATTGGTTTTTGGATGTGGATATGTTAGTGGCTAACCAACATGTCCAGCTGGTTCTTGGCAAATTGGCAAAATATTGCCAGCAAGCCCATGAACATCAGCATGTCTGGTTTGCCGCCGTCAGTGCTTTGTTATTACAGCGCTTGGACTTCAAAAATGCCGATTGCCAGCAGATTGCCAAGTTTTACGCCAAATCACCGTTTGGCGACATTTTGGACTTATTGCCGAAAGTGTCGTTGTGGGAACGTGCCCTGACAGCCTTGACCCAATTGACCGTACAACCTGCGGCCACAGCCGAAGCCACCAAAGAATTGCGTATGGTGTGGAGCCTGAGCCTGGATGGGGGGGATGTGACGCTCATCCCAAAAGAGCAACGCTTGGGCAAAACCGGGCAATGGAGCAAAGGCCGGCCCATCGCCTTGAAAAAACTGTATCACGATTTGGGCGAATACGATTATCTGACCGAGCAAGACCGGAAGATGTGCAAAAAAATCGTCATCGAAAAAGAAAGCGATTACTACAGCTATTACCCAAAAGATGTTTACGAACTGTCATTAGATGGCCTGATTGCCGCCGCCGGACATCCGAATGTCTATTGGGCAGGGCAGGAGCAAAACGGCAAACCCGTCGACATCAGCATCGCCGAGCCGCAATTGTTGGTCAAGGAAGAGGGCGATAACCTGCGCATTTCCTTGATCCCAGAAATTGACCGCCAACGCCTGATTGCACAAAAAACTGCCAACCACGGCCTGATTTTGTATGTGATTACCCACCAGCATTTGCAGGTTGCGGAAATCTTGGGCCAAAACGGTTTGGTCGTACCCGCCACTGCCCGCCAACAAGTCATAGATTCTATTGCCTCCATTGCTTCGATGTTGACTGTGCAATCGGACATCGGCGGCACTTCCAGCCATGCCATTGACGTGCCGACTGACAGCCGTTTGCATGTCCATTTGCAACCGATAGGCCACGGTATCCAGATAGAAGTGTTTGTCCAGCCATTCATCAGCGGCGGCCCTTTGTATAAGCCCGGCTTGGGTGGGGCGACCGTGTTGGCTGACATTGACGGTCAGCAATACCAGACCACCCGCGATTTCACGCAAGAAAACGCCCATCTCGCGCAGTTTTTTGATCTGTCGCCGAAATTGTTCAAGGACAAAGACCTGAAATGGTCATTGGATGACCCGGAAATGGCCTTGGAAGCGTTGCTGGATTTACAAGCATTGACCGAAGAGTTGGCCGTGCTCGAATGGCCGAAAGGCAAGCGTATCCGTTTGAGCCGGGAAGCGGGCCTGTCACAGGCGCAATTTTCCATCCGCAAAGAGAAAGATTGGTTTAGCGTGGATGGCGATTTGGTGGTCGATAACGACCAAGTCTTTAACATGCAGCGGCTGATCCAGTTACTTAATGGCTCCAGCAGCCGCTTTTTGCGTTTGGAAGACGGGCAGATCATCGCCTTGACCCGCGAATTGCGCCAACGTCTGGACGATTTGACAGGGCTTGGTGAAGCACAAGACGACGCCATCCGCTTCCACGCCTTAGCCGCCCCGGCTTTGGATGGCATCACCGAAGGCATGAGCATTGCCGCCAGCAAGCCTTGGAAAGACCAGCTTAAGCACCTGAATAAAATCAGCGACCTCAACCCACAAGTGCCTTCAACCTTACAAGGCGAGTTGCGCGACTACCAGCGCGAAGGTTTCCAATGGATGTCACGCCTGGCACATTGGGGAGCTGGCGCGTGTTTGGCGGATGATATGGGTTTGGGCAAAACCGTACAGGCCTTGGCCTTGATTTTGTCACGCGCCCCGAATGGCCCGACCTTGATTTTGGCACCCACCTCCGTGTGCATTAACTGGTTAGAAGAAGCCCAACGCTTTGCGCCGACCTTAAATGTGCAACACTTTGGCCAAGGCGACCGCCAAGCCATGCTCGACAGTGCCGCCGAATTTGATTTGATTGTCTGTAGCTATGGCTTGTTACAGACCGAATCCGAAAAACTCGCGCAAGTGCATTGGCATACGTTAGTGGCTGACGAAGCCCAAGCCATCAAAAATGCCCTGACCAAACGCTCAAAAGCGGCCATGACCCTGCAAGCGGATTTTAAAGTCATCACAACCGGCACACCGATAGAAAACCATTTGGGCGAGTTGTGGAATTTATTTAATTTCATCAATCCAGGATTGTTAGGATCGTTGACGCGCTTTAACGAACGCTACGCGCAAGCCATCGAAAATCACCAAGACCATGCCGTCCAGCAACGCCTGAAAAAACTGTTGCGCCCGTTCATTCTGCGCCGCCTGAAAAATGACGTGCTGACCGAATTGCCGCCCCGCACCGAAGTCACCTTGCATATCGAACTCAGTGCCGAAGAACGGGCGATGTACGAAGCCTTGCGCCGCAATGCCATGTTGGCGATTTCTGAAGCGAAAAACCAACAAGGCAACGCGCAATTGAAAGTCTTGGCGGAAATCATGAAACTGCGCCGTGCTTGCTGCAATGCGCGTTTGGTCATGGAAGAAAGCACCGTCAGCAGTTCCAAATTACAAGCCTTTGAAGAGCTGGTGGATGAATTGCTCGACAACCGCCACAAAGCCCTGGTGTTCAGCCAATTTGTCGGCCATTTGCATCTGATCCGCGAGTTATTGGATAAAAAAGGCATCCGTTACCACTATTTGGATGGTTCGACACCCGTACCGGAACGTAAAAAAGCCATGAACGCCTTCCAAGCCGGAGACGGCGATTTGTTCCTGATTAGCTTGAAAGCGGGCGGTACGGGCCTGAACCTGACCGCCGCCGATTACGTCATCCATATGGATCCGTGGTGGAACCCGGCAGTGGAAGACCAAGCCTCAGACCGCGCCCACCGCATGGGGCAAAAACGTCCCGTGACCATTTACCGTTTGGTCGCCAAAGACACCATCGAAGACAAGATTGTCGATTTGCACAAACACAAACGCGATTTAGCGAACAGCCTGCTGGAAGGCGGCGAAGTCAGCGGCAAAATGTCCGTGGAAGATATGATGGCCTTGATTAGCGACATTGATTAGTGGCTTAGCGTTTTGTGGGTGTCAGAAACCAATAGATACCTGGAAAAAAACTGAACAGGGCGTGAAATCAACCATATCGGCTTCGCCCCGCGCCCTGATAATTGGCATAAATATGCTGATAAACCAGTAAGCTTTTAATATCGACTTCTTCATCAGGATACGTTTCCGGCGGCAACCATTGCAGATGGTCGTTGATGAGGTTTTTCACTTGGGCGGTCACTTGCGTACTTTCGCGCCAACGGTCAATTTTCAGCTTTTCCGCTTTCAATGCCGCCAAGGTCTGTTTGGCAACGTCTTTGACTTTAGCTTCTTCTTCCGGCGTTAACTCCGGCTTTTTCAGCAAATCAAAAATCGCCAAAGTTTCCTCGTTCAGCCCTTCGCGCATCGCCCTTTCGGTTTCAGGGGTCAGTTCATTTTTTATAAAATCACTCAAATCATTAAAGGCTTTTTGCACCGCCTGAATATCTTTGCCTTTATTGTATTCGTCGATAATTTTTTGATATTTCTCATAAAACGCCAAGCGCACCGGGTTTTGCTGCACCATCCGGTCAAGCTTTTGCTGAATGGCGGCTTGCAAATCAAACACAACAACGTTTTTTTGTGTGGATTTGGCAAAAGCCGCCCGTAATTTATCAAAATCCAGTTGGCTAATATCGACGTAATCACTGTCCCGGTCGCGTACCTCATGGCTGATACTGACGCTAATATCCACTTCACGCTGTAGCCTGCACATCACCTCAGAAATGTCCGCTGATTTGGTTTTTTGATTGAGTTGGTCGTAAATCGCCTCAATCGCGTTAAATTCTGCCAGAAACGGTTTTAGTTCCGGTTCCGGGTACAGGGCCTTGTATTTGCGGAACACATCCCGTGCGGCAACTTCGTATTGGGTGTGGGTGGTTTCATTCAAACAAACCGCATTCGCCGCTTGTTTTAATTGCCCTAATTTTTCCATTGCCGTGACTGCATAAATGAGCTTGTCCAAATCAAACTGCACATCCTGCAAGAATTGCCGCACCTGTAAAATTGCCGCAGCCAATTCACCCGCCATTTCGGTCAATTTTTCGACGGTATGGCCGCTGCCCTTATCGCCGCCGGATGCGGTTTTGCCTTTGCCGCCGTCACCATAAACCGAATAGGCTTCCTTTAGGTTTTGGTACACATTGCCATAATCAACAATCAGGCCGTTGTCTTTTTCATCATCATAAACCCGATTGGCGCGGGCGATGGTTTGCACCAGCGTATGGCCTTTTATCGGTTTGTCCAAATACACCGTAGACACGCAAGGCACATCAAAGCCCGTAATCCACATGGCACAGACAATCACTAACCGGAACGGATTGTTTTCATCTTTAAATTCCGTTTCCAAATCGCGATCCACCATTTTTTTTCGGTGCGGCTCGATGTCCAAGCCTAACTTGGCAAATTTTTGCACCTCGTTTTGCTCGCTGCTCACCACCACGCACACTTCGGTTTCAGTCACCCGTTGCAAATGCCGCTTAAGCTTTAACTCTTCCTGCTGATCCTCTGCATTGGCAATCCGCTGTTTCAGCTCGTCGATGTATTGCGGCCAATATTTCTTCACCGCCAAATCGTACATCCGCACGGCAGTAGGTTTGTCCAAGGCCACAAACATCGCTTTGCCCTGATAGCCCCGTTCATTGAAATGCCAGACCAAATCCTTGGCAATCGCATCCAAGCGTTTTTCCGAGGTTAAAATCGGATACTCGCGTTTAAACGCCCGCGCCAATTTCCGCCGTTGGTCGTCATCCAATTCCGTGTCGTTGATTATGTCGGCCATACGGCCATCTAGCGTAGGGTTTTCAATGCCCAGTTTTTCGCCGCGATTCAAATACCGCACGGGTAAGGTTGCGCCATCTTCAATCGCCCGCTTAAAGTCATAGACCGACACATATTCACCAAAGATATTGCGCGTCAGTTCCAACTCTTCCTTAAACAGCGGTGTGCCCGTAAAGCCCAAAAAAGACGCATTAGGGAGACCTTTAAAACGCATATTGCTGGCAAACGTACCGCCTTGGGTGCGGTGCGCCTCGTCGGAAATCACAATGATATTGCTGCGGTTGGTAATCAGCGGGTAGTCGGTTTCCTTTTTCGGGTCAATTGAAAATTTGTGGATAAGCGTAAACACATAACGGTGGTTTTCCGCCAGCAAAGTGCGCAAATGCCCACGGCTTTTGGCGCAGACATTTTCCTCCGTCACCGCGCCCACGCCGCTGAACGTGTCAAACAATTGGCCTTCCAATTCGCTACGGTCTGCCACCAGCAAAAATGTGTAACTGCCGCCAAATTTACGTAGCATTTTCTGGCACAAAAACACCATCGAATAGGACTTGCCCGAACCTTGCGTATGCCAAAACACGCCCAGCTTGCCTTTCAAGGTTTCGATAGTTGCGGATTGCTCAATCACCTTATTCACGCCAATAAACTGATGGTTTTTGGCCATGATTTTAGTGATGTCCGAACCTTCGCCGTCAAACAGCAAAAAATTCTCGAACAAATCCAACAAGCGCGGCGGCGCACACGTCCCGCGCAATACCGTGTCCAAACTCACCACGCCTTCATCGTCTTCTTCGATACGCTTCCACTCCATAAAAAACTTAAACGGGCTGGTCAACGTGCCGACGCGGCTATCCGTGCCGTTACTTAAAATAATAAAGGCATTGCAATGCAGGATTTCAGGGATCGTATCTTTGTAATCGCACAGATTATTATCATAGCCTTGGCGTAAATCGGTGTGATGGGCTTTTAGCTCAAAAAACACCAGCGGAATACCATTCACAAACCCCACCACATCAGGACGGCGGTTATACAACTGACCGACCACCTCAAATTGCCGGACGGCCAAAAAATGATTGTCAGACGGGTGCTCAAAATCAAACACCCGCAGCCGCACTTTCTGCAACACGCCCTCATCATCCTGAAAACTGACAGGGACACCTTTAACCAACAGTTCGTGCTTGTCTTTATTGATTGCGGCTAACTGCTTATCCGCCGCCGTTTCCTTTAAAACATCCACGGCCTGCTGATATGCGGTTTCCGGCAAATCGGGATTTAACGCCCGTAACGCCTGCAACAGATACCGCTCCAACAGCACTTCTGATTTATTCAGCCGCCCTAATAAACCATCGCTACGGTTGTCCTGAGTTGCCAATGACTCGTGTTGCCATGCCGTCAACACCGTCCAGCCCAATGCTTCCAACACTTCTTGTGTTGCGGCCTCAACCAAGCCGTCTTCTGAGTATTCGTAGCTCATAGAGTCAAATAGTAATTAATTGAAAAATAAAAGATTTATTTAGTTTTCCGAATTACAGTCAAATAAAGGCCATCATTTAACGCTTTACTGCACAAAGTTTGGAATCGTTAAATAACCACCACAGCAATACATGGGTGTCGATTAGATAACTCATTCCCATGCGTCCAATTCGCCATCGGGTAGCGGCTCAAAAAAAGCGTCGCCTAATGTTCCGGCTAATAAGCCGGGTTGGCGTTTTTGCGGCGATTCTTTGTTTAAGCCCAGCTTGAAATAATGAATCAAGTCATAGATTTCTGCCAACTTGTCGTCAGGAATACCTTGTAATTCCTGCATAATTTGCTCTTGTAGCATGGTTGTACCTCCGTGGTTAGTGTCGGGATAAGCACTGGTGGGTTAATTGCCAGCAAAAACTTAACGGTTCGGGCTGAGCGGTCATTCTGGTAACTGGATAGTATCCACGTCAATTATGCCTGTCATCAAGCGGGGTAACAGGATGTCGCGGGCTTCTTTTAGGAGTTGGTTTTGCTGAATCAGATTGTCCACTTGTTCAAAAATGGGTTTAATAATTAAATCAAACTTCTCAATTAATTCTTCATGGGGTTTAATTATTGAAATATACCTAAACGTATCAACCACAATTGCATCAAATACACCACCATTTGCCGCCCCTTTAAACGCACCAATCGCATTTTGTAATGCACAGAACAAAAATAATTGGCTTAATCCATTTTTTGCAACCAAGGCATAACATGATTGATTCATAGCCATTGCTTCCCTAGCCAAATTAAGTTTGCCAACCGTGCCTCTGGCAGTAATGAAAATCGTATTTTTAGGATATAGCTTTGAATTGCATTTTTTCAAACCTAGCTCAGTAATCGTCTTTTCAGTTTCCAGCGTGTAAACACAATTAGCCGCATCTTTTGGGGTAAAAAACTTGATATTTCCTTCCCAATATTCAGCCATATCTGTCTTTGGCGTTCCACCACTTTGAACGTCCATCAACTCAAAACAGGTTGTTTTCTCCCATTCCATCGGCAACCACGTTTCCGAATCCATCTGCGTGGTTTCGTATCCAGGGAATTTCAGACGGACAAACCATTCTTCATAGGTGATTTGCGCCATTTCTTCCAACAGCTTGATGCGCTTTAAGTTGTTTTCAATCAGGTCGTCGTAGGCGGACAGGATAGTGCCGATTTTTTGTTGGAGTGGAAGCGGAGGTAAATGTACTTTACATCTATAAATACGCTCTGGTGCTGTATGTCTAACCGTTGCACCTGATGCCGATCCTTTAATTTGGCTTCTATAGCCATCAAAATTAAAAATCCAGTAGAGAAATTCTTTACAAACTAAAGCATCATTGATGTTTATGATTTTCCCTAGCCGTTGATTATGAAGATATTTATTGTCACTAGGAACCCAAGCCGAACCCCCAAGGATAGGGGCGCTTTGTACAAGGTCTGTCATGACAACAAGAAGGTCGCCTTTATTTAGTAAATATTCATTTGGAAATTCGCCAATATAAAATTTCTCTTTGTTTTCTCTAAGCCTTATTCCGCCCTCTTCCAAAAAGTTACCTGGAGTTAAGAGCAATAAATCGCCTTTATCTGAAAAGTATTCCCCTTTAAATGCCCAACCATGCTTTACCTCGCATAGTTCGCCAATACGTCTATTTGGCCATTTATTGGTCATATTTTAAATTCCTTGAATAAGCTGCATTAAATCGTTCGCTCGTTCCCAAGCTCCAGCTTGGGAACGCAAGTCTGGGAAGCTCTAGCTTCCCGTTTATTGCCACGCGAAGCTGGAGCTTCGCGTACCGCATTCCCAAGCTGGAGCTTGGGAACGAGCTGACGAGCTGACGAGCAGGCGTGTCGTTCGGGTAAAGGTGTTACTCTAAACGGTCAAGGGTTCGGTTTTAGGATTAACCGTTCGGCCTGAGCTTGTCGAAGGCTGGACGGTTAGTCCGCTCATGGTTCGACGACCAACGGAAGTCCCTGTGGGACAGGCTCACCACGAACGGAGTAACTGAAAACTTGTAAAGTATAGATATCAACGCACAGTTTAAGCGAGTTCATAAGGTGACGCTTTGAATATGCCGCATCAATTCGTTGGCCTCTGCATTCAAGCCCGCCAATTCCTGGTGCAATTGCGCCATCCGCGCTTGATAATCAAAATCTTCATCCACTTGTAT
The DNA here is from genome assembly GCA_964446885.1 of uncultured Methylocucumis sp. Lineage (GTDB taxonomy): Bacteria > Pseudomonadota > Gammaproteobacteria > Methylococcales > Methylomonadaceae > Methylovulum. The sequence continues at coordinate 119,031 of CAYUQV010000001.1, forward strand.
GCTATAGCCCACATACCGCCCTGGTGTCAGGCTGTAGTCATTTTCGGCAACTTCCGCCAACGCCACGATTTTGCATAAGCCTTCAACATCCCTGTATTGCCCATCTGGGAAGATGTCCAGTAGATAACGCCAGTCTTTCAGGGCTTGTTTGTAATCGTGCAGCGGTTCGCCGACTTGGCTTTTGCCGTATTGGTTTTGGTAGGCTGTAAGCGCGGCGGTCAATTCGCGTAGCAGTTTGCTTTGTTCATCGAGTTGTTTTTTGCCGGCACTGTCTTTTTTGTCCAAGGCCTTTTTGGCGGCATCGACTTGGCTTTTGTAGGTTTCCAGCAAACCCGCCAGTTTCGGCACGGGGTTTTCAAAGTGTTGCAATAGCTTGTGGCAAGCGGCGTAATCGGCAGTGTTAGCCAAAACGAGGCATTGCGCCAATTCCAGTTGCGTCGCTTTAAAGTTCAACACCGTGTTGTTAAACAGACTGCCCGCGCACTGTTGCCGCAAGGCGTTGACGGCTTCAAGCAGATTTTCGGCTTTTTCAATGGCTTGGGCTTGTAGGAGTTGGGCGGCGGTGTTGATAGCTTCGGCATCGCCCCGGTAGGCGTTCATGATGGCGGTGAACATCAGCAATTGGCCGGGCGAGTAGTCGTTGATGGTGGTGTTGACTTTGCGGAAGGTGTTCCGTGCGTCAATCATCAGGATTTTATCGCGGTTTTCGGCGCGTTTGCCGCGATCCAAAAACCAGACATGGCAGGGCAGGGAACGGGTGTAGAAAAAGTTGTTGCCAACGGACACGATGCAATCGACGGCTTCGGTTTCTATCAGTTTTTGGCGGATGGCTTTTTCGGTGTTGCCCGCATCGGTGGCGGAGCTGGCCATGACAAATCCGGCGCGGCCTGTGGCGTTCAGGTAGTGGTAAAAATATTGTATCCACAAATAGTTGCCGTTGTCGGCTTTGGGGATGCCGATGTCTTTAAACAGGCGTGGGTCGGTTTTGACGGTGTCTTTGTCTTTATCGACTTTGTTGACGTTAAACGGCGGATTCGCCATGACAAAGTCGCAACGCCCGACTAAGTCGTGCGGGTCGGTGTAAAAGCTGTTGCTTTCGATGACTTTGCCTTCAATGCCGTGGATGGCGAGGTTCATTTTCGCCAGTTTGGCGTTGTTGGATTTCAGTTCTGTGCCGTAGCATTTGATGGCTTCGTTGACGCTTTTGCCGCTGTGTTCTTCTATAAAGTGCCCAGTTTGCACAAACATGCCGCCCGAACCGCAAGCCGGATCATGGATGATGCCGTGGTCGGGTTGGATGAGGTTGACGATGAGTTGCACCAAGGACGGTGGCGTGAAAAACTCGCCGCCTTCTTGTGCGCCCGCGCCGCTCATGGAAAATTTCATCAAAAAGTATTCGTAAATCCGTCCGAATACATCGCCGCCTAGGTTTTTGACGGCATCTTTGTTGAACACGCGGATGAGTTCGCGCAGCAGGCTTTCATCCATTTCCTGGTAGTTTTTCGGCAAAATGCCCGCCAAATCGGGATAGGCTTCTTCTATCAGGCGCATGGCGGTGTTGAGGGCTTGGCAAATGTTCGCCGATTCGGGCAGGTTGGCGAGGTAATCGTATTGCGATTGCTCAGGCACGAGCATCGCGCCTGCCGCCAGAAAGTCGGTTTGGGTGGGTTTCCTTTTGCCGCGTGGCGTTTCCGGTATCGCCGCTTCAATGGCTATTTTGGCCTGTTCGTAACGGTTTTGTGCATAACGCAACAGGATCAGGCCTAATACGGGGTCTTTGTATTCGGCGGCGGTCAGTTTGGAATTGGCCCGCAGGTTGTCGGCACTGGCCCAGAGTTCTGTTTCTAGTTGTTTGATTTGCTGCTGGTTCATGGTGTGGTGTTGATGATGTTTTGCGGCCAAGGTTTAGGCAATAAAAAACCCGCTAAGCCTTGCGGCTTGCGGGTCATTATAGGTGTTAAGGTGGTCATACACACTTAATTTGGTACCGATGGCCGGATTTGAACCGGCACGACTTGCGTCACCACCCCCTCAAGATGGCGTGTCTACCAATTTCACCACATCGGCTTAGACTGATTATTTTTTCTCTTTTTCTTTGGCTTTTTTATCAGTTGTTGCGGCTTTCTTTTTGTCTTTGGCTGCTGCTGGTTTGCTGCTGTCTTTTTTGGCGGTTGGAGCCGCTTTTTTAGGTTCAACCGCTGGTTTTACTTCCTCAGCAGGTTTTGGCGCTTCGACAGGTTTTGCGATTTCAACTGATTTGACTTCTTCTGGCTTAGGCACAACCGTGTTGCTGATGGCTTCGGGTTGGCTGCTTTCTGGAGCCGGTTGGGCTGCTGGTGCTGCCAAACTTGGATCAATCGCCTGTTGGATAGGAGCCGGAGCGACTATTTCAGGCGCGGTTGGTATTTGGTCAGCAGGTTTTGGTTCTGCTTGTGGGATACCAGCGGCCTCTTTTTGGGCGGCATCTTGGGACATCAGATCATAGGCCGCGCCTTGTTTTCCATTCAAAATAGCCAAGCCTAAGCTGGTCATGAAAAATAATGTGGCTAATGTCGCGGTGGTTCTTGTTAAGAAAGAACCAGCACCTTGCGCTCCGAATACAGACCCTGATGCACCGGCTCCAAATGAAGCACCTGCATCAGCGCCTTTGCCTTGCTGGATCAGAATCAGGCCGATTATGCCCAAACCCAGCAATACATGAAATATTATTATTATTTGATACATGAAAGTTTAAAGTTCTCTAAACTGAATGGTAAATCTTCAAAAAGGATTCCGCTTCCAACGAAGCCCCGCCAATCAATCCACCATCAATGTCAGGCATTGCAAACAGGCCTTTGGCATTGTCCGGTTTGGCGCTGCCGCCGTATAAAATTTGGATTTTGTCGGCGATGGCTTGGTCTTTTGCGGCGATGTATTCACGGATGTGTTTGTGAACGTCTTGCGCTTGTTCATCGGAGGCGGTTTTGCCTGTGCCGATGGCCCAAACAGGTTCGTAGGCGATGACGGCATTGTTAAATGCGGCGATGCCAGCCAATTCGATAACGGCATCCAGTTGGGTGTCAACGACGGCAAAAGTTTGGTCTTGTTCGCGCTCTTCCAAGGTTTCGCCTATGCACAAAACTGGGATGATGTTTTGGCTTTGGGCTTGGCAGAAACGTGCGGCAACCGAAGCATCGGTGTCGCCGTAGTAAGAACGTCTTTCAGAGTGGCCAACCAAGGCGTATTTGCAACCAAATTCGCTCAACATGGAGGCTGACACTTCACCCGTGTATGCGCCGGAGGCTTTGTCGGCGATATTTTGTGAACCTAAAGCCAAACGGCTGCCTTTGACGATTTCTGCAACGCTAGGCAAGTAAACATAAGGGGCGCAAACTGCAATTCCGGCAGTGTTGTCGCCAAGGCCTGCGATGATGCCTTGTGCAAGCAATTCAGCACTAGCACGAGTCCCATTCATTTTCCAATTGCCTATAACCAGTGACTGACGCATCATTACCTCCACATAGAATAAAGCCGCCTATGATATAGGCTTAATGCTTTGAGTTCAAGCACCTATTGCGTTCTTGACTTCATCGGCGAGTTGATTGGCGTAATTTCGGACGTTATCTTCTTGCTCGCCTTCGACCATCACGCGAATTAACGGCTCTGTGCCGGATGCCCGTAAGAGCACCCGGCCTTTTTCGCCGAGTTTGCTTTCCACGTCTTTAACCGCACGTTGGATGCCTTCGTGCTTGTCCGGGTTGATTTTTTCACCCGTTTTGATGTTGATGAGGATTTGCGGGTATTTGCGCATGGCTGATTTCAGCTCGTGCAGGCTTTTGCCGCTGTATTGCATTTCCGCTAAGATTTGCAAGGCGGCGATGATGCCATCCCCGGTGGTGGTTTTGTCCAGGCAAATGATATGCCCGGAGTTTTCGCCGCCTAAAATGCCGTTATGGGCACCTAGCATTTCCATGACATAGCGGTCGCCGACTTTTGCCCTGAGCAAGCCGATGCCCAGTTCTTTTAAGGCGTGTTCCATCCCTAGGTTGGTCATTAATGTGCCAACGACAGGCCCGGTCATTTGTCCGGCGGCTAATCTGGATTTGGCAATGATGTAAATCAGTTCATCGCCATCGACGACTTCGCCTTTATGGTCAACCATAATCAATCTGTCGCCATCGCCATCCAAAGCAATGCCTAGGTCAGCATGGTTGGCCAAAACAGCGGCAGAAAGCGTTTCTGGGTGTGTGGCCCCACATTTGTCATTGATGTTCAGGCCATTCGGTTGTGTACCGATGCTGATCACATCGGCCCCCACTTCGCTAAATACATGCGGGGCAATATGGTAGGTCGCACCGTGGGCGCAATCGACGACGATTTTCATGTGGTCGAAATCCAAGCGTGTCGGGACGCTGGCTTTGCAGAATTCGATATAGCGGCCTGCTGCGTCATCAAGGCGTTTGGCTTTGCCCAAGTGCGCGGATTCTACGGTGGTCATGGGCAAGTCGATATGGCGTTCTATTTCCAGTTCTATGTCATCGGGCAATTTAGTGCCTTGGACGGAAAAGAATTTGATGCCGTTATCGTAGTAAGGGTTGTGTGATGCGCTGATGACTATCCCGGCTTTGGCCCTTAAGGTTCGGGTCAAGTAGGCGATGCCCGGTGTCGGCATCGGGCCTAATAGGCGTGTGTCGACACCTGCCGCAGTCAATCCGGCTTCTAGGGCTGATTCGAACATATAGCCAGAAATGCGCGTGTCTTTACCGACCAGGACAAAATCATGGCGTTCGTTGGCAAACACTTTGCCTGCCGCCCAGCCTAGTTTTAACAAAAAATCTGCGGTGATAGGCGGTTCGCCCACTTTGCCTCTGATGCCGTCGGTGCCAAAGTATTTTTTTGTCATGGATGTGTGGTGTCTGTATTTTTTTGGGGAAAACAGTTAAAAAAAAGGAGAGGTTAAAAACCTCCCCTTTGTTTGGGTCAATATTGCGTTGGCTTAGCTTTGTTCCGCAGTGCCGCCAATGATTTTGCTGTCATTGATGTCATCAGGTTTGATGTCATTGCGCGGCGGGATGTCCTGCCAGCCTTGGGGGTCGCGGACAGGTCTGCGTTGCATCAAGTCTTCGATTTGGTCTTTATCAATCGTTTCATATTTCATCAACGCATCTGCCATGGCATGAAGAATATCAATGTTTTCTTTGATAATCCGTTCGGCGCGTTCATAGTTGCGGTCAATGAATGAACGGATTTCTTCATCAATGGTATGCGATGTTTCTTCGGCAACAGTTTTGTGTTGGGTTACTGAACGGCCCAAAAACACTTCGCCTTCTTCTTCGCTATAAGCCAAAGGCCCTAAGCGTTGCGACAAGCCCCATTTGGTGACCATGTTACGGGCTAATTCGGTGGCGCGTTCAATGTCGTTGGATGCACCTGTGCTGACTTGTTCCCAGCCAAAGATAATTTCTTCGGCAATCCGTCCACCGTAAAGGCTGGAGATCATACTGTCCAATTTTTGTTTGCTGGCACTGTATTGATCCCGTTCCGGCAAGAACATGGTCACACCTAAGGCGCGGCCACGGGGCATGATGCTGACTTTATAGACAGGGTCATGCTCAGGGACTATTTTGCCGACGATGGCATGGCCTGCTTCATGATAGGCGGTCATGCGTTTTTCTTTTTCGCCCATCACCATCGTGTGGCGTTCTGCGCCCATGATGAGTTTGTCTTTGGCTTTTTCAAGGTCAAACATGCTGACGACACGTTTGTTCATCCGGGCTGCAAACAAGGCGGCTTCATTCACCAAATTGGCCAAGTCCGCACCGGAAAATCCGGGTGTGCCTTGGGCGATGTATTTGGCTTGGACATCGTCTGCGGCAGGGACTTTTTTCAAGTGTACGGCCAGGATTTGTTCGCGGCCTCGGACATCCGGCAAGCCAACGGTGACTTGGCGGTCAAAGCGGCCAGGACGTAACAGGGCTTTGTCCAAAACGTCAGGGCGGTTAGTGGCGGCGATGACAATAATGCCTTCGTTGCCTTCAAAGCCGTCCATTTCAACCAGCAATTGGTTTAAAGTCTGTTCGCGCTCGTCATTGCCACCACCTAAGCCGGCACCACGTTGGCGGCCTACCGCGTCAATTTCATCAATGAAAATGATGCAAGGTGCGTGTTTTTTGGCTTGTTCGAACATGTCGCGTACCCGCGATGCACCGACACCAACAAACATTTCAACGAAATCCGAACCGGAAATGGTGAAAAACGGCACTTTGGCTTCGCCAGCGATGGCGCGGGCCAACAGGGTTTTACCTGTGCCTGGAGGGCCAATCATCAAAGCACCGCGTGGGATTTTTCCACCCAATTTTTGGTATTTGGCGGGGTCTTTAAGGAAATCGACCATTTCTTCGACTTCTTCTTTGGCTTCATCACAGCCTGCGACATCGGCAAAGGTGACTTTGATTTGGTCTTCTTCGAGCATACGGGCTTTGCTGCGGCCAAAGCTCATTGCGCCACGGCCTGCTGCACCGCCACCTTGCATTTGCCGCATAAAAAATACCCAAACGCCAATCAACAGCAACATTGGGCCGAAGGACACCAGCATTTGCATAATGAAGGACGGTTGTTCAGGCGGAACGGCCTTGATTTCGACACCGTTTGCCAGCAGGTCATCAACCAAGTGAGGATCATTAGGGGCGTAGGATTTAAACACCTGGCCACCTTGCATTTTGCCTTTGATGATGTGCTCGTCAATCATAACTTGTTGCACTTGACCCGCTTTTACGGATTCGATAAATTGCGAATACGATAAAGCCGAGTCAGAACGGTCACTTTGTGGGGCAAAATTATTGAAGAGGGACATCAAAACAACCGCGATGACGACCCACAAAATTACATTTTTAATCATATCGTTCAAATTACACGCCCTAGGCTTGAACAGCTCAGTTAAACATTTTTACTAAATTATATCAGGACTTAAAGTCCAGACTGTTGTTATTTGTCGAAAAATCTGGTTGGTCTTGCTGATCTATGGGCTGTTGGCTTCTATTTAAAGCCTTTAGCCAAAATATAAACTTCATTGCTTCGGGGCCGTGAAGCTTTAGGTTTTCGGATCACCACTTTTGAAAAGGATTGCTGCACTTCCCGGTGTAACGCTTCAAAGCCTTCGCCTTGGAAAAGTTTCACCAAAAAGCTCCCGTTTTTAGTCAGTATCGTTCTTGCCGTTTCTAATGCAAGCTCGCCTAAGTAAATGGAGCGAGGCAAGTCGATGCTGGCATTTCCGCTCATATTGGGGGCCATGTCGGACATGACCAGATCAATAGGCGCGTTGTCGAGCAGCTGGTAAAGTTCCGCCAGGACGCTGTCTTCACGGAAATCGCCTTGGATGAAGTCAACATTTTCTATGGGTTCCATAGGCAAAATGTCCAATGCCACCAAACGGCTGTTTTTGCCGATCAGAGGCCTTGCAAATTGAGACCAGCCTCCTGGAGCTGCCCCTAAGTCAACAATGTTCATCCCAGGTTTTATCAAATGATCCTTTTCTTGAATCTCCTTCAGCTTGAATACGGCCCGTGAGCGGTAGCCTTGGGCTTGTGCCATGCGGACATATTCATCGTCAAAATGTTCCTGCATCCATCGGGTACTGCTTTTACTTCGTCCCATAGCCTTTTGTTTAGTGTAAAATTAACGTTTTGATTTTTAGGATGAAAGAGTGAACTCTGTAGAAAAGAAACAATTACGCGCCAGCGCCCATGCCTTAAACCCTGTGGTCATGGTTGGCCAAGCAGGATTGACTGACGCTGTACTTGCCGAAGTGGAACTGGCTTTGAATAGCCACGAGCTTATCAAAGTCAAAATACGCGCTGAACGGGATGAACGCAAGCAGATCAGTGAAAAAATTTGCGCGGCGACGGGTGCGGAATTGGTTCAGTCGATTGGTCAAATCGCGGTCATTTATCGGTTGAATCCGAATAAATGATGGGATGGGGCGGATGGCACAAGCTCCGGTTTAAACAGCTTGTGCCTTTTGTCCATGTGTCCTCTTAGTTAAACGTACTCAACTGAGAGGATTTCATATTCAACATTGCCTGCCGGGGCTTTGACCGTCACCACGTCGCCTGCTTCTTTGCCAATTAAGGCGCGGGCTATCGGGGAGCCAATCGAAATGCGGCCTTCTTTAATGTTGGCTTCGTCTTCACCCACGATTTGGTAAGTCACTTGGCGCTCTGATTCAATATCTTCCAGTTCCACGGTTGCGCCAAAAACAACCTTGCCGTTGGCATCAAGCTTAGTGACATCAATCACTTGGGCGTTGGACAATTTGCCTTCAATTTCAGCAATACGGCCTTCCGCGAAACTTTGTTGTTCACGGGCGGCATGGTATTCGGCATTTTCTTTCAAATCACCGTGTTCACGGGCCGTGGCTATCGCGGCAATGATGCGCGGTCTGACCACCGATTTTAGTTCTTCCAGTTCCGTGCGTAATTTTTCCGCACCTTTTACAGTCAGAGGGACTTTACTCATTTTTTAAAAACTCCACACATTGTGCTTTCCTGTTATTTTTTGCTTAAGCCAAATCAGCTCAAGCTTTTATGTAAATCTTGCAGACACGCGACATCACCCGCATACAGTTCGCCTAAGGCAAAACAAGCCGCCCTTGCACCCGCCATTGTTGTGTAGTAAGGCACACGGTTTTGTAAGGCTTCCCGGCGCATCGTAAATGAATCGGAAATGGCTTTTTTGCCGATGGTAGTGTTGATGATTAATTGGATTTGGCCATTTTTTATCATATCAACCGTATCAGGCCGGCCTTCGTTGACTTTAAACACCACGTCACAAGGAATACCCGCTTCTCTAAGGAATTTGGCGGTTCCGCCCGTGGCGACGATTTCGTATTTTTTATCGACCAACATCCGGGCGATTTCGGGGGCTTTGCTTTTGTCGGCATCGCGGATACTGATCAGCACTTTGCCGCTGGCATTCAGGTTTACACCCGCCGCCCGTTGCGATTTGGCGAACGCTTCACCGAAGGTTTTACCAACACCCATGACTTCACCTGTCGATTTCATTTCCGGGCCTAGCAGCGGGTCAACGCCTGGGAATTTGACGAATGGGAATACGGCTTCTTTCACTGAAAAATAGTCAGGGATACGCTCTTCGGTTACGCCTTGTTGCTCTAAAGTTTGTCCGACCATGACCCTTGCGGCGATTTTTGCCAGGGCATAACCTGTGGCTTTGGATACGAACGGAGCCGTCCGTGATGCGCGAGGATTGACTTCAAGCACATAAATGTCTTCGCCTTGGATGGCAAATTGGGTGTTCATCAAACCGCGCACGCCAAGGGCTTCCGCCATTTTGGCGACTTGTTCGCGCAATTTGTCCTGAAGGTGCGGAGCCAAATCATAAGGGGGCAGGGAACAGGCCGAATCGCCGGAATGTACGCCCGCTTGCTCGATATGTTCCATTAAGCCGCCAATCAAGACCCGTTCGCCGTCATAAATCGCATCCACGTCCATTTCTACGGCATCGTCCAGGAATCGATCCAGCAACACTGGCGAGTCGTTGGACACGCTCACGGCTTCTTTCATGTAGCGTTGCAGGCCTTCTTCGTTGACCACAATCTCCATCGCCCGACCACCCAAAACGTATGATGGGCGCACGACTAGCGGATAGCCCAGTTCTTTGGCGGCATTGATGGCTTGCTCAGTTGAGCGGGCTGTGGCATTCGGTGGTTGGCGCAAGTTCAAGCGTTCCAGTAGTTTTTGGAAACGCTCACGGTCTTCCGCCAAGTCAATGGAGTCGGGTGAAGTGCCGATGATAGGCACGCCAGCCGCTTCCAAAGCCCGTGCCAATTTCAGCGGCGTTTGGCCACCGTATTGGACAATCACGCCTTTAGGTTTTTCTAAATGGACGATTTCCAACACGTCTTCGAGCGTCAAGGATTCAAAATACAAACGGTCGGAGGTGTCAAAATCAGTGGACACCGTTTCCGGGTTGCAATTGACCATGATGGTTTCATAGCCGTCTTCACGCAAGGCCAACGCGGCATGGACGCAACAATAGTCAAACTCAATACCTTGGCCGATACGGTTGGGGCCACCGCCTAAGATAATGATTTTGTCTTTGTCAGAAACCCGCGCTTCGCATTCTTCTTCATACGTTGAATACAAATAAGCCGTATCAGAAGCAAACTCAGCCGCACATGAATCAATACGTTTGTAGACAGGGCGGATATTTTGCTTATGGCGGGTGTTGCGCACTTCGTTTTCGGACGTGCCCAGCAATTTCGCCAAACGCAAGTCAGAAAAGCCTTTGCGTTTAAGTTGGTACAATTCACCCTGTTTTAAGGTGGAAAGCGTTTTGCTGGCGAGGTTTTTTTCCGCCAAGATCAAATCTTCCAATTGCGCCAAAAACCAAGGGTCGATTTTGCACACGTCATGGATGTCGCTTGCGCTCATGCCGATGCGGAAAGCATCCGCGACATAGCGCAGACGGTCAGGGCCAGGATGGCGCATTTCCCGATGGATTTTGTCCAGCGCGTCATCGGCGTTCAGATCAACAATTTCATCCAAACCGCAGATGCCGATTTCTAGGCCGCGCAAGGCTTTTTGCAAAGATTCTTGGAAAGTCCGGCCTATGGCCATCACTTCGCCGACCGATTTCATTTGTGTGGTCAGGCGGTCATTAGCTTGCGGGAATTTTTCAAACGTGAAACGCGGCACTTTAGTGACCACATAGTCAATGCTAGGCTCAAATGATGCCGGAGTACGCCCCCCAGTGATTTCGTTTTGCAACTCGTCCAGCGTGTAACCCACCGCCAATTTGGCCGCGACTTTAGCGATAGGGAAGCCTGTTGCTTTTGATGCCAGTGCCGACGAACGGGACACGCGCGGGTTCATTTCGATGACGATCAAGCGGCCATCCGCCGGATTAATCGCCACCTGCACGTTAGAACCGCCTGTATCCACGCCGATTTCACGCAACACCGCCACGGAGACGTTACGCAAGATTTGGTATTCTTTGTCGGTCAAGGTTTGTGCGGGTGCGACGGTGATAGAATCGCCGGTATGTACGCCCATCGGGTCGAAGTTTTCTATCGAACACACGATGATGCAATTGTCATTGCGGTCACGCACCACTTCCATTTCGTATTCTTTCCAACCCAAGACCGATTCTTCAATCAGCAATTCGTTGGTGGGCGACAAATCCAAGCCGCGCTCACAAATTTCCATGAACTCTTGCTTGTTGTAAGCGATACCGCCACCACTGCCGCCCATGGTGAAGGACGGGCGGATTACGGTGGGATAGCCCACTTCGGCTTGTGCCGCCAAGGCTTCTTCCATGGTGTGTGCGGTTTTGGATTTGGCGACTTCAAAGCCCAAACGTGCCATCGCGTCATTAAACAATTGGCGGTCTTCGGCTTTGTTAATGGCTTCTTTGGTCGCGCCGATCATTTCGACATTGTATTTTTCCAATACGCCGTGTTTATCCAAAGCCAACGCACAGTTCAGTGCAGTTTGTCCGCCCATAGTTGGTAACACCGCGTCGGGGCGTTCTTTTTCGATGATTTTTTCCACCGTTTGCCAGTCGATAGGCTCGATGTAAATCGCGTCCGCCATATCAGGGTCGGTCATGATGGTCGCGGGATTGGAGTTCACCAATATCACGCGGTAGCCTTCTTCACGCAAAGCTTTGCAGGCTTGGGTACCGGAGTAATCAAATTCGCAAGCCTGACCAATAACGATAGGGCCAGCACCAAGTAAAAGGATGGATTTTATGTCGGTTCTTTTGGGCATGTTGTGAGTATTATGTGTTTATAAAATGACCAATCGTTAAAATAATTCACTATGTGAACCTGTGCGGATCAGAATAAGTTCGTTACCTTTTAATTGATAAATCAAAAGCCAATCAGGTTTTATATGGCATTCCCTGCAATCTTGCCAATTTCCTATCAATGCGTGGTCACGGTATTTTTCTTCAAGCATGTTGCCACTTGCCAATATCGCAGTCACGTCTTGCAATTGTTGTATTTCGTATTGACCAGAACGGCTCAACCGTTTGTAGTCTTTTTTAAACGCCGAAGTTAAAACAACTTCCCGCATTATTCGTTATCCAAATCCGCCCACATGGCATCTAAGGAAGGAAAGCGATGTACCCTGCCATTCTGCGCGTCTTCAATTGCGGCTAAGGTTTCTTTATTGGGTAAGTCAACGGAAAAAGGAATATTTTTGTTTTCAGCAATCTTAGTTAAAAACAACGTAATGGCATCATCCATTGATAAGCCCAATTTTGACAATACTAATCTGGCTTGAGCGTCTATTTCCGTGTCAATGAGGGTATGTAACATTGTATGAGACATAGTGATTTTCCTAATTTATTCAAGCCATTAATCACTGCTTGTATAACTTGTTCTATAAATTACCCAAATGAATACAGATAAGTTTTTATCTGTCATTCAAACGGGCATCAGCTAATTCATTAAGTTCGTTCTAAGTTAAGTGTCAACATAGATTATGCCTCTTTAATGGCTGCCGTAATTAAATATGGCTCTATATGGGTTTCGGGGTCTTCGATTAATGAGATACCACAAATTTGTCGTCATTCCGGCATGGACTGCCGGAATCCAGTTCACATGGATGTGAATGTTAACAATGCGACAAAGTCAATAACAACTAGAGCTATAAAAGTAAATAATCTGATTGTATTTAATCGCATAAAATTGAAAAATGCCATCCATGGCATCTCGATTCCGGCAATCCATGCCGGAATGACAGCGTTTTTTGTGTTTTAAAAAAAGACCTAAAAACCCATAAAGAGCCTTAAATATTATCTATATTGATTGTTACATAGATTTGTTACGCATACTTAATTTGTGTCAACAAACCGTTAACGACTTTTTTAACTTCAGGAGAGGAAAAAACTTCTTTAAGTATCGCTTCAAATTCTTCTTGACTTACTGCTTTTTTAGATAACTTGTTTTTCAGTCTGATAGACAACGGATAAAAACCTAAATCATGAGTTACGCTAAAAACCTCATAAGTATAATTATTCAAAGAAGGGGCATTGATAACAAAGGAAGTAAAAAATGTATCCCCCATAAAATGTTGTGTAACTCCCGTAATTAGTAATCCTTTTGTTAATTTTTCGAATTCTTGTCCCAATTCTTTTAAAACTGCAATTGGTGGTTTAATGGGGATGTCAGTATCAATAACGCCATCAAAAATCGAACTTAAATCGGTCATTTAGTTATCTCCAATAAACTTTGATATTTCCAATTTAATCATTATGGGTAAATGATCTGAAAATTGGTTAGCTAATTTTCCATTTTTAATTAAGCTCATCCCATCAATTTCATCGATAACTTTCAAATCCTTAGATTCAAAACACCGTACCAACGATGGTCGTAGCAAAACTTGATCTAAGGTATTCCAAAAATGGTTGATTATTTTGGATGATTGGTGGTAATACGTTCCTGGACAGCCATAAGAATCATCCCCTAAGCGGCTCCACATTGGATTATAAAAGAATTTTCTTTCTTCTCCTGAAACCGTTCGGCTTTGTTTTAAAGCAATCTGTTTATCCATGACAGCATGAAATCCATCCGCACTGACTAACCCCGTTTCAAAGGGGTTCATGTTAAAGTCACCAATCACAATGGTATTCGTATGGCCTTGTTCTTGTTCGCGCTTGTCAATTTCAAAAGCTATTCTGGTCGAAATAGCTGCTTGCTCACTTTCAATCATGTGGAGCTTGCTTTGGATATGTACGGCAACTAATAAAATCTCAACGCCAATTGGATGGGTGATTTTTCTAATTGATCCCCAGTAATCATTATCATGCACTAATTCAAAGTCATGTATCCGTGTATAAAAGGATATTTTCGCGGATGGATTGAAAGGCGCGATATAGATTCTGTTGCTATTTTCATTCAACACTGGCAGAAGTGTTGCATCGCTCATAGTATTTTCTGCCAATATTAAAATATCAACATCGTAATAATCACATAGCCATTTAATCTCGTTAGAAAGCAGTTGTTTATTGATATTCCAAAATAACAGATTCATCAGTTAGAGATTGATGTGAATCTAGGCTTTTACACCTGTCATCAACGCCATAAACCCATCAAACAACCCCTCCACATCATGCGGCCCAGGACTCGCTTCTGGATGGCCTTGGAAACTAAACGCCGGAACATCAGTGCGGCGAATACCTTGCAAACTGCCGTCAAATAACGAGCGGTGCGTAGCAATCAAGTTTTCCGGCAAGCTGGCTTCGTTCACTGCAAAGCCGTGGTTTTGGCTGGAAATCATCACATGCCCCGTGGCAATGTCTTGCACAGGGTGGTTGGCGCCGTGGTGGCCGAATTTCATTTTTTCGGTTTGTGCGCCGCTTGCTAAGGCCAGTAGTTGATGCCCTAAGCAAATGCCAAACACGGGAATTTTTTCCGCCAAAATGGTTTTGATGGCTTCAATCGCATAAGTGCAAGGCTCTGGATCGCCTGGGCCATTGGATAAAAATACGCCATCGGGATTCATGGCCAATACGTCAGCCGCAGGTGTTTTGGCGGGTACGACCGTGACGCGGCAGCCCCGGTTGACTAGCAGGCGCAGGATATTGCGTTTGATGCCAAAATCATAGGCCACCACATGTTTGGTCAAGTTTTCACCGGTTTGGTGGCCGTTTTCCAAGTTCCAAGTGTTTTCTGTCCATTCATAGGTTTGGGCGGTGGTGACTTCTTTAGCCAAATCCAAGCCTTTTAATCCGGCAAATCCGGCAATGGCGGCTTCTGCTGTGGCGGCATTGACCTCTTCACCTGCAACGATTGCCCCGCGCTGTGCGCCTTTGTCACGCAGGATACGGGTCAGTTTGCGGGTGTCGATTTCGGCAATCGCCACGACGTTGTTGTCGAGCAAATAGTGTTGCAAGGTTTTTTCACTGCGCCAATTGCTGGCGAGCAACGGCAAATCCCGGATGACCAAGCCGCTGGCAAAAACCGCCGCCGATTCGTCATCTTCGCTAGTGGTGCCGACATTGCCGATGTGCGGATAGGTCAACGTGACGATTTGCTGGGCATAGGACGGGTCACTGAGAATTTCTTGATAACCGGTCATTGCGGTATTGAACACGACTTCGCCGACAGAGCAGCCGTCCGCGCCTATGGAGACACCACTAAAAACCGTACCATCTTCTAACACTAATAAAGCAGACTTAGCCAAACAGATTTCCTCACACGAAAAAACGGGATGGGCCCAAAAGGACGCATCCCGTTATCAATAAATTAACTGTGACACTATACAAAATTATAGGGTTTCGGTCATTAACAATTTTGGTGCGCGTCCAAACAACACGTCTCTGATCGGTTTGATGCGGCTTTAGGTGGATATTTTCCATTCTCGCCTAATGCCTTCATGAAACACATAAAGCCTAACGTTGTGCCGCCTTTGCTGGCTTGTTGGATGGTGTTTTTCTGGGTGTTTCCAGTTTTGTCCGGCAAGATGGGAGGATCGTGATGATGGCTAAATAGTTGGCACGATGTTTTCGATAGCATCTACGAACCGCTTAATATTTGACAGATTATTGCCAGAACAGTACCTTAGACGGTTTTTAACTTCACTCCTACCTTGGTCGCCAAAGAGCTGTACATGGAACAATTTCAACGAATCAGTCGCTTACCCCCTTATGTTTTTAATATTGTCAACGAGCTGAAAGCGAAGGCGCGGGCGGCAGGCGAAGATATTATTGATTTTGGCATGGGCAACCCTGACCAGCCGACGCCTAAACATATTGTTGATAAGATGATTGAAGCGACGCAACGTGAAGACACGCATCGTTATTCAATGTCCAAAGGCATTCCACGCCTGCGTAAGGCTATTTGTAATTGGTACAAGACCCGTTTTGATGTCGATTTGAATCCAGAAACCGAGGCGATTGTCACGATTGGTTCCAAAGAAGGCTTGGCACATTTGGCGTTAGCCACTTTAGGCCCTGGCGATGTGGTGCTGGTGCCCAATCCGGCTTATCCCATCCATCCTTATGGTGTGGTGATTGCCGGTGCTGATGTGCGCCATGTGCCGTTGATTCCTGGCGTGGATTTTTTTGAAGCGTTGCATAAGGCCATTATCGACAGCTGGCCTAAGCCTAAAATGTTGATCATCAATTTTCCAGGCAACCCGACTGCACAATGTGTGGAACTGGATTTCTTCGAAAAAATCATTGCCTTGGCGAAAGAGCATAATATTTGGGTGGTGCATGACATCGCTTATGTCGATATAGCGTTTGACGGTTACAAACCGCCATCCATTTTGCAAATCGAAGGGGCGAAAGACATTGCCGTGGAATTTTTCTCCATGTCCAAAAGCTATAACATGCCTGGCTGGCGTGTCGGTTTTATGTGCGGCAATAAAGAATTGGTGTCGGCTTTGGCCCGTATCAAATCGTATTTGGATTATGGCACGTTCACGCCTATCCAAATCGCCGCCATTGCCGCGTTGGAAGGCCCGCAAGATTGTGTGCACGAAATTTCCGAAATGTACCGCAAACGCCGTGATGTCTTATGCGATGGCTTGAATGCGGCAGGTTGGCCCGTTGAAAAACCCAAAGCAACGATGTTTGTCTGGGCAAAAATTCCTGAAGCGTATCAGGCGATGGGGTCGTTGGAGTTTTCCAAAAAATTGCTATTGGAAGCCAAAGTAGCCGTGGCGCCCGGTATAGGCTTTGGCCAATATGGTGACGACCATGTGCGGTTTGGTTTGATTGAGAACGAGCATCGCACCCGCCAAGCGATACGTGGCATCCGCATGATGATGAAAAAAGATCAAGTGGTGTAGCGGGTAGCGCTAAGGCTGGCAATAGTGCTGGCCTTAGGTAAGCCGATTTTGTTACAGGCACAAAAAAGGCCTGATCCAGAAATGGATCAGGCCTTTGTTTTTGGTGGGGCGTCAGGGACTCGAACCCTGGACCTATGGATTACTTTACTACTTTGGCTTTCACCAACCGCCCAATTTCCGGCGTTGTAGTCTGGACTTTCTCATCACCCGTTGCTTTCGCAGTTTGGGTGTGCGGCGTTAAGTCTCTGAGGGCTTTCTTGAAATCCAGGTTTTTTCTGGGTTTAGGATTTTTGCCATTCGCATAAACGGCTATGTCCCCAAGGCTCCTTTTTTGTTTGGATTGTCCATCAATACTATCGCGTGCCCCTATAGTAATAATTTGATCATCCAGGAACCTGTCAAGAGTTGCCTGCTGATTGCCCAATCTTCAACATTTTTACGCGGGCTGGCGTAGTTGAAGTTCTCAGGGGTTCCCAGCATACAGCCACATGTTCAGTCCATTGTTTCCAATGGACGCTCCTATTTTTCAAGAGTCCACTGCTCTACCAACTGAGCTAACACCCCGAATCTTGAAGGGATGGCATTCTAATTGAAAAACGTGCTGCTGTATATCGCAAATTTGCCTTTTAAGCTCTTCAGCAGCACCGCTTGATCCCTTCCCATTGCCCATCTTGCCAGCGTTTGAAAAACTCCGCTTTGCTTAGTGGCGGCTCGTTAGCATCGGCGTGATGTTGGGCGTAATGGTGCAAATAACGCTCGTAGGCATCATCGCCTGATAGCTGGCGAATGCCGCGCCACACGGCAGACAATTGCTTGAGCATGTTAATCCCTCACCCAGTCTTCAACCAAGCGGCTAGGAATATGGGGTGATTCGGTCAAAGGCGGCACGGTTTTGCCTGCCAAGTAACGTCCGCACACCCGTACCATATCAAATACAATCAGCCAAAGCAGACCGACGAATATGATCGTGATATAAGCATCCAAATGTAGGTTGAAAATCAATTGTGGGGCGGTAGCGGCTTTTTCTGGCGGCAGTACGCCGCTGGCCAGTTTGCTGCTCATATCGTTGGCGGCGGCAAAGAAGCCAATACGTATATCCGGGCTAGTGAGTTTTTGCCATGAAGCGGTGCTGGTGATGATGATTAGCCAAACCAGCGGCAAGCCCGTCACCCAGGCGAATTTCAGTTTATTCGACTTGATTAGAATCGTGGTGCCTACGCATAAGGCAATCGCGGCGAGCATTTGGTTAGCGATGCCAAACAACGGCCATAAAATATTCACGCCGCCGTTCGGGTCGATTACGCCGATATATAAAAAATAGCCCCAGCCGGATACAACAATCGCGCTGCTGATGAATGCCGAAGGAAGCCATGAGGTCTCGCCCATTTTCGGCCAGATATTGCCAAGCATGTCCTGCAACATGAAGCGCCCGACCCGTGTGCCAGCGTCCAAAGTGGTCAGGATGAAAATCGCTTCAAACATAATCGCAAAGTGATACCACACCGCCAACAGGCTTTGTCCAAACGCGCTACCGAAAATGCTCGCCATGCCTACAGCTAGCGAAGGTGCGCCGCCCGTGCGGGCAAATAGGGTGGTTTCACCCATTTCTTGAGCCAGCGTCTGCATTTGTTCGACCGTAACAGGAAAGCCCCAAGAAGAAATTTTGGCCACGGCATCAACGGCTTCTTTACCGACCACACCGGCAGGGCTGTTGATGGCGAAAAACACGCCAGGGTCGAGCACGGTTGCTGCAACCATTGCCATCATCGCCACAAATGATTCCAGTAACATGCCGCCATAGCCTATCGTTTTGATGTCACGTTCGTTGGAAAGCAATTTGGGCGTAGTGCCTGAGGCAACTAAGGAATGAAAGCCGGAAATCGCTCCGCAGGCAATGGTGATAAAGACAAACGGGAACAATTTGCCGCCAAAAATGGGGCCAGTGCCGTCAATAAATTGCGTGATGGCGGGCATTTTGACGGTGGGTTGCAATAAAATGATTGCCACTGCCAGCAAGGTGATCGTGCCCAATTTCATATAGGTGGACAAGTAGTCGCGTGGAGCCAGCAGCATCCAAACGGGCAAAATCGCCGCTGCAAAACCATAGGCCATGATCCACCAAGCCAAGGTCAAGCCTTCATGGTCAAACCAAGTGTGCAAGACCGGATGATGGTCTACCCAACTGCCTGCCACAACTGATAGCAGTAGCAGCACCACGCCGATAGCGGAGGCTTCCAGCACTTGGCCAGGGCGGAAATAGCGCATGTAAAAGCCCACAATCATGGCAATCGGGATGGTCGCGGATACGGTAAACGTCGCCCAGGGGCTGTGTTTCATGGCGTTGACAACAATCAGGGCCAGCACCGAAATCAGGATAATCATGATGGAAAACGTGGCGATTAAAGCCGCCGTGCCGCCCAATATCCCCAATTCATCGCGTGCCATTTGCCCTAGGCTTTTTGCATCCCGGCGCGTGGACATGAATAAAGTCACCATATCTTGTACGCAACCGCCCAATACCGAGCCGAACAAAATCCATAGCGTACCGGGCAAGTAGCCAAATTGTGCCGCCAATGTGGGGCCCACCAAAGGTCCAGGGCCTGCGATGGCAGCAAAATGATGCCCAAACACAATCCATTTGTGTGTAGGCGTGAAATCATGGCCGTTATCGAGGCGTTCAGCGGGTGTGGCGCGGGTTGCGTCAACCGATAGGACGGTGGCTGCTACCCAGGCCGCATAAAAGCGGAAAGCAATCGCGTAAATGCACAAAGCGGCAGTGACAAACCATAAGGCGTTGATCGTTTCGCCCCGGTGTAAGGCTATGCCGCCGACCGCCGACGCGCCAAGCACGGCGACAGTCAGCCAGACCAGCGTTTGTTGCAAGTTTTTCATAGTGGTTCGCTCATTAGGGGTGGGTTCATGCCAATGTTTTCTATTCGGCAGGAAAGGCAGGGGCAATAGTTGCTTGGGCAACTGTTTTGAGGCAGATGACACGTTATTGGACATGTCATCTGTTGGGTGTCGGTTAAGTGTACTTAACTTTGTGGGGATTGTGCAATTGTGTCAGTTGTTGTGGCAGTGGCACTTTAAAACTGATAATTCAAAGAAACCCGGTAGCCGTCAATATTTTTTCCGGTAGCGCTGAACAAATAGTTGGCGTTGAAGCCGAATGCACTTAACCAGTGTTGGTCGTTAGCTGATTTCACGGTGAAGCCCAGTTCGTTATATTGGTCAACGAAAAAAGGCGAGCCAAAATATTCGGTGTCAGTGAAATTGATGGCCACGTTGAGTTTGCGGCCAATAATGTTGCTGCTGAGGTTTTTGCTCAGGATGAGGCCATTTTTTATCACATAATTTTGCAAATCGGGGTCTACGGAATAGCCTTTTACGGCATAGGGCAGGGTGGTGTAGTAACCCGCCATATTGCCTACAGTCAATTTAAATGAATTGGGATCAGCGGATTGTAAGTCAAATGTGTATTTGCTGGTTAACGTGCCTGAGGCGATATGCCCGACATCGGCTAAATCAAATGAGCCTCTAAATCCATAGGCGACAGCAGGGGTCAAAATCCAATTGTCAGTGACCCGATATTTATAAGCGAATCCCGCCCCACCATCATAAGATTGTGCGCCTTGTGTATCTATATAAGTAAACGGTACGGAAACGATCAGTTGTTGCCGCTGATCCATCTTAAATGTGTAGCTGAACGGGAAGGTGATGGTGTCCACTGATTTGCCGCTCAAATCATAGTGGCCATAGCGTACGCCGCCATCAAAACGGTTTTCTAGTGACGTTTTTTCAGATTGATCAGCCCAATCGTCTGTTGTCCCTAGTAAATAGGCGTTTTCAACCATGATGCCCATGATGCTCGATGGATTGCCGCCCAGCGGGTCGGCAGAATCCACTTTCGCTAGTTCTTTATTGATAGGCGCGTTATAAGTTCTTACGACATTTTCCACTTTGGTATTCAGTTGCTTGGTAACTGTGCCCGATGGCGTGCCCGCGCCCTGAGTGACGTTAACAGATTCGGTAACACCTAGGCTTGGTATGGATACGATGACATTATTGGACGAAACTTTATTGAACTGGATGGGTACGCCTTTAAAATCTAGTGTAACAAGAGCGCCTACTGTACTTTTGACGCCGGGAAAGAGGCCTTGGTAATCATTGGGGTTGTTGGCAGCGTTAATGGCGTCATCAAAACTGACGAAATTAAGTGACCTTGTAATGCCGCCAAGTGTGACGGTTGTTGAGAAGTTATCTGCAAAAGAGGTTTGGCTTATGCCGACTAAAAGGCAGGCGATAAGA
This sequence comes from uncultured Methylocucumis sp., assembly GCA_964446885.1. Lineage (GTDB taxonomy): Bacteria > Pseudomonadota > Gammaproteobacteria > Methylococcales > Methylomonadaceae > Methylovulum. Next base: position 140,135 of record CAYUQV010000001.1, read on the forward strand.
CGTTTCACGGCGTTTTTTGAGTTCAAGGCATTGCCTCCGGGTAAGTTGAAAGTAACGCCTCTATGTTCTGTTATTGCAAAATAATCAACAAGTAAATATTAACCGTATGTAGAGTTAATTATTTTATATCAGTAGGTTATGGAAGGGTTTGAATGGCATAGGCAAAAGGTGAATTTAAAAAATGAATTTTTAATGAAAAACCGTTGACGATTGGTTTGGTTTGGGTATAATAGTCGGCTCTTCACGGCAAACACGGT
>CAYUQV010000002.1:0-127945 GCA_964446885.1 uncultured Methylocucumis sp.
CCTAAGTATCCAGGATTTCCTATGGGCTTTACAGTTATTGTCCTGTACTTAGGATAATTGCTTATGCAATAATTTAATTTTTTCATTTTAACTTTCCGGGCCGACATATTAAATATTCGTTTTGTGCAACTGCTATATAATGTCGGTTAACAATATACTTCCACACCTAAATCAGCACCTATTTCAGAAAAGAATTGAACAATATTTTTTTTAAAATTTATGATTGGCGTAGTTGGCATATCGTTGATATGCACAATACATTCGACACTCAATAAACATTGGTCTGATATGTCGTTTAATTTCAACTTAAGCGGTAATAAAGTTTCAACTAAATTTTGCATCTGCTCTTCCATGTCAAGTCCATCAGAATCAGAAATTTTTATAGCCCAAACATGCATCGCACAAGGTGTTTGACCTTTTCTGCCAATAGCTCCTTTTACAAGAAAGTAACTTGGCTCTAAATCCAGACAATAAGTAAGATAATCAGACGTTATTGTGTCACTTCTTATTGAAAAATATATATCTACAGTACTGTTCATGAAATATTATTAATATTTAATCCCGTATAAGAAACTATTGCTCCACCACCTTTTCGTTTTATTACAATATCGCCATTACGGCATTTGTAGAAATCAAAATATTTGGGGGGGCCACCAAAACCTTCTTTTTCTTTATGCAGTGCTTCATTTCCTCCTAGATATTTTTTTAGACGTTCTATTTCGTTTTTTGATAGGGGAGTATCGCAATTATCGCTATCATCATCTGATTTACAAAGATTAGCAATGGCCTTGCCAGCAGACGTGAGTGCATCTTGCCCTGCTGGTGTCGCCAGCATTCCCCCAGCAACTATTAATCCACAAACCACTGGATTTGCAATGCATAGAGCTGTTAATCCTGCTTGGGCAAACTCACCCGTTGGATCAACAAATCTTAAAGGATTCCCTCCAACATACCCATAAGTGTTCAGCCCGCCCGCCAAGCCAATCGGGTCGCTCTGCGTGTACCTGCCCCGGTAGGGGTCGTAGCTGCGGTTGACGTTATAAAACAGGCCGCTCTCGCCGTCGGCGTATTGGCCGGGGAAGCGCAGATTGTACCCGAAGCCACCCAACCCCGAAGGGTTGCCGTTAAGTGCGTTGGCACCGAACGGATCGCTAAAGTCTCAGTTCCAGCGTAGGCGGTTGTGGTGTCGATGATTTGCCTTGGGGTGTTGAGGTGGTCGGCCAACACGGGATAAACCCCGCCGCCACCGCCGATAACGGCCACGGGCAGGTCGCCTAGCCAGATGTGTTCCTGTTGGCGGATACAGATGGTGCTGTATTCGCCCAGTAAATGCCCGGCCTCATCGTGCTCACGGGGCATAAATAAGCGTAGACGCTGCTCTTGGCGAGAATCTGCGTGCTATCTCGTAACCTACAGATTGCCCCTTTCTGAAAAGGCGAAACAGCCACAAAATCTCACATAGCAAGCCAATCAGCACTACCCGAAGCCATGCGCCTATGTAATAATAAACGGCTTTGATTTTGCGTAATTTCTTTCGGGCATAACGGTTCACACCCCGTATTTTGCGGGCTTCACGCACACATAAGGGCATTAATAATGGATGAGAACAAAAAGAAAGCACTCGGCGCCGCGCTGATGCAAATCGAAAAGCAATTTGGTAAAGGTTCGGTGATGCGCATGGGCGATGTCGCCGCATCGCGTGATATAGACGTGGTGTCCACTGGTTCGCTAGGTTTGGATATTGCGTTAGGCTGTGGCGGCTTGCCACGGGGCCGGGTCGTAGAAATTTATGGCCCGGAATCCTCAGGCAAAACCACATTGACCTTGCAAGTGATCGCCGAAATGCAAAAACTGGGCGGCACGGCAGCTTTTGTTGACGCGGAACACGCGCTTGATCCCAGTTATGCCGAAAAGATTGGCGTTAACGTCGATGATTTGCTGGTTTCTCAGCCCGATACAGGCGAACAAGCCCTAGAAATCACCGATATGCTGGTGCGTTCCGGTGCGGTCGATGTGGTTGTGGTCGACTCGGTCGCGGCCCTAACGCCCAAAGCTGAAATCGAAGGCGATATGGGTGATTCGCACATGGGCCTGCAAGCCCGTTTGATGTCGCAAGCCCTGCGTAAACTGACCGGAAACATCAAACGTTCCAATACCTTAGTGATTTTCATCAACCAAATCCGTATGAAAATTGGCGTGATGTTCGGCAATCCCGAAACGACCACAGGCGGTAACGCGCTCAAATTCTACGCCTCGGTGCGTTTGGATATTCGCCGAATCGGTTCGATCAAAAAAGGCGATGAAATTGTCGGCAATGAAACCCGCGTCAAAGTCGTCAAAAACAAGGTCGCACCACCCTTTAAAGAAGCCGAATTTGAAATTTTGTACGGTGAGGGCATTTCCTTTTTAGGTGAATTGGTGGATTTGGGCGTTAAGTTTGGTTTTGTCCAAAAATCCGGTTCTTGGTACAGCTATGGCAGTGAAAAAATCGGCCAAGGCAAAGACAACGCCAAAACCTATCTAAAAGAGCACCCCGAAAAAGCCCTGGAAATCGAACAAAAAATCCGTGCCGAAGCCTTCTCCAAACCCATCAGCTTAATCGAGGAAGTCGCTGATATTGTGGGTGAAGACAGTTTCGCTGACGAAGAATAAGCTTATTGGTTGTGGACGACGTCGCCCAAGACATTAAAGCCTACTGCCTACGTCTGCTGGCACGTCGTGACCATAGCCGCAAAGAATTGCTCAACAAATGCCTGTTAAAAGGATTTAGCAAACATGCCATCTTGCCGATACTCGATGAACTGGCCAAGCTTGGCTGGCAAGATGATGCCCGTTATGCCGAAAGCTACGCAAGGCAACGCATCCAAAAAGGTTACGGGCCGATAGCCGTGCACTACGAACTGAACCAAAACGGTGTCCAAACCGACGACTTGGATCGTATCATGCACACCGTCGCCGACAGTTGGTTGGATGTGCTTGAGCACGTTTACCGGAAAAAATACGCACCTCAGCGGCAAATCAGCCGCCAAGAATGGGCAAAACGCAGCCGTTTTTTGATGCAGCGCGGTTTTCCCTCCGACTTGGTCAATGCCTTAATCAACCATTTAGCCATCAGTTTCCCTAAGTTTTAGACCCCAACCGACAGCCAATATCATGAAAAAAATGACTAGCGCAGCCCTACGCGCCGCCTTTCTGGACTTTTTCCGTCAACGTGGCCATGCCATTGAGCCTTCCAGCTCCTTAGTGCCCGGTAATGATCCGACCTTGTTGTTCACCAACGCCGGTATGGTGCAATTTAAAGACGTGTTTTTAGGCCGCGAACACCGCGCCTTCACTACGGCGGCGACCAGCCAACGCTGTGTCCGTGCAGGCGGCAAACATAACGACCTGGAAAATGTCGGCTACACCGCCCGCCACCACACGTTTTTTGAAATGCTCGGCAATTTCAGTTTTGGCGATTATTTCAAAAAAGAAGCCATCCATTACGCGTGGGAATTTTTGACCAAGGAAATGGAAATCCCCGCCGAAAAACTGTGGGTGACTGTTTACGCCGAAGACCACGAAGCCGAAGCGATTTGGCTGAATGATGTCGGCATCGACCCGAACCGTTTTTCCCGCATCGCCACCAAAGACAATTTCTGGTCGATGGGCGATGTTGGCCCTTGCGGCCCGTGTACGGAAATTTTCTACGACCACGGCGAACACATCTTCGGCGGCCCTCCAGGTTCGCCCGATGAAGATGGCGACCGTTACATCGAAATCTGGAACCTCGTGTTCATGCAGTATGAGCGTTCCGCCGATGGCGCGATGACCCCGTTACCGAAACCCTCCGTGGACACGGGCATGGGTTTGGAGCGTATCTCGGCGATTATGCAAGGCGTGCATAGCAATTACGAAATCGACTTGTTCCAAAAGTTGCTCAAGGCTGCCGCCGCATTGGCAAAAAATGATGACTTGACCAACAGTTCCTTGCGCGTGATTGCCGACCATATCCGCTCCTGTGCGTTTTTGGTGGCCGATGGCGTGATGCCGTCCAACGAAGGCCGTGGTTATGTGTTGCGCCGCATCATCCGCCGCGCTATCCGTCACGGCTACCGCTTAGGCATTTTGGATATTTTCTTCTACAAACTGGTCGCGCCTTTAGTTGAAGAAATGGGCGCGGCCTATCCTGAACTTGCCGCCGCGCAAGAGCAAGTCGAACGCATCTTGAAAAAAGAAGAAGAACGTTTCGCCGAAACGCTAGGACAGGGCATGAAAATCCTTGAAGCCTGTGTTGCCAAATTGGAAGGCACGGTTATTCCTGGCGAAACCGTGTTCCAGCTTTATGACACTTACGGTTTCCCGGTCGATTTGACTGCCGATTTTGCCCGTGAACACAATTTAAGCGTCGATTATGACGGCTTTGATAAAGAAATGGCGGCACAACGTGACCGCGCCCGTTCTGCCAGCAGTTTCGGTGCGGATTACGACCAAGACATCAAACTCGACAGCCAAACCCAATTTATCGGTTACGGCAATCTCGATGATGAAGTGCATATCGTCGCGCTGTACCAACAAGGCCAGCCTGTCGAAAGCTTGGCGGCAGGTGCAGAAGGTGTGGTGGTGTTGGATAAAACCCCGTTCTACGGAGAATCCGGCGGTCAAGTCGGTGACGGTGGCGAACTGACAGTAGGCGATGCGGTTTTTGCCGTCGCCGACACCCAAAAACAAGGCGGCACGTTGTTCCTGCATAAAGGCAAAGTGCTGGCTGGAGAGCTGAAAGTCGGGCAGTTGTGCAATGCCAAAGTCAGTGCCGAACAACGCAAAGCCACCGAACTCAACCATTCCGCAACCCACTTGTTACACGCCGCTTTGCGCCAAACCTTAGGCGATCACGTCGCGCAAAAAGGCTCGTTGGTTAATCCCGAACGCTTACGTTTCGACTTCTCGCATTTTGAACCCGTCACACCGGAACAAATAGCTGTTTTAGAAAAATTGGTGAACGAGCAAATCCGCTTAAACCAACCCGTGTCAGCCGAAATAATGGCGAAAGACGACGCGGTCAAAGCAGGCGCAATGGCCTTGTTTGGCGAAAAATACGGCGATGAAGTACGGGTACTAAAAATCGGTGCATTCTCCACCGAACTTTGTGGCGGCACGCACGTTGAACGCGCTGGCGACATTGGTTGCTTCAAAATTATCAGCGAAACGGGCGTAGCCGCAGGGGTGCGCCGTATCGAAGCTGTCACAGGCGCAGGCTGCATGGCTTGGCTGGGTGAGCGCGAACAAGTGTTAAACACCATTGCCGGATTGCTAAAAAGCGCACCCGACAAAGCGGCAGAAAAAGTCGAGCAATTACTGGCTAAAAGCCGTGATTTGGAAAAACAACTCGAACGCCTCAACGCCAAACTCGCCAGCTCGCAAGGTGATGATTTAATCAATCAAGCCGTAGAAGTCGCTGGCACGAAAGTCCTAGCCGTCAAACTCGAAGGCATAGAAGCCAAAGCCCTACGCGACCTCGCCGACCAATTGAAAAACAAACTCGGCAGCGCGGTAGTGGTGCTGGCAGTGGTCGAAGGCGACAAAGTCAGCTTGGTTGCTGGCGTGAGTAAAGATCGGATGGGACAAGTGAAAGCAGGTGATTTGGTCAATTTCGTCGCCCAACAAGTCGGCGGCAAAGGTGGTGGTAGGCCGGATATGGCAATGGCTGGCGGGAATGATCCTAGTGGCTTGAGTGCGGCTTTGGGCGGGGTTTTGGGTTGGGTGGAAGCGTTGTTAAATCGGTAAATTCTGTAAGCAATTTGACTTAAAAGATATAAAAAATCTTTATAAATCAAAGTAAAAAATAAAAACCACCTTAATGTTCAGTTAAGGTGGTTTTTTTATGTCCGTTGAATTTTTCTGTGGGTAACAGGTTTACACTGCTGCCTCTTGATACTTATCCATCAAATTAAAATTCAAATACCGATAAGTGTCATCGGCAGACGCATTAATTTGATCCGCATAAGCCATGTATTCTTCAACGGTGGGGATTTTGCCCAAGATGGAACAAACTGCCGCCAATTCTGCTGAGGACAAGAACACGTTTGCACCGTTGCCTAAGCGGTTGGGGAAGTTGCGGGTGGAAGTGGATACGACGGTGGCGTTTTCCGCGACCCGTGCTTGGTTGCCCATGCACAGAGAACAGCCGGGCATTTCGGTGCGTGCGCCGACTTTACCAAACGTGCCGTAATAGCCTTCTTCGACCAATTGGTTTTGGTCCATTTTGGTCGGTGGCGCAACCCACAAGCGGGTCGGCAATTCGCCTTTGTTTTTTTCCAACAATTTGCCAGCAGCGCGGAAGTGGCCGATGTTGGTCATACATGAACCCAAGAACACTTCGTCGATTTTCGTGCCAGCGACTTCGGACAGGGGTTTGATGTCGTCGGGGTCGTTCGGGCAAGCCAATAGCGGTTCTTTGATTTCGTCCATGTTGATTTCGATGATTTCGAAATATTCGGCATCGGGGTCGGCTTCCAGCAGTACGGGGTTATCCAGCCAATCTTGCATGGCTTTGATGCGGCGTTCGATGGTGCGGACATCGCCGTAGCCTTGCGCGATCATCCATTTCAATAAGGTGATGTTGGAGTTCAGATATTCGCGGATGGGGGCTTCGTTCAGCTTGATGGTGCAACCGCCTGCTGACCGTTCGGCGGACGCGTCGGACAATTCAAACGCTTGTTCCACTTTCAAATCCGGTAAGCCTTCGATTTCTAAAATGCGGCCTGAAAAGACGTTTTTCTTGCCTTGCTTAGCAACCGTCAGCAAGCCTTTTTGGATGGCGGCGTAAGGAATCGCGTTGACCAAATCACGCAAGGTGATGCCGGGTTGCATCGTACCCGTGAAGCGCACCAGCACCGATTCCGGCATGTCCAGCGGCATTACGCCTGTGGCGGCGGCGAAGGCGACTAGGCCAGAGCCAGCGGGGAAGGAAATGCCAATCGGGAAACGGGTGTGTGAGTCACCGCCTGTGCCGACGGTATCCGGCAATAAGGTACGGTTCAGCCAGGAATGGATAATACCGTCACCAGGACGCAAGGACACGCCGCCGCGATTCATAATGAAATCCGGCAAGGTGTGTTGCATGGTCACGTCGACAGGTTTGGGGTAGGCGGCGGTGTGGCAGAACGATTGCAACACCAAATCGGCGGAGAAGCCTAAACACGCCAAATCTTTCAATTCGTCGCGGGTCATGGGGCCGGTGGTGTCTTGTGAGCCGACCGTGGTCATGTGTGGTTCGCAATAGGTGTTGGGGCGCACACCCGCCACGCCGCAAGCTTTGCCGACCATTTTTTGCGCCAGCGTGTAGCCTTTGCCGGAATCAGCTTCATCTGATGGACGGATAAAGACGGTGGAAGCTGACAAGCCCAATGCTTTACGTGCCCGGTCAGTCAAACCACGTCCGATAATCAGCGGGATACGGCCTCCGGCGCGGACTTCGTCGAGCAACACATCGGTTTTTAAGCTGAAGTTGCAGACCACTTCATCGCTGTCATGGCGTTTGACCACGCCTTGATACGGGAAAATGTCGATGACATCGCCCATCAGCAAGCGGGTCACGTCACATTCAAACGGCAACGCGCCAGAATCTTCCATGGTATTAAAGAAAATCGGCGCGATTTTACCGCCGATACAGACGCCGCCATCGCGTTTGTTGGGGATAAACGGGATGTCATTGCCCATGTACCACAACACGGAATTGGTCGCCGATTTGCGCGATGAACCCGTGCCGACCACGTCACCGACATAAGCGACAGGGAAGCCTTTTTGTTTGAGTTCGGTGATTTGTTGTTCGGCGTTGGTGATGCCTTCGCGCGGCATTTTCAGCATGGCTTTGGCGTGTAACGGGATGTCCGGGCGTGACCACGCATCGGGTGCGGGTGACAAATCATCCGTGTTGGTTTCGCCTGTGACTTTAAACACCGTCACGGTCATTTTTTCCGGTACGGCAGGTTTGCTGGTGAACCATTCCGCATCCGCCCACGATTGCAGGACTTGTTTAGCGTAAGCGTTACCTGCATCGGCTTTGCTTTGCACGTCGTGGAAAGCATCGAACACTAATAACGTATGCGACAAGGCTTTGGCGGCGATAGGCGCAAGTGCACCGACATCCAGCAAATCAATCAACGGCGCGACGTTATAACCGCCGAGCATCGTACCGAGTAATTCGGTGGTATCTTCTGGCGTTAAAATCGGTGACGTGGCTTCGCCTTTGGCAATCGCCGTCAAAAATCCGGCTTTGACATACGCGGCTTCGTCCACACCAGCGGGGATGCGGTTGGCGAGCAAATCCAAAATGAAAGCTTCTTCGCCAGCGGGTGGGTTTTTGATGAGTTCGCAGAGGGAAGCGGTTTGTGCAGCGTCCAACGGTTTAGGCACAATGCCTTCAGCGGCGCGTTCTTCTACGTGTTTGCGGTATTCAATTAGCATGAAAGGCTCCTTAAGTAAAATTCAGTTGGTGAATTGTTTAATGATGCGCTTGATTTCGGCGCTTGAGATGTCAGATTGTTCGGATTTGGAATAAATGGTCAGCAACACAATCTCCGTTTGGGTTTGCAAATAGTAGATTATCCGATAACCGCCGCTTTTGCCTGTTTGGGCGGTCAAATTTTTCACCCGCACTTTGTAAACACAATATGAGTTCTGTTGGATTCTGTCACCCAATAATTCGTCTTGTTGCAAAGTTTGTAAAACAGGTTCTATGTCGTTGCGGATTTGCGGATACTTTTTTAACAATTGCCTTAGATTGCGTTTGAATTCGCCCGTATAGGCAATAGTGACCGTCATGTTTCTAAATCATCCCACAGCGTTGCAAGCGGCTGGGTTTCGCCTGCTAATGCTTCTTGCCAACCTTGCTGGAAACTTTGTGTTGCGTTGTTTAACTGTACGCTTTCTCTAAAGGTATGGATGATGCTCAACAATGCAGGCAGATATTCTGGGGGCATTTGTTGGATTTCTTGTTCAATTTTTTCTAAATAGGCTGTGTTCATAATCTGTTGGTCTGCTGGTATTTATTGATATGACACCTAACATAATTTTGACGATGAGCAAACTATCAACCAAATGTTAGTAAGTAAGCTTTTAATTCATCTAGTGCGGCATGGGAAAAGTCCCATAAATCTTTTTCCAAGCTGGCGGCAAAGTTGCATTTGCGCCCGGCTTGTTTTTGATCGTTTTTATCACAACCGTCGTAACGCTGATAGAGGCTCAACCAGAATTTGTCGAATTCTTTGGTGCTTAAGGTTTGCCGATGGTCATTTAGGCAATTTTGCCAGGCGTTCAGGCAGTCAGCGTAGGGCGAGGGTTGGTTTTTGATGGTTTTTAGCAGGGTTTCCAGCTCACCGAAACCCTCAATGTTGAGGACGTGGCACGAGAAGTCAACATCCAGTGACGCGCTTTTATACCAAGTGTTAGTTGCCCGTATGTCCAATTCAGGGTCTATGTGTTTGATGGCTTGGTTGATGAGTCCGACACGTTTTTCAGTGCCTGCGAGATCGGCGTCAACTAGAATCCCGATTTTGCCCAAACCTTTTTTGCCTATGTCAAAAGATACTTCGAGCAATTTATCTTCCAAGCGTTTTAGGGATAATCCGTCCAAACATTCAAAATCATTGATGATCGGTTTATCGACAGTAAAATCGGTATCACCTAATTCGCGCTGTAAACGTTCAATAAATAGCTTGTCGTTAGGGCTTTCAACAATCAGCAAATTATTACTCACCGCGTATCCTGCCTTCGTGAGTTAATGCGTACTGCAATTGTTCTTTATCCCTGCTAGAAGCGACAATAAGATCAGTTTTTAAATTTTTATAAAATTCAAAATATTGAGCGTTGCAAGTATCAACTTCAAACTGCATGTCATTGAATGCGGTGATACATTCTTTGGAATGGGTGGTGATGAACAGTTGGCAATTGGCTTCTACGCTGGTCTTAAAAATGATTTCCCAGAGTTTTTTGTAATTGGTGTAATGGATGCCGTTTTCTATTTCATCGATTAATAGGAAACCGTCTTTGTTGGCCCAGATGGCGCAGAGGATGGCTATGTAGCGGTTTATGCCTTCGCCTAAAGAGGATAAGAGAACTAAGTTTTCTCGGGTTATTAATTTGAGTTTTAATAAAATGTGGTTCGATTTAGGAATAGGCTTGACTGCTTGAATGTTCGGGTCAAATTTAGTTAACGATTGGTTAACAAATTCTTCACGCCCCAATTCAATAACTTCACCCAGCAAATCAGCAATATCCTGTTCAGAAGCTGCGGTCGAGGATAGAAAATTAACTAATGGAAGTTTGTTAATTATTTTTATGCTCTTACCCATTTGACTAATCTCTTCGTTATTAGTCAAAGTAAAACGCGTCACAGGTGTAGGTGTTGGAAACATTTCCTGTACACCTTGATTAGAAACAGACAAACGTAATGATTCTTGAGGTAATCCGTTATCTTCAGAAACTCCAAATATCCGTTCAATTTGGCAATAACGCTCTGAATTTGAAGAAATTCTAATGCTTGAAGCGTTGTTATAAAAAAAATCCAATTCCATTGGTTGGGATGTTTGGTGGATGTGTCTACGTTGTCTTCTATTTAACAATATCTGAATATTTAACATCAAAACCGCAAGATGATACCCAGGGGTTGTCGCTGAAAACAATTCCACCGCCTCCAAAAACGCCGTCTTCCCCACATTATTTTTCCCGCCAATCAGATTGACCTGACCAAGACCTTTAACCTCCAATTGCTTGAAGCATTTAAAATTGGTGATTTGTAGATTTTCAATGAGTGGCATTAGTTGTTGTGCCTGCTGGAGTCCAGAAGTTTTGAAGCCGTATCAGTTGGGGTTTGTTGTTCGCCCCAACTGATACATCACTTATGGCTTACGCCATCGCCGCCACAATGGCGTTACCCATTTCTATCGTGCCAGCTTTGGAGTTGGGGTTTAAATCCGGGGTGACGTAAATGCCTTCGTTGACGACTTTTTCCACGGCTTTAATGACGCGTTCGGCGGCTTCGGGTTCGCCGATGTGGGTTAGCATCATCGCACCTGCCATAATTACGGCGGTGGGGTTGGCGAGGTTTTTGCCGGCGATGTCGGGCGCACTGCCGTGGACGGCTTCAAACAAGGCCGCATCTGCACCGATGTTGGCGCCTGGGATTAGGCCCAAACCGCCGACCAAGCCTGCGGTCAGGTCAGACAAAATGTCACCGAACATGTTGGTGGTGACGACCACGTCAAATTGTTCCGGTTTCATGACCATGTGCATACAGGCCGCGTCGATGATTTTTTCATCGAAGGCAATGTCAGGGTAGTGGGCGGCGACTTCGCGGGCGACGTCTAAGAACAAGCCTTGGCTGAATTTTAAGATGTTGGCTTTATGGCAAACGGTGACTTTTTTGCGGTGGTTGTCGCGGGCGTATTGGAAGGCGTATTCGACAATGCGCTCGGATGCGCTGCGGGTGACGACCGCCAAGCTTTCGGCGATGTCTTTTTTGGGCGATAAATAATGTTCCAGACCCACGTATAAACCTTCGGTGTTTTCGCGGACGATGACGATGTCCACGTTGTCAAAACGGGTTTTGATGCCGGGCCAGCTTTTGGCGGGGCGTACGTTGGCGTACAAGTCGTATTGTTGGCGCAGGGCGACGTTGATGCTTCTAAAGCCGGAACCGACCACGGTGGTCAACGGGCCTTTGAAGGCGACACGGGTACGGTCGAACGAGGCCATGGTTTCATCCGGCAACGGCGTGCCGAATTTTTCAAAGGCGGACATCCCGGCGTAGGCTTCTTCCCATTCGATTTTTACGCCTGAGGCATTGATGACCTTGACCGCTTCGTCCATGATGGACGGGCCGATGCCGTCGCCTTTGATTAAGGTAATTTTGTGCATTGTTTTCTCCTGACTGTTAAAAAATGAATAGGGCGTAGGCTTTGTATGGTCGATTATAGTGCGATAAACCGTGATTAATCCATAAGGATACTGAGAAATAGCGGTTTTCGCGCACTCAACATATTTTTAGCAATTTTAATGCCTATGATGATTGCCACTGGGTTGTTGCGATGGCATTTTGGGTGCTGGCAGTGGTTTGGGTGGGTTTGAAAAGCTTGGATGGGTTGCTAAACGTATAATAAGCCTTTGTAAAAATAGGCTTTTTTAAAGCATGCTATAAGTTTCCATGACGGCAATTTTGACAAACTGGCTGATGCGGCGTAGATTTTGCGAGTTGCTGGCAGGGCCAATGGCTATGACTGTTTTTTTGACGGGCTTGGCTTGGCGTTGTTATCTTCACAGTTCCCAATCTAATAAAACTAATTCAGGCGACAACTATGAACATGAAAATTTCTTTAGTGATGATTGCAGGCGTTTTGGCTTCCTCTATGGCGATGGCTGCCGAAAAAACCCAAGACCCTGCGGTATTCCAAGCTGCCAAAGACCAACGTGTGGCTAATTTGCAAGAACGTCTGCAAATCATCCAAACTCATCTCACTTGCGCCCAAGCGGCTCAAGACAGTGCTGCCCTGAAAGCTTGCCATGACACCGCCAAGCAACAAGGTGATGCTTTCGAAGCCAAAATGAAAGCCCAAGGTGCTGATAAAAAAGGCAAAAAAAATAAATAATCAATTCGCATGAATAACATCTAATCGGTAAGGCCATTGGTGATTATCGGTTTTGAGGCTGATACGGTTGATACGTTTCAGCCTTTTTTGTTGCAAAAAGGAAGGGATAAATGACTGTTAGTGTTGAAGATTTTAAGCAAGCGTTACAACTTTGGGCGAGCGGCGTTTCGGTCGTGACCACTTGTTCCGAAAAATTCGGCAACCAAGGGATGACGGTCACGGCGTTTTCCAGTGTTTCGTTGGATCCTCCGCAAATCCTTGTGTGTTTGAACCATCGGGCGGACACCGGGGAGGGCATTGATGAAAGCCAACACTTCGCCGTCAATGTCTTGAGTACGGAACAACAAGAGGTGTCCAACCAGTTTGCGGGTGGCAGCAGCCAACAGGAACGTTTTGCCAATACGCCTTGGGAAATGGGTTTGACGGGTGTGCCTGTCTTGACCGAAAGCCTGATGTCGCTGGAATGTAAGGTAGTTGAGAAAGTGCGGGCAGGCACACATTGGATTGTGGTTGGGGAAGTCCAACACAGTATCTGCCGTGCGGGCGAACCTGTTTTGTATTATCGCGGGGCTTATCGGCAATTGGCCGATGTTTGATTAAGCGGGGCAGGGGTATCGCACATATCCCCTGCCTGCCGGATTTAGTCAATAAAACGTTTGACCAATTCACCGTACGCATCAATGCGCCTGTCGCGCAAAAAGGGCCAAATTTGGCGTACCCGTTCTGTCCTTGCACTGTCTAGTGTCCAGGTCAGTAAGGTGTTGTCGCTGTTATTGGCGCGGCAGAGAAATTCCCCTTGTGGCCCTGCCATGAAGCTATTGCCCCAAAATTGGATGCCTTGATCGGAATCGGGGGCTTTTTCAAAACCGATGCGGTTACAGGCAATCACGGGCAGGCCATTGGCGACCGCGTGGCCGCGTTGCACTGTCACCCAGGCTTCGAGTTGGCGTTGCTGTTCTTCGTGGGTGTCAGCCAAATCCCAGCCGATAGCAGTCGGGTAAATCAGCAGTTCCGCACCCGCCAACGCCATGAGCCGTGCCGCTTCGGGATACCATTGATCCCAGCAAATCAATACGCCCAATTTGCCGATGGAGGTTTCAATCGGCGTAAAGCCCAAATCGCCGGGCGTGAAAAAATATTTTTCGTAAAAACCCGGATCATCAGGAATGTGCATCTTCCGGTATTTTCCGGCGATGCTGCCATCTTTATCAAACACCACGGCGGTGTTGTGGTACAAGCCAGGGGCGCGTTTTTCAAAAATGGTCGAAACAATCACCACTTGTTCTTGTTTGGCGACTTCGGACAATACGGCTGTGGTTGGCCCTGGAATCGCTTGTGCCAAATCAAAATGGTTATAATCTTCGTTTTGGCAAAAATACGGCCCCAAATGCAGTTCGGGCAAGATCACCAAATCGGCGTTTTGCGCAGCGGCGGCACGGATTTGGGCGATGGAAAAGTCCAGGTTGCTTTGGCGGTCTAAGTTGCAGGGCTGTTGCACTGCGCTCACAATTAAGGATGGTTTCATAGTCAGGGTTGGGTCGTGGGGTGGTTTTTAATCGGCATAGTTTAAACGGTTTGCCTGAAAAATGGCCAAGCGGTGGACATTATTCGACTCGAAAGGCTTAATGCAATACCATAGCCGCCCAAAAGCCCGCTATTCATTTGACAATTGATAAGTCCGATTTGTGATTATGAAAATATTAACTTACACCACGTTGTACCCTAATGATGTGCAGTTCCGTCATGGCATTTTTACTGAACAGCGGTTACGCCACTTGATGGAACAAAAGTCTGTGCAGGCCAAAGTGGTGGCTCCGGTGCCGTGGTTTCCTTCCAGTGCCAAGTGTTTTGGCTCTTACGCCGAGTTTGCGCGGGTTTGCAAACAAGAACAGCGCCACGGCATAGACATTTATCACCCGCGTTATCCGGTCATTCCTAAGATAGGCATGAACCTGACCCCGGCCATGATGGCGGCAGCCACTTTACCAACTGTAAAACGTCTGATTGCTGACGGTTATGATTTTGATGCGATGGACGTGCATTATTTTTATCCTGACGGCGTGGCGGCTGCGATGATTGCCAAAGCGATAAAAAAACCGTTGGTGATTTCGGCTCTAGGCACGGATATTAGTTTGGTTCCCAACTATACCTTGCCCAGAAAAATGTTGTTATGGGCGGCACGGGAGGCCGGGCAAATCATTACGGTGTGTGAGGCCCTGCGTCAGGAAATGATCCGGTTGGGTGTTGATGGCGAAAAAATCCACACTTTGCGGAACGGGGTCGATCTACAGCTTTTTAGCCCGCAAGACCGCCCGCTGCTCCGTAAAAGCTTAGGCCTGACCAAGCCGACTTTGTTGTCGGTCGGGCATTTGATCGAACGTAAAGGCCATTATTTGATCATTGAAGCCATGCTGCAATTGCCCGGTTATGAATTGCTGATTGCCGGGGATGGTGAAGACATGGCGGCCTTGCAGGCTCAAGTGGCCCGTTTGAATTTAACTGACCGGGTACGGTTCTTAGGGGCGTTGACCCATCAGCAGCTTGCCGAAGTTTATAGTGCGTCCGATGCCTTGGTGTTGGCATCCAGCCGCGAAGGTTGGGCAAACGTTTTGCTGGAAGCGATGGCTTGCGGTACGCCAGTGGTGGGCACAGCCATTTGGGGAACTCCCGAAGTGTTGCGTACGCCTGAATCTGGGGTTTTGGTCGAAGAACGCAGTGCCAACGGCATCGCCCAGGGTGTCAATGCGCTATTTGCCCGTTACCCGAACCGGGAAGATACTCGCCGTTATGCCGAAGGTTTCTCGTGGGATGATACGGTGGATGGGGTGTATTCGGCGTTAAAAAACCTGCTTTAACCGCCTATTTTGCAGAAAATGCTTGACCAGGATATTTGATGAAAATTCTCTATCACCATCGCATCGCTTCTAAAGATGGGCAATATGTGCATATTGAAGAGCTGATCACAGCCTTAAAAGCCTTAGGCCATGAAATTGTCATGGCCGAACCTGAAGCCATCGAAAATAAAGGCTTTGGCAGTAGTTCCGGTGCGGTGGATTTGATACGCAAGTTGTTGCCGGGTTTTTTGCATGAGTTTATCGAGTTCAATTACGCCGTGCTTGATTTTTTCAAAGTAGTGCGGTTGCTCGCCAAGCACAAGCCTGATGTCATTTACGAACGGTATAACTTATTTTTCCCATCCGGTATTTGGGCGAAAAAGCTTTTCAAAATACCGTTGTTGCTGGAGGTTAACGCGCCGCTTTACGCCGAGCGCAAACAACATAACGGCATCCAGCTTGATGGGTTGGCGAAATGGTCGGAGCGTTATGCGTGGCAAAATGCCGACCATGTCTTGCCAGTGACCCAGGTGTTGGCGGATATGGTCATCGCCAACGGTACTTGTGCCGCTAAAATCACTGTTATCCCCAATGGCATCAATCAGGAAAGGTTTGGTCAAGGCATTGACAGTGCAGATATTGTCCAAAAATATCAGCTTGAAAATAAATTGGTGTTGGGCTTTACCGGGTTTGTCCGTGATTGGCATCGTTTAGACCGCGTGGTGCAGGCGATTGCCGATAACCGGGGGCAAAATTGGCATTTATTATTGGTTGGCGATGGCCCCGCCCGCGCCGCGATTGAACAGCAAGCTTTAGCATTGGGGGTGGCCGATAGGGTGTCGGTCACGGGCATTATTGACCGTGACGAAGTCGCCCGTTATGTCGCCTTGTTTGATATAGCCTTGCAACCGGATGTGGTTGCGTATGCCTCACCGTTGAAACTGTTTGAATACATGGTGTTAGGAAAGGCCGTGATTGCCCCGGATCGCGCCAATATCCGCGAAATCCTGACCCACGGCCAAGATGCGTTATTGTTTGATCCTGCCGATGGCCAAGCTTTCACTGCCCAGCTTTGTGAATTATGTTTTGATGCGCGGTTGCGTGCCCGTTTAGGCCAAGCCGCCGCACAGACTTTGGACGATAAAAAACTGTATTGGCAAGAAAACGCCAGACGTGTCGCAAATCTCGTCAAATAACCCATTCCCGAAAAATTAACAGTTTGCCTGCATTATTATTTTCTTTTTCAATCTACAAGCCTTTTAGGCCGTTATGGTCACGGGCCTAAAATTTTAGGTAAAAAACATGAAAGTCACAGTATTTGGCTCCGGTTATGTTGGTCTGGTCACAGGCGTTTGTTTGGCTGAAGTCGGTAACGATGTCCTTTGCATTGATGTTGATGCCACCAAAATCGCCAATTTGAAACAAGGCATCGTGCCTATTTTTGAGCCTGGATTGGAAGAAATGGTGCTGGACAACCAACGTGCAGGCCGTCTGAAATTCACCACCGACATCCAAGAAGCCGTTGCGCATGGGGTATTCCAATTCATCGCCGTTGGGACACCGCCTGATGAAGACGGCGCGGCGGATTTGCAGTATGTGCTGGCGGTTGCTAAATCCATTGCCGAGCACATGCAGGAATACCGGATCATCGTTGACAAATCCACCGTGCCTGTCGGCACGGCGGACAAAGTGAAGGAAGTGATTGAAAACGTCCAAGCCGCACGGGTGGTGGATGTACCCTATGATGTCGTCTCCAATCCAGAGTTTTTGAAAGAAGGCGCGGCGATTGATGATTTCATGAAACCTGACCGTATTATCATCGGTACCGATAACCGTAAGGCTGCAAAGCTTTTAAAAAACCTGTACGCACCGTTTAACCGCAACCATGAACGCCTCATTGTTATGGACGTGCGTTCGGCGGAGCTGACCAAGTACGCCGCCAATGCGATGTTGGCGACCAAAATCAGCTTTATGAACGAACTTGCCAATCTGGCTGAACGCCTGGGTGCGGACATTGAACATGTCCGTAACGGTATCGGCTCGGATTCGCGCATCGGTTATTCGTTCATCTATCCCGGTTGCGGCTATGGTGGCTCGTGTTTTCCTAAAGATGTCAAAGCCTTGGAGCGCACCGCCCAGCAAATGGGCTATAACGCCGAATTGCTGCAAGCAGTGGAAAGTGTCAACAACCGCCAAAAGCAAGTCTTGTTCACTAAGGTTAACGCACATTACCAAGGCGATTTGCAAGGCAAAACCTTTGCGATGTGGGGTCTTGCGTTCAAACCCCGGACGGACGACATGCGCGAAGCCCCCAGCCGGGTGATTCTTGAAGCGTTGATTGCCGCCGGGGCTACCGTGCAAGCCTATGACCCGGAAGCGATGCACGAGGCCAAACGCATTTATGGTGACAAACCGGGGTTGGTTTTGGTGGATTCGCCCGAAGCCGCGTTGGAAGGGGCCAATGCCTTGCTGGTCGTGACTGAATGGAAAAATTTCTGGAGCCCCGATTTTGAGTTGATCAAAAACACCCTGAAAGACCGGGTGGTTTTTGACGGGCGCAATTTGTACAAACCTGAGGCCTTGAAGGAAATGGGCCTGACTTATTACGGTATCGGCAGGTCTTGATAAAGCCATTGCCAACATTGAAGGATTAAATCCTGTCCACGATACCCTCTAGGGGCACAAGAAACACGATAAAGCACGAAATTTTTTTGGTAGCCCTGCATTCCCTTTTTCGTGCTTTTCGTGTCTTTCGTGGACAAATGAAAATATGACCTCTGATGACCTGATTGACCAATTCCTAGATGCTGCGTGGGCCGAGCAAGGTTTGAGCAAAAACACCTTGTCCGCGTACCGTAGCGATTTGCGGATTTTCGCCAAATGGCTGAACGGCAACCCCATGCTGGAAGCCGATAACGTACAGGTATCAGGTTTTCTGGGTAGCCGTTACCAAGAAGGCATCGGTAGCCGCTCTGCGGCGCGGATTTTATCCAGCTTGCGGCGTTTTTATGGTTATTACTTACGCGAAAACCGCATCCACTCAGACCCGACCGCTTTGATCCCAGCACCGCACATAGGCCGTCCCCTACCGCATTCTCTATCGGAAGCCGATGTCGAATTGTTGCTGGCTGCACCGGAAACCACCAACCCTTTGGGCTACCGCGACAAAACCATGTTGGAAATGCTCTATGCTACGGGCTTGCGGGTCACGGAACTGGTGGATTTGAAATTCGAGCAAGTCAGTTTCCGGCAAGGTGTGTTGCGTGTCACAGGCAAAGGCAACAAACAACGCTTGATTCCGGTTGGTGAAGAGGCCATGTCCTGGCTGGAGGGCTATATCGCCGTGGCCAGAAAAGCTTTGTTGGGCGAGCGGCAATGTGACTATTTGTTTGTCACCAACCGTGCCAGCAACATGACGCGGCAAGCCTTTTGGCATATTATCAAACGCCATGCCCTCACGGCGGGCATCAGCAAGGAATTGTCACCGCACACCTTACGCCATGCGTTTGCGACCCATTTGTTGAACCACGGTGCTGATTTGCGTGTTGTGCAGCTATTGTTAGGGCATTCTGACTTGTCCACCACCCAAATTTATACCCATATCGCCAACCAGCGGTTAAAAGAACTACACGCCAAATATCATCCACGAGGATAGCCAAACCATGAGTGCACACATTCACCCCACCGCTTACATTGCTGATGATGCCAAATTAGGCAATAACGTCACTGTCGGCCCGTTTGCCGTTATCGAAAGCCACGTAGAAATCGGCGACCATTGCCAAATCGGCGCCCATGCCGTGGTGCAGCCTTACGTCAAATTGGGTGAATCTAATATCCTGCATCCCCATGCGGTGCTTGGCGATTTGCCGCAAGACACCAGTTTTGATGCGGCAACCGTATCCTGGTTGATTTGTGGCAACAACAACGTGTTCCGCGAAGGCTTTACCGCCCATCGGGCCAGTAAAGCAGATGCGGCAACGCATATCGGGTCGGGCTGTTATTTTATGAACAATAGCCATGTCGCCCATGATTGCCAAATCGGCAATAAGACCATTTTTGCCAATAACGTTGCGATAGGCGGGCATGTGCAAGTCGGCAATAATGTGTTTATGGGCGGTGGTGTGGTTGCGCACCAATTTTGCCGGATTGGCTCGTTTGCGATTGTGCAGGGCACGACGGGGCTGAATATGGATGTCATTCCATTCACCTTGATCGGAGGCCGTCCCGCCCGCCATTACAAGCTGAATACCGTGGGCTTAAGACGCGCCGGAATCACCGGGGAACGCTACGCTATCCTAGCGGCTGCTTTCCGGTTGTTGCGAAACAAACAAAGCTTGGATGATTTGGAAGAAACAGAAGAATTGCTGGCTTTGAAAGACTGGTTGGCGGTCAAATCTAAACGCGGCATACATGGTTTTGTGGACATTGCAAAAGCCGAATAATCCTGAAGAGGCTCCCGATTACTTGAAAAACGTAGTTTTAAATATTTTTTGTCCACGAACGGCACGAAAAACACGAAACATTTCACATTAGTAATTTCGTATTTTCGTGATTTTTTGTGTTTTTCGTGGACAAAAAAATCTCGCTTTCAGGATGGGCTTTAGTCTTAATAAGGCTAAAGCCGCGAAATGGGTTGAAAAAATGCAGGTTGGCTTATATCCTGCTTATCATAGCCAGTGATTTTTTAAACCTTTGGGAGTATTCATGTCTAGCATAGAAAAAGCTGAAATCGAGCAACGCCTTAAATTGTTTGTTGACCCTAATCATGGTGTAGATTTGGTGACTGCCAAATCGGTCAAGAAAATTACGGTGGAGGAGGGGCATGTCAGCGTCAAAATTGAGCTGGGTTATCCCGCGCAAAGCATTTTGGCAAGCATGCAGACAGAGATTGAACATCATTTGTTAAGCTTGGGTGGCATCGAAAAACTCACCGTGGATGTGTCTTTTAAGGTGATTGCCCATGCCGTGCAGCAAACCTTAAAACCTTATCCGAACATCAAAAACATTATCGCCGTGGCTTCCGGCAAGGGCGGTGTCGGCAAATCCACCACGTCTGTCAATTTGGCTTTGGCCTTGGCGGCGGAAGGGGCGACGGTGGGCATTTTGGATGCGGACATTTACGGGCCGAGCATCCCGACCATGCTGGGTTTGTCCGGTAAACCAGAAAGCCATGACAACCGCACGATGATGCCGAAGGTCGCCTACGATATACAAACCATCTCCATCGGTTATTTGGTGGAAGCCGAACAGGCCATGATCTGGCGCGGGCCGATGGCCACCAATGCCTTGCAACAATTGCTACGCGACACCAACTGGGAAAAATTGGATTATCTGATTGTCGATTTGCCGCCCGGAACAGGCGACATCCAATTGACCTTGGCGCAACAGATTCCGGTCAGCGGCGCGGTGATTGTCACCACGCCCCAAGATATTGCCTTGATTGATGCGCAGCGTGGCTTGAGCATGTTCGCTAAAGTCAATGTCCCGGTGTTGGGCATCATTGAGAACATGAGCCTGCATATCTGCTCGCAATGCGGCCATGAAGAGGCCATTTTTGGTACGGGTGGCGGTGTCGCGATGGCGGAAATCAACAAGGTGGATTTTTTGGGTGCGTTACCGCTGGACATCAATATCCGCCAAGATGCCGATTTGGGCCGGCCCACAGTCGTCGCCGAACCTGATTCACGGCCTGCGCAAATTTATAAGGCCATCGCCCGTAAGACTGCCGCCAAATTGGCGTTAAAAACCAAGGATTTTAGCGCGAAATTCCCGACTATTGTGGTGCAGAACAGTTAATGCGGGTTTGGCAACACGGCCTAAGGAACGGGGATGAAATAACTTCGACAACATGTTCCCTCTACCTCTGGGAGAGGGCTAGGGAGAGGGGAAAATCAAATGCTCAAGTTATTTAATGCCCGTTCCCAAGCGTCTAGTTGCCATCTATGCTAAAATTTTACGCTTTTTTAATCAGGTGATTACAGACTTATGAGCATTAAGTGCGATAAATGGATACGGCGCATGGCCGAACAGCACGGCATGATAGAACCGTTTGCCAGCCAGCAGGTCAGGGCATCGGAGCAAGGGCCGATCATTTCTTACGGCACGTCCAGTTATGGTTACGATGTCCGCTGTGCGGATGAATTTAAAATTTTCACCAACATCACCTCTGCGATTGTTGACCCGAAAAACTTTGATTCCAATAGTTTTGTCGATGTCAAATCCGATGTGTGCATTATCCCGCCCAATTCGTTTGCGTTGGCCAGGACGGTTGAATACTTCCGTATCCCTCGTGACGTGCTGACTATTTGTTTGGGCAAATCGACTTATGCGCGGTGCGGCATTATTGTCAATGTCACGCCGTTGGAGCCGGAATGGGAAGGCCATGTGACCTTGGAGTTTTCCAATACCACGACTTTGCCAGCGAAAATTTATGCGAATGAAGGCGTGGCGCAAATGTTGTTTTTGGGCAGCGATGAAGTCTGCGAAACGTCTTATAAAGACCGTGGCGGCAAATATCAAGGCCAAACGGGCGTGACCTTGCCTAAAGCGTGACCGATTTTTCCATGCACAAACCCCGATTAGCCTGGGCCATCACCGGTTCAGGCCATTACATTGAAGACTGCATCGCTTATTTGATGGCCTTGGATAACGTTGATTTATACATCAGCCAAGCGGGCGAAGAAGTCCTGAAAATGTACGGCATCAAGCTAGATGACCTACGCGCCAAAATGCCCGTATACCGCGATAAAGCCGCCTCAGCACCGCCTGTTGGCTTGTTTTATAAAGGTTATTACCATACTTTTGTGATGGCACCGACCACGTCCAATACCGTCGCCAAATGCGTGTTGGGCATTTCTGATTCCTTAGTGACCAATTTATATTCCCAAGCGGGCAAATGCCGTATTCCGAGCATTGTCTACCCGTGCGACATCGCCCCCGAAATGGAAACCACCGCGCCAGGCGGCAAGGTGATGGTGTATCCGCGCAAAATTGATTTGGAAGGTACGGAACGCTTACGCCAGTTTGAATACACAACCGTCGTGGAGAGTGTTGAGGCGTTAATTTCAACTGTGCAAGCCCGTTTGGCCAGTTTGTCATGAATGGCCATGTCTTGTTTTTGACGGGCAAGCTGGCAGAAAAGCAGTTGCACCGTATCCTTGAAAAAATGCAGCCGGATTTTACCTATACGGTGCATCAATTAGGCTTGAAAGTCGCGGCGTTGATGACCACCGACATGATCAAGCGGCGTTTGCAGGACACGTTGGGTGCTGACCGCATCATTTTGCCAGGGCGTTGCCGGGGCGATATTGACGATTTGGCGCAACATTTCAATATCGAAGTGGTGCGCGGCCCTGAAGAGCTCAAAGATTTGCCGGCTTTTTTTGGCAAAAAAGCCCATGCCTATGATTTGGCCGAGTATAAAGTGAAAATCTTTGCTGAAATCACCGATGCGCCCTATTTGGATATTGATGCGGTACTGGCGCGTGCACAGTACTATAAAAACAATGGCGCGGATGTGATTGATATAGGCTGTTTGCCAAGCACCCCATTTCCGCATATGGAAGAGCTGATCCAGGCGTTGAAACACGCAGGTTTTTTGGTGAGTATTGACTCCCTGAATGAACAGGATTTGCTTAGGGGCGGCAAAGCCGGTGCCGATTATTTGCTGAGCCTGCATGAATCGACACTATGGATCGCCGATGAAGTGGCCAGCACCCCGATTTTGATCCCCCAGCAGCATGAAGATTTGGCATCCTTAGACCGCGCCATCGCCGGAATGCAGGCCAAGAACCGTGCCTTTATCGTTGATCCTATTCTTGACCCTATCCATTTTGGCTTTACCCGTTCGATAGTCCGTTATCATGAGGTGCGTAACCGCCACCCTGAGGTGGAAATCATGATGGGGGTGGGTAACATCACCGAACTTACCCACGCCGATACCGTGGGTATGAATGCGGTATTGTTGGGCATTTGTTCGGAGTTGGACATCAATCATATTTTAGCGACCGAAGTCAGCCGCCATGCTTGCCGCGCCATCAAAGAAGCCGACCTTGCAAGGCGTGTCATGTTAGCCGCCAAACAGCATGACACCTTGCCCAAACACATCAATCCGGGTTTGATGACTGTCCATGAGCCTGCGCCATTTCCTTATTCATTAACGGAAATTCAAGAACTCGCGGGGCAAATCAAAGACCCTAGCTACCGCATCCAAACCAGCAGCGAAGGTTTGCATATCTTTAACCGTGACGGCTTGCATACGGCGACCGACCCGTTTGCCTTATATCCCCAATTGGGTGTCGAAAAAGATGGCGGCCATGCGTTTTATTTGGGTGTGGAATTGGCACGGGCGGAAATTGCTTGGCAATTGGGCAAACGCTTTACTCAAGATCAAGTGCTGACTTGGGGCTGTGCCACCGACCACGCTGAAGCGACGGTTGATTTACATACGTTCAAACCTGCCGGAACGACCTTGCAGAAACCCTAATTTAACAAGCATGATCCAAGAAACCCTAGTCACCACCCAAAATAGTGCAGGCCTTGCCCATATTGCGCCAATGGGTATTCATTTGGACGGCGATGGCTTTATTATCCTACCGTTCCGTCCTTCCACAACGCTGGCTAATCTGTTGCAAACCTCTGTTGCCGTGCTCAATTACTGCGATGATGTGCGGCTGTTTGCTGGCTGTTTGACGGGACGGCGCGATTGGCCTTTGCAAGCGGCGGAAAAAATTGATGCCCAAGTGTTGGTTGGGGCATTAGCACATACGGAAGTTGAAGTCGTGCGCATTGAAGATGATGCAACCCGCCCTAAAGTGTTTTGCAAAGCTGTGCATACGGTCAACCACAAGCCGTTTATGGGCTATAACCGCGCCCAGTTTGCTGTGTTGGAAGCGGCGATTTTGGTCAGCCGTTTGCAGATGTTGCCTATGGCAAAGATTGAAGCTGAATTGGCTTATTTGCAGATTGGTTTTGACAAAACGGCGGGTGAACGTGAGTGTGAAGCGTGGGCTTGGTTGATGGCGGCGATTGAAGATTTTAAGCAACAGGGAGGAAGGTCATGACCAAAATGCTGGCAAGTGTCAGGAATGTAGAAGAAGCCCTGATGGTGTTGGAAGCCGGAGTAGACATCATTGACCTGAAAGAACCTGAACATGGTGCTTTGGGGGCATTGGATACGGACACCGTGCAGGACATTGTCAAAGCAATTGACAAGCGTTGTCTGGTCAGTGCGACGATTGGCGATTTGCCGATGCAGCCGGATGTTATCTTTTTTGCCACCAAAGTGATGGCGGGAACGGGGGTCGATTATATAAAAATTGGTTTTTTTCCTGAGGGCGATTGGGGCGGGACGATTTCTAAATTATCCGTGCTCACGGATCAGCATAAACTGATTGCGGTTTTGTTTGCCGATGCCGAACCTGATTTGACGGTGGTGCGTGCCTTGAAATCGGCGGGGTTCAAAGGCGTTATGCTCGATACGATGGACAAGGCCAAAGGCCGTTTGACTAAAATATTAGACGGCGAAACGGTTGCGGAATTTATTAGGAAAGCCCGCTCCTTATCATTGCTTACCGGATTGGCCGGATCATTGCGGGAAAGTGACATTCCCAGCTTATTGGCTTATAAACCCCATTATTTGGGGTTTCGGGGAGCCTTGTGCCATGGCGGCCAAAGGACGAAGCGTTTGAATAAAGGTTCTGTGTTGGCGATTAAAGAGGCGATTAAACCGCCTAAGAAAAAGAGTTAAGCAATCAACGGCGTGGCGTGAATGTGCCCACCGTTGAAAATGACCAAGTTATAAAGCGGCTTATTCCAAATCTGACAAATACATATCCTCCAATAATTTTTTTTCGGCGGGGGTCAGCAGGATGCGTTTATAAGGCCGTTCACGCCGTGTTGTTTCAGATACTGATCGAAGATCACTGGCGCGTCTGAGGATCGTCCTACGGTCATGGCTTGGGCGTTCAAGCCCGTTTTTGATAATGTACTCATGCCATTCCGGTGAGCCGAACGGATAAGGGTTTTGGCGGCGGTCGGCGGTGCGTTGGTTTATGTTTGAATCGCGAAGGTTTTTTCTTAAATCAATGATATTCATCTTGTAATGGTTCCTCTCCTGGAAATTGCCGGAAACGTATTGCCCCGGCAATTTAAAGGATAGAAGAGCCAACAATAAAATTCAACCAAGCATCTTAAATTAAGGCTTGGGTGCGGGCGTGGCGGTTGGGACGGCTGGCTTTGGTGTATCCGTCCCAGTCGGTTTGGCGGGTTCGGTCACGGCTGGTTTTTCAGGTTTGGCCAACCATTTTTGATATAAATCCTGCTTCCACATCATGGCCAGTATGCCCAACAAAACGGCCAGAATGACATAGCTGCGCCAGGGTGTTTCTTTATCAGCGAAAGGGTCAACTAATTGACGTTCGGCGTTTTTCGGCAACGTGGCTGTGCCGGTTAGCAAACGTCCAAATGAGAGGTTGATTAAAGCTTTCGTGTTAATGGCCCAACCGCTGGCATCCAAGATAGGCGCCAAGTTACGTCGGCGCAATTTCAGGGCGGCGATTAGCATGGATGGCCCGGAAATGAACAGCAACACGCCTCCTAGTGCCAAAGGCATTTGCCACCATGCTAATGTCACAAAACCGCTGACAATCGAAGCCAAGGCCGTACCAATCGCACCAATCGCCAAGCCTATCGCCGCAAAAATCCCGGCAAATTTGCCGACATCAAAAGCTGTCGGGGCAGGTGCGGCACCAGCGGTTGCGGTAGAGGCAACATTCGTACCGCTGGCAATGGCCTTATCTTGGGCATCTTTGTCCCGTGCGGTGGCAAATTTTTCCACTTGGTCATTGAGCATTTTGCCCAAACGTTTATAGGGTGACCAAAATGCCTGGGCAATGCTGATAGGATGGTCAATGATTTTGACCACGGTCGCATCCCAATCAAGGCCTTGGCGGTCATAAAAAATACCGTTACGCCCAACCATCAAATTATCCGAATCCCCACCCGTGAATGCGGCGGCGATGGTCATTTTTTCTTGGCTACCAGGGCGTGTGCATTCGCAATAGGCCAGATAAATTAGGCTGGAACTTGCCAACGCGCTGTGTTTGGCAATATCACTGACACTGATGCACAAATTGCAGCTTCGGCCATCCAAGTACAAGGTGCCGGCTTGGAAAATGCCATTGGGTGATGTCGAATAAAAATCGCGGAAAGAGACAAAATTGTTCAGTAACCGATAT
The DNA here is from genome assembly GCA_964446885.1 of uncultured Methylocucumis sp. Classification (GTDB taxonomy): domain Bacteria; phylum Pseudomonadota; class Gammaproteobacteria; order Methylococcales; family Methylomonadaceae; genus Methylovulum. The sequence goes on from CAYUQV010000002.1 coordinate 26,698, forward strand.
AAATCGCGGTAGTAATACACTAACCGCTCTACCGACTCAATCGCTTCCGCCTCCGCCGCTAAGGCCAAATCTTGGTAAACCAGTTCGATCAATTGGTTTTGGTAATCGCCCGCCAAAATCTCTTTTAAACGGTCTATACCCAATTGGCCGACTGCTTCACTGGGTTTGTCCTGCAACCATGTTTCATAAGCCGTAAATTGACTAATGACTTCTTGCCATTGCCCCTGGCTTAATCCGTCAATGTCACCGAGCAAAGGAATAAGCACCTGTTGCGCCAATTGTTCTATTTGCGCCGCCCAAGCCGGATTTAAGCCCGTGGTTAATGGCAAGGCTTTGTAAGCTTCGATTTTGGCGAGGGGAAGGGCGGTCAGATTGGTATCAGCAGGGGACAAATCATTTAAGGTGATTTGTTCGTATTGCGCCACCGATGGGTTTAATAGGCTTGATGCCTGCGTATCAAACTCAGCCAATTGGCAACGCGTGAAATAATCGTCAATTTTCGGTTTGACCCGTTTAAAGTTTTCTACAGCGGCCATGGTGTCTTCACCTAATGGCAGATTAAATCCAGAACCGTTTGAACCTAGCTCCCACCAGTCAAGATACGCTTGAGCTTGGGTAAAAAATGCTTCCAGTTTTTCCAAACTAAGGCCTAATTCACCAGAGCGATCCAACTCGCCTTCTACACACGTCAGCATATCCGTGATAACGGCTTGGCAAGCTTCGTCTTCAGCCGCCATCACTGGAATAATGCCGTCACCGTTAAAGTGGGTTTTGGCAAAAATTTGGGCAATATCGGCGACATCGGCGACGGAGATTTCCCCGGCATTGGCTTTGTCGATAATTTTTAGCACTTCCCGCGCTGAAGCCAATAGATTTGCGCCTTCTGGGTGCGCTTGGTCGATGGCTGCCAAGGGCAGGACGCTTTGGCCTTGTTTTAAGTCTAACGGATTGATAAGGCGTGCGGTTGTCCATTTGATGGCCTCAATGATTTCCGGGGCACGGAATGTTAATGGTGTGGTCAGGTGTTCAGATTTGCATGGTATAACATTTGTCCTTTTGCACCTAGATTGTGCGGCTGCTCAGGGACAAGTTGCTTTGGATTTTAGGCTGGGGTCTAAGTATAAGCTAGGTAAAGCGGAGGGTGAGGGGGCGCAAGTGGTTAGCGGCTATGGCTAACCACTTGGTTATTCATCAAGAATTGGGCAGTGCCGGATAGGTTTTATTGTTTAGTCCATTTGGCGGCCAGTTGTCCTGAGAATTGTCCCAAATAAGTGCCGATAACGATGGACAGGGAAATGACCACCAATGGGTTGCTCAAAGAAACGCCCAATAAAACGTCTTGGGTCAATTTATCAGGTGTTTGCAATAAATAGGCAAACGTTGAGGAATAACCCAATACACTGGCAGGGATAGCCGCCAATAATGGGCAGCTAGCCGCCAAACACATGACGATGACGGCAACCGTAACAGTCAATGCGGCCATAAATGGGAAGCCCAATAACGTGTCAGGGGAAATTTCAGTCAGCAACAAGGCGGTGATCCAGGCCATAAACACACCAAAAATGCCGCAGATAATCGTGCTTTTCAGTGCTTCTTTATTCGCGCCTAACAGAAAATAAGCCGCCCAAGGAATGGTTGCCGCCCAGATAAAAAACACGCCACTAGCAGGGCCGACAGCTAAAAAGGTGGCTAGGCCTGCCAATACGCCAATGCTTAAAGAAAGTGCGGTCAGTTGGTTCATAGATTTTCTCCAGTGTTGGCCTCATCAAATAAGTGATGCCGGATTGCCAATGAGGCTGTTTGGCATAATCCGGCTGTCCGGCAGAAGGGAAGGGTCAAGACCGAACAGCTTCGATGTTAGCAGAGATTAACGGCCAGAGAAAATGTAAATCTCCAGCGTAGCTTGAATTTGAGGGGGCGCGTCCACACATCAGAACATCAACGTTTCGGTAAGAAGCGTCCAATGTGACATTTTTAGCACATTTTCAATAAGACCATGTAAAATCGCTGGGTTTATTTGTTTGGTTTTCATGTTCGTTAACTTTTAGGATATAAAAACATGTTTAGAGGAACAACCATACTTTCTGTGCGCCGTGGCGGTAAAGTGGTGATCGGCGGTGACGGCCAAGTGACGCTAGGGAATACGGTCATGAAAGGCAATGCCCGGAAAGTGCGCCGTTTGTATCATGACAAAGTGATTGCCGGATTTGCCGGGGCGACGGCGGATGCTTTCACCTTATTCGAACATTTTGAAGGCAAACTGGAAAAGCATCGGGGCAATCTGACCCGTGCTGCCGTGGAAATGGCCAAAGATTGGCGCACTGACCGCGCTTTGCGCAAATTGGAAGCCCTGTTAGTGATTGCCGATGCTAAAACTTCGTTAATATTGTCCGGTACGGGTGATGTGATTGAGCCGGAACATGATTTGATGGCCATCGGTTCCGGCGGTGCGTTTGCCCAAGCCGCCGCCCGTGCCTTGTTGGAAAATTCCGATCTGAGTGCGCGGGAAATTGTTGAAAAATCCCTTAACATCGCCGCCGACATTTGCATTTACACCAACCATAATCTTCGCATTGAAGAATTGGATGCAGAACCTAACGAATAAATAGAGAAGCAGCAAACCATGACCCAAATGACCCCTAAAGAAATTGTCAGCGAACTCGACAAACACATCATCGGCCAAGCCAGTGCCAAACGGTCTGTGGCGATTGCTTTGCGTAACCGCTGGCGGCGGCAAAACGTCGATCCGGTTTTACGCAACGAGATCACCCCCAAAAACATATTAATGATTGGCCCTACGGGCGTGGGCAAAACCGAAATTGCCCGCCGTCTGGCGCGTTTGGCGAATGCCCCGTTCATTAAAATCGAAGCCACCAAATTCACCGAAGTCGGTTATGTGGGCCGCGATGTCGAATCCATCATCCGTGATTTGGTGGATTCTGCGGTCAAAATGACCCGTGTCACCGAGATGGAAAAAATGCAGGTTAAGGCCGCCGATGCCGCCGAAGAACGCCTGTTGGACATATTGTTGCCTTTGCCCTTGTCTCCTTCCGGCAGTTTGTCGGCTTCTGAGGAAAACACCCGCTTGAAAATGCGCAACAAACTTCGGGCAGGGGATTTGGATGACCGGGAAGTGGAAATTGATGTCCATGTCGGCCCCGTAGGCGTAGAAATTATGGCGCCTCCCGGTATGGAAGAAATGACCAACCAATTGCAGGGCATGTTCCAAAGCATGGGTTCCGAGCGCACCAAGCCGCGCAAGATGAAGGTCAGCAAGGCTTTGAAAGTGTTGCAAGAAGAAGAAGCCGCCAAATTGGTGAACGACGAAGACATCAAATTGCGGGCGGTGGAAGCGGTTGAGCAACACGGTATCGTGTTTTTGGACGAAATCGACAAAATTTGCAAACGTGGCGACCACGGCGGCGGTAGTGGCGAAGTCTCGCGTGAAGGTGTGCAACGTGACTTATTGCCCATCGTTGAAGGCAGCACGGTCAGCACTAAATATGGCATGATTAAGACTGACCATATCTTGTTCATCGCTTCTGGCGCGTTCCATGTTGCCAAACCGTCGGATTTGATCCCCGAACTCCAAGGCCGTTTCCCCATCCGTGTGGAATTGAACGCCTTGTCCGCCGAAGATTTTGTCCGTATCCTGACCGAACCTAACGCTTCTTTGACCGAACAATACACCGCGCTTTTGGCCACCGAAGGCGTTTCGCTGTCTTTCGCCGCCGATGGCATCCAACGCATTGCCGAACTGGGTTGGCAAGTCAATGAAAAAACTGAAAACATCGGTGCCCGGCGTTTGCACACCATCTTAGAGCGCCTGTTGGAAGAAATTTCCTTTAACGCACCTGATTTATTGGACAAAACCATCGTCATTGACGGTGATTATGTTGACAAGCATTTGACCGAGTTTGTTGAGGATGAGGATTTGAGCCGGTATATTTTGTAGTGGTTTTGTTTCGACAAGTGGTTTCCTAAAGCGGCGCACTAAAAAACATAAGATATCAGTCTCCAATTAAACTGAAAGGATAATTATGAAACTCCAAGTTGTTATCCATCCTGCTGAAGAAGGCGGTTTTTGGGCGGAAATCCCCGCTTTTTTAGGTTGTGTTTCGGAAGGTGAAACGCTTGAAGAAACCTTGGCAAACATCAAAGAAGCTGCGGAAGGTTGGTTGGAAGTCGCCGCCATGCGGACAAAATCAAATAGCCAAATTCAAATTGCCGAAATTGAATTATGAAGTGCATTTCTGGCAAGCTGTTTTGCCGATTGTTGCTTTTGCATGGCTGGCATTTACAGCGCATTCGCGGTAGCCACCACATCTATACACATCCTGACAAAGCACAAATTTTGACCGTGCCTGTACATGGCAATCAAGATTTAAAAATGGGCACTTTAAGCAAATTGCTTAAAGATGCTGGTTTGTCAGAACGCGACTTCTAAGAAAAAACTTTTGCTTTTCCCTAAAATGGACATCAGTGGGAAGCCCATTAAACCAATTATTTACAATTTTTGGCTGAGTGTGTGCTATAAAAAGCCAACTGTTTTGCTTAACTTTTATATCCATAACTTATGCGCCTGATTACGAAACCCTGCAATAGCCTGCCTGTTGAAATTAAGCACCATCAATTATCTAACCGTCTGGAAATTAGTTTCGACGATGGCAGCGTGTACATTTTGCCCGCCGAATACCTGCGCGTTTTCACCCAATCTGCCGAAGCGGTCGGGCATGGCCCAGGGCAAGAAACCTTGCAATACGGCAAAGAGGACATCAGCATCAAAGACATCCGCCCGATTGGCAATTACGGCATCTTGCTGGTCTTCAGTGATGGCCATGATTCAGGCATTTATACCTGGGACTTGTTGTATCAATTAGGTTCCGATTACCAACTTTTGTGGGCCGCTTATTTAGAGCAGCTTGAAATGGCAGGGATAACCCGCAAACCCACACGATCAAATTCGCATTAATACAGGAAAACCACTATGACTACCGACAACACCACCCATTTTGGCTTCAAGCAAGTCGCTGTTGATGAAAAGGTGAAACTGGTGCGCGGGGTTTTTGATTCCGTTGCTGACCAATACGACATCATGAATGATTTGATGTCGATGGGGATACACCGTATTTGGAAACGCATTGCCGTGCAACTGAGCAACGTCCGCAAAGGCGAGCGGGTCTTGGATTTGGCAGGCGGCACGGGCGATTTGACCGCCTTGTTCAACGAGCGTGTCGGTGCTGAGGGCCAGGTGGTGCTGGCCGACATCAACGCGCAAATGTTGCGCACAGGCCGTGACCGGATGATAGACCGGGGCTTGACGAATGTCCGTTATGCCCAAGTCAATGCCGAATGTTTGCCGTTTGAAGACAACACCTTTGATTGCGTGTGCATCGCGTTTGGTTTGCGTAATGTCACCGACAAAGATGCCGCCTTGCGTTCTATGCACCGTGTCCTCAAACCGGGCGGGCGGGTGATTGTTTTGGAATTTTCACACCCGACCGATAAAGTCACCGAAAAAGTTTACGATTTTTACTCATTCAATATTTTGCCGAAAATAGGCCGTTTTGTGGCCAAGGATGAAGACAGCTACCGCTATCTCGCGGAATCCATCCGTATGCACCCTAAGCAAGATGAACTGAAAAAAATGATGGAAAACGCAGGTTTGGAACGCTGTGAATATTTCAATATGACGCAAGGGATTGTCGCAGTTCATAGAGGTTATAAAATCTAGTGGTCATTAAGCCGTTATTGCTGGGCGCGTTGGAAGCCGCCTTTCGTGAATATTTGGCTTTGGATGCCAATAGCTCTGCCTTGCTTGAGCCTTTGGTCGGCAAAGTCGTTGCGGTGACCATCACGCCGTTTAATGAAACGCTGTATTTGGGCCCGGCCACCGATACCATCCAAATCCTCGACCAATACCCGGACGAACCAGACACCCGTCTGACAGGTTCATTATTGGCGTTTGGATTAATGGGAATCAGCGATAAACCCATGCGTTCCATTTTTGCGGGCGATGTGGTCATCGAAGGTGATATGCACACGGGGCGGCGGTTTCAGGAATTGTTCGCCAAATTGGACATCAATCTGGAAGGTAAACTGGCGCGGTATACGGGTGAACGGTTCGCCCATAACCTCAGCCAGTTTTTCCGCACGGGTCAGGAGTGGAGTAAAGAAACCCTGGAAACCTTCCGGCTGAACGCCGCCGAATTTCTGCAAGAAGAAACCCGTGATTTGCCCGCCGTCCCGGAAGCCGATTTGTTTTACCAGCAAATTGATGAATTGCGCTTGGATTTTGACCGTTTGCAAAGCCGTTTGGAACGCTTAGAAAATCAGTTGCAGCAAGATTAGAGAAAGAATTGTCCACGAACGGCACGAAAAATTGACTGGATGCCCGTTTTCCAAAGGATCTAAACAAATTCGGGTGTTTCAGTTCGTGCGCTTCGAGTCGCGGACAAATAAAAACAATAAACGCACCAGCAGCCCGTCTAGCTGGTTTTAAACGCCACCAAAGGTAACGCAGTGATTCGCCCTAAAATTTTAATGCGCCTGATCCATATCAATTGGGTTTTGGTGATGCACGGCCTAGACGAGATTGTCCTAAAAACCCCGTACTTCCGCCCGATCCGATTCTTGGCGGTGTTCTCGCCCTATTATTGGATGACCCGCCAAGAGGAAATTAAAGTGTCGCGTGGGGTCAGGATACGCCAAGCGCTCGAAGATTTGGGGCCGATTTATGTCAAGTTTGGCCAAGCCCTATCGACACGCAAAGATTTGTTGCCCGATGATATTGCCGATGAACTGGTCAAACTGCAAGACCGCGTACCGCCGTTTGGCAGCGACATCGCCCAAGCGATTATCGAAAAAGAACTGGGCATGTCGATTAACGAGGCATTTGCCGAATTTGACTCTAAGCCGATGGCTTCCGCCTCCGTCGCGCAAGTGCATGGGGCGGTGCTGCATACCGGCCAGCAAGTGGTCGTGAAAGTATTGCGGCCTGATATTGAAGAACGCATCCATTCCGATATGGGGCTGATTTATGAATTGGCGCGTATCGCTGAGAAATTTTCGCCTGATGCACGGCGTTTACGGCCTATGGAAGTGGTCGCCGAATTTGAAAAAACTACGCTGGATGAATTGGATTTGGTGCGCGAAGCCGCGAATGCCGCAAAAATCCGCCGCAATTTTGAAAAATCCGAGATCATTTTCATCCCGGAAGTGCATTGGGAATTCACCCGCCAAAAAGTGATGGTCATGGAACGTATCCAAGGCATCCCGGTCGGTGACATTGAACAATTGCGGGCAGGGGGGGCGGATTTTAAATTGCTGGCCGAACGGGGTGTGGAAATCTTTTTCACCCAGGTGTTCCGTGACAATTTTTTCCATGCCGACATGCACCCCGGCAATATCTTCGTGGAATTGCCCGCCAAATATATCGCGATTGACTTCGGTATTGTCGGTTCCCTGTCTTTATCCGACCAACATTATTTAGCCGAAAACTTCCTGGCCTTTTTCAACCGCGATTACCGTAAAGTTGCGGAAATGCACGTTGAATCCGGTTGGGTACCGCGTGGCACACGCATTGAAGAATTTGAATCGGCGATCCGTAGCGTCTGTGAGCCGATTTTTGAAAAGCCCTTGAAAGACATTTCGTTTGGGCAATTGTTGTTGCGTCTGTTCCAAACCGCCCGCCGTTTTGACATGCGCGTACAACCGCAATTGGTGTTGTTGCAAAAAACCTTGCTGAACATCGAAGGCTTAGGCCGTCAGTTGTATCCCGATTTGGATTTATGGCAAACCGCCAAGCCGTTCCTAGAAGGCTGGTTCCGTGAACGCATGGGGCCGAAAGCCAAAATTAACCAACTCCTCAAACAATTTCCCGAATTCGCCCAGCAATTCCCTGAAGTTCCGTCCTTAATCTACAAAGCCTTGGACAACGCCGCCCACGCCCAACACCAAGCCGAAGCCCAACAGCACGAATTGGCGTTATTGCGGGAACAAATCAACAGCCACCAGCGCAGCACGATATGGGCGATGATGGTGGGTGCGGCGTTGATCAGTTTGGCGGTGTTTTTTCAGTGAAATAGCCACTGGCAGGTAATTATGGGCCAGTGCAATGAAGCGGTGATGGGCGGGACGTGTAAAACGTCCGCCCAAACTGTTGAAATTGGCGCGTTATGCCTGATGATAAGCAGGGCTGTATTCGTGCACGGCATCGACCATCGCTTTGACGTGTTCTGGGTTGATGTCCGGCAAGATACCATGGCCTAAGTTAAACACATGTCCTGAACCGTTGCCATATTTCGCTAATGTGGTTCTGACTTTTTCTTGGAGGATTTCCGGTTTCGCGTATAACGTGACCGGATCCATATTGCCTTGTAAAGCCACTTTATCACCCACCCGAATGCGGGCTTGGTGGATGTCAGTTTGCCAATCCAAGCCTAACGCATCGTAGCCTGAGTTGCTCATTGCTTCCAGCCATAAACCGCCACCTTTGGTGAACAAGATGGTCGGGATGGTTTGTCCATCCACTTCGGTTTTTAGCAAGGATTTGATTTGTTTGGCGTAATGCAACGAAAATTCCAAATAATCTTCGCTGTTTAACATACCTCCCCAGGTGTCAAAAAGCATCACCGCTTGTGCGCCTGCTTCTATTTGGGCATTTAAGTATGCAGCAACTGATTGGGCGAGTTTGTCGAGCAGTAGGTGCATGGTTGCAGGTTGTTCGTACATTAGGCTTTTGACTTTTTGGAAGCTTTTGCTGCTGCCGCCTTCAACCATATAGGTGGCTAATGTCCAAGGGCTACCCGAAAAACCAATCAACGGTACATCACCTTGCAGGTTTTTTCGGATTAAGGAAACGGCATCCGTGACATAACGCAATTTGTCGTTAGGGTCGGGGATTGCCAAATTTTCGATGTCGGCAAGGGTGCGCAGGGGGCTTTGAAATTTGGGGCCTTCACCTTCCGTAAAATACAGCCCTAAGCCCATTGCGTCGGGGATGGTCAAAATGTCGGAAAACAAAATCGCCGCATCAAAGGCAAATCGTCGTAAGGGTTGTAGGGTCACTTCACAGGCCAATTCCGGGTTGGTGCACAGGTTCATGAAACTGCCTGCCTGTTCGCGGATTTGGCGGTATTCTGGCAAATAACGGCCTGCTTGGCGCATCATCCATACGGGTGTCCGGTCTATGGGTTGTTTTAACAGGGCTTTGAGGAAAATATCGTTTTTTAATGGTTTCATGGACGGGGTTCAGATGTGTTTTGATAACGGTCAGTCAATTTGTGGTACCAGTCTTGTATTTGATTGCGCCACTGGATACCTAAGGTGATGGAAACTAATAAGATGACTGTGCCAATTAAGAGGGTAAATGTCCGGTCAGGCTTTTGGATGCGGGTGAAGGCGGGCAACGATGCGATGATATTGCCTGGTACGCCGTGGGTTTTATGGTAGATGGAGCTGACCATGCTGTCATCGAATTGCTGAATAGCCAAGTGCGAACTTGGTCTTGAAGCGAGCTGATGCAAGAATTCACCACATTGTTTCTCAGATAAGTTAGGAATATCAATGATGTAGCATTCATTAACTAAGCTGTCGGAATTGTTTTTTATAAATAATTCGTCAGGCGTTAAGGCTAGCACAACGCGCAAATCGAGCTTTCCGGCAGCATATTGGATCACGGCGTTGACTAGTCCTGGTGCCAATAACCCCGCATTATCGATGATTAAGACAGTCTTACCCTGGTGCTGCGCAGCACTTTGTTCCTGAATGGCCTGTTGTAGGCTTTCTAGGGTAAGTTCAGGGCTGCCAGAAAATGTCCCGTACTGCCAGGTTGCTGCCGGGTATTCCTGAAACGCTTTTAATAAGGTGGATTTGCCGATGCCTTTGGGGCCACAAACGATGATGGACGAGCTAAGGTGGCTAATCAGGTGAATAAGCAATTCAAGCTTTTCAGCTCTGTCTACGGTTATCAAAGAATGGTGTTCTGGATAAGCTGATTCTCTCTTCGATAACTTTGTCGGTTCATTAAGCTTATCACTGTCTGCCATAATGCTTTAATGTCAGCTCGAGTGTGGCTTGGTCGATATAGTCAGGCAGTGTGGCTTGACCAATTTTGTTTAATAAAATGAGCCGGATTTTGCCATCGACATTTTTTTTGTCAACGGCCATCAATTCTAAAAATCGCCCGCTTTCCAATTGGGCAGGTGGGGTGACGGGCAGTTTGGCTTTTTCAAAAAGGGCAATGATCCGGTCAACCTCTGTGGTGTCTAAATAGCCTTTTCTTCTTGATAAGTCGGCGGCTTGGCATGTGCCTATGGCAACGGCTTCCCCGTGTAGGTAAGTGCCGTAGCCTGTTCCGGTTTCTATGGCATGGCCAAATGTGTGGCCTAAATTTAGCGTGGCGCGGATGCCCGTTTCGGTTTCATCTTCAGCCACGATTGCGGCTTTATTGGCACATGATTGTTCAATGGCGTACGCCAGCGCGTTCTTGTCACGGCCTAACAACAAAGTGATGTTTTGTTCGAGCCATTCAAAAAAAGACAAATCGCGGATTAATCCATATTTGATCACTTCTGCGAGTCCAGCTGATAGTTCACGGTCATTTAACGTGTCCAAAACATCTGCGTCGGCAATTACGCATTGGGGTTGGTAAAACGCCCCTAGCATGTTTTTCCCTAATGGATGGTTAACTCCGGTTTTGCCACCCACAGAAGAATCGACTTGTGCCAATAAGGTGGTGGGAATTTGTAAAAAGGGGATGCCGCGTTGGTAGCAGGCTGCTGCAAAGCCGCCCATATCTCCAATAACACCTCCACCCAAGGCAATTAATGTCGCATTACGGCTGAATTTTGCGGCCAGCAATTTATCAAAAATATGGTTGAGGTGTTCAAGGTTTTTGTACTGTTCACCATCTGGCAAGATAGTTTGTTCAACGCTGTATCCGGCCAGATTGTTCAGTACGGTATCTAAATAAAGCGGTGCGATGTTGGTGTTTGTCACCACCATGACTTGTTTGGATTTGATATGGTTCTTTAACAGGTCAGCTTGTTGCAATAGACCAGATCCTATATAGATCGGATAACTGCGGCTACCTAATTCGACAAGCAGTTTTTTCATGGGAATCAAGGGTTAATGGCACGGTAAGCGGTTAGGATATGTTCCACCACTTCTTTGCTTTGCATAACGCCCGTGTCAATTTTGAAATCAGCACAGGCTAAATACAAGGGTTCACGTTGGATAAATAAAGTTTCTATGCGTTCTTTGGGGTTTTCAGTCCGCAGTAGTGGGCGCTGGGTGTCGCGGCGGGTGCGCTCTAAAATACGCTCCACGGAGCATTGCAGGTAAACCACAAAACCATTTTTTATCAGCAAATGGCGGTTTTCTTCACGTAACACAGCCCCACCACCAGTGGCTAAAACCACGCCTTGCAATTTTGTGAGTTCATTGAGCATTTTTTGTTCACGATCCCTAAAGCCTTCTTCACCTTCAAACTCAAAGATTGTCGGTATATCGACCCCCGTGCGCTCTTCTATGGCTTTGTCGCTATCATAAAAAGGCACTGACAAAGCCTTGGCCAATTGTCGGCCTATTGTTGTTTTCCCCGCCCCCATAAGGCCAACTAAATAGATGTTTTCTGATTTTGTCATCAAAATACCTTGCTGGTCTGATTTCCCCGAATGGGGAAGTGATAAATGGCGTTGCTGTGCATAAACCTATCCATGATGCGAGTTGCAATAAGTGTTTACCATAAAAAAGGGGGGCATTATCCCCCCTTTTGATGGGAACGAGAAGGAATCAATTAGTGGTTATTTCATCTTTCATCACTTTAGGTGTGACAAAGATTAACAGTTCTTTTTTCTCGTCGGTATTTTCGGTGCGTTTGAATAAGAAACCAATGCCCGGCAAATCAGCAAAGAAAGGTACTTTGTTGAGTGTGTTGGTGTTAATGCCTTCAAAAATGCCTCCTAACACGACGGTTTCACCATCGTTGACACGGACGTTAGTCCTGATGTTTCGGGTGTCTATGCTAGGGACTCCACTGGTGACTTCACCGACCGCGTCTTTGGAAATGAACAAATCCATAATGATACTGCCACTAGGCGTGATTTGGGGCGTGACATCCAATTGCAATACGGCATCAACAAACTGGATATTGACCCCCGTGTTGGCACTGGACGTTTGGTAAGGGATTTGCACACCTTGTTTGATGTTGGCTTGGCAACGGTCAGTGGTCATGACGCGTGGATTGGATACCAATTCACCCCGATTTTCATCTTGAAGGGCTGACAACTCAAGGTTCAATACATAATCTGCACCACGAACTAAGGTCATGCCTAATGCCCCATAAGGGTTTGAAGAGGTGCCTAAGTCAACCAATTGGTTGGGGATGTTAGTTTTCGTATCTGATGTGCCTAACCAAGCGGTAGCTGGAGTTTCAGTGGTTGTGGGAACGCCGTCTTTTATGGTTGTGGTTCCATAAGCAGGACTACCTGCTGTGCCTTTGCCACCAAAGCCAAATAATCCGGCGCCTGAAGTAGCTGTCCCTGCTGTGCCGAATTTTACCCCTAATTCACGGGCAAACGTGTTGGTGGCAATGACGATTCTGGACTCAATCATCACTTGGCGCACAGTGATATCAAGTTTACGAATCATTTTCTTGATTTCTTCCAGGCGTTTTGCGGTTTCACGGACAATCAGGATATTAGTCCGGGTGTCTACCACTGCCGATCCGCGGTTTGACAATAGCCGATATTTATCGTCCATTGCAGAGTTTGAATTGCTGGTGTTGCCGGTCGTTTGAAATGATTGGGTTTGACCGAAGTTCTGGCTTCCACCGCTTTGGTTAGTGTTTTGTGTGTTTTGGCTTGAGTTACCAGTTGATCCGCTTCCTGTTTGGACATTGTTTTTGTTAGTCCGAATACCGCAACTACCAAACGCTCCGGTATCACGTCCATATAACAAGTTTCTGAAGTTTTCGGCTTTAGCAAAATTGATTTGGATATATTCAGTGATAAGCGGGTCGAGTTGTTCTACAACGGCTTCGGTTTCCTGTTGCTTTTTCTTGTAATCTTTGATTTTGTCCAAAGGTGAAATTAAGGTGACATTGCCTGTTTCATATTTGCCTAATTCTTTGGTCATCATGACAAAATCTAAGGCTTCGTCCCAAGGCACGTCATCAAGTTTCAAGGTTAAAGTCCCTGTCACGTCATCGCCGGCAACGACATTTTGCCCGGTGAATTCGGCCAATATGGCAATGACACTGCGCACTTCGATGTCTTGGAAGTTTAAGGACAACCTTTCGCCTGTGTATTTGACCCTGGATTTTTCCTGGACTTCTTTTTCTTCATTGGTCAGTGGCCGGAACTCCACGGTCAATAAGCCATCGGATTGGACTAAGGAATAATCATAGAGGTTATTTTGCATGACCACAGTCATTGTGGTTTCTTGGTTTCGTGAAACTGTGTCAATGTATTTCACTGGTGTCGCAAATTCAGATACATCCAGGCGTTTGGCCAAATTGGCGTTGAACTGGGTGTTGACAAAGCTGACGATAACTTTTCCAGATTCTTCTTTGCTGTTGACAATGGTATTGGGGTTGGCCAGGGAAATCAGAATGCGGCCTTCGCCTTTTTCACCGCGTTTGAAATCAAAACCGCTAATCGTTTGTTGGGGCATCAGGCTGGTAATTGCAGAATGGGATGCTGGTTTAAGGAATGGCGATCTTGCGGTTGGTGATTGGATGGCTGGCTTGTTTGGTTTGTAGCTGGCCGGTACGGTTGTGCTGCTTTTTTTCAGCGTCACATACACTTTATCACCAACTACTTTTGTGTCATAAGATGAGGATTCGAGCAAATTGACAACGACCCGTAACCTATCGGCACCTTCTGCAAGATAAATATTGGTGGCCACACCTTGGTTTACTGGGATTATTTTTTTGCCCAAACCATTTTTGACACCCGGAAAGTCCAAGGCGATGCGTGCAGGATTTTCGGTGGTGAAAACTTTAGGCTGGATTGCCGCTTGGCTCATATCCAAACGGATTTGCAGTTTGTCACCTGCCAAGGTCGCTACGTCAATTCCTGAAATGGTTAAATTGTCAGCCTGGACTGGGGTAACTTGAAATATACATAGTAGTAAACTTAAACCTGCTAGGGCAATTAAGCCCCGCTCCATTTTAAACACTATGCCACTTTGTTTGTTTTTCATTCTTTGTCCCCAAAAAATCACTGTGTCAACGCTAAGAAAGATTGTTGCTCGCGCCAAGTGCCCGGTTTGTCGGGTACTATTTCCATTAATTCAATTTTTTCAGGACTTATCCGTATGATTTTCCCAAAATTTTTACCCATATAATTACCAACTTGAACGCGATGGATCGTTTTGTCACTGGCTCTTACCAAGCCCCATAGTTTTGATTTCATTACCACCGTACCAGCCATTTTTAGGCCATCTAACGGAAAGCTTTCCAATTCTTCTTTGCGGCGGGTGAAGTCTGGTTTTAGGCCACTGCCTGTAGTCGATTCTTCATTTTGGAAGGTTTCAGCTTCCTCCAATGCTTTAAACGGGTCACGTAAAATATCCGTTGGAAAGACATAAGGTTCGATCATTTTTATTTCAGGCAGTTTTTCAATTGCCCCTTTCGGTCTTGCTTTCACTTCGCTGATATATTTTTGTAGGTCAGCATATTCATTGTTGCCGCAACCGGACAATAAGAAAAGGCAACTGACCATGAAAATTAAGTGTGTTTTATTAATATCAAATTTGGGGGATAAATTATGTTTCATCATTTTTTAACCCTTTTCGGAGCGCCTGTCGTTTTAGAAGGGGCAGCCGATTCCGTGCTTTCATTATAGGTTTTTACGGTCACTTTCATCAGCATATCACCCGTTTTGGCTGATTTTGCATCTTTAGGGTCTTTGAAAGACTTAGGGTCTTTTTCTTTTTCCTTAGGTAGGACGCTGACATCGTGTACGGTCACGATTCTAGGTAAAGAGGCCAAGCCGCTGATAAACATGCCCAACTCGTTATACTTGCCGATAACTTCAATGCTAATGGGCAATTCTGCATAAAAATCTTTATTGATGGCCGGGCTAGGTTTGAACAATCTGATTTCCAAGCCACTGGCCAACGCAGTCTGGGAGATGTCGGTCAATAAGCTGGCAACTTCTTCTTTAGTTGGCATTTGCCTGATCATTTCATAAAGCTCTGCTTCAATTTGCATGAGCTGATTTTGATAATCCTCTAAATTAATGGCTTTCCTTTGCTTGGTCTCGAAGCTGTCTTTTAATTCCTGTTCCTTTTTTTCCGCTTTGTCCAGTGCAGTCAATTGGTCAAACGTATCATAATAAATTCCTAAACCCATAACGGCGGCACTGACCATAAATATAGCCGTTGCTTTGATCGGCCAAGGCCAATCGCCTGCTGCATTAAAATCCCAATTAATTTCCGACAGGTTCATTATTTTCCTCTCTTTTGCGCTGTAGGGGCTTTGTTTTTAGCCGCATCGTTATTTTTTTGAGGATCTTCAGTGCCTTTTTTTCCTTGTTTTGCATGTAATGTAAAATCGCTTAACAGTTCATACGTGGCTTTTTCAGGGGATTTAATGATGGTCAAGGTGGGTAAGCTAAGCCATTGGGATGCTTCGATATTCCTCATCATGGATGAAACCCTTGCGTTTGATTGGGTTTTGCCTTCAAATGCAAGGTCAGTGCCTAGCTGGGTAAATTTAGTGAGAAAAACACCATCAGGCGTGATTTTGGGAATTTCATCAAATAAATGGACAATTTCAGGGCGGCTTTCTTGAAGCTTTTGTAAGAGGTCAATTTTTGCTAAGAGCTTACTTTTTTTCTCTTCAATGGTTTGGATGGCAACAATTTTTTTGTCCAGCAAGACAATTTCATCTTGCAGTATCTTATTCCGGCGTTCTTGATAAGATTTTAATGTCTCGATATAAGTATGGATAATCCCTAGGGCGAGAATGGCCACCAAAGCCCCTAGTGCCATTGAGTTTATGAAATCCTGCTTTTTCTGCTTGCGTAGCTCTTCTCTCCAAGGCAGTAAGTTAATTTTTGCCATTAGTCAAAACTCCTTAAGGCCAATCCGCAGGCGATCATCAATGAGGGGGCGTCATTACTTAAGGCCTGGGGCTTAACTTTGTTGGATAGCTTCATATTGACAAATGGGTTGGCAATATATACGGGGATCCCTAAGTTTTTTTCTATTAATTGATCAATGCTTTGTATGGATGCGCATCCACCTGCCAAAATGATGCGGTCAATGCTTCTGTTTGCGCTGGACGACACGAAAAACTGTAAAGACCTTTGGATTTGTTGGACGATGGCCCGTTTGAAAGGGTCGAGCACGTCGGTGTTATAGTTGTCGGGTAAGCCCCCGTGCCTTTTTGCCAACCCGGCCTCTTCATAAGAAAGGCCGTAGCGGCGTTGGATTTCTTCAGTCAATTGGCGGCCACCAAAGGCTTGTTCGCGGGTGTAAATGCTGCGGCTGCTATGCAAGACATTCAATGTGGTGATAGTGGCGCCTATGTCAGCAATCGCAACCGTTTGGCCTTCAATGGAATCGGCGAATTGTTCGGCTATCAGGGAAAAGGCATTTTCCATGGCAAAGGCTTCGACATCGACAATTTTGGTTTTTAATCCTGCTTTCGCCAAGGCTTCAACGCGGTTATCGACATTTTCACGTCGGGACGCGGCTAGCAGCACATCCACCATTTCAGGGTTGTTTTCGTTAAAGCCTTGTACTTCGAAATCAAAATTGACTTCCTCTAGGGAATAGGGGACATATTGATCCGCTTCGATCATAATTTGCTCTTCCATTTCATTTTCACTCAAGGAAGCGTCCATAGTGATGATTTTGGTCATGACCGAAGAGCCGGACACTGCCACAGTTGCTTGCTTGAGTTTTGTCCCGGATTGTTTTAAGGCTATTTTGATGGTGTCAGAAATCAAATTGACATTGGCGACATTTTTGTCGATGACCGCATCTTTAGGAAGCGGGGCTATGGCATAACTGTCAACCCGGTAGCGCACACCTATACGGCTCAATTCCAACATTTTCACTGCTGCGGTACTTATATCAATGCTCAGAACAGTGTTCTGTTTATGGCTAAACCAACTCATGGCATATCCTTAAAATTGTGACCATTAATGCGCTCCATATACGAAATTTCGCCTGCTTAAAGTTTTGGACAACTACATTATGAATTTACTTTGGAAAGTATAGTAGCCTTTTTCAGACCTGCACAAAAATTATGTGGTTGTCTTAGGGTAATGTAAACGACAAGAATCCAGTCATTCAGGTGCTTGCTATTTTACATGGCGTTGTCATTAAAAAAATACAATTTACAATAAAATTGATTGTTTTATCGAGAATTGCAACGTTTGGCACATTACAGGCGGGCTAGCCTGGGAATGGCCAGCGAGCGGCTCGGGTATATAGCCGATTCCAGCATTTCCATGCAGTAGCTTAACGTGGTCAGTTTGCTTTCAACGATAAAAAACTGGCAATTGTGCTGTTATTTTTGTCGGTTTTGACTAAAGAATCGAGGATAAATACCCGTTCGTGGGGAACCCTATTTTTTTGCACCAAATGTTTGGCTATGGCCCTGGCCCGGTCATTTGCCAATTCCTTAAGCCGCTCTTGCTCCGGTTTAATGATCTCTTGCAATTTTTCTTTGGCCAATTCGTAAAATTGTTGTCCAGGTTGCGGTTTTTTTAATTGGGGGGTTCCCAGTAAAGATTTTTCTGCCAGTAACGGAAATTTTTCAATAAACATGTCGGCCAACAAACGCTGATAATCATCGTTTGACAGTTCAACGTATTCCGCACGTATTTTACGCACAGATTTTTTATTGATTTCATCCGCCCTGCGGATTTTAAGCTGATCGTAGAGGGCATCATCACTGATGGCTGGCCAGTCTTGTTCTTGTAAGGTTGTGCCTTTGATTTCTATAGTTAATTTTGGACGTTCCAGCAACGCTTTGGCAATTTCTTTTAGCTTGGCTTGCTGGTTTGCATCCAAAGCGGCACTGCCAGCTGTAAAGTTGATGGTGTCCAAACTGCTTTCATGAGATTGCATTAATGAAGACAGGGCTGTGAAGGGGGAGCGGATAATTTTACCCAACGCATTCGTGATAGCATCTGTAATGATGCCGCCAACATTAAATTGCGGGTTGTTCAGGTCGCCGTATAAAGGCACATCAAGTTTGATTTTGCCTTTATCGTCTTTGAGCAAAGCCACTGCCAATTCAATTGGCAAAGAGGCGGCATCAGGGTTTTCAATCCGTTCGCCCAATTCAAATTGGTCAATTAAAAAGTTATTGGCGGCACTGAGTTTTTTATCGGCAATTTGGTAATGGAGGTTCAAGTTCATTTTGCCTTTTTCTACCTTGTAACCGGCAAACTGCACCATATAGGAGCTGACCAGTGGCATCGGCAAGCCTTGGAAGTTGACTTTAGTGTCATATTTGCCAATGAAGGGGCTAATTTCCCCGGTAATGTCAACGGGCGCCAAATCATAGGCGTTGCCTTTTAAATTGATTTTGACTTGGCTGTTTTTGTCCGATGACAGTCCGCTCGCACCGCCATCTAAGCTCTTGATGTAAGCGGAAAAGGGCAGGATCAGGGATAGGTCAGTAAAATCAGAAGAGCCGTCGACAATATTGATTTTGCCGAGCTTGAAAAAAACCGGTTTAGATTCGCCTTTAGGTTGGGTGTTTTTTGTGTTTTCTGGCGTTTCGTTGATAAGTAGCCCCGAAAAATTGACGGTTTTATCTTTTCGGATGGTGATGCGGGCGTATGGTTTGTGGAGTGTCAAATCTGCCGCAGTATAACGTTGCGCCAACATATCTATGGCTAGATCGGTCAACCGCAATTTTTCCCATTTGAGAAAATCTTTATGGACACGTTGGTCGCGGATCAGCAAATTTTCAACCGCACTATTGCCGTTAAATTGCAAATCTAATGGTTCGATGGGATGTTTTTTTACAGACAAGACACCATCGGCGTTAAACACGCCATCAATGATATCCAGCTTGATGACTTGATCGTAATAAGGCTGGAATTTTTCCAATTCAATATTTTTGGCCTGAACTTGCATTTGCGTGGCAAAAGGGGCCAAGGTGAGTGTGCCTTTTAAGGCAATTGAACCATTTTTATTGACCCCGGTGTCCGCTACGAACAGCAACGGTTTGGCGGTTTGGCTGCTATAGCCTTTGATTGTCAGGTTAATCGGTTGGAGTGTGGTGGTTGTGGGTTTGGGTAAGGAGCGGTCTTCAAAAGTTAGTGTGCCATTTTTGAATCCGGCTTCGCCTATCTCAATTTGCCACATTGCTTTAGGGCTGGCCGTTATTGCTGTGGTTGACGGTGGTTGGTTGTCCGCCAAAGCTTGTAAATTTAACGAACCATCTGGATTTAGCCAAGCATTTAGGTTGGCGTTATTGATTGATACCGCACCGATCTTAAGGGTGTGTTTGTCCAGATTGGTTTGTATGCCTTCAAAGGTTAGTTCAGGAAAAAATGCCAGATTTTTTTCCTGATCAAAAACCCGCAACTCTTTGCCTTTGATCGCGCCTTGAGATGTGTTCACAGCCAATTGGTTTTTGCCGTAACTGAGCTGGTAGGTCGTTTTGGCGTGCAGTTGTTGCAGGTTGCCCAGCCGGTTTTTGTCTTCAAAACGCAACTTGTCAGCTTGGAGGCTGGCCGTTTTGGCATCTAATTGCCACTGTTCACCGCTGAGTTTGAACTCTAACGAGGTGTCGTGCTTGAGGTCAGCGAGTTTTAAAGATTGTCCGGCTTGTTCATAATGGATGTCCTGTAGTTTTACAGATACTTTAGGGACGCTCAATGACAGTTTATTGCCGACATAGCTCAACTGATAGTCAGCCTCAACGCTATTGTTGGGGCCATTGATTTTTAAAGGTATTGGTAAATAAGCGTCCAATAATCGGGCAATATTGAGTTGCCCAAGTTTTAGCTGCCCTTGTGAGGAAAATGGCTGGATGCTTAAAGACGCTTTGCCGTCGAAGCGTCCGCCTGATTGCAAGGAAAAGCTTAAGCTCAGGTCGGAAGTTTTGGGGGAGGGATTTCCGATACCAAGGTTTTCAAGACGGGCATTTAAGCCTTCGATAACCAGTGGGGCGGATTGGCTGCTTGTGCCGTCTTGCCAAAATAAGGTTCCCTCAGTCAGCGAAATGTCTTTTAAGTAAAGCGCAAAAGGCTTGTCGGGTGTGTCTTGGGGGGGCTTGGGGACGGGCAGCAGGTCTTGGATATTAAGCACCCCGTCTTTATTCCGCCCCAGATGCACGACAGGTTTGTGCAGGGCTATTTTGTCCAGGGCTAAACCTGCAATTTGAATAGATTGTTGGATATTAGGTTCTATGGACAAATGTTCAAACGCAATAAAACCGCCCGTTTTTTTATCATGGATTGCGACCTCGTCCAGTTGCAACATCAGAGGCGCGACATTTAGCCTAATATCTGCGATTGTCGTTTTCCTGCCGATAGTTTGCCCGATCAGGGCGGGCAACTGTCCCTTTAAAAATACAGGTAAGCCATAAAATAGACCAACAGCCAATATCGCTATCAGGCTGCTGGCGATAAGCAAGGCTTTTATCGATAAAACGGCATATCTGCTATTCATAAGCTAAGTCAATGAGGGCTACAGATGGATTATAAACAAAAAAGGCGGCACTCAAGCAGATAAAGTGCCGCCTTTTCGGGTATTTAGGTATAGTTTTTTAACTATAAGTCCAAATATCCGGTTTCTTCATGCAGCACGGTATCCAACCCTTGGACTTCTTCATCGGGTGTGACCCGTAAGCCCAGCCACGCATCCAATACTTTCAAGATCAGATAACTGAACAACGCGCTCCAAATGATGGTGACGACGATCGCCAAAGCCTGGACGCTGACTTGCTGCAAAATCGACACGCCATCTTTAAGGCCCAAGCCGCCAAAATTACTGGCGGCGAACACGCCTGTCAACAATGAACCGGTGACACCGCCGACGCCGTGAACCGGGAAAACGTCCAGTGAGTCGTCAATTTTTAAACTGCGTTTGACATATTGCGTGGCATAAAAACAGATGATGCCCGCTGTCACACCTATCACCAAAGCACCAAACGGGCCGACAAAACCGGAGGCAGGCGTTATGGTGCCCAAACCTGCGACCATGCCTGTGACAATGCCTAACACGCTAGGTTTGCCAAAACGTTTCCACTCGATGGTCATCCAGGTCAATGCGCCTGATGCCGCGCCGATGTGAGTGACCAACATCGCCATGCCGGCACGGCCATCGGCAGTCAGGGCACTCCCGGCATTAAAACCGTACCAGCCGACCCATAACATGCCTGCCCCCGTGACGACCATCGTCATATTGTGCGGTGGCATGGCGGTGGTCGGGAAGCCTTTGCGGTTGCCCAACACCAACGCCGAAACCAAAGCGGCAATACCGGCATTGACATGGATGACAATCCCGCCCGCAAAATCCATTGCCCCTAAATCTGCCAGCCAACCGCCGCCCCACATCCAATGGCACACGGGCATATACACGATGATAAGCCACAACGCGCTAAACCATAACATTGCGGAGAATTTCATACGCTCGGCAAACGCACCGACAATCAGGGCAGGGGTGATGATTGCGAAAGTCATTTGAAACATGAAAAACACGGTTTCAGGAATATCACCCGTCAACGATACGGTATCCATGCCGCTGACAAACAACTTAGATGCGCCGCCAATAATTTTTTGCCATTCGCCGCCGTTACTGAAAATAAAACTGTAAACGCCTGCCAGCCACAAAATAGATACCAAACAAGTGATGGCAAAACATTGCATCAATACCGACAGAACATTTTTACTGCGCACCAGGCCTGCATAAAACAAAGATAGGCCTGGGATCGTCATAAATAACACCAACGCGGTTGATGTCAGAACCCAGACGGTGTTCGCTTGATTGATACCCTCAGCGAAAACCGGGCCGGGCAAAAGCATTAAGCCTGTGAGCAGGCTTTTATAATTATTTTTTAAAAACATGGCTGATCCTTGTGGCCTTAAATGGCGTCCTCGCCTGTTTCCCCCGTTCTGATACGGATGACTTGTTCCAGGCTGGTTACAAAGATTTTACCATCGCCGATTTTGCCGGTGTTGGCCGCTTTGACAATTGCATCAATGGCTTGGTCTAAAACATCATCCGCCACGGCGATTTCCAGTTTGACTTTCGGTAAGAAGTCGACCACATACTCCGCCCCCCGATATAATTCGGTATGGCCTTTTTGCCGCCCGAAGCCTTTCACTTCAGTTGCCGTCACCCCGGCAATGCCAATTTCCGATAATGCCTCGCGGACATCGTCCATTTTGAAGGGTTTAATTATCGCTGTTATGAGTTTCATGTTTATCTCCTGCGCTATGTCGTTATTAAAATAGGGAAGTCTAAAGCCCTGCAATCATAGAGAATTCTCCGGCAACATACAACGAATGCCGTTGCCTTGGCCTGCCTGTCGCATTGGTCTTGCGGTCAAGACGCAGCAATAGGAGGCTTGCGGAGATTAAATAGTTGGCAGTGACCGTGCTGGAAACTGCATGGTCATGCAATGCAGGCTACCGTATTGATGCACCAATGGCCTGCAAGGTGTCGCGATGATGTTATGTCCGGGGAAACAACTGGCGAGCCGCTCCAAGGCAACCGCGTCATTAGGGTCATCATAGACTGGTACCATCACTGCGCCATTGATAATCAAGAAATTGGCATAGTTGGCGGGCAGTTGTTGGTAGTCTTCGTCAAAAATCGGTTCCGGCATAGGTAGCGCAATTAATTGATAAGCCTCACCAGAAGCGGTACGCAAGGCTTGCAATTGCGCCTCCATATTTTTCAGGCTGGCATAATGTGGGTCTTTTTCATTGTCGCAACTGGTGTAAGCGATGGTGTCATTGGTGCAAAAACGAGCCAAGGTGTCGATATGTGCATCGGTGTCATCACCTGACAAGTTGGGTTGGTCTATCCATAAAATGCGTTCCGCCCCCAAATAATGCTGTAAGCATCGCTCGATTTGCGCTTGGATTAACCCCGCATTGCGGTTGGGATTGAGTAAACATTGCCGTGTGGTTATGAGTGTGCCTTGGCCATCGCTTTCGACACTGCCGCCTTCCAAAATAAAATCAATGTTCTGATGGCGGACGTTTGCAAACAAGCTCTGACCAAGTAACGTGCTGTTCAGCGCATTATCAAGATCGTGCGGGTATTTGTCGCCCCAGCCGTTGAACTTAAAATTAAGCAAAGTCAGTTGGCCATCCTGTTCCACTGTCAGAAAAACGGTGTCGCGCACCCAAATGTCATTGGTGCGGGCATGGATGAAACGGATATTGTCAGTGCTGGCCAGCAAGCTTTTGATGTGTTGTTCGTGGCCATTATCGCGGCAGACAATAATTAAGGTTTGATGCTGGCTGACTGTGTCGGCAATAAAGGCATAAGATTGTCCGACGCTTGCTAAGTTATCGCTAAAGTCACCCGTTTCATGGGGCCAGGCGATTAAGACGGCAGATTGTAGTTCCCATTCGGCTGGAAAGCGTGTCATTGATACTCCTTTTGGTTTGGTGAGGCCCCATTTCGGGGCATGTTAAGTGCTTGGCCCTTTGTCCGCGACAACAGAGACTGGCCGCACGAAAATAGTATGGGGTTGGACTGTGCTAAATGGGTTGTGAACCTGTAGCCAGCATTTCTTCGGCATGTGCCAAGGTATTGGCTGTGATATGGACACCGCCTAACATTCGGGCGATTTCCGTAATCCTCTCTTGCGTATCCAGTAGCCTGACTGTAGAAGAAGTGAGGTCAGTTTGCTGGTTTTTGGCGACAAACAAATGCTGGTGTGCCTGTGCGGCGACTTGTGGCAAATGGGTCACGCACAGCACTTGGCGGTTTGCGCTTAAACGGCGTAATTTCTGCCCGACAATTTCGGCAATGCCACCACCAATGCCTGAATCCACTTCATCAAAAATCATTGTAGGGGTGGTCTTATCGTTGGCGGTGGTGACTTGAATGGCCAAACTGATGCGTGACAATTCCCCTCCAGAAGCCACTTTTGCCAGCGGCTTGGCTGGTAAGCCAGGATTGGATGCGACCAAGAATTCAATTTTGTCCAGGCCGTTGGGTTTTGGTGTGGAGCTGGGTTGAGGATGGATGGACACCAAAAATTCGCCGTGGGGCATCCCCAATTCTTTGATTACGGTGGAAATTTGCTGCTGCAATTTGCGGCCTTGTTCTTGCCGCCGTTCCGACAATTGTCCGGCCAATGCCCGGTACTGTGCAGAGAGCTGTTCGGCTTTGTCACTTAAGGCTTCGATGCGTTCGCTACTGTGCGTCAGATTATCCAGTTCCTGTGCCAATTTGGCGAGTTGGGTGGGTAATGCTTCCGGGGCGATATGGTGTTTGCGGCTGAGTTGATGGATAGTGCCTAACTGGTTTTCGATGGCGTTTAGGCGCAACGGGTCGGCTTCTTGTGCTTCCAAAAAACGCCGTAGTTGCAAGGCCGCTTCTTCGGTTTGGATGCGGGCTTCCGCCAACATTTGTGCGACTTCGTTAAGTTCAGGTGCGTAACGGGTGATGTGCGTCAGTTCCGAAATACTATGGTTGAGCAAGGTGAGGGCAGATACTTGCTCGTTTTCGTATAGCGCATCGACCAGACTTTGCCCGGTCTGCAAAATTTCCCCCAGGTTCGCCAGTTTGTCGTGCTCTTCAGTCAGTGCGGCGTAATTGAAATTTACCATGTCCAATTGTTGCAACTCATCAATCTGATACGTGAGCATGGCTTCGCGCTCGGTTTGGTCGGAGGCGGCTTTTTGCAAGGCGGCCAGCTCTTTGTGGGTTGTTTGCCAAGCCTGATAACAGCTGTTCAATTCGTCTAAAAGTGCTTGGTTTTGGCCGTAAGCATCCAGCAAACGGCGTTGTTCATCGCTGTTTAACAACGTCAAGTGTGCGTGTTGCCCGTGGATTTCGACTAATTTGCCGCTGAGTTCCTGCAAGGTTTGTAAGGTGACGGGACGATTGTTTATCGTGGCTTTAGAACGCCCGTCTTGGCTGATGATACGGCGGATCAGGCATTCTCCGTTATCGTCCAAATCGTTATCTTGCAACCACTGTTGAGCCAGCGGCGCGTCAATCAAATCAAACTCCAGATTGATTTCGGCACGTTTGCAGTCCGGGCGGACATAGCCTGCATCCGCCCGCTCACCTAGAGCTAAGCCTAAGGCGGTAAATAAGATGGATTTGCCGGCGCCAGTTTCGCCCGTTAAAACGGACATGCCTTTGTCTAAATCTAGATCCAGTGTTTTGACGACCGCAAGGCCGATGATGGTAAGGTTCACTAACATGGTGGTGAGGTGTGGTAGCCACTGCTCCAGTTGAGTTTGTTCCTGAGGATGTGGAAGAAATCATGGCCTTCCGGGTGCAGTATCCTAATGGGTTTAGGTTCTTTTTTTATGACAATGATGTCACTGATCAGCACTTTGGGGATTTCGATATGGTCACAGGTCACCAATGCGTTAATTTGTTTGGTTTGGCAAAAGCTGATTTCAATTTCCGCATTATCGTCAATGACAATCGGGCGGTTGGATAAAGTATGCGGGTTGAGCGGCACGAGCACCAAAGCGTTCAGGGACGGCGACAGAATAGGCCCGCCGGCAGACAGCGAATAGGCGGTGGAGCCAGTCGGTGTCGAGATGATGAGGCCGTCAGAACGTTGTGAATTCAAAAACACGTTGTCAATTTTAGTGATGATTTCAATCATGCTGGGTGTGATCCAGCGATGTACAACCACTTCATTGACCGCCGTTTCTTCGTGGATAACCAAGCCGTCGCGGATGATTTTGGTGCGCAACAAATAGCGTTTTTCTTCGGTGTAGTGGCCTTGCAGGATACGGTGGAGTTTTTCCGGCAGTTCATTAGGGGAAATGTCCACTAAAAACCCTAAGCGCCCTAGGTTAACACCGATGATCGGGATGTCATGAGACACCACAGCACGGACTGCGGCCAAAAAAGTCCCGTCTCCGCCAACAGCGATAATCAGGTCGCAAAATTGCCCAATTTTATCTATCGGCTGGGTTGCCACGCCATCTGTATTGATAGCATGTGCACAATCCTGGCCAACAATCACCCTATAGTGTTTTGTCATCAGGTAGCGGTAGAGCGTGGCTAAGGTCGGGCTTATCTTAGGGTCGCCTGACTTGCCGATGATGCCGATAGTTTTGAAAGGTTTTTCCATGCTCGATGTGATTGAAAAAGGGATGGTAGGCCATGTGTTTTTGCTTAAAGTGAGTGTTGGCCTAGTTTGGAGAGCTGCACCTGCCCTTTGAAATGGATGGATTATACAGAAAAGTGCCAAGATGGATGGATAAGCTTAGGCTTTGCGATGTATTTTGCAACAGTACTGGTGGGTTTTAAATGGGGTTAACATGGACTGGGTTTTATATCACAACGGAATTGGTTTTATATCACAACAGATCGGCTTGCAAGAAAGGGTGTATGGGCTTAACCTTAAGGCAGGCTCCGAAGTTGACCCGATTTCGGTTATTAACCTAAGGCATGAAAATAATAAAGGTATGAAACCATGAACAAATTCATCGAAGTTTTGAAAAATTATTTGTCTTATTTCCAATCTATTGTTTTACGAAAGAAAAAAGCTAAAAAAGATAAAGACGATGATCCGTTTATTTATCCACATTTTTAGTTAGATTTATGGAACTGATAACCAACCAAGCACCGCTTTTCCTGTTTTCCACCGAGCAGATGCCTTATGCCAATAAAGCGTTGGCGAAAGGCGATAAATACTGGTTTGGTGCGGATTCTCAAGAAAAATATGAGCAAAAGCCCCATCCTTTGTTTGGGCCAAACGATATTGTTTATAACTTTAACACGCATGGCTACCGCTGCCCGGAGTTCGCAAGTGCTGACCCAAATGCCATTTCTGTTGTGTCAATTGGCGCCAGTGAGGTTTTGGGGACGGGGCTTCCTGAAGACAAAACCTTCCCGCATGTTTTTACTAAACTTTTAGAGCAAGAGTTGGGCGTGCCTGTAATTAATTGGAATTTGGGGATAGGTGGAAGCAGTGCCGATTATGTGGCGAGAATCCTTGTTTCAGCTTTGCCAGTTTTGAAGCCCGACGTGGTTTTGTTAGTTTTCCCTTTCTATGGCAGGCGTGAACATATCAATGATGACAGCCGGGTCTTTTATTACAACCGCCAAGACACGGGTGTAAAAAACCAATTGAAAGAGCGTATTTTAAGCCCGGAAACCTTCGTTTTGAATCAGGCCAATATGACGTTGTCGAGTGAATATAACGATCAGGTCAATTTTTACAAGAACTATCAAGTGTGCGAAAGCCTGTGCGAAAAATATGGGGCGATGTGGTTATTCTCCGCGTTGCGGGCATCGTTTTTTGAGCAAATCATGCACTTGGTCAAAACAGACCATCTTATCAGCCCTGGTTTGGGTGAGCTTAAGGAAAAATACAAACAGGATGTCAAGACGTGTGTGGCCCGTGATTTTGGCCATCCTGGCATCAACCCTAACAAAGAAATGGCGGAGAATATGTTAATGCGGATCAAGCATCTTTATCCCGCTAAAATCGCTTCCTTAAAAACATCATGAATCTACTAAAGCCTTTACTGAGTCCTTTGTTAGGGCTTTTTTTTTATGTGGTCATTTCACCTGTTGGATGGGTTTTAAGGCTTTTTGGCATTGATTTGCTTAAGAAAAATATAGCATCTGATGCCACGACTTATTGGGAGGATTGCCCATGAAAAATAAGGGTCGGCAAATCCTGCCGGGTCGCCGTTTGCCCTGTTATTTTACCAGGCTAAAGCCATGAAAATATTAGGCCTATCCGCTTTTTATCATGACAGCGCAGCGGCGATTCTGGTTGATGGCAATATCATTGCCGCCGCTCAAGAGGAACGTTTCTCCCGCATCAAACACGACAAAGGTTTTCCGTTAGCTGCAATCGCTTATTGTTTGCAGGAAGCGAAGCTCAGTGTTGAAGAATTGGATGTGGTCATTTTCTATGAACAGCCGGAAAAAAAATTTCAACGCTTAATAAAGACTTATTTTAGTTTCGCTCCGCAAGGCTACGTTTCGTTTATGAAAGCCATGCCCTTGTGGCTGACCGAAAAGCTTTATCAAAAACAATTTATCACCCAACAATTGGCTAGTTTGGGCAAGTTCCGGCCTGAGATACTGCAATTCACCGACCATCACCTTAGCCACGCCGCCAGTGCTTTTTTCCCGTCACCGTTCAACGAAGCGGCCATTTTGATTATGGACGGTGTTGGTGAGTTTGCCACCACCACAATAGGGGAGGGTAAAGGCAATCGCGTAACCCTGACCAAGCAATTGAATTTCCCGCATTCTTTAGGGATGTTGTATGCCGCTTTCACTTATTATTTGGGTTTTAAGATCAATTCTGGCGAATACAAGGTGATGGGGCTCGCTCCTTATGGCCGACCGATTTATGCCGATTTGATTATGCAGCATTTGGTTGATTTAAAAGCCGATGGCAGCTTTCGTCTGAACCAGCAGTATTTCAATTACTGTACCGGGTTGACCATGACCAGCGAGGCGTTCCATGAGCTGTTTGGCGGTCCGCCACGGCAAGCGGAAACCTTGTTGACACAAAAAGAATTTGATTTGGCCGCTTCTATTCAGGCCGTGACCGAAGACATTGTCCTGAGTATCACGCGCGCTTTAGCTAAAACCGACGCCACTGGCAATTTATGTCTGGCAGGCGGTGTGGCGTTAAATTGTGTCGCTAACGGGAAAATACTCGAAGAAGGCCTTTTTGAAAATATTTGGGTGCAACCTGCGGCGGGTGATGCGGGCAGTGCTTTGGGTGCGGCGTTGGTTGCGCACCATATCCATCATCAACAACCGCGCCGTGTTGGGTCGATGGACACTATGCAGGGCAGCTATTTGGGGCCGCAATTTCCCCAAGCGGATTGTGAGCGGCGTTTGCAGGCTCAGGGGGCGGTGTTTGAGGTGTTGCCTGATGATGAATTGATCAGCCGCACTGCGGATGCGTTGGCATCTGAAAATGTGGTGGGTTGGTTTCAAGGCCGTATGGAGTTTGGCCCTAGAGCTTTGGGGAACCGTTCCATTTTGGCCGATCCGCGTTCTGCTGCCATGCAAAAGAATCTCAATTTAAAAGTCAAGTTCCGTGAATCGTTCCGTCCATTTGCGCCATCGGTATTGGCCGAAGAGGTTGGGGATTGGTTTGAATTGCCGTGCATAAGTCCTTACATGCTTTTGGTTGCACCGATTAAAGAAAGTCTGAAAATTCCCATGACTGAGGAAGAAGAGGCATTATTCGGGATAGATAAGCTGAACGTGCCGCGCTCTTGTATACCTTCTGTCACGCATATTGATTATTCGGCTAGGATACAAACCGTGCACCGCGAAACCAATTTACGCTATCACCAGTTGTTGGAGGCTTTCAAGCAGCGTACCGGGTGTCCTATCTTGGTCAATACCAGTTTTAATGTCCGTGGGGAGCCGATAGTCCTGTCGCCGGAAGATGCGTTTATGTGTTTTATGACCACCGATATGGATGTTTTGGTGGTAGGCAATTGTTTCCTCAATAAACAAAACCAGACCGTCACCATCACCCACAAGCCCGTTTTTGCACCGGATTAATTTATGGCCACTGCAATCGACACCCAAGTTTTGGAATTCTATAAGAACCTGCCTTTTAACATCCATTCTTCGCCCAGCGAACAAATCCATGCTATCCGCCAGCGCAATTCGGTGTTGAATTATCCGGTATTGCCGCCTTTATTAAAGCCAGGGACGTCAGTGCTTGAAGTGGGTTGCGGGACAGGCTGGTTAAGCAATAGTATCAGCCATTATTACCAGGCCAACGTGACTGGCATAGACTTTAATCCTAAAGCCATCGCATTTTGCCAACAAGTTGCCCAAGCTATGTCTTTGGCCACGCAGTTTTCGGTTGAAGATTTGTTTGCTTATAAACCAGCGAATAAGTTTGATGTCGTGGTTTCATTAGGCGTATTGCACCATACCCCGGACTGCCACCGGGCTGTCAGACGGATATGTGCTGATTTTGTCGCGCCCGGCGGCACTGTGTTTATTGGTTTGTACCATCACTATGGCCGGAAACCATTTTTAGACCATTTCAAGGCCATGCAGGAAAACGGCGCTGACGAGACCCAGATGCTGGCTCGATACAAGCAAATCCATGCTTACATAAAGGACGACACGCATTTGCTTTCGTGGTTTCGCGACCAAGTCCTGCATCCGCACGAAACCCAGCATACTTTGGCAGAAATGCTGCCCATACTTGAGGAAACGGGCTTGGAATTAGTGTCCACTTCCTTAAATCATTTTCAGGCGCTTGGCGAATTGGCTTCTATTCTTGAAGATGAAAAACGCTTTTACGATATAGGGATGCAGCGCTTGCAGGAAAACAAATATTTTCCAGGTTTTTTCCTGTTTTTAGCGAGGAAAAAGTAGCCCCCCCAGGGATCTGGTTAAAAACAAGTTTTTACTATTCTAAGATCAAAATATATCGGGAAGCTTTTTATGGACACCGAATTTAATTGGCGGAACGGTTGGTATCCTGTCGTTTTTCTAGCCGATTTGCCGATTGATAAGCCTTACGGCTTTAGTTTGTATGGCGAAACATTGGTTTTGTTCAGGGATGGCAGTGGGCACTTGGCTTGTGCGCAAAACCGTTGCCCACATCGCGCCGCCAGATTATCGGATGGCCAAATTATAGAGGGTAAGTTGGAATGCCTTTATCATGGTTGGCAGTTTCAGGCGGACGGACAATGTGTCCGTATGCCTCAGCTCTCTAAAGATAAACCGATTCCGGCGCCCGCTTGCCTGAAACTCTACCGGATTGTTGAAGCGCAAGGGATAATCTGGGTATGGCCTGGTTCGGCGGAGATGGCTGATGAAGCAGCTATTCCAACCGTCCCAAATTTAGTGCAAGCCAATATGGTCTGCACGGATTACGCGATTGATTTGCCCTACGATCAGTCGTATCTGATTGAGAATGTCATTGATGTGGCGCATATCCATATTGCCCATGATGGTATTCGGGGCGGTGGCAGACGGGATTTGGCCTTGCCTTTGGAATTTTCGGTGCTTGAAAATTCGCTGTCCGGCATTAAATGCCAATTCCGTTCGGTCGGTTTGGCGAGCGAGCGGGAAATGACCAAGCTGAATAGTGCGCTTGTTGAGTTTGTCGCCCCCAATTTAATCCATTACACATCCAATTATCAAAATACTGAGTTAATTTCGGGGTTGGCCTTGTATTCGATTCCGCTAGACCAAGGCCGATGCCGATTGTTGTACCGCAAATACAGTAATTTTTATGCGTGGCGGGAGCGGACAAAACCCCGATGGCTGGAGCATTGGACGCAAAATACTATTTTGCAACAGGATATGGCTTTGATTATTGGCCAATATTCAGAAATTGAGCGTTCTGGGCAAAGCCTTAAGGATTTATGGCTGCCGTTAAAAAGCAGTGACACCTTGGTGCTTCAATATCGCAAGTGGTTGGATTCATATGCGGTGGACACGCCGTTTTATCGCGGTTACACCTCGTCTAAACGGGCGGTGCATGGCCAAGCTAGCTCCGCTGCGCATGATGTGTTTACCATCCACACAAAACATTGCAGCTCATGTTTGCGGATTTATCATCTAGCCCAAAAAATCCAACGGGCTTTGTTCGTCCTGTTGTTTGCCCTATTGCCGTTACTGGTTTTGTCAGGTCATTCACAACAGGCTAATTGGCTGGTCATGCCTTATGGCATTGTCGGCGCGGCGCTGTGGGGGATCGAAAAATTCAAACGGCGTTTTGAATAGCTAAGGGATCACGTAGCCATAATCAATGATAAGCGGTGCATGGTCTGAAAAGCGTTCGTCCTTATAAATGCTGACAGATTCGACTTTGTCCTTGAGGGATGCGCTGATGATTTGGTAATCAATCCGCCAACCGACATTTTTCGCCCAGGCTTGACCCCGGTTTGACCACCAGGTGTATTGGTCGGGTTCTTGGTTGGCTATACGGAAGGCATCGCCCCAATTGCCGTTGGTCAGTAGGGCGTCCAGCCACTGCCGCTCTTCAGGCAGAAAACCGGAGTTTTTTTGGTTACTGCGCCAGTTTTTCAAATCAATTTCTTTATGGGCGATGTTCCAGTCACCGCAAATGATGATATCCCGGCCTGTGGCGGCGAGTTTTTCCAGATAAGGCGACAAACGCACCATGACATCAAATTTGACGGCTTGGCGTTCTTCGCTGGATGAGCCTGAGGGCAGGTATAAGGAAATGACGCTGAGATTGCCAAATTGCGCTTCAATGAATCGGCCTTCCGAGTCAAAATCTGGCCAGCCTATGCCGTGTATGACGTGGTCAGGTTGTCTTTTGCAATAGACGGCAACGCCACTGTAGCCTTTTTTTTCGGCATCGTGGTAAAAGCAATGGTAGTTTGCAGGGAAGAAAATGTCTTGGTCAAGCTGTGTGATTTGTGCTTTGGTTTCTTGAATACAAACGACATCGGCATCTTGTTGCTGCATCCAGGTAAAAAAGCCTTTGCGTTCAGCAGAGCGGATGCCGTTGGTATTTAACGTAATTATTCGCATAAGTTCATTTCTAGGTTGCGGTTTTTGGTGTTAGACCGTATTATAGGTGGTTTTTTCAGGTATAGCCCGTTTACGGGAAATGTGAAGCGATATGAAACCAGATATTCATCCAAACTATAAACAAATTACGGTAACTTGCGGTTGCGGCAATTCTTTTGTCACTGGCTCGGTCATTGCGAAAGATTTGCAAATTGAGGTTTGTTCCTCATGCCATCCGTTTTATACAGGTAAACAGCGCGTTGTTGACACCGCTGGCCGCGTTGACAAATTCCGCAAAAAATACGGCAAATAAATCCTTAGCGGCTAGGCTATATAGCCCGGTTGCAGGACGGCACCACCTAATAAAAATAAATAAAAGCCCGTCTGGCCATCCTATTTTGGGGTTGCCAGACGGGCTTTTTATTTGAGCCGGGTCAGCAAAAAAGGCAATGCCGCACCTGCCAACACACATAATAGCAAGATGCCAAACGTCATTTGCGTCCAATCGACCGGATAATCATCGGCATTGATAGGCGCACTGATGCCAGGGATGCTGGGCAAATCACCATCGCCGCCATCGACTTTCAGTTGGGCTTTCATGCCTTTTTCCATGTGCTGCGGCAATTCGCAATGCACCAAGTAGGTCTTTTTTTGGCTGGGCATAATCAAAGATGCCTTTAGTTGCCCTGCGCCATTCAATTCTAGGTGGAACATGCCTTCAGGATACAGATAACCGGGGAGGCCGTGGATCATCAGTTGGTGGCGGATTTCATCGTCATTGATGAAGGTGATGTTGATTTTGGCGCAGGGTTTGACATTCCATTCCTGCTGGTCAAATGCAAACATTTTGCCATTAAATTTGGTCGCGTGTTTTTGTCCGGCATGGATGGTTATATCGACATTTTCCGATATTTTCTGGCAATCTCGTGGCAGATTATTTTCGTTGGCATTCATGATCATGCCTTTCTCATCCATCATCATGCCGCCGTGGTGCATGGCGGCGTTGGCCTGTGTGCTGCCAAGGCACAGCAAAATAAATAAGATGGCAGATTTTATTATGGTTACGTACATGGTTTTTCTGAAATTTAAGGGTGTGCAGTGTGGGTGTCAGGCCAGTTTTTTTATGGCTTAGGATGTAGTGTTTTTCCGTCTGCCCAAGAAAAATAAAATGGCGCCGATCAGTGACCCCACGGCCAGTCCAAATGCGATGATTTGCCAATAATTCGGCGTGATCATGCCTGCGTCGCCCAATAGGTGTTTAAAGTCACCTTGACCCCACAAAGCCTGTTTCTTGGCATAGTAATCTTTGCTGAACATTTCGTTCATCAATTCATCGTGCATTTTCGGCATCCCTTGTGCGTCAACCAAACTTTTATACGCCAAAATGGCCATATTGCCGCCCGGTTCCATGCCGTCGCTGGTGGTCCCGGTTGCCACGTGGTCGTGGAACATCCATAAACCAGGGCCATAACTGTTCAGGCCATTGTTTTGGGCCAGCAATTGCAAGTCAATCCGTTGTGCCGGGGCTATGTCAAATACGTCACGGGTAATGCGGGCATTTTCCGGGTAGTCAACACCGTCATAAGCGGTGATCGTACCTTTGTGCCCATGAAAATGGATGGCGACAGCTGAACGCTGGGTATTGGCGATGCGTAATTTGATATTTTCGTTGTCACTGACCGTCACCATGCCGTCACGCAAGGTGTAGGGGAAGGAATGGCCGTTGAGCAGAAAATAGTTTTCAAACGATTCGGTCATGTTGTAATCGCGGCTCATGCGTTGCGCGACTAACCGGGGGTCATTGGCTTCTTGGATGATTTTGGCCAGTTTCTTGTCGATGGATTGGTAAATCAAATCATATTCTTGGCTGTAGGTTTTTGTTACGCCTACGGAAGGGTGGCGCACTTGTCCCGCACCTATGTTAAACGTTTGCACCCAATTGTTGGGATGGTTTTCTTCGACCACAAACATGCCGTGCAATCCCATCATGAAATGCTGGGCAGTTTGGACATGGCAGTGGTATAGCATAGTCCCGGCGTGACGGGGTTGGATTTCGTAGGTGTGGCTTTTGCCAGGAAATACCGCATGTTCTTCGGTGCCGTCATTGTCGCCCGATTGGGTATGCCAGGCGTGGTCAACCCCATGCAAATGGATGGTGTGGGGCAAGTAATGGGTGTTTTCTAAAGTAATGTAAACTTTGTCGCCTTGTTCCACGCGGATGGTCGGGGAGGGTGCACGCAATAATGGATTGGCAACAGTGGAATTGAAGTTTTTCAGCGCCATGCCACGGGATTTGGGCGCGTAAACCCATAAGCCCGGTTGTATACCTGGAGCTATGGCGTAGGTGTTGATCAAAAATTCGCCGTCCGGGCTGGATCCGTTCAATTCGACGACTTCCAATTTGATGCGTATGACATCAGGGTCGCCGTCTTGGTCAACATCATCCCCCATGATCAAGGCGTCTTGAGCCAAGTCCGTTTGCATCAGTGTGCCCATTGATACATTGTTGGTGCCCTTGACGGCGGTTGCTACTTCGTAAGGGTTGTCAGGTTCGCAGGACAAGGCCGGGGCAATGTCTACGCCTTCAATCGTTTGCGCTTCACGCCATTCGGGATGTTCGTTGGAGCAAGGTTTTTCGGTGCTGTTGGTTTCGTCGGAACCGTGGTAAACGGTTGTGGGAGGGATGATGCCAGCAGGCTGTATGGTTTTAGGAAAGCATAAGACAATGATGGCAATTATGGCGGCGAGCGATAATGCCAATAACACGAATTGTTTTTTAGTCATAACGTGACAATCGATGGGTAAAAAGGGTTTCCGGGTTCAACGGTTTATAATTGTTTGTAAGGTGTGAACCGATTGGAATGGCTGATGGGTAGGGCATTTTGCCTGAAAACATTAAAGATATGATACACCAGTTGTTTGCCCACTTCGCGTTTCAATGCAGTTTGACAGCAGAAGCGTATAAGATTCAATTTTGCAGTTGGTATTAAAAAAATATCAATTTAGCTTGTGTTATCGTCCTTATTCCCTGATAATGGTCAGCCTTTAGCCAGTCAGGCTAAACATAATGGTGGCCGTGCCGGTCCTCCCGCAACGATACGCTGTGAACCCCGCCAGATCCGGAAGGGAGCAACGGTAGCAGCAGATTCGTGTGCCGGGATGTGGCTGGTACGGTTACCGCCCATCAAGCCATATCCTTTCGAGCCTGCAATGAATTACCAGGTTCTCGCCAGAAAATGGCGACCCCATAATTTCACCGAAGTTGTCGGACAAGAGCATGTCGTCAAATCGCTGACTAATGCACTGGCAAACAATCGTTTACATCATGCTTATCTGTTTACAGGAACCCGTGGCGTAGGGAAAACTACGTTGGCAAGGATTCTTGCTAAAGCCATTAATTGCGAAAATCTCCAAGATTTCAATCCTTGTGGTGTTTGTCCAGTTTGTTTGGAAGTCGATGAAGGGCGTTTTTTGGATTTGATTGAAGTGGATGCCGCTTCCCGCACCAAAGTCGAAGATACCCGAGATTTGCTTGACAATGCCCAGTATGCGCCTAATCATGGGCGTTATAAGGTCTATTTGATTGATGAAGTCCACATGTTGTCCGGGCATAGCTTTAATGCCTTGTTGAAAACCTTGGAAGAACCGCCACCCCATATCAAGTTTTTGCTGGCCACTACTGATCCGCAAAAGATTCCTGTTACTGTCCTGTCCCGCTGCTTGCAGTTCAATCTTAAACGCTTGTTGCCTGAGCAAATTTTGACGCAAATGGCGTTTATTTTGGAACAAGAAAATATCGCGTTTGAGGCCGCCGCGTTAAAGTTATTGTCCCGTGCCGCCGATGGCGGTATGCGCGATGGCCTGAGTTTGTTGGATCAAGCTATCGTCTATGGTTCAGGCGGGGTAAGGCTGGATGATGTCCTGCTAATGCTGGGCACTACTGCCCGGCAATCCGTCGGCAATATTTTATTGGCTTTGGCACGTCACGATGTTGCGGCCATTTTTCAGATCACATCAGATATGGCCGATTTGGGTGTGGATTTTGGTGACGTGCTGGCGCAAATTTTACAGGTGTTGCATAGAGTTGCGTTGGTCCAGCATCTTCCTGGCGTTTCTGAGGATGATTTTGATGCTGAGATGGTCGCCATCTTGGCCGCTGAGCTTAGCCCGGAAAACGTCCAGTTGTTTTATCAAATTGCTTTGTTGGGGCAACGGGATTTGGAATTGGCTCCTGACCCGCGTAGTGGCTTTGAGATGGTTGTCTTGCGCATGTTGGCATTCAGGCCTGCAAGCGTAAAAGACGCGCCTAACAAGCCCAAGGAAGGCCGTTCCGAACCGTTGCCTAAACCAACCCAATCAGTTTCTGCTGTTGATAAGACGACGGATGGTCTTTTGACTGGGGGCGATCTTGTTGGTCAGCCCAACCAGTGGGCAGAAATAATTGCAGCCATGAAAATCGGCGGCATGACCCGTGAACTTGCCCATAATTGTGTGCTGGAGAAGTTGGACGGCCAAGTTTGCAAGTTAAGGTTGGATCCAGGCCATCAACAGTTACGTGGTGCTTTGGTCGAAGATAAATTGCAAAAGGCTTTGCAGGTGTATTGCGGCACTTCAGTGAAACTGCTTATTGATACTGG
Organism: uncultured Methylocucumis sp.; assembly: GCA_964446885.1. Taxonomy (GTDB): domain Bacteria; phylum Pseudomonadota; class Gammaproteobacteria; order Methylococcales; family Methylomonadaceae; genus Methylovulum. The sequence goes on from CAYUQV010000002.1 coordinate 63,978, forward strand.
CGAGTTAGTGGCTGATACGCCAGCCGCACAATTGGTCAAGGAGCGTGAAGACAGGCAGCAGTCCGCAGTGGATGCGATCCATTCCGATAGAAATGTTGAGGCTTTGAAAGATCAGCTTGATGCTAGGGTTTTGTCGGGAACCGTTGGTCCGCTATAAGTTTAATGTCCGGGGCTGCTGTGCCGGGCTTATTGTCATAACAGGAGATAAAATGAAAAATCCTTTAGGTAATTTGATGCAGCAAGCACAGAAAATGCAGGAAGATTTTAAAAAAATCCAGGAGGAAATTGCTGCAATTCAAGTGCAAGGGGAATCAGGCGGTGGCTTGGTGTCGATTGTGATGAACGGCAAGCGCGAAGCGCTTAAGGTGAAAATCGATGATTCCTTGCTGGGTGAGGATAAAGATATGTTGGAAGATTTGGTGGCGGCGGCTATTAATGACGCGGTCAATAAAGTTGCCAAGATGAAAAAGGAAAAAATGTCATCCTTGACGGCGGGTATGTCCTTGCCGCCCGGTTTTCAGATGCCTTTTTGATATGGTCAAAAAAGGCCTGTTAGGCCAATTGATACAAAGCTTTTGTTGTTTGCCAGGCGTGGGCTCAAAAACAGCCCAGCGAATGGTGTTTTTTTTGCTGCAACGTGACCGGGAAGGTGCCCGGCGTCTCGCTGAGCTCTTGTTGTTGGCCATGGATGACATTAATCACTGCCCGCAATGCCGGACTTTTACCGAAGAGCCTTTGTGCGGCATTTGTGCAGACCCGACTCGTGACGCTGGTGTGGTTTGTATTGTTGAGAATCCGGCGGATGTTTGGGTTGTGGAGCAAACTGCTGTGTTTAGAGGCCTTTATTTTGTTTTGCATGGTCGGTTGTCGCCGCTGGATGGGGTGGGGCCTGAAGAGTTGGGGTTAGACATATTACGGCAGAAATTGTCCGGCGGAGATGTTAAGGAACTTATTCTTGCCACCAATTCTACGGTCGAGGGTGAAGCCACGGCCTACTTCATTGGTGAGCTAGCGCGTAAATTTCAAGTTAAAGCCACTAGAATTGCACATGGTGTGCCTATGGGCGGTGAGTTGGAATTTATTGACAGTGGTACGCTTTCACACGCGCTGAACGATCGGAAAGTCTTTTAGATAGAGAGGTTTTACATGGCAGATTGTCTGTTTTGCAAAATGGTTGAGGGTGTCATCAAGCCGGATATTGTGTTCGAGGATAATGCAGTGCTTGCGTTTAGGGACATCAATCCTCAAGCCCCTGTGCATGTTTTGGTTATTCCTAAGCGTCATGTTGCTACTTTGAATGACGTTGATGATGCCGAGTTGGCGGGGCGTTTGTTGTTGACAGCTAGAGCAATAGCTAAGCAAGAAGGATTAGCTGAGGATGGTTACCGGGTCAATATCAATTGCAACAAAAAGGGTGGCCAGGAAGTTTACCATTTGCACTTACATCTGCTAGGCGGACGGCAAATGACTTGGCCGCCAGGTTGACTTAGGTTTATCTGATAATTTCAGTATGTTTTTATAATATATTGAAATTGTAATTGTTTTCTAGGCAAAACGCGCTTATCCAGGCATTTTTTCAAGTGTTGTGGAGTTGAGAAAACGCAGTTTTTGTGGTGTAATGAGGGCGTTTTACGTCTTAATGCGCCTCTTGTGTCCCATTCGGTTCCGAGGGGATGGTTCCGCCGCAACTTGTTGGGAGAGTAGGCTTCAACTATGCAATTTACTATTAAAAAAGGTTTGGATATACCGATTACAGGGGAACCCAAACAGGTGATTGAAAATGGCAACGCCATTAAATCAGTTGCTGTTTTGGGAATGGATTTTGTAGGCATGAAACCTACAATGATGGTTAGTGAAGGGGATAAGGTTAAGTTAGGCCAGATACTTTTTAGTGACAAAAAAAATCCAGGTGTTTGTTTTACAGCACCAGGTGCGGGTGTGGTCAAGGCGATCAACCGTGGCGAAAAACGGGTGTTGCAGTCTGTTGTCATTGAGTTGCAAGGTAATGCTCAAGAAACGTTTGCAAAGTATCAGGAAGCCGATCTGGCTACCCTAGATGTTGGGCAAATTAAAGAAAATCTTATTAAATCAGGTTTGTGGGTTTCTTTGCGGACACGCCCTTATGGAAAAACGCCTGCAATTGATAGCAAGCCAAATTCCATTTTTGTTACGGCAATTGACACTAATCCTTTGGCTGCCGATCCTGCCGTGATCATTAAGGAACGTGCCAGTGATTTTGCTAATGGCTTGACAGTCATTTCAAAATTAACCGATGGCAAAACTTATGTGTGTAAGGCTGCTGGCAGCGATATTCCTACGGGAAATGCTTCGATCATCAAAGCTGATTTTTCCGGCCCTCATCCGGCTGGTTTGCCTAGCACCCATATTCATTTGATTGATCCGGTCAACATCGACAAGTTCGTTTGGCATTTGGATTATCAAGCTGTCATTGCGATTGGTGCTCTATTCACCACTGGTAAATTAAATGTTGAACGGGTTGTTTCATTAGCTGGCCCGACTGCTAAAAATCCACGTTTGGTGCGTACCCGTGTAGGTGCGAACACTGACGATTTGGTTGCTGGCGAATTGGATGACAGCGTTGAATCCCGAGTGATTTCAGGTTCCATCCTCTATGGGCATCAGACATCCGATTGGGCATCCTTTTTAGGTTTTTACAGTAATCAAGTGTCTGTGTTGCAAGAAGGCCGTGCCCGTGAATTGTTTGGTTGGATAGTCCCAGGCAAAGATAAGTATTCCGCGCTGAACGTCTATACCTCCAGCGTTGACCGTAAGCATAACCGTAAATTTCCGCTGACCACTGATAAAAACGGCAGTAATCGTGCGGTTGTCCCGGTCGGTGTTTATGAATCGGTCATGCCTATGGATATATTGCCCACGCCATTATTGAAGTCATTGCTCGTAGGAGATTCAGACCAAGCCCAATTATTGGGTTGTTTGGAGCTTGACGAGGAAGATGTGGCTTTATTTACTTTTGTAGATCCCGGCAAACATGACTTTGCGCCTGTGCTGAGAGCAAATTTAACTAAAATTGAGAAGGAAGGATAATGTCGGCTAGAGATTTTTTAGATAGCATAGAGCCGCATTTTACAAAAGGCGGTAAATTAGAAAAGTATTACGGTCTCTATGAGATGGTTGATACATTCATTTACACACCGGCTTCTGTAACCCGTGGCACTACGCATGTCCGTGATGGCAATGACCTGAAACGGACGATGACTTTTGTGGTGATAGCAACATTGTTCTGTGTATTGATGGCCGTTTATAACACGGGTTATCAAGCCAATGTGGCGATGGAGGCAATGGGTCTGGAAAAAATAGACAACTGGCGTAATTTGCCTATGATGGTGTTTGGCTATAATCCGGTCAATCCGTTGTCTTGCATAGTCCATGGCGCATTGTATTTTTTCCCAATTTATTTCGTAACCTTGGCGGTTGGCGGTGTTTGGGAAGTGTTGTTTGCAACCGTGCGTGGCCACGAAGTCAACGAAGGCTTCTTGGTTTCTTCCATGTTGTACACTCTGATCATGCCCCCTGATATGCCATTATGGCAAGTCGCATTAGGTATTTCTTTCGGTATTGTCATCGGTAAAGAAGTGTTCGGGGGTACGGGTAAAAACTTTTTGAACCCTGCTTTGACTGGCCGTGCCTTTTTGTACTTTGCTTATCCCGCCTCTATCTCTGGTGATTCCGTATGGGTTGCTGTTGATGGTTACACGGCTGCAACGCCTCTTGGCTTGGCCGCAAACGGTGGTTTGGATGCGGTTTATGCGGCAAATTACAGTTGGATGCAAACTTTCTTTGGTTTTGAGCCTGGTTGTTTGGGCGAGACCTCTACCATTGCCATTTTGATTGGGGCTGCGTTTCTGTTGTATACACGCGTTGCCTCATATCGGATTATGGGTGGTGTCTTTCTAGGCATGGTCGCCATTTCATTGTTGTTCAATACGATTGGCAGTGACACTAACCCTATGTTTGCCCTGCCTTGGTATTGGCATCTGACCATAGGTGGCTTTGCTTTTGGTATGGTTTACATGGCTACTGACCCCGTTAGTGCCGCCATGACCGATACAGGACGTTGGATATTCGGAGCCTTAGTCGGCGGGATGACCGTCTTGATCAGGGTCGTTAACCCTGCTTTCCCAGAAGGGATTATGTTGGCAATCCTATTCTCTAACATGTTCGCGCCTACGATTGATTACTTTGTCATTCAGGCCAATATCAGAAGAAGGATGAAACGCCATGCTTAATAATGAAACACTAAATCAAAACTACGAAAAATTTAAGGTCTACCGCGACAAAATCTTGGCGTTAGGCAATGATAGTTTGGAAAAAACTATCGCAATTGCTTTGTCATTATGTTTGGTTTGTGCGGTTTTAGTGGCTTTTGCTGCCGTTGCCTTAAAGCCATTACAAGTCAACAACAAAGACCAAGACATGAAGAAAAACATTCTTGATGTTGCTGGGTTGCTGGAAGAAGGCGGTAATATTGATGCTGAATTCTCAGAAAAAATTGAACCTAAAATTGTTGATTTGGAAAGTGGAGAGTATGTCGAAAGCGTCAATGCAAACGAATACGACCAACGCAAAGCTGCTAAAGACCCGGCTCAAAGCGTAGCCATCCCCAAAGATAAAGATATTGCCCATATCCGGGTTAAGGCCAAGTATGCCAAAGTCTTTTTGGTCAAAGAAAAAGGCAGCATCAAGTCTATTATCTTGCCTATCAACGGTTATGGTTTATGGTCTACTCTCTACGGCTTTTTGTCACTAGATGCAGATGGCCAAACCGTGCAAAGCATTAACTTTTATGACCAAGCAGAAACTCCGGGGCTGGGTGGCGAAGTGGTAAACCCTAACTGGCGTGCTTTGTGGAAAGGCAAAAAGGTATATGCAGAAACCGACCAGCCTTCGTTGGATAAAGGTTTGATAGCTGAAGCTGATATTGGCGAACCTGCCTTGACTTTAATCAAAGGTTCAGTGGATCCCAGCAAACCTGGCTCCCAATACCAAGTTGACGGTCTTGCTGGTGCAACATTGACAAGCAATGGCGTATCAAACCTTATTAGATATTGGATGAGCAAAGAAGGTTTTGCAAAGTATTTAAGCAAGGTCAAAACAGTTAAAGGAGGTGTCTAATGAGCGCCGTATTGAATGATGAAACAAAAAAAGTATTGGTTGAGCCGTTAGTAAGCAATAACCCGATTACCTTGCAGGTTTTGGGTATCTGCTCTGCTTTGGCGGTGACATCGCAAATGTCAACGTCATTGATTATGGCATTAGCCTTAACCCTAGTGACAGCGTTTTCTAGCGCGGCCATCAGTGCGATCAGAAACCATATCCCAAGCAGCATACGGATTATCGTACAGATGACTATTATTGCTTCTTTGGTAATTGTCGTTGATCAAATACTTAAGGCTTTTGCTTATGATGTCAGTAAACAACTATCCGTATTTGTCGGCTTGATCATCACTAACTGTATCGTTATGGGTCGTGCCGAAGGTTACGCCATGAAAAACCCTCCACTGGAGAGTTTCATGGATGGTATCGGTAATGGATTGGGTTACAGCCTTATCTTGATTATTGTCGCTTTTTTTAGGGAATTGTTCGGTTCCGGAAAGTTGTTGGGCAATGAAATTTTTCATCTGACTAAAGATGGTGGTTGGTACGATCCAAATGGTTTGATGTTGTTGCCTCCTAGCGCATTTTTTATCATCGGCCTGATTATTTGGGGTGCTCGTCAATGGAAGCCAGAACAAGCCGAGAAAATCGAGTTCAAAATTATGCCGATTGCTCATGGTGAAGGAGGGCATCACTAATGGAAGCTTATATCAGTTTATTTGTAAAAGCCGTTTTTATTGAAAACTTGGCCTTGTCCTTCTTTTTGGGCATGTGTACCTTTATTGCCGTATCCAAGAAAATTTCAACGGCCATGGGTTTGGGGATTGCTGTTATGGTCGTGCAGGCTATTACAGTACCTGCCAATAACTTGGTTTATCACACCTTGCTAAAAGAAGATGCTTTGTCCTGGATAGGTATCAAAGGCGTGGATTTGAGCTTTTTGGCCTTGTTAAGCTGTATTGGCATGATCGCCGCTTTGGTGCAAATTCTGGAAATGATTTTGGACAAGTTTTTTCCAGCGTTGTATTCGGCTTTAGGTATTTTCTTACCATTGATTACGGTGAACTGTGCCATTTTAGGCGGCAGTTTGTTTATGATCGAACGCGACTACAACTTTGGTGAGAGCGTCACTTATGGTATCGGTAGTGGCCTAGGTTGGGCTTTGGCTATTACAGTTATGGCGGGTGTGCGCGAAAAACTCAAATACAGTGATATACCGGCCGGTTTACAAGGTTTGGGTATTACCTTTATTACTGCGGGTCTGATGTCGCTTGGCTTCATGGCTTTCTCTGGAATCCAACTATAGGAAGGTGTCGTAATGTTGGAAATTATTTTAGGCATTATTATTTTCACGGGTTTCGTGATTGCATTGGTATTTCTCATTATCGGTGCCAAAAGCAAATTGGTTGCCGCAGGTGATGTGGAAATTCTGATCAATGATGAAAAGAAAATTCATGTGCCTGTCGGATCAAAGTTATTAGGCGCATTGGCTGACAACGGTTTGTTTGTTTCTTCTGCGTGCGGTGGCGGTGGTACTTGTGCGCAATGCCGTGTCAAAGTGCATTCAGGTGGTGGTGATATTTTACCAACTGAGACTTCCCATATCACCAAACGTGAAGCGGCTGAAGGCGAACGTCTTTCCTGTCAAGTGACGGTCAGAAACAATATGTCAATTGAAGTTGAAGACAGTGTTTTTGGTGTCAAAAAATGGGAATGTACTGTCAAATCTAACAATAACGTCGCCACTTTCATTAAAGAGTTGGTTTTGGAATTGCCAGAAGGCGAAGCGATTAACTATCGTGCTGGTGGTTATATCCAAATTGAATGTCCTACACACGTTGTCAAATACAGTGATTTCAGTGTTGAAGAGCGTTTCCGTGATGATTGGGACAAGTTCAATTTGTGGCGTTATGTGTCTGATGTTAAAGTGCCTGCGTTGCGTGCCTACTCTATGGCTTCTTATCCAGAAGAAAAAGAGATTATGCTCAACGTGCGTATCGCAACACCTCCGCCTCGAGCCCCTGAAAATGTGCCACCAGGTATCATGTCATCCTACATTTTTAGCCTGAAACCAGGTGACAAATGTATCGTTTCCGGTCCTTACGGTGAATTCTATGCCAAAGAAACGGATGCGGAAATGGTCTTCATTGGCGGTGGTGCAGGTATGGCTCCCATGCGTTCACACATTTTTGACCAATTACGTCGCTTGAAATCAAAACGCAAGATCACCTTCTGGTATGGTGCGCGTAGCAAACGTGAAATGTTCTATGTTGAAGATTTTGATATGTTGGCTAGGGAAAATGAAAACTTCCAATGGCATGTCGCGTTATCAGACCCGTTGCCAGAAGATAATTGGGATGGCTACACGGGCTTTATCCATAACGTGGTTTATGAAAACTATTTGAAAAACCATCCTGCTCCTGAAGATTGTGAGTTTTACATGTGCGGGCCACCAATCATGAACAGCTCCGTCATCAAAATGTTGCTCGACAACGGTGTTGAACCTGAAAACATCATGTTGGACGACTTCGGCGGCTAACCCAATAACCTCTTCTGGAACTTGTTTCAGAAGAGGTTTTTATTTCTAATAAATTCATTGCCCGTTCATTATTGTAGATTAAATTCAATAGCTTCCTGGCTATCTGCTATGTTTGTTTTATTGGAAATTATCTATGAAACCCTCCGAATTTATCCTGTTGTTTTTAATGCTGTTTATTTCAGCGCCTTCCTTTGCCCTACGTTGCGGCCATGACTTGGTCGATCTTGGTGACAACCAAGAAGATGTAATTGATAAATGTGGTGAGCCGGAATCAATAGATACGCATATAGAACGCCGACGGACTGGCAATTATGCAAATATCGGCCATTACGGTAACGGACAGCGACGCCCCCGCACATCATTTGGGTATGGGCAGAATAATTTTGTTGAAGTTGATGTTGTGGTTGAAGAATGGATTTATGATTTTGGGCGTAGAAGGCTGCAGCAATATCTACGTTTTGAAAACGGTAAATTAAAAGAAATTAAAGCATTAGGACGTGGCGATTAATGCATGCCGCGATAGGTTTACGGTTAAAAGCTTTTGCCTGCTCTTTCTAGCAGTTAGTAATTATTTTGGGGACAAGACCATGACTTATTTTTTTGTGACATTCCTTTTCATGCTGGTTGTTGTTGGATTAATGGCTATTGGGGTCATGTTTGGCAGAAAAGCCATAAAAGGCTCATGTGGCGGTGTTAACAGCGATTGTGTTTGTGTTGAAAAATGCGACAAACGCAAAAAAATGGAAGCTGAAGGGCGTGTGTAAACATTCAGCTCTGATTTATGTCCATTAGCCTTTATTGGCACGATTACGAAACTTTCGGGATCGATCCGCAGCGTGATCGCCCTGTGCAATTTGCAGGTGTCCGCACTGATCTTGATTTCAATATTATTGAACCCCCTTTGGTACTGTATTGCCAACTGGCGGCAGACAGCCTGCCTCATCCCGAAGCCTGTGCAATTACAGGCATTACTCCTCAGTTAGCTCAGAAAGAAGGGCTTTGTGAAGCGGATTTTATTCGTCAAATTCATGTCCAGTTATCCCGTCCAAATACTTGCTCATTAGGATATAACAGCATACGCTTTGATGATGAGGTAACACGGAATTGTTTGTACCGTAATTTTTATGATGCTTATGGCAGGGAATGGCAAAACGGCAATTCCCGTTGGGATGTGCTTGATGTTGCGAGGGCGGCAAAAGCATTACGTCCTGAAGGCATTGTTTGGCCTATGGACGGGGAGGGCAAGCCGAGTTTTCGGTTGGATCAATTGACTATTGCTAATGGTATTAAACATACGAATGCTCATGACGCTTTGGCCGACGTTTATGCAACGATTGCAATGGCCCGGCTTATTAGGGATAAACAGCCCAAGTTGTACTATTATCTTTGGCAGCATCGTACGAAGGAAAATGCGCTCAAATTATTGCAATTAAATAATTTTCAGCCTCTTGTGCACGTATCAGGAAAATACCCGGCCTTAAAAAACTGTCTTGCAGTCGTGTTGCCTATTTGCAGGCATCCAGTCAATAGCAACGGCATTATCGTTTATGATTTGTCGATTGATCCTACACCTATGCTGGTTTTGTCGGCAGATGATATTCGCCAACGGGTTTTTACTGCACAAGACAATTTACCGGATGGCGTTGAACGGATACCGTTAAAAACAGTGCATATCAACAAGTGCCCAGTGTTGGCCCCCATTTCCGTGATCAGGCCAGAAGACGCTGAACGTTTGCAGATTGACTTGGATGTCTGTTGGGCAAATCTCTATGCCATTAAATCGGCATCTGGTTTATCCTTAAAGTTAGCGGAAGTGTTCAAGGAGAAGGGGCATTTAAAGGGTATGCCGGATCCCGATTTGACAATTTATAGCGGTGGTTTTTTTTCTGATGCGGATAAGCGGCAGATGGCTAAAATCAATGCCCTTTCTCCCGAAGGCTTAGCTGAAACAGCTTTCAATTTTCATGATGCCCGTTTACCTGAAATGCTGTTTAGGTATAGGGCACGTAACTATCCAGCATTTTTAAGTGATGAAGAATCCCAAAGATGGAAAGGTTTTTGTGTTAACCGTTTGACACAGCCGTCAGGAAACGGCTTTTTAACCTTTAACGCGTTTTTTGAACAACTCCAGGCATTAAAAAATCGCCCTGATGCCAATATTGAATTGATTGATGCTTTACACAAATATGCCTTAGATAAGATGGCTGATCTGGATTTGGCAACAGGGATTCGCTAATCAATAACGTTGTTTGATCGCCTGTGCCAGTTGATGGACTGCCATCGCGTATTTGTTGCTGTTGTTGTAACGCTTGATGACTTTAAAATTACCGTGGATGCGCCAATATTCGCTGCCATCATAAGTGCTGAGTTCAATGACAGACGGGTCACTCGAAGGGTTAGTTTGAAAAGCCACTGGCTGGTTAGCCTTCCAACCATTACGCGAAAAGTAATGCGCGACGCTGCCGATGGCATCTTCAGGATGCCAGATGTCACGTCTTCCGTCATGATTAAAATCAACGGCCAATCGCCGGAAACTGCTGGGCATGAATTGCCCTAAGCCCATAGCCCCAGCCCATGAACCGACAGGTTCACGTGGTTCGTATCCTTCTTCACGAGCCATCAAGAGAAAGTTTTCCAATTCAGTGGTGAAGAATTTTTCACGTCGATGAGTATCGAAAGCCAATGTGGTTAAAGCGTCAAATATGCAGGTTTTGCCAATGTTTTTGCCAAAATACGTTTCCACGCCAATGATGGCGATAATATACTCAGGGTCTACACCATAGCTTGCGCTTGCCCTGTCAACGGCATCGGCATGATTGCGCCAGAATTCCACGCCATTGTTGATATGCGCTTCGGTCAGGAATTTGTTGCGGTAACGTGTCCAGCTACCTAATTTGGGTTTTGTTGGCCCTGTTGAAGGATCAGGGCTTTCTAGGCGGATAACCGATTCTAATCTTTGGGCTTGTGAGAATAAGCCATTTAGATAACTTTCAGAAAATCCATGGGTACTGACCATGTGACGGATAAAGTTTTGTACAGAATAATAACCGGAAAAATCGCCTGTTATGGATGATGCCGAATAACTGTCAAAATTATTGCCTGTTTCATTATGGCCGTTAAATGTTTGTAAGGCGGGGCTTGGCTTTTCGGGTATAGGCGTGATGACGGTGGTTGGGGGGACTTGCCCTGTTTGTTGGACAGGCTCAGAGGCACAACCGACCAGTAAAACGACAGCGAAAGATTTGATAACGGATTTATAGGCCATAGTTGTTACGGAAATATCAATTGGGTTACTGGATACAAGAGTCTAAATCTTCGGGAAATTATTCGAATAGTTACGCAAGATCAGATGGTAATTACAATTTTACTAAGAACCTAGTAGAATACCTAAGATTATGTTGTAGAAAAATGACAGCATTAAATACTATATTATCGAAACGTTTTTAAAGGTCTGCGAGTTCGGATCGTTTTTAAAACAGTTGGGGTTCGATTTAAATTGACAAAACATGTTTATTGAGGTGAGCGTGGAGCTAAGCGGTGCACAAATTTTGGTTCAAAGCCTGAAAGATGAAGGCGTAGAATATATCTTTGGTTATCCTGGTGGAGCGGTATTGCATCTGTATGATGCTATTTTCCAACAAGATGGTGTCAAACATATCCTTGTCCGTCATGAACAAGGGGCAACCCATGCTGCTGATGGCTACGCCCGCGCAACTGGCAAACCGGGTGTGGTTTTGGTCACGTCCGGTCCTGGTGCGACGAATGCGGTGACTGGCATTGCTACGGCTTATATGGATTCTGTCCCTATGGTTATCATTTCGGGGCAAGTGCCTTCGCCAGTGATAGGCAGCGATGCGTTTCAAGAAGTGGATATGGTTGGCATTACCCGTCCATGCGTTAAACATAATTTTTTGGTAAAGGATGTCACCAAATTGGCGGAAACCGTCAAAAAAGCTTTTTATGTTGCGACAACGGGACGTCCAGGGCCTGTAGTCGTCGATATTCCAAAAGATATTACTGATCCAAACATCAAAGTCCCCTACAAATACCCCAAAAAAGTGACGATGCGTTCTTATAATCCGGCAGTCAACGGTGATAAGGAGCAGATCAAAAAAGCGGTTGATTTGTTATTAGCAGCCCACAAACCAGTGATTTATTCGGGTGGCGGTGTCGTATTGGGTGAGGCTAGTAAGGAATTGACCGAATTCAGCCAATTGCTGGGCTATCCTATCACTAACACTTTAATGGGATTGGGTGCTTATCCGTCAACAGACAAGCAATTTATTGGCATGTTGGGTATGCACGGGACTTATGAAGCCAATATGGCCATGCACGAAAGTGACGTGATCATCGCGATTGGCGCACGTTTTGATGACAGGGTCACGGGTAAATTGGATAAATTTTGTCCATACGCCAAAATCATTCATATTGACATAGACCCTGCCTCAATTTCTAAAACGGTCAAAGTTGATGTGGCTATTGTTGGTGAAGTGAGAAACGTCCTTGACCAAATGATTTCTTTGATTAAAGATCACAAATCCAAACCTTCCAAGAAGGCTTTAGAAGCATGGTGGCAACAGATTGACCAATGGCGTAGTGTTGATTGTTTGGCTTTTGACCGTTCAAGTAAGTTGATAAAGCCACAAGCAGTTATAGAGCAATTGTATGAAGTCACTAAAGGCGATGCGTATATCACGTCTGATGTCGGCCAACATCAAATGTGGGCTGCACAATATTACAAATTTGACAAACCGCGCCGCTGGATCAATTCAGGTGGTTTAGGCACTATGGGCTTCGGTATGCCTGCGGCGATTGGTGTCAAACTGGCCTTTCCTGATGCCGATGTGGCTTGTGTAACCGGCGAAGCTAGCATCCAAATGTGCATACAAGAACTATCAACCGCTTTGCAGTACAAAACCCCGATCAAAATTGTCAATTTGAATAACCGTTATATGGGCATGGTCAGGCAATGGCAGGAGTTTTCCTATGAAAGCCGCTATTCCCACTCTTACATGGATACCATCCCTGAGTTTGTTAAATTGGCCGAAGCGTATGGCCATGTCGGTATCCGTGTTGAACGTCCAGAAGACGTCAGAGGTGCGTTAGAAGAAGCGTTTGCCCTGAAAGACCGCACCGTGTTTTTGGACATCATTACAGACCGTACGGAAAACGTTTACCCCATGATTGAGGCGGGTAAGGCGCACAATGACATGAAACTGCGGGTTGCAATCGGTACAGAAACGGACAGGGAGTTGGCATAATGCGGCATATCATTTCCATATTGATCGAAAACGAATCAGGTGCATTGTCGCGGGTGGCGGGACTGTTTTCAGCGCGTGGCTACAATATCGAATCATTGAATGTGGCCATTACAGAAGACCCAAGCTTATCAAGAATGACCTTGGTGACACGCGGCAGCGAACAGGTGGTTGAACAAATCATTAAGCAGCTGAATAAGCTCATTGATGTCGTCAAATTGATTGATTTGGCAGAGTCCACGCATATTGAACGTGAGCTTATGATGGTTAAAGTCAAAACAACAGACGCCACCCGTAATGAAATCCGTAGTTTAGCCGATATTTTCCGGGGTAAAATTCTTGACGTGACAGCCACAACATATGTCATTGAAGTGACCGGCCCTTCTGAAAAACTAGACGCTTTTGTTGCGGCCATTGCGCCGGAAACGATTCTTGAAGTCGTCCGCTCTGGGCCTACCGGCATTTCCAGAGGCCAGAAAGGCTTAAGTTTATAAACCAAATTTTTAACAAACTGAAAATTAAAAGACAGGAAAAAACATGCAAGTTTATTACGACAAAGATGCCGATTTATCTATTATCAGAGCCAAAAAAGTGGCGATTATCGGTTATGGCTCACAAGGACATGCCCATGCCCTTAACTTGAAGGATTCAGGTGTTGACGTTGTTGTTGGCCTTCGTGCTGGTTCCCCTTCTGTAGCCAAAGCAGAAGCTAGCGGTTTGGTTGTGAAAGATGTAGCTGAAGCGGTTGCGGTCGCTGATATTGTCATGATCTTGACGCCTGATGAATTTCAAGCCCAATTGTACAAAAATGAAATCCTGCCCAATATCAAACAAGGTGCTGCATTAGCTTTTGCGCATGGCTTTTCTATTTTATACAACCAAGTTGTGCCACGTGCTGATTTGGATGTCATCATGATTGCCCCCAAAGCGCCAGGCCATACTGTCCGTTCTGAATTTGTCCGTGGCGGCGGCGTGCCTGACTTGATTGCTATACAACAAGACGCTTCCGGTACTGCAAAATCTATCTGTTTGTCTTACGCGTCAGCCGTTGGCGGTGGTCGTTCCGGTATTATCGAAACGACTTTCCGTGATGAAGCGGAAACTGATTTGTTCGGTGAACAAGCTGTATTGTGCGGTGGTGCGGTTGAATTGATTAAAGCGGGCTTTGAAACGTTGGTTGAAGCAGGTTACGCACCAGAAATGGCTTATTTTGAATGTCTGCATGAGTTGAAACTTATTGTTGACTTAATGTATGAAGGCGGTATCGCCAACATGAATTACTCCATTTCCAACAATGCTGAATATGGTGAGTACGTCACAGGCCCTAAAGTCATTAACGAAGAAAGCCGTTGGGCGATGCGTGAAGCGTTGAAAAACATCAGAAACGGTGAATACGCCAAACAATTTATCTTGGAAGGTTTGACAAACTACCCGGAAATGACTGCTAAACGCCGATTGAATGCTGAGCATCCGATTGAAGTGGTCGGCGCGCAATTGCGTAGTATGATGCCTTGGATTAAAGCCAACCAAATCGTTGACAAAAGCAAAAACTAATTAGGACATATTCCTGTAGTCATTGGTTCGTCACGCCAAATTAGACCGCCGTTTGCACTTTTTAGGGCGCGGCGGTTTTTTTATGTTTATCGCCATACATTTGTTCCCCCCAAGTGTTTTTCAGATTTTTTGGAAATATGAGAATTTTTTCAATCGCACTCATTGTTGTTTTAGTGACAGCTATATTAGGCTGGTCAGCCAATCAACCACAAGATGCCGGCCCTGATGTCCCGCAGGGAAAACTAAATAGCCTTTCTTTCGCTCCTTTTTGGGAAGGTCAGGGGCCAATGGATGAGATTTTCCCCAGTGTTGCGCAAATTGATTCAGATTTGCGTCTGATGAGTGAAAAAACCCATTCAATCCGTACTTATGCTAGTGCGGAGGGGACTATGCCAGAAATACCTGGTTTGGCGAGAAAATACGGCCTGAATATGATCCAAGGGGCTTGGTTAGGCGGGATTAAAAAAGGCAATAAGTTGGAGGTGGATGAGCTGATCCGTTCGGCAAACGCCAATCCAGACGTTGTCAAGCGTGTGATTGTGGGCAATGAGGTGTTATTGCGCGGCGATTTGGAACCCGAAGAATTGATCCAATATATCAGGGCAGTAAAGCAAGCCGTCAAGCAGCCTGTGTCATACGCGGATGTTTGGTCTATGTATATGAAATATCCACAATTGATTAAAGAAGTGGATTTTATCACTATCCATATTTTGCCTTACTGGGAAGATGAGCCGATTCCTGTTGAGGAAGCACCTGCCCATATAGAACGCATTTATAAGCATGTCCAGAAGGAAGCTCAAGGAATTGCGCCTAATAAACCCATATTGATTGGTGAATCTGGTTGGCCTAGCGAAGGCAGACAACGTGGTTGGGCTGTGCCAAGTGTGGTGAATGAAGCAAAATTTATCCGTGGCCTGATACAAGTCGCCAATGCCAATGGTTTTGACTATAACATCGTCGAGGCGATCAACCAGTCTTGGAAAAGTGCTTTGGAAGGTGTTGTTGGGGCCAATTGGGGTTTGTTTTCAGTTGACCGGAGCGAGGTTTTTCCTTTAACGGGCAGTGTGTACGAAAATCCCCAATGGCATAAGATATGGATGGCGGCCATAGGTTTGTTGATTGCTATCACAATGGCTTTCCGAAAACAGTTACAGAAATTGCCAGTTTATCAGTGTCTTGGTTTCTTGGTGTTTGCACAAGTGCTGGCCTTGCTTTGGACGCATCAAGTTGAGTTGCTTTGGTATACCAGTTACACGCTATGGCAACGCTTATTTACTGTTGCGATTGTTGGTCTTAACGCCATTTTTGCAGGACTGCTACTCCAACAAGGCTATGTGATATTAGCCCAGCAGGGGCGGAATCAGATGTTATCTGCTTGGTTTTTCCGTATCTATCTTGTGTTGAGCCTGTATTTTGTATTCATGGGCTTTTGTTTGGCGTTAAATGGCCGTTATATAAGCTTTCCTGTATTGACTGCCAGTGTTCCTGTAATAGGTGTGCTGGGTTTGCTCGCTATTAGCTATCTGTTTGAAGGCAAGTCGTTAAATCCTGCTTCACTGTTTGCTTGTCCGTCCGAGAAGTATTCTATTTGGCTCAAATGGTTGGGATATGCTTTTATTGTCGCGGGCGTGGGGCTTGTTGTTGGTGAAGCATGGGCTTTTATCGAAAGCCGCGATTTGATTTTGGCTTATCCTGAGTTTGCAAAAAGGTTTTTCGTTTCAATGAAGTTTACGCTGACAAACCAGCAATTGGTGCACTGGTTGTTTTGCCTGACTGTTTTGGCTTTACCGTTCTTGGCATCAAGAAACAGATAGTATCGAATGGGGAAGTGTTGTGCTACCGTCAGCTCTTCAAAAGAAACTGACGGTAGCCGGTCATTTATGCGTTGACCTGGGCAATCCAATCTTGTAGGTTGTAATAATTGGTGATTCTGGCCACTTTGTTGTCCCGGACTTCAAAGAACGCACCGGCCGGCAAGCGGTATTTTTGCCCTTGTGCCACGGGTAAGCCTTCATCCGTTTGTAGGTATTCGCCAAGTACAACAAATTCAGCGGCAGCTCGTGTACCATCTGCCGTGGCCATAATGACCATATCGACCAGTTCTTCCTTATAATTATGGTTCATGCAAGCCATAAATTGGGTGAAGGCTTCTTTGCCAATTTCCCGTTTGCCTTGGTTGATGTCGTGTATGACATCTTCTGTCAGCAACCCCAAAAAGGTTTCCATGTCGTTGCTGTTAAAAGCGGCGTAATATTGTTCGATTAACTGTATGGTATTTTCATTCATATCTTGTTCCCTAAATAAAATCACGTTAAAACTAACCGACTATTTTATAATTAATCGGCAAACTAGCGTCGATTATTTTGTTTCATGTCCGAAAGTGGCGGCTAACTAAGCAATTTTATTGGTCAACAAGCTTGTAAAATGATAATTTAGGGCTATTCTCTAACTTGGCTCACTAACGAATAATTGATGGCTTCCAATACTGATTTGATCGTTTCTAAAGACGATAATAAAAATGCCCCATTGGAAGGGCTTAGTTTCTTTGGATTTCAAGATAATGATATTCTCTGGTCTTCGGAGTTCTTGCAGTATTCAGATTTTTTGGAAAAGCTGGTTTTTCGTATCGCCAGGAATCCGAAGGCTCTAAAGACACATCTGCAGCGCATATATTTTTGCTTCCATAAAAATTTAAATGAACAGCTTTTTGCCGCAATTGTTGATTTTTTGGTTATATTGAACAAGCGTGGTTTGCAGATTAGCTGGAGAATGTTATCCGGTACAAAATCTCATTTGAACCCCGAACATTTTAAAGTGATTAAGGATTTTCTAAATGATCAACATGCCAATGTAAACCACCTACAGGGTAATCAATATTCAGTGCTCACAAGAGGGAAGTTAGGCACTGAAGATATGATTAGCTATACTGATAGCAATACCGAAGTTGATTTTGATCCGTTAGAAATTGCTCGTGACCATATTGAATATAGCCAGTTAGAAGAGGCCAAACGTGTCCTTGAAAATGCGATATTTAAACAACCTACAAGAACTGATTTGCAACGTGAATTACTGGCGTTATTTCGTTCAACTAGGGATTATGAAGGGTTCACTAAAATGTTAGCCGAGTTAAAACGATCAGGTTTAGATATAATTGACGAATGGAACGAATTGAATAATTTATTTAAAGGTCGAAATAACAATGGATAACATTAAAAATCCATTAAAAGTTGCTTTGCATGGAATGGATGATCGCAGCTATAAAATGATGGCGATGTATTTGCGTGGCCCATGTAAAGGGGTGGCTACGGTAGTCAACAGCAATGTTGCAGAAATTGACATTTTTGACGCAGATTCAATATCAGGGCAAAAACTCCTTCTTGAACATGCGCACAAAAGTGATTTGAGGCCTGTTATCGTGTTGTCGCTTAATGATCGTGCGTATGAAAATGCTTTTCATGTAAAAAAACCCGTAAAGACTGATGATATGTTGAAGGTTTTTGCACAGGCGCGTCTTTTGCTTGAACAAAAATCCAAACCTGAATCATCTAATGTAGGCTCAGTTGATAAGCTAACAGAGGTTTTTAATAACGTAAATGTAGCAACTGTTGCCGATCCAGAAAAACCAGTCCTTAAAAAATATGTCATAGAAACCGACGAACAGAAAAAAACTTCCAAGCATCAGGCTGCAATGCAATTGAATGAAAAGGGTTTTGGTGCTTTTATTGGTAATGTGCCTGGCATAGATGTGAATGACCCTAAGCAATTCGTAAAAGCCAGCTATAACCCAAAAGATTATTTTCAAGGCTATGTCGAATCGGCTTATAAAGTCAGCCGTGAAAAGGGGCAAAATAGGCAACTAAATTCGGGTTGGAATCCACTTATAATTTTTTCTTCCAACAACGAAGTATGGCTTGATGTAGACGAAAATCAGTTACGCGCTTTTTCTGGAATAGCGATAAAAAATACCCTTGGCTCGAAAATGTCAGTCACGCCCCTTAGTCAAGAAATGGTGGACTTTGACAAGAATTTGGAGCGTTTCCAAAGTATGGATGCCTTTTTATGGAAGATTGCTTGCTGGGCATCAAAAGGCCGATACCCTTCCACAATTGACATTAAACAACCTGTTTATCTGAAGAGTTGGCCTAATTTTACCCGTTTGCTGATTACACCTCATGCTTTGCGTATCGCTGCCTTATTGATTCAAGGTCCTAGAACCCTGCCCAATGTCGCTGAAGTTTTGAACATAAAACCACAATATGTCTTTGTATTCATCAGTGCCGCCTGTGCATTAGGTCTGGCGGGGCAAGTCAAAAGGGACGCTGATGTATTAGTCCAATCACCTGAAATAAAACCTAACAAAAACCAAGGCTTGCTGAGACGGATTCTTAGCACATTGCTTGGCAAGTAAGCATAGCGGATTAAAGAAATCAATATGAGTCAGTATAAAATCATTTTTACCGGGCCAGTGGGTGCGGGTAAGACTACAGCCATAAATTCAATCAGTGATGTCCCGCCCATAAAAACTGATGCTTCCGCTTCTGACATGACCAAAACCCGGAAAGCATCAACAACCGTAGCAATGGATTATGGTATTATGAACCTGCCTGGTGGGGAGAAACTCCATCTTTATGGAACGCCTGGTCAAGAGCGATTTGATTTTATGTGGGACATTCTGGTCACTGGCGGTATAGGATTGGTGCTATTGATGGACAATACCAGGGCTGACCCATTTCAAGACATGAAGTTTTTTCTTGATACATTTGATAAGTTTATTCTGGAAACTACTTTGGTGATAGGGGTGACCCAGATGGACTTAAGTTCGAAGCCTACTATAGATGAATATCAGGCCCAGCTAAACAATTACGGCCTTAAACCTCCTGTTTTTGCCGTTGATGCCAGAGTCAAAAGCGATGTTTCATTGTTGATCCAAGCTTTGCTATATAGCTTGGATCCAGGATTAGAGGGATAAAAATGAGTGGTGAGTACTCTTTGACAGAAGGCCTCTATTTATATCCGACTCCGGCTGGAGCGTATTACGCAGTTTCTTCTTTAGAAACCGATAAGCCTCGGCAATTTTTAAGAAAACTCTTGCAGCAACCACAAACCCAAGCCTTAAATATTGAAAATCTACAGGATTTGATGAATCATGATGATCAAGAAAAATGCTTGGAACTTTTACATCATTGTCAGAAGCTTCGTTGGGTTGAAGGATTAAAACAGCCCTTACAATACCCAAGTGGTGCCTTGGAAGATATTTTGCCTAAATTATTGAGCAAGATAACTGAAAATGGCAAAGTTTTATTGGCTGAAAAGCAAGGCTTTTATCTTGCAACTCATGGTTTTCCACATGAGGTCGCTGAAGAACTGTCAGCACTCAGTGCGGAAATAGCTACTGTCCATGATAGACGTGCGGGGTTGCTAATCAATAATATGGGTATTTTTAGCAATGCTTGGTCAATTGTTGATGTTTTTGGAAATAGTGAAGTAGGATTCTGGCCATTATTTATTTCTAATAATAGGTTTGTGATAGCCATTTATGGGATACCTCATTTCAACCAACCAGAGTTTGTTTCTCTTATTTGGGCATTGAGCATACGTTATGCTTCTAAGGAGAGTTAATTTGAACGTTAACATTACATTATTTAGAAAAAGAGGAAATTAAATATGCGTGCAAACATGTTGACTTCTGTATTGACAGAGCTTAACGGTACTTCTGCTGATATTGAAGCATCTGGAATTATCTCCACCGATGGTTTGATGATTGCGTCGGTTTTGCCTGCTTCTATGGACGAAGATCGTGTTGGTGCCATGAGTGCGGCCATGCTTTCTTTAGGCGATAGAACGGCTCAGGAATTGGCTAGAGGGACTTTAGAGCAAGTATTGATCAAAGGTGCGAACGGTTATGTGTTGATGACTTATGCAGGTGCCGAATCTGTGTTGACTGTTCTTGCCAAACCTAATGCAAAATTAGGCCTGATATTTCTTGATGTTAAACGTGCGGCTGCGAGCATTGCTGATTTCTTGTAACTTTGTAGTTAATTGAAGCTTGTATTGATATGCGTGACTTTCTTCCTGAAGATGTTGTCGGCGAATACAAAGAAGCCATTCTTGATTTGTATGGCGGTTTTCGCAGGCGAGTTTTATTCACCGATATTGAAACCCCTTATCCTGATGGTAAGTTGATTGTTTCTACAACTGATAAGGAGGGTTATATAACGCACACTAACAAATCATTTGTGGAAATGTCAGGTTATACCGAAGAAGAATTGATCGGTTCGCCCCATTCAATTTTAAGGCATCCTGATATGCCTGCAATTGCTTTTCAAGGATTGTGGGACACAGTCAATGCAGGCCAACACTGGCAAGGCTATGTTAAGAATTTACGGAAAGATGGTGGCTTTTACTGGGTCAAGGCTACTGTAGTGCCAAATATCAGGAACGGTAAAGTTGTTAGTTATACTTCTGTGCGGCGCAAGCCATCACGGACAAAAGTGGAAGAAGCGGCAAAGCTTTATTCGACATTAAAATAATAAGGAAGGTGCGATGTCTTATCAGTTTACCGTAAGTCCTGATTTTTCACCCGATCATTTATCAGGTTGGTATATTTTCAATACCTTGCTGCAAAAATTGACAGGTGAGGCTATCCACTTGGAAATGTATGATAGTTTCCAAAAGCAAAAGGTCGTGATTGAAAATGATAAGATTGATTTGATTTACGCTAATCCTTACGATGCGGCTATGTTAGTCCGCGATAAGGGTTTTCGTCCTTTAGTAAGGCCTTTAGGGATTTCAGATGAGGCAATCATTGCGGTAAATGCCGATAGTGACGTTAACGATGTCGCCGATTTGGAGCCTGGCACTAGGATTGCGATGACAGATGATCCTGATGTTTGCTTGATGGGTATGATTATGCTCGAAGCTGGCGATTTGAGTCTGCATAATACAATGATTGTAAAATGCGATGCTTATATTTTAGTGGCGAAACAATTGTTAAAAGGGAATGCTGATGTAGGTGTTTTTCTTGCTGAGGCCTATGATAGTTTATCCAATATGGTTAAAAATCAGCTAAGAATTTTGGTTAAGAGCCAAATCAGCGTGATTAACCATTCGCTTATGATTGGTCCGAAGCTGGCGCATAGAAAAGAGGACATCCAAAAGTTATTAATTGCTATGTCCGATAATGATAAAGGCAGGGATGTACTAAAAAATCTTGGTTTTCAAGGTTGGATAAAAGTCGAGGACGAAGAAATGGAATTCATGATTGATCTCATGGAAGCGTTAAGCGTTTAAATTATTCGAGCAAATACGCTTGCTTGGGAAATGGCAACTAAAACAACTGCCTTTGCCCAACTCGCTAGTAATTTTTAACGTGCCTTCATGGCGCATCAACACATGTTTGACAATAGCCAGGCCGAGTCCTGTACCTGGGATTTTGTGGCGGCGTTTATTCTCCACTCGGTAAAAACGTTCAGTTATTCTGGGTATTTCCGCAGCTGCAATGCCTTCACCCAAATCCACTACATCTAAAACCAATTCATTTTCTTGCTGATGCCAGCGTACTTTGACCACAGAGTCATCTGGCGAATATTTTAAGGCGTTACCTAGCAAGTTTGTAAATGCGCTGCGTAAATCCTGTTCCTCGCCGTAAAGATGGGTGGCAGTGTCTAATGTCAATTCTATACGCCTTGAGTTGCTTCCTATAGCATCGCTTTCTTTGCAGATTTGGTTTAGAAGAGCGGGCACATCAATGCACAGGACTTTTTTCTTTTGGGTTTCAAGTCGTGTCAATAACAACAAATCGTCGATCAGATGTTGCATACGCTCGGTTTGTCCACGCATTTCCTTGAAAGAATTGGTCAGCAGCGGTGACACTTCATCGTCCATATCTTGCAGTGTTTCCAAGTAACCCTTTAATACGGTCAATGGGGTTCTCAGTTCATGGGAAACGTTAGCGACAAAATCTTTACGCATGGTTTGCATTTTTTTGAGCTGGGTCACATCCTGTGCTAATAACAAACGCAAGCCCGAACCATAACGGATAACCCTAACTTCGAGAATTATCTGGGTGTTGACTGGTGAAGGGATAATCACAGGTTCGCTGTAATTGCCTGATTTTAAATGGCGGATAAAGTCTGGAAAGCGAATTAGATTGACGATCCGTTGGCCTTTGTCCGCTTGTTGCAAACCCAATACTTGTCTGGCTGCCTTGTTCGCCCATTCGATTTCATCGCCTTCTTGCAGAACAACAGCCGCATCCGGGAGTGCTTCCGTTGAATGGCGGAACTGTTCGATCATTTTGCGCAATTTTTTCTTACGCCGTTTGTCGTTTTTTTTGATCCGATAAACATGGTAATAGAGTTCTTCCCAAATGCCGGTCGATTTCGGGTATTCACGCTTACCACCCGCGCTGATCCATTTTTCAAAGCGTCTGATTTGCCTGAATTGGCAACCTAGTAAAAAAACTGATAGGGCAAATAAGCTCATTAATACTTCCCCAGTAAATGAGCCGACAATCACCGCCGCTAAAGTTAATAAGGCAACGGTGGCGAATTCTTTTAGCCAAGCATCCATATACGGCTATTCCATTAGCGAAAAACGGTAACCGAAACCACGAACAGTTTGTACAAGTTCTTCCCGTCCATATTCGCCAAGAATTTTCCGTAAACGGCGGATATGCACATCAATAGTCCGCTCTTCAATGTAAACGCTACGTCCCCAGACTTGATCCAATAATTGGGTTCGGCTGTACACTTTATCGGGGTGGGTCATAAAAAATTGCATCAACCGGAATTCAGTTGGGCTGACTTCGAGTTGTTTGTCACCGATACTGAGCCGGTGTTGTTCGGTGTCAAGAATCAAGTCGCCCAAAACAATCTGTGCCAGGCCTTGTATTTTTCCGCTACGGCGCAACACGGCTCTGACCCGTGCCACCAATTCTTTGGGGGAAAAGGGTTTGGTGATGTAATCGTCCGCCCCAATTTCTAAGCCTCGGACTTTATCTTCTTCTTCGCCCCGGGCAGTTAATAAAATAATTGGCAAGTCACGGTAAATAGGCTCTTTTTTTAAGCGTCTGGCCCATTCCACCCCACTGATGCCTGGCAGCATCCAATCCAACAAAATCAGATCGGGAGAAAGGTCATTTAATACCTTTTGCGCATCCTCTGCATCGGCAGCGGCTACGGCTTTGAAACCTGCCTGTTCAAGTACCATGGACAGCATACCTCTAATGGCATCTTCGTCTTCAACAACCAGAATATTCAATCTTGACATATGTTTTTTAGAAAAATAAATAGACCTATCGTAACAACAAATATATTGCGGTTTGATGACAGTGATGAGAAACAATATAAATAGAGGTTATTTGATGGTTATTTTATCTAATGTTTGTAGTGCCGTGCTGCTGTACTCCGACAATGCGCCATTTTGATGCTCGATAAACAATGCGGCTATGCCAGCTTTATTGGCGGCTTCCAAACCCTCTGACTTACCTAAGCATAATAATGCGGTTGACCAAGCATCCGCCTGGGTCGGGTTGGCATGGAGGACGGTTACTGACACGGTTGTGTGCCCTACGGGCGAACCTGTCCTTGCATCCAGAATATGGCTATAGCGTTTGCCATTGGCATCAAAATAATGCCGGTAAGTGCCTGATGTCATTACCGCCAAGGGTTCTGTTTGCCCAATAGTAATGATTTTTTGCAAAGTGCGTTCATCAGGCAGTGGTTTTTCGAGGGCGATACGCCAAGGTTCGCCATCAGGTTTATGGCCTTTGGTTTGCAATTCTCCGCCAATTTCAACCAAATAATTGACAATTCCTTGTTGTTCCAGCAACGCAGCGATACGCCCGACACTGTAGCCTTGGGCGATTGAAGACAAATCAATTTTTAAGCTGGGATTTTTTTTGCGTAAATGAGTCTGATCCAGCACTTCAATTTTATCGAACCCAACTTCGTTTAAGGTCGTCTGCAAGATCTTTTGGTTAGGCTGGGAAAATTTGTTGGCCTTGAATCCCCACAGGTCAAACAAAGGCTTGATGGTCAGGTCATAACAGCCATGACTGGCGATGCTGACGATACGGGCTTGCTCAATCAACGAGATGATTTCTTCATGGGCTTGTATCGGATCACGGCTAACAGTTGTATTTAGTTGTTCGATTTCAGAATCAGGACGGTAATTTGACAATAATTTGTCAATTCGGCCAAATTCTGTGTCCGTTGTTTGCTTTAGGTTTTGTAAATCAGTTGCTTGCGTAGTCCAGTAACTGATGTGATACGTTGTTCCTTGGGCTTCGCCGCTGTATTTTTGTACTGTCGGTTGGGAGCATCCTAAAAGTAGCAGGGCGATAAATGACGTGACGGATAAAAATTTATAATGCGATAACAGTTGGTTCATTTTGCTACATTGCACGAATATCAAGGGGCTGTGGTCCAGTAAGGTTTTCAGCTTAGGTTTAAGGCGGTGGCCACCTTGATGATGGACACCTGGGTCTCCTCGTCTGTTTCGCTAAAAATGACTCCGGCACCGACTGGAAAATAGGTGTTTTCATGTCCGACTGCGTAAACGACTTCGCATTTAAACCGTAAGAGTTCTGAATTGAGAACAATCGTCAGATAACCTGGTTGGGCAATCAGTGAAGGGAATATTTCTGGTTCCGGTTCTGACAAAAAAGCCCCGCTTAGGCTGATATTGCCAACTGTTCCTTTAAATTCCAGATCATTTAGCAAAAGCGAAAAGTCTAGGTTGGTGGGGACTCTAGTATGTTTGCGTCTGTCTATAGCGGAGTTTGCCATGTTTTTTTCCTGGTCAATAATGATGGGGATTGATTTTTTGAAGTCCTTATCTGGAGCTTATTAGCATTAGATAATCCTTTTAGCGTAATAGCAACAAGCAGGGCAGTTTACAGGCAATAGTATCGTTCAAAATAAATGCCGTACAGCATCGCGTTCTTCTTTTAGTTCGGTCTCAGAAATCCTCATTTTTGTCAGACTGAATGCGTTAATGTCGAGGCCTTTGACAATATTGACTACGCCAGCTTTAATGGTGACGGGATAAGAATAGACCAAGTCCGGCTCAACCCCGTAGCTGCCATCTGACATAATCCCCATGCTGACCCAATCATTATCGTCAGTCCCTAATGCCCAGGTTTTCATTTGGTCTATTGCCGCATTGGCCGCCGATGCGGCACTGGATTGGCCTCTGGCCTTAATGATTTCGGTGCCGCGTTGTTGGACGGTTGGGATAAAGTCATCGGTAAACCAGTCATGTTCGACTAAGGCCAAAGCGTCTTGGCCTTTGACTTTGGCATGATGTAAATCAGGATATTGGGTGCATGAATGGTTGCCCCATACGGTCATGTTTTTGATGTCTTTGCTCAAAACACCGCATTTTTCCGCAAGATAACTGACGGCCCGGTTATGGTCTAAACGGGTCATACAGGAAAAATTTTCAGGTTTTAGGTCAGGGGCGTTCTTGATGGCGATCAGTGCATTGGTATTGGCAGGGTTGCCCGTGACCAAGATTTTCACATCCCGGCTCGCCACTTCGTTTAAGGCGCGGCCTTGTACGGCAAAAATTTCTGCATTGACTTGCAATAAATCTTTTCGCTCCATGCCAACACTGCGCGGTCTTGCCCCAACCAAAAACGCATAATCAACATTTTTGAAAGCCACGAGCGGGTTATCGGTTATTTCAATCCGGTGCAACAAAGGGTTGGCGCAATCTTGCAATTCCATCACCACGCCTTTTAGGGTAGGCATGGCAGGGGGGATTTCGAGTAAATGCAAAACAATCGGTTGTTCAGGGCCTAACAATAAACCGGCAGACAAACGGAATAACAATGAATAGCTGATCTGCCCGGCTGCGCCAGTGACGGCGATATGAATGGGTGTTTTCATGTGGTTGTCCTTATATTTATTGTTATCGTTCTTACCGATCCGATTTTGGTGCGCAAAATGGTTCTAATCTATGCAATCGTATCACTCATG
Source organism: uncultured Methylocucumis sp. (assembly GCA_964446885.1). Lineage (GTDB taxonomy): Bacteria > Pseudomonadota > Gammaproteobacteria > Methylococcales > Methylomonadaceae > Methylovulum. The sequence continues at coordinate 90,449 of CAYUQV010000002.1, forward strand.
CCTTGATAAAATCACGTATTAATCATCCTGCCTATCGCCTTGCCCCTTATATTATCGCGTATAATAGCCCACACACATCATCTACTTAGATTATCAGGCAAGTCATGAAGAAGTTATTGTTTCAGTTCGATACCGATTTGTACCCCTCCGTGTTTGACACCGTGGTGGGTTACGATGGCGGTGCTGACCATGTTATGGGTTTCGGCGGACTGACTCCAGACACCATCAGGCCTTTGGTGGAAGGTGCCATTTTTACCCGCGCACCAAAAGACAAGAAAAATACCGCCATTTTTATTGGTGGTAGCGATATGCAGGCCGGACAGGCATTATTCAATGCCGTACAAAGCCATTTTTTTTCCGGTTTTCAAGTGTCAGTCATGCTGGATAGCAATGGCAGTAACACGACTGCCGCAGCAGCTGTTGCTAAATTGGCCGTTAGCGGTACGTTGTCGGGCAAAAAGGCGGTGGTATTGGCAGGCACTGGCCCGGTTGGCCAACGCGCTGCGGTCATGTTGGCGCAAGAAGGAGCGCAAGTGACGCTGACTGCCCGGTCGCTGGTTCGGGCTGAGCAGGCCTGTGAAGCCATGCGTGCGCGTTTTGGTGTTGAATTAATGGCCTGTGAAGCCATCGATTGTGAGGCTAGGGCAGAAGCGACCGCTGATGCGAATATTATTTTGGCAACGGGGGCGGCTGGCATAGAGCTGCTTAAGCCAGAACATTGGCAACATAACCCAAACCTTGAATTGATTGCCGATGCCAATGCGACCCCGCCTTTGGGCATCGGCGGTACGGATATGATGGACAAAGGGCAAGTACGGCATGGAAAAATTGTCTGGGGGGCGATTGGTTTTGGGGCGTTGAAATTGGCCTTGCATCGGGCCTGCATCGCCAAATTATTTGAAGACAACAAACACGTGCTCGATGCCGAAAGCATTTTCGCTTTGGCAAAGACGATGGCCTGACAAAACCAATGTTGGAATTGGTGCAGTTAAGGCAACATACTTTGGAGATTTTTCAAGCAGGTGTTGCCGCTGCCGACCCCGAAACTGCGGTCAACCGCTGTTTGCGGACAGAGGGCCAGCAATTGTCGGTTTTGCTTGATGATGGGACTTGGTTTACCGGACATTGGCAAAAAATTTATCTGCTCGCCTTTGGTAAAGCCGCCTGTGCTATGGCCAAAGCGGCGTTGGCCAAAGTGCCTAAGCCATTATTGGCAAGTCGCCCGATTATTGTGACTAATTATGAAAACGTCACCAGCTTGCCAGAAGCAGACGTTTATGGGGCAGGGCATCCTTTACCCGATTTGGCTGGGCTGTGTGCCGCTCAGCGGATCATTGAAACCGCCAACCAGGCCAAACAAGGCGAATTGATGTTGGTTCTGGTCAGTGGTGGCGGTTCGGCCTTGATTCCCTGTCCCGTCAGCCCCATCACGCTGGCAGAAAAGATTGACACGACCGAGCTGCTGTTATCCAGCGGAGCTAGCATTAATGAAATCAATTGTGTACGCAAACACCTGTCCCAATTGAAAGGCGGCGGTTTGGCAAAATTGGCCTATCCTGCCGATGTCCATGCCCTGATTTTATCGGATGTCTTGGGTGATGATTTGAGCGCAATTGCTAGCGGGCCGACCGTTGCCGACGACACCACATTTAGTGATGCCATTAGCGTGTTAAAAAACAAATCGGTTTGGGAAAAAATCCCTTCGGCGGTGCGCGATTTCCTGCAACAAGGCCTGCTAGGCATAATGCCTGAAACGCCAAAAGCAACGGATAGTGTTTTTCTAAATACTAGTTACCGACTGGTTGGCAGTAATGCCATGAGCCTTGAAGCCATGGTACAAGCGGCACAGCGATTAGGTTATCAAACGCTACTGTATAGCCAGCATTTGGCTGGAGAAGCACGTATCGCCGCACAGGAGTGGGTTAATTATGCGAAAACAATCCGCCAGCCTTTAGCCCTGTTGGCGGGCGGTGAAACAACCGTCACGCTACAAGGGAATGGTTTAGGCGGGCGCAATCAGGAAATGGCTTTGGCTTTTGCAATAGCCGCCCGTGAAAATGGGCTTTTAGGCCAATGGGCATTTTTGAGCGGCGGTACGGATGGCCGTGACGGCCCGACGGATGCCGCAGGCGGCTTGGTTGACGCAGGGTCAATAAACCGTATGATACCCCAATGTGATCCAGACGCCCGGTTGCTTAACAACGATTCTTACCCTGCTTTGAAACTATCAGGTGATTTGCTGGCAATAGGGGCGACAGGAACCAATGTCGCTGACTTGCAAATTTTATTGATAATCCCACCGGATGCGGACGGCTAGCTTTATCCATATCTGGCATTTTGGCAGTTACATTTTATGGCCTCCGACAGCGGAGCGTTTGATGGCCAAAACCGAATAAACCCACAATCAGGAGATACCATGTTTAATAAATCCATGACCATTCAAGGTTTTGACGATGACTTATTTACCGCGATGGAAGAAGAGCGGCATCGTCAGGAAGACCATATCGAGCTGATCGCATCCGAAAATTACACCAGCCCGCGTGTCTTAGAAGCTTTGGGGTCGCAACTGACTAATAAGTATGCCGAAGGTTATCCTGGCAAACGTTATTATGGTGGTTGTGAATTTGTCGACAAAGTTGAGCAATTGGCGATAGACCGGGCAAAAGCCTTATTTGGCGCGGATTACGCCAACGTCCAGCCCCATTCTGGTTCACAAGCCAATATGGCGGTTTTTATGGCGATGATGCAGCCGGGCGACACATTGCTGGGTTTGAGCCTTGCCAATGGCGGGCATTTGACGCACGGGGCAAAACCTAATTTCTCCGGTAAGCTCTATAATTCGGTGCAATATGGCTTAAACGCCGAAAACGGTGAAATTGACTATGCGCAAGTCGAGGCCTTGACTTTGGAACATAAGCCTAAAGTCATTGTGGCGGGTTTTTCTGCCTATTCCAGAGTCTGGGATTGGCAACGCTTTCGTGACATTGCCGATCAGGTCGGGGCTTATTTGGTGGTCGATATGGCGCACGTTGCAGGCTTGGTAGCCGCTGGCTTATACCCTAATCCCGTGCCTTACGCCGATGCCGTCACCAGCACGACTCATAAATCTTTGCGTGGCCCGCGCGGCGGCTTGATTGTTTGCCGTAGCAACCCGGATTTGGAGAAAAAAATCGACGCCAATATTTTTCCCGGTATCCAAGGTGGTCCGTCCATGCACGTCATTGCCGCCAAGGCCGTGGCATTTAAAGAAGCGATGGAACCCGAGTTTAAAGCCTATCAACAGCAAGTCATTGACAATGCTAGGGCGATGGCAAAAGTCTTCTTGGCTCGTGGTTTCGATGTGGTTTCTGGTGGGACTGACAATCATTTGATGCTGGTTTCCCTAGTTTCCAAAGGCATAACCGGGAAGGCCGCTGATGCTGCTTTAGGCCGCGCCCATATCACGGTCAATAAAAATGCCGTCCCTAACGACCCGCAATCTCCGTTTGTCACTAGCGGCATCCGCGTTGGCACACCAGCCCCTACTACCCGTGGATTTAAGGAAGCTGAAGTCACGGACATCGCCCACATGATGTGTGATGTGATGGAAAATTTGGAAGATGAAGGTGTGCTTACCGCCGTTCGCGAAAAAGTCGCCGATTTATGTGCACGCTTTCCGGTTTATAGTTAAGCCTTGTTAAGGGCGAGTTATCTCAGATTTGTGGACTTAGGTTCCTGGGCAACGCTTAGCTCCAATCATGGGCGCTGACGTTGTCCATCTTGGCCGGTTTAAATATTATTTTTGGCTAGAGATTTAATTTTCAATCAATCGCCCCCATATACCCGCCCAAAACCCCCTGTTCATAATCTGCTCAAAAGCCGTTAAAGGTTTGGGGCTGCGGTGCTTATTTGAATGGGGTGACACTTACGAATTACGAACATATACACAATAGGGTCAAAAATAAACATGGCAGATAAAGAAGATTTTTATAAGGTGTTAGGTGTTGAACGCAATGCCAGCGATGCCGAAATCAAGAAAAAGTACCGCAGCTTGGCAATGAAATACCATCCTGATAGAAATGCTGACAATCCTGAAGCTGCTGAAGTCAAATTCAAGCAGGTCAAAGAAGCCTATGAAGTGCTTTCTGACCCGAAAAAACGCTCTGCGTATGACCAATTTGGCCACGCCGGCGTTGACCCGTCTATGGGTGGCCGTCCTGGCGGCTTTGGAGCAGAAGGTTTTAGCGATATTTTCGGGGATGTTTTCGGCGATATTTTTGGTGGCGGACGGCAACAACGTGGCGGTGGTGTACAACGCGGCTCAGACTTGCGTTATAACCTTGAAATCACCCTGGAAGAAGCCGTTGCCGGCACGGAGCAAAAAATCCGCATACCTGTGTTGGTCACTTGTGGTGAATGTAGCGGTTCCGGTGCGAAAAAAGGCTCGTCACCGATCATTTGCTCGACGTGTCATGGGCATGGACAAGTCAGGATGCAGCAAGGCTTTTTCTCTGTGCAACAAACCTGTCCTACCTGCCGTGGTACCGGCAAACAAATTAAAGACCCGTGCGGCAAATGTCATGGTCAAGGCCGGGTGCAAGAAACCAAAACCTTGTCCGCAAAAATACCCGCCGGAGTCGATACGGGCGACCGTATCCGTCTGAGCGGCGAAGGCGAAGCGGGCGAACGTGGCGGCCCATCAGGGGATTTGTATATTGAAATACGCGTCAAAGACCATGATATTTTCACCCGTGATGGCGCAAATTTATATTGTGAAGTGCCAATTAGTTTTGTTACGGCCTGTTTAGGTGATGAAATTCAAGTCCCGACGCTGGACGGCAAAGTCATGCTGAAAATCCCACCTGAAACCCAAACCGGAAAATCATTCCGTTTGCGCGGCAAAGGTGTGAAACCTGTGCGCGGTGGCCCAGTTGGTGATTTGTTATGCAAAGTCCAAGTTGAAACGCCTGTGAACCTGACTAAAGAGCAAAAGGTGTTGGTTGAACAATTGGGTGAATCATTGACAGGCGGCGGCAAGCACCATAGCCCGCAGGAACACACCTTTTTGGATGGTGTGAAAAATTTTTTCGATAAATTGACAGGTTAATCATGACTCGTATTGCAGTGGCCGGTGCGTCTGGGCGAATGGGCGTATGTTTGATAAAAGCGGCCATTTTGGCGGCAAAAGATACCGACGGGGATGCCCAATTCACCGCTGCGGTTTCGCGTAAAAACAGTCCCGCTGTCGGGGTCGATGCGGGCGTATTGGCTGGTTTATCGGCAATAGGCATTCATGTTGCCGATGATTTGCTGGCGGTTATGGATGATTTTGATGTGCTGATTGATTTCACCCGTCCTGAGGCGAGTATGCAGCTGCTCGAACAGTGCCGTAAATCAGGAAAAAAATTGGTGATTGGCACAACGGGTTTTAGCGATGCCCAAAAGGCAGAAATTGCTAAAACTTCAGAAGAAATCGCAATTGTATTGGCGCCTAACTTTAGCGTGGGTGTTAACCTGTCCTTAAAATTATTGGCCATCGCGGCCAAGGTCATGGGCGATTATACGGATATTGAGGTGATAGAAGCCCACCACCGCCATAAAATTGATGCGCCTTCAGGAACAGCCCTGCGCATGGGTGAGGTCGTGGCAAAGGCTTTAGGCCGTGATTTGCAGGATTGTGCCATTTATGGACGGGAGGGCAATACTGGGGAGCGTGACCGTAAAACCATCGGTTTTTCAACCATCCGCGCCGGGGACATAGTCGGCGAACACACGGTTATGTTTGCTGATGAAGGTGAACGGCTGGAGATAACCCATAAGGCCAGCAGCCGGATGACCTTTGCTAACGGAGCAGTGCGGGCTGCCATTTGGCTGCATGGCAAAGACAACGGTTTGTACGATATGCAAGATGTGCTGGGTTTAAAAGACATCTGAGCAATAACAGATATTAATTGCGGTAATCAAACAGAGGTGATTTTATGGGATGGCGCGAGCGTACACATGATGAAACGTATACTGACGCTGAGGTGGAAGAGCGTTTAAAGGCTGAATTGCCCCACTGGTATTTAGAAAATGGTTGGATACGCCGTAAATATAAGACCAGCGGCTGGAAAAGCACCTTAATGGTTGTCAATACTGTAGGCCATCTTGCCGAAGCGGCGTTTCATCATCCTGATTTGACGGTCTCTTATGCGTTTGTTATCGTTAAACTAATGAACCATGCTGCTAAGGGCATCACTAACAAAGATTTTGAACTCGCCCGAAAAATTGAAGACGTTGTGCAATGGCAGCCAGCTAAGGAAGGTGGGGCATTGCCTGGTACGCCAGACGATCCGCGTTTTAAATACTTAAAGTACGATTAGCATTAATTCTGCCTGACATTGTGATTATTTAGCGCGTATCTTGGCAAAAATATCCAAACGCTAACCAAAATGTTTTTGCCCAACTTGTCTTTTTAGTGCTACCATGAGTTGCTGTTAAAGTTTGAGCCAGCTTTATATAAGGCTGGGATTTATAAAGCCAATTTATCTTGGCGATTTTTTAAGTAAAGAGTGTCATATGTCAGATCAAGTTGTAGGTACCGTTAAGTGGTTCAATGATGAAAAAGGTTTCGGATTTATTGAACAAGAAGGTGGCAAGGATGTTTTCGTTCACCACAGCGCAATTAACGGCTCCGGTCGCAAAACCTTGCGCGAAGGCCAAAAAGTGACCATGCAGGTTACTCAAGGTCAAAAAGGCCCGCAAGCTGAGAACGTAACCCCCGCGTAACAATCCTTAAAAAAGCCCAAAATTCATTTTGGGCTTTTTTATTTGAGCCATTAGAAACGGGCTTTTACTATCAAGAATTTGCTATTGTTGGCAACTGCTGACACCTTAGTGAACCATCGTTTTAGCGTGACCGGATAATTTAAATGACGGTTGCCTATCACCCATAATTCCCCATTTGTCCTAAGCACTCGGTGTGCTTCTTTAAACATAGTAACGGCGATGTGATCGCCTATGGTATTTTGTTGATGGAAGGGCGGGTTACATAAAATGATGTCAGCGGATGCGTTTGCGAATGCCGTCAGTCCGTCATTGACGATAAAATCGGCTTTCCTGTCATTACCAAATGCCCTGCGGAAATTTTCTTCTGCCGAGACCACTGCCATAAAAGACTCATCAACAAACTGCAATCTGCAATTCGGGTTGCGTTCAGCCGCAATCATACCGACTAAACCATTGCCACAACCCAAATCAATGATGTCAACGGCATTAGGGACATGTGGGATATGTTGTAGAAAAAAACGGGTACCAATGTCAAGGCTATCACGGGAAAAGACATTGGCATGATTGGCAATCCGGTAAGCCGTGTTTTCTAAAGTGTAATAAACAGGATAAGGGTTAGTGGGGATAGGCAATTGCAGATCGGGTTTGGCGAAAATGAGCCGTGCTTTTTTTTGTGCCAAGGAGGTGCTTGTTTCTCCTATCAGGCGTTCAAGCAATTTCCAGATGGTGGGTGGTAAGGCTTTTATCATCCCTGCAACAATAACTTGCGTATCTGCTGTCAGGTGCGGGCGTACCCTTAACAACTGATCTTCCAATAATGCCAAGGTTTTTGGGGCTTTAATCAAAATAAGATCATAGCTGCCCGTTAATGGGGCTAGGCTATTGATGAGGGAAACATGGGTTTCGGGGAAGCCGTTGGCAGATAAATTGAGCCGAGTCGCCTGCTGCGACAAATAGGAATCGGACATGGCACAAGGTCGATACGCCTGCAAAGCCACTGTCAAAGCCCCAAAACTGTCATTTAACAGCAAAATTTTAGTGTGTTCTGCCGATTTTAGGGTTGTTAAAACATAATCAACAAGATATTCATCCGCAGCATCAAAAGCCTGCAACAATTCTTTGGGGCGTTTGGGTAGGCGGTTTAGGATAAATTCGCCGTGTGGAGTTTTGAATAGTTGGCTACTGGCCTGCATTGTTTATGGATTAAGCCCGTGACGAATATTTGCCTGTTTCGGTGTTTACTTTGATTAACTCGCCTGTTTCCAGGTATTCAGGTACTTGCACTTCAAGTCCCGTGGACAAACGGGCGGTTTTTGTCCGTGCAGAAGCCGAAGAGCCTTTGATTGCAGGCGGTGTTTCAATGATTTCCAACACCACTGTTGATGGCAATTCGATACCTAACGGTTCATCGTCGATTAATAATGCGACAATGCCTTCAAGGCTTTCTGACAAATAGTCGACTTGACCTTCCAAATCCTCTGCGCCCAACGTATATTGGCTGTAATCTTCGGTGTTCATAAAGATGTAATTGTCGCCATCTTTATAGGAATATTGCACTTTGGCGCGGACAAGTTCGGCTTCTTTGAACGAATCATCACCTTTTAAAGATTCGTCCAGTTTTAGTCCCGTTTTCATATTGGTGAAACGGACTTTATATAAGGTGGTTGCTCCTCGTGACGATGGGCTTTTTACATCAACGTTTTTGACGATATGCGGGATGCCGTCAATTTCCACCACCATACCCCGTTTTAAATCACTTGCCTTTGCCACGCGCTATTCTCCTGTCTGTTATTCATCTAATTTACGTTTAGTTTTGCCAAGGCCGCTTTTTTCTGTCTGTTGAGTTCGGCTTTTTCTTCAGCATCGCGTAATTTGCGCAATTCCCTGGCTTCATAACGGTGTTTCGCTAATGCAGACTTTTCCCGTTTAGTTAAAGTATCCAAATCATCATTAACCGGATTCATGACAATACAATCTACCGGGCAAGGCGCGATGCACAATTCACACCCTGTGCATTCGGCAGCAATGACCGTGTGCATGAATTTAGCCGCACCGACAATGGCATCCACCGGACAGGCGGCAATACATTTGACGCAACCGATACAATCCGCCTCGATAATGAAAGCCGTTTGTTTAGGTTTATGGACACCGAATGCAGGGTTTAATGGCAGGGTTGGCACAGCCAAAAAGCTTGCCAAAGCACCAATGCCTTCATCCCCGCCAGGAGGGCATTGGTTAATATCGGCTTTACTGTTGGCGATGGCTTCAGCGTAAGGGCGGCAGCCTTTAAAACCGCATTGGCCACATTGGGTTTGTGGAAGCAGTGAATTGATATGTTCGATTAGGTCATTCATTCAACACAGGGGGACTATCTCGGCGTATTTTTGAGGCATAGGTTGGATTGGCCAATCGGTAAGTCGAAGGCTTTTTACAGTTGGATCTATGACAACTTGGCAATTGAATTTTTGGCAAGATCGCTCAATCCCTCACCACTTTGCTGGCAGTAAGCAATAATGGCTTTGCGCATTCTGGGTTCCCATGAGCGCTGCAAGTGATTTCTCATGCCTTCCGCCGCTATTTCCTTATCAGGGTCGGCATTGAAAAAATTACTGATGTCATTTGCCATTTTGATGAGATGTTCTATTTGCGTGCTCATATTAATTAGGGTTGATATGTAATAAACGTTGTGGATGGGTGTAAACGACATGTTGGGTGTCACGCGCAAAACCTACTAAGGTTAGACCTGATTCATTCGCCAAGCGGATGGCCAAGCCCGTGGGGGCTGAGATAGCGGCGAGCAGCGTTACGCCCACAAAAGCGGCTTTTTGCACCATTTCATAACTGGCACGGCTAGTGACGATAATAAAACCAGTGTTTACGTCTTTGTTGGTTTTTAATAAAAATCCAATGAGTTTGTCGAGTGCGTTGTGCCGGCCTACATCTTCACGCAAGTCAACAATACCTTGGCCGGGCACTGCCCAAGCAGCGGCGTGGACTGACCCTGTCAATTTGTTGAGTTTTTGCCGTTGCTTGACTTCGCTTAAGGCAGAAACCAATTCGTCAGAGGTGACGCTCAGGCCACTTTGTACAGGTGCAGGTTGGCGTATAGCCTGTTTTAACGTGCTGGCCCCACATAAACCACAGCCTGTACGGCCTGTCAGGTTGCGTCCTTTATCGCTCAGGCATTGGAAGCGGTGTTCCGGTATTTTTAATTGCACTTCTATGCCATTCGAGCGGTTATAAATCCGTGCTGATAGCAGTTCACGCGGGTCGTTGATGATACCTTCAGTGATGCTAAAGCCTAAGGCAAATTCTTCAAGGTTGGTAGGTGTGGCCAACATAACAACATGTGGCACACCATTGTAGATCAGGGAAATGGGGACTTCTTCGGCAATATAATCAAGCTCTTCTGAACGCTGGTTGTTATGCCAGCGTTCAACGGTGCTTTGTTGGTAACTGGGCCATCCTAAATCTAAGGACAGTCCATTAGCCATTGCTTAAACCTTGTGCCAGCAAATCCAGCTGGTTATCTGAAAAAGCCTGATAATTTTCCTGCCATTTTGAAGTCTGGTTGACTTTGCTGACTTGAACGGCGGTCACTTTATACTCAGGGCAGTTGGTTGCCCAATCTGAATTGTCCGTTGTAATGACATTTGCACCGGATTCAGGAAAGTGGAAGGTCGTATAAACCACACCAGGTTGCACCCGTTCACTGACCGCAGCCCGTAATACAGTTTCACCCGCACGGCTTTTGATTCCTACCCAGTCGCCTTCATTAATGCCACGGTCTTCTGCATCATGGGGATGGATTTCCAAACGGTCTTCGCTGTGCCAAGCGACATTGTCAGTACGTCGGGTTTGTGCGCCGACATTGTATTGCGACAAAATCCGGCCAGTAGTCAAAATTAACGGGAACATGGGCGTGATTCGCTCTTGGGTTGCAACATAGTCGGTCAGCATGAACAAACCTTTGCCGTTGTTGCGCATAAATTCTTCGACGTGCATGATAGGCGTACCGTTTTCGGCATTTTCATTGCAAGGCCATTGGACGCTGCCCATTTCATCAATTTTTTCATAGCTGACTCCAGTAAAAGTTGGGGTCAGGCTGGCAATTTCCGCCATAATTTCAGAGGGGTGGCTGTAATTCATCGGGTAGCCCATGGCATTGGATAGCATTTGCGTGACTTCCCAGTCCTGATAAGTGGCCAATGGTTTCATAACTTTACGGACTGGAGAAATACGCCGTTCCGCATTGGTGAACGTGCCATTTTTTTCCAAGAAAGAAGAGCCAGGCAAGAAAACATGGGCGAACTTGGCGGTTTCGTTCAAGAACAGGTCTTGTACGATGACGCACTCCATTGCCCGTAATGCAGCGTGGACATGTTGGATGTCCGGGTCTGATTGGGCAATATCTTCACCCTCGACATACAAGCCCATAAAGGTCTTATCTAACGCGGCATCGAACATGTTAGGGATGCGTAAACCGGGTTCCAAACTTAATTCCGCATTCCACGCACCTTTGAACAATTCGTGGGTTTCTTGGTTGGCAACGTGGCGGTAGCCTGGATATTCGTGCGGGAAAGAACCCATGTCGCAAGAACCTTGGACACTATTTTGCCCGCGTAACGGATTCACACCCACACCTTCACGGCCTAAATTGCCAGTGGCCATTGCCAGATTGGCAATACCGATAACTGTCGTCGAGCCTTGGCTATGCTCAGTCACGCCTAAACCGTAATAGATTGCGGCGTTGTTCGCTTGGGCATAAAGGCGTGCAGCCGCACGGATTTCAGAAGCCGGAACGCCAGTGATGGACTCCGTGGCTTCAGGTGCATGGCGTGGATCGGAAATAAAGGCTTTCCATTTTTCGTAAGAAGCAATATCGCAGCGTTCGTGGGCAAATGCGTCATCAGTCAAATTTTCCGTGACGACGACGTGGGCAAGGGCGTTGACTAAGGCCACGTTCGTGCTGGGGCGCAGCTTAAGATGGTGTGAGGCCATAACATGCGGGGTTTTCACCAAATCAATTTCGCGCGGGTCAACGACGATGAGTTTGGCGCCTTGGCGCAAACGTTTTTTCATCAATGAACCGAACACGGGGTGGCCGTCGGTTGGGTTTGCACCGATAACCATGATGACATCGGCTTTCATGACCGAATCAAAATCCTGCGTACCTGACGATTCGCCAAATGTTTGTTTGAGGCCGTAACCGGTTGGCGAGTGGCAAACCCGTGCGCAAGTGTCGACGTTATTGTTGCCAAAACCGGCACGTATCAGTTTTTGTACCAGGTAAGTCTCTTCATTGGTGCAACGTGATGACGTGATGCCTCCAATTGAATCTTTGCCGTATTTGGCTTGGATGCGTTTCAGTTCCGATGCGGCATAGTTGATGGCTTCTTCCCAGCTGACTTCTTTCCACGCATCTTTAATGCTGGCACGGATCATCGGTTTGGTGATCCGGTCTTTATGAGTCGCATAGCCGAAAGCGAAACGGCCTTTAACGCAAGAATGGCCGTGGTTGGCCTTACCATCTTTATGCGGGACCATACGGATGACTTGTTCGCCTTTCATTTCGGCGCGGAATGAACAGCCAACACCGCAATAAGCGCAAGTGGTGACTATCGCATGTTCGGGCTGGCCGTGGTCGATGACCGATTTTTCCATCAAGGTGGCGGTCGGGCAGGCTTGCACACAGGCTCCGCAAGATACGCACTCAGAATCCATGAAGGCTTGGTTTTGGCCGGGTGAAACTTTGGATTCAAAACCACGGCCATCAATAGTTAAGGCAAACGTGCCTTGGGTTTCTTCACAAGCGCGTACGCAACGCGAACAAACGATACATTTACTGGGGTCGAATGTGAAGTAGGGGTTGCTGGTGTCCTTGGCCGCATCCAGGTGTGTCGCTACCGGATTGTAACGGACTTCGCGCAGACCCACTGCCCCGGCCATATCTTGCAATTCGCAGTCACCATTGGATGAACAGGTCAGGCAATCTAAAGGATGGTCTGAGATATACAGCTCCATCACCCCACGGCGTACATCTGCCAAACGCTGGTTTTGGGTAGTGACTTTTAAACCTTCCGCCACCGGGGTTGTGCATGAAGCGGGCATCCCACGGCCGCCTTCAATTTGCACCAAGCATAAGCGGCAAGAACCGAAAGGTTCGATACTGTCGGTTGCACATAATTTGGGTATGTCTATACCGATGCTTGAGGCCGCACGCATAATGGATGTACCCGCTGGAACTGTGACTTGGAAGCCATCAATTTCTAGGGTTACATTTGAGGTGGCTGGGCTGGCGGGGGTGCCAAAATCTTTTTCTTTATCGATGGGCATGGTGAGTTCCTCTGAGTCGATTAGGCTACGTTTTCTTGGGCATTTACACCGAAATCTTCGGGGAAATGGTTCAAAGCACTAAGAACGGGATAGGGGGTCATTCCGCCTAAGGCGCATAGTGAACCGTTAAGCAGGGTGTCGCACAGTGAGCGCAACAAAGGCAGGTTTTTGTCCAAATCACGGTTATTGATGATGTCATCCATGACTTCCATACCCCGTGTTGAACCGATACGGCAGGGCGTACATTTTCCGCAAGATTCCAATGCGCAAAACTCCATACTGTAACGGGCCATTTCGGCCATATCCACCGTGTCATCGAAAACGACAATGCCGCCATGCCCTAATACAGTCCAATTAGCGGCAAAGGCTTCATAATCCAATGGCGTGTCAAATTGGGATTCGGGCAGGTAAGCGCCTAACGGCCCGCCAACTTGTACGGCTTTAATTGGACGGCCACTGGCGGAACCGCCGCCAAAATCATAAAGCAATTCGCGCAAGGTCATGCCAAACGCCAATTCCACCAAACCACCGTGTTTAATATTGCCTGCCAATTGGATTGGCAAAGTGCCACGAGAGCGGCCCATACCAAAGTCACGGTAATAATCACCGCCTTTATCAAGGATAATCGGCACAGAGGCCAAGGAAATGACGTTGTTGACAACAGTAGGCTGCCCGAACAAGCCTTTGATGGCAGGTAACGGTGGTTTGAAGCGTACAAGACCACGTTTGCCTTCCAAGCTTTCCATCAGCGAAGTTTCCTCACCACACACATAAGCGCCAGCGCCTAAACGGACTTCAAGATGGAAAGCTTTGCCGCTACCTAGAATGTTGTCGCCCAGATAACCTGCTTCATACGCTTTGTTTATCGCACAATTTAAGGCTTTATGGGCATGGGGGTATTCGACCCGCAAATAAATATAGCCTTGGTTTGCACCTACAGCCAATCCGGCTATGGTCATCCCTTCAATAAGGACGAATGGATCGCCTTCCATGACCATGCGGTCAGAAAATGTCCCGGAATCGCCTTCATCGGCGTTGCAGATAATATATTTTTGGTCGGACGGGGTATTCAGCACCGTGTTCCATTTGATGCCAGTCGGGAAAGCCGCGCCGCCACGGCCACGCAGTCCAGAATCGGTCACCGCTTTGACTATATCGGCTTGGCTCAGGGCCAGGGCGTTGTTCAACCCCTGGTAGCCGTCATTGGCTAAATAATCTTCTAAGCTGACAGGATCGGTTTTACCGATTCGGGCGAATGTCAAGCGTTGTTGTTTGTTTAAATAAGGGATGTCGGATGTTATTCCTAAGGCCAGTGGATGGTTGCCACCGTTAAGGAAATCGGCATCAAAAAGGCTTGCGACATCGCCGGGTTGGACAGGGCCATACGCGACACGGCCTTGTTCGGTTACGACTTCGACTAAGGGCTCCAGCCAAAACATGCCGTGCGAACCGTTCCGTACCAATTGGACATTAAGGCCGCGTTGTTGGGCTTCTTGCCCTATTGCTTTTGCGACACGATCTGCGCCTAAAGAAATCGAGCTTGAGTCACAAGGGACATAAATAGTAGTCATTACGCGGTTTTCTCCGTATCGGCAATTAAGGCATCAAACAATTCAGGTGATACACGTCCATAAACATCGGTGCCAATTTGTAGGGCAGGGGAGCAAGCACAGTTTCCTAAGCAATAAGCGGGCTCTAAAGAAAATTCACCGTCCGCAGTGGTTTCATGGAAATCAATGCCAAGTTTGGTTTTGACATGTTCTTCCAATTTTTTACTACCCATCGATTGGCAAGATTCGGCACGGCACAAATGGATGGTGTGTTTTCCTGGCGGCGTTTCACGGAAATAATGGTAAAAACTAATGACACCATGCACCTCGGCGCGTGACAAGTTCAGGGCTTTGGCAATAACGGGGACGCTATCGGAGGGGATATAGCCCAGAACGTCTTGGACTCCGTGCAAAATCGGCAATAATGCGCCGGGTTTGTCCTTAAGGGAGTCGGCAATAGTCTGTACGGTCGATAGCATACTGCTTGTGTCGGTCATAATTTTCTCACGTTGGTGAATCCGTGCTGATAAACAACATCTTTCCTTAACCGTTGCATGTCATAAAGTTGTCATTCCTAAGAATAACACAAGAACTTTTTTGTGTAAAAATCACAAAAAATGTGGAAATTTGTTCTTGCATATTGCTAAAAATGTTGCTTTTTGATAAGTGGGTTGAAAACCCGCTGTTAAAAAAGTTCATTTTTTTTCAAGCCTAACTGTCATCGACTTGGTTTGCAATTGAAGTCAGTTTTTTTAAATTTTCAGTAAACAATTGCGAGTCTTGGCTGCGCAGCGTGGCATGCGCGACTTTGCGGCCTTTACGCGGCTCTTTATCATACAAATGCAGATGCGCACCGGGAATGGCCAAAATGTCTTGGGGTGCTGGCAATCCCCCGATGAAATTGACCATGCCAGCTTTATCTATAGCCGCAGTTGAGCCTAATGGCAAGTTGAGGATAGCCCGGAGGTGATTTTCGAATTGGCTAGTTTGGGCGCCTTCAATCGTCCAATGGCCAGAATTGTGGACACGCGGTGCGAACTCATTGGCAATCAATTGGCCGTTGACTTCAAACAGTTCCAACGCCAAAACGCCAACATAATCTAAGGCTTCCAATAGGCTTTGGACATAAGCTTGGGCTTTTTCCTGCATCGGGTCGTCTGTTTTGCATTCGGAAACGCGTAGTATTCCGCCCCGATGGGCGTTTTCAGATAGTGGATAGTAGGCGATTTCGCCAGCGGTGCTGCGTGCGGCAATGATTGACACTTCACGTTGGAAAGGGACGAATGCCTCAAGTATGCTCGGTACACCATCAAGCAATTTCCAGGCGGGCGTGATGTCATCGGATGATTTGAGTACCGATTGGCCTTTGCCGTCATAACCTTGGGTACGGCTCTTTAAAACGGCGGGGTAACCCAGTTCTACGGTGGCCGCTTGCAAGTCTTCCAGGCTGTTTATGGCCCGATAATCTGGGGTCGGGATACCTATGCCATTAAAGAAGTCTTTTTCCACTAAACGATCTTGGGCAACCGCCAAGGCTTTTGGGGAAGGATGGACTTGTGTGTGCGCCGATAAGAAATCGGCGACATTAGCTGGCACGTTTTCAAATTCATAGGTGACGACATCGGCGTTTTTGGCAAGTTGCGCGAGCAAATCAATGTCGTTGTAATCACCGTGTAGGTGTTTGCCGAGTGGATTGGCGCACGCGGCGGCTGACGGGTCTAAAAAAACAAACTCCAGTCCTAGCGGATAGCCCGCTAAAGCGATCATTCTGGCGAGCTGCCCTGCGCCCAGTATTCCCACTTTCATAAATTATCAATCCTCTTTTGTTCTTGGGTCGGCATGGGCGAGTACGGTTTCGGTCTGTTCATGCCTAAAATTTGCTAATACTTCCCGGAATTGGCTGTGCTTGTTGCTGACGATGGCCGCAGCCAATAATGCCGCATTGATTGCGCCAGCTTTGCCTATCGCTAAAGTTCCGACTGGGATACCGGCGGGCATTTGCACAATCGACAACAGCGAATCCATGCCGTTTAAGGCTTTAGATTGGACAGGCACACCCAATACCGGAACTAAGGTCTTGGCCGCCGTCATGCCAGGCAAGTGGGCTGCACCGCCAGCACCGGCGATAATCACTTCTAAGCCCCTGGCTTCTGCGGTTTCGGCGTACCGGAACAATTTGTCGGGGGTTCTGTGGGCTGAAACCACATCGACTTCATAAGGGATGCCCAGTTTGATTAAGGTTTCCTCGGCAAAGCATAGGGTGTCCCAATCAGAAGTCGAACCCATAATAATACCCACCAAAGCGGTCATGATAAATCCTTGTTAATCATTTTTTATGCAGGTGTCTCTGGATAAAATTTAAAGTCGCGTAGTATCGCATAAATACCGGGTAAATGTTTTCGAAGTTGTCATAGAAAAAATATTTTTATGGAAAAATATTGGCTGACATAAAAAAAACGGATATAATCTCCGGCTCAACAATGGAGCGGTAGTTCAGTTGGTTAGAATACCGGCCTGTCACGCCGGTGGTCGCGGGTTCGAGCCCCGTCCGCTTCGCCATTTGTTTTCTTTTGGGTAAGCCAAGCAAAAGCCTCAGTTGTTCCCCCTCATCCTCTCCATTTAAGTGTCTCCTACCTTAATAAGAAGATCACACAGACATGGCAAGACGTAACAAGCATAGCCTTGATGAAATTAAAGCGATGGTCTTGGCGGCAGCCGAAGACATTATTGTCGAACAAGGCGGTTCCGCGCTGACTGTACGGAAAATAGCCATGCGGGTTGGTTATACGGTAGGCAGTGTCTACATGGTTTTTGACAATATGGCCGATGTAGTCAGGCATGTTAATGTTAAGACACTGGATGAGATTAGCGGCCTTTTTTCGGGTTCCCAACAAAATTTGCAGTCTATCACCCAAGCGTACGTGGCGTATATCGGTGATAACTATCATCGCTGGCGGCTCTTTTTGGACACTAAAGACGAAGAAGCCCAGCCTTCCGGGCCTTATCAGGCAAAAGTCGATAATTTGCTGGGTCTGATAGCCTTGAAATTGCCTCCAACGAACTCTTCCGCACAAAATAAATTATTGGCGCAGACTTTATGGGCCAGTATACAAGGGGTTTGCTCAATGGTTCCCAAAGGTGATGCCGACAAACTAAAAGAAGCCGAAAATAGTTTGAAATTGTTGGTAAAGTTGCTTTGTGTAGAATTGGATTAATTCAATCTCAGGTACTTTTTCGCGGCAAATTAAGCGACACGGCGAAAACGCTTGTTAATATCAAAAATCCTAGCCACATCATTGCCGATACTGGGCTTATCTGATTGGCGGCCGCTAAGGTGTAGCAACCCACCCCTAACAGCATGGCCAAGTTGTTAAAAAAGCCCTGTAAAGCAACGGCCCGGCCACTGCCAATACTGCCTTTTCCAAGTTCTTGCAAAACTGCATTGATAGGCACGACAAACATGCCGCCCATCATCCCAATTATCAATAACGCAGAACGGGCCGCATCTAAGGTGTCTGTAAAACTTAACGCAATGACACCTACCGCCATCAAATAAGCAGGAAATCTTGCCCGGCGGATGCGGTCTATCGGGATAAGGCGGGGGACAATTGCTGATCCGATAATGATGCCGATTGCCAGAAATAAGGTCAGTGATGCGATGTCGGTTGCATTTTTGGTCATTAAAATAAGCGGAGCCCAAGCAATCAGAATGACCCGCAATGTTGCTGCGGCCAGCCAAAACAGGCCGCTGCCTAAAACGGCAAAAGGCGCGCCGGCCAAGCTGAAAAATTCTTTGGTTTCTTTACTGAAGGCAACGATTTTGGAACCAGGGATTGATGCCCTGACGATGCCTCTAGGTAAAATAATTGTCAGTACCGCTGAGCAAACAAACAGAACCACACAAACTACCAATGACCGATGTGTTGAATCATCGGCCAATTTGGCTCCGGCCATCATGCCTAATAAAATGGCCAATATTGTCGAACCTTCCATTAAGCTATTGGCTTTGACCAAGGAATTGTGGTCGGCCAATTCCGGCAATATTCCATATTTCACAGGATTGTATGTTGCCGCCCCTATGCCAATTACGCTGTAAGCCAAGATCGGTTCTATGTTTAACAGTAACAGGCCGGTCCCTACTGCTTTAACCAG
Organism: uncultured Methylocucumis sp.; assembly: GCA_964446885.1. Taxonomy (GTDB): domain Bacteria; phylum Pseudomonadota; class Gammaproteobacteria; order Methylococcales; family Methylomonadaceae; genus Methylovulum. The sequence goes on from CAYUQV010000002.1 coordinate 109,234, forward strand.
ATTGGCAATCAACAGAATGCGTGGCTTGACATGCGTGTCCGCCCATTCGCCAACCCAAGGGGCAAGGATCACGTAAGCGATGGTGAATGCGCTTTGAACCGCCGGAATATACCAACTTTCGGTGTGCGTTGACTGCATAACCATAGCAATGACCGTAAACAAAACGGCGTTGTCGGCAAACGCCGAAAGGAACTGGGCAAGCAATAAGGGATAGATATATTTGTTCATATGGGCGGTTATAGGTATTCTTGGGCAAGGCTTGGGGTGGCGGCTTGACGCAACTGCCCAAATTTTACAACTCATCATTAGATTTGGCGTTTACTTTCACAATGGCTAATAGTAGCATCAACGCTCGTCCAGAAGGGCACAGATTTATTGTTGATGGCAAACCATCAGATTTTTACAGGATGTTGCCGCTAATATCGGTGATATGCTGTTAGATCATCTATTTTCATTATGTATTTTTATACATTTCTGGCGGAAACGCTAAAACGCTTTAGAACCACAGGTCAGCCGATGCCAATTGTTGGGGATTATGTCATTCATGTTGCGTCAGCCACTGATATTGGTTGTCATCGCCAAAATAACGAAGATTCCTTAGGTTTTTTTACCTTGTCCGACCCAGAAAATAACCGGGCCGGATTGGCCGTTATTGCGGATGGAATGGGGGGGCATAAGGCCGGGGAGGTTGCCAGTAAGGCATCAGTGGACATTATTGGCGGACATTGTGTGGGGCATCGTTTTGCGCATCCCCAGCAAACTCTGGCCAATGCGTATTTGGAAGCAAACCGTAAAATTTATGCCCATGCGGCTGAACATTACGATTGTCGCGGCATGGGGACAACCGCCACCGCATTGCTGATTACTGATGGTGTAGGATGCTACGCCCATGTCGGTGATTCACGGTTGTATCGCGTAAGGAGCCGTCAGATAGAACAATTGACCAAAGACCATACCTTGGTCGCGCAGTTTTTGCAGTATGGCATGATTACCCCGCAAGAAGCTAAATCCCATCCCCAGAAAAATATTTTGACTAATGCCTTAGGGACGAATCCTGAAGTGTTTGTGGAGGTGTCCGACGAAGTTTTCACGATTCTGTTAGGGGATGTATTTTTACTATGTACTGATGGCCTTTATGACAAATTGGATGATGAAGAAATTTTACCGTTGATTGTCAATAATTCTCCTGAAGAAGCTTGTTCGGCTCTAATTAATGCCGCTTTAGACCGGGGCGGAAATGATAATATTTCTGTCATCATCCTGACTATCCAGAATCACAGATGAGGCGATAATCATGGAGGCGTTTGAACTTGACGATTTATGTATGGGCTGCATGTCCATTAATAAAACGGGTTCTGTGTGCCCGCATTGTGGTTTTGATAAAAATACCCCCCAAAACGGGCTTGTCTTGCCTTATCAGACAATTCTTAACAAAAAGTTTTTGATTGGCCGGGTATTGGGTAAAGGCGGTTTTGGCATCACCTATTTAGCTTGGGACTTGGTTTTGCAAACTGCCGTTGCGATTAAGGAATTCATGCCTGCCACCTTAGTCACCCGCGACAATAAACGGCCTTTTATGGTCGCCCATTCTGATGAAGCCCAAGTTGAATTTGAATATGGCCTGAAGCAGTTTTTGCAAGAAGCCCGTACGCTTGCCCAATTTAGCCATGCTAATGTGGTAAGGGTTAGGGAGTTTTTCCCGGCCAACAAAACGGCTTATCTAGTCATGGATTACTACAAGGGTGTGTCTTTGCAGCAATTTTTGCAATTGAACAACCGAAAGCTTACTGAGCGGGAAGCGTTGAAGATTATGTTGCCTGTCTTAAATGGTTTGGCACAAGTCCATCAGAAAGGTTTTTTGCACCGTGACATCAAGCCTGACAATATTTATCTGGTGGGCAATGAACATCCGGTCTTGCTTGATTTTGGTGCGGCAAGGAGTGCATTCAGCCATAAAAGCCTGTCGATGTCGGTGATTTTGACCCCTGGTTTTGCCCCTTTTGAGCAGTATTTATCCCGTAGCAATTTCACGGCTTCAACCGATATCTATTCAGTTGCCGCGACGATTTATTACATGGTGAGTAGCGTCAAACCAAGTGAAGCCACGGCAAGGTTGCAAAACGATCCGTTAATTCCTTTGGATAAATTGGAACCTACCGTAACACCGAAGTTCGCCGTATCAATCATGAAAGCCTTGTCTGTTTATCCTGAAAATAGGCAGCAAAGCATAGAAGAATTTGAATTTCATTTGACCGGGCCGGCTTTAGGTGGGACAAGTTCATCCGTTTATAAGCGTCCCAGCCATCTTCCGCCTATCGAGTTGCCGCAAACGCCATTAGGTTTGGCACCTCTTGAAGAACCCTTTCCTGGCGGCAAAAAATATGAAACCTATTATTGCCCGCATTGCAAAACCAAAAACGTTATCAGGGAAGGCAAGCCGCTCGCTGAAATCCGCTGTATCAAGTGCCGCAAAGGACCGAACGAAAAAGTCAGGAAGCCCATATCGCCAATTTTACTGATTAAAGTCGCTTTGGCATTACCCGTTTTGTTGATCTGTTATCGTTTCCTGGTCAGTGGAGTCTTGACCGAGCCTGCTGTAGAAGAAGCGATTGCACCGTTAATGCCCGATTTGTCCTCTTCAAGGCGGTTGACGGGTTCTTCCTCTGAACCCGTTCCAGGACGGCAGGATAGGGGAGGGGGGGCTCCTGAAACCAGCAACTACAATACATCACCTAAAACATTATTGCGCCGGGAGGGCTTGCTCCCCGCCGCCCCGGGATTTGCAATAGAAGCCTGTGAAGGCAAGCAAGTGAATGATAGCTGTGTTGCCCAGTCACCACGCCGAAAAATATCGGGGGTCTGTGAACAAGTCCGTGGTGCTTTGGCTTGTATTCCCGGTAATCCTAAGGAATAAACACCCAAGCGGTGTCTTTTTTAGGTTCCGTTGTCCTGCCTGTTTAAGACCGTCATTTTTTCTTATGCCTCCAAAGCCAATATCCCGAAACGGCAAGCAACAACCAAACTGTCACCAACGGCCCAATCACTCCATCATAGTGGCTGACTAAAAACGCATAATCGAGATTGAAATTTGTATTGAACAGCGTTTTGTTCATTTTTATCAGGGACACCCAACACGTGTGGCAGCCAATACATAAGCCTAAATTCGCCGTACCTTCTGTTCTGAGCACTCCCAAAAAAACGCCTACCATCAGTAAAGACAAAAACGCACTCAAAATCTCAGGGTTAAGCAGATTGGCGAAGGCGTCAACTAACAATCCCAACGTATCAACAAAACTGGCTTCAACTGCCGGAATATTGTGTGGCGTTTTAATGAAATGGAGGCAAGCGTAATACACGGCACTGATACTAATAGCCGCCGGAACAGGCAGTTTTTTTAGTAAACCGGCCAATAAAATGCCTCGGAATAAGGGTTCTTCGATCAAAGAAATCAGCAGCGATAACAAGACAGCGACGCTGGATTTTTGCAAAAACCAGCTCCATGTCCAGGGTTGTGATAAGTCCGGCACGTTGATGCCCAGCACCGTCAACACAATGAACACGGGCATTAAGGTCACAAAACCTAAGCCAAAGCCCTGTCCCAATTGTTTCAAAAATTCATTGCGGGCGGCAAAGCCTAAATTGGTTTTGTTTAACTTAAGCCAAATCATTCCCGGAAAAATGCTTAACACCAACAAGCCTTGGGTAATTTTGTTGATGGTTTTTTGTAGGGGCAAACCATCAAACACTTGCACAACCGAAAAACCAATGATGCTGGCCACTAGCGATGCCATCAACAGCACCATCAATGGGGCAAGCGCATAACCGACACCGCGCATCATTTAAAATCGCCCCAAAGCATTTGCACTGCCGCCAAAGCCGTCAATGAGGCTGTTTCCGTCCGTAAAATGCGTTGCCCCAAACGCACTGGCACAAAACCTGCTGCCTGGGCAATATCGCGCTCATGCCCGGCAAAGCCTCCTTCTGGGCCTGTCAGCAGTGTGACCCTACCATTATCCGGTTCCAAATCTGCCAATGAGTTACTCGCATAAGGGTCAAGGAAGACCTTTAAGCCTTGTTGATGGTCTACCCAGTGCGTCAATTGGGTGATTTCCGCCAGATTCGGCAATACCGTCCTACCGCTTTGTTCGGTGGCATGTTGGATGATTTTTTGCCAATGTACCCAGCGTTGCGGTTTTTTCTCACCTTTAAATTGCACGGCGCAACGTTCCGTCAATAATGGCGTGATGCCGTTGACACCCAATTCCACGGCTTTTTGTACGGACAAATCCATTCTGTCACCGCGTGAAATACCAAGCCCTAAGGTAATATGCAGCGGCGATTCGACACTACGTTCTTGCCGTTCTGTTACGGCAATGCGGACGGCCTTGCGGCTGACTTCTTCGACCACTCCCTGTAATTCAGTGCCATCGCCATTGAATAAAATGATCGCATCATCTTTTTTTAGCCGTAAAACGCTGCGCACATAATGGGCGCTATCGTCATCCAGCCCGATAATTTGGCCAGGGTTTAACGGTTGGGGAGTATAGAGTCTTGATACACGCATGATGGATTATTGGTGGTGGGCGAGAAATAAAGGCGGCCTTCTATAGGACATAATGCCACGTTTTGACGGCAAATTAATAATGCTAAACCAACGTTTTTGTAGGGACAAGCCACAAATGGATTGTCCGGCATGGATAGTATCTAAATTACTTTTATAAATATCATTAACTTAACTAAATTAACTACTAGGATGGTTTAAAAATGGGTGAGGGTGATTGCATCTTCTCCCATAATTGTTATACTGAGGTTACTTTTTAATAATTCTGTAACATATGACTAAAAAGAAAGATAAACGGGGTCGCAAAGCTTTACCGCCGGAGCAAAAAAAACCGCCGCAACCGACGCTAAAAATCAACCCTGTCTTACACCCTTTCGTCAAGTTATTGAAACAACGCTATAAGGCAGGTTGTGTTGATGACAACAAGCTCGCGGCGTTAACTCAATTATTGCTTGATGGAGGTCATGATCCTGTTATTGAAGCTGTTATTGAAGAGCAAACTACACAGAAATTCGATGATGAAGCAGCAAGCTTTTTTGATTCGGCCATTGACATCAATGATGGCGGCTAAATTGTTTTAATCTCATCTGGATTGATGGCATGTTTTTGACAATAAAAGCCAGAGGTATCTGATATGAAACAAGCAAAAAAACATTTTGATGAATTAACACTCTACTGGGTTTTCGGTTTATTGGTGGTGACGGCGATGTTCTTCACTGTTTTTTTTGGCAATCTGTAAAGCTTAAACGTACAGGAACGCATCACCGCGTCCCTGTACGGCTCCCATTCTGGACAAATCCCTTATATACGCCCATCGGGCGGCATCCTAGCCATCCCATCCTTCCTCATTAAGCCGTCACTCTGGCTCCGCATTTAAACCAACATTCCAAGCTTCCTTCACGTTACAATGCCCGCCATTTTTTGCAATTTTCCTAAGCCATTATGACCAAAAAATTCAATATCTTAGATAAACAGACCCCGTATAACGGTTTTTTTCGCTTGGAAAAATATCGGCTTAAACACACTTTATATGGAGGAGGCTGGAGCGAGGAACTGAACCGTGAATTGTTTGTGCGCGGTGAATGTGTCGGTGTTTTGCTATATGATCCGCAATCCGATGAGGTGGTGTTGATTGAGCAATTTCGGGTCGGTGCTTTGTTATGCCCGGAGCGGGCTTGGCTAGTGGAAATTGTCGCCGGGGCGATTGAAGAGGGTGAAACTGCCGCAGACGTTGCGTATAGGGAGGCTTTGGAAGAGGCAGGATGTGAAATTCAAGAATTGCTCGAAATCAGCCAATTTTATACCACCCCCGGTGGTTCATCGGAGCGGTTGACTTTATTTTGCGGGAAGGTGGATGCCCAAAATGTCGGTGGTGTCCATGGTTTGGTGGATGAGCATGAAGATATTTTAGTCAAGGCCGTGCCTTTTACCGAAGCTTATAAAATGTTGGAAACCCGCGAAATTGAATCGGCAATCCCGATCATTGCTTTGCAATGGCTGGCTTTGAACCGGATATCGCTTAGGGAGCGTTGGGGCGTTGCCCAATAAAAAAACCACCCTATTGCTTAAGATACAATAGGGTGGTTTGTCCGTTACGCCAAATGGATGTCGGTGGGGCTAAACGCGCCACTTGACAGGCTAGTGGCTGTTGTCACTCCGACTAAAGCCACTAAGGTGTCATTCGTGCCGTTATCTTGGAATATCCAAGTGCTGTTTACGGCTGAACCTGTGGTGGTGGTAGGATCAGGGGCTGACCCTAAAAACGCGATGGTAGAACTATCGGTAATGTTCTTTTTCAGATATTCAATCGCATCCCCCAAATTGGTGGCGGTAATGCTGACCGGAGATGAATATGAATCAGAATCATCAAAACGGACAAAATCTTTTAAAACGGTGTGACTTTTGAAAATATTGCTATTCTGTCCGTCTATGGAAAATGAGTCCGGTTTGAATTTAATGGCACCACTTAAATCCAGCGTATCTTCCTTCATACCAAATTTGACGATCCGGTCCGCGGTATTGGAGAAAGTGGCTGGGCTGTCACCTACAGCAATAATGACCTTATCGCTGGCCGGAGTGGTTTCGGCCAGATTTAAGACATCCGCACCTGTACCGCCAGTTAGCACATCGTTGCCGTCTTTACCTAACAACGTGTCATTGCCCGCAAGCCCGGATAAGGTATTGTTTTGCTCGTTGCCGGTAATGACATTGTTTTCAGTGTTGCCTATGCCAATTTTTGCAGACACGCTGTTCAAAATCAGGTTTTCGACATTAGCTGTCAAAGATGTCACGTCTTTGACGACGACCAATGTGTCCGCAGTGCCCTGATTTAAACCTGCCAGTTCTTTGACAATATCATTTTCAGTGGAAAGTATATAGGTGTCATCGCCTTCACCGCCAACCAGCGTGTCAATGCCTGCACCACCGTTTAAGTTGTCGTTGCCGCCCAAGCCATTTAGCGTGTTGGCGTTTGAATTGCCCAACAGGGTGTTGGCGTATTTGTTGCCTGTCGCTGTTGTAGCTGCGCCATCGTAGAGGCTTAGGTTTTCGAAATAATCCCCGGCGTTTGTTTCTAAACTAAAATTGACATAGCTTTCAACACTATCAATCCAGCCTTTCTTGACAGCACCTGATGTTTCCAATGAATTGACTTCTTCGGTCAAAATATCCGTGATCGTGTCAACTACATACACATCATCGCCAAAACCACCCTGTAAAATATCCTGGCTACCACCCTTACCATCCAAACGGTTAATGCCATCATTGCCTAACAAACGGTTATTGGCTGTGCTGCCAAATAAATTCAAATTGGCTTTGCCAGTCAATTTGCCATTTTCAATGCTGCCGCCCCAAATTTCTTTTGCCAAGTCTAGATTGATTTTTTCGGACTGCGCCCAATCGGCACCTTGCCCTGCCGCTTCGGTGATGGTTTCAGTTTCATCGCTCAGCACATAAGTATCGTCACCATAACCGCCAATAAACACATCGATGCCCGTGCCACCATCCAAGTAATCATCACCGTATTGCCCTTTTAAAATGTTGACCTTGCTGTCACCAATGATCCGGTTGTTCAGATTGTTACCGACACCTTCTTTTAGATTATCGACAATGGTCAAATTTTCGACACCGGCAGTCAGTTGGTAAAACTCCACCAAAACACTACCCTTAAACTGTACGGTATCCGTGCCGCCGTTGGTCACCAAATCTTCTTTGACCGTATCTATCGTATCGCTACCATCAAGATTACGGATATTGTCAATACGGTAAGTGTCGTTGCCTGAACCGCCAATCATCGTATCCAAGCCTGTGACTTTATTGGTTGACCCAGCATAGGATGTGGAATAAAACCAACCATCCAAAATATCGTTGCCGCCGTTGCCGGACAGGGTATTGTTGTATGAATTGCCATAAAGGATATTATTGGCGTTATTTCCAGTGGCATTGAGCGCGCTCGACACATCAATCAAATCAATGTGTTCCATATTTTTGACATTGGGATTATTGAGCAGGCTATAGCTGATTGTCGCGGCAATAATGTCTTGGCCTGCCCCGCCGTCAATGATATCGGTACCTTCGCCAACAAACACCACATCCCCGCCATCTCCGGCACTGATCGTGTCATTTCCGGCACCACCATCCAAGATGTCGTATAGATTGCTGCCTTTTAACGTGTTATTTAGGTTATTACCGTTTAGCCAAGCACTGACGTAAGTCAATTTATTAGGGGTGTTGACATAAACTTGATCATCCAAAATGCCATTTTCAATGCCAGCGGCAAGGGTCACGTAGTAGTCTATATCTGTGGCCAACGGATCAAACTCTTTCCCGTCGCTGCCAGCATCATCATCGCGTCCGTCCGCATCGATGCCACTGAAATCGCGGATGTAGTAAACCGTATCAAAACCGCCGACATCTGTAATCGTGTCAGTTCCAGGCCCTGGATTACCTTCTTTATCAAATAAATTGTCAAAAGTTATGACATAACTGTCATTGCCCAAGCCGCCAATTAATGTGTCAGCCCCATAACCGGAAAACAGAACGTCATTGCCTGAACCCGCTGTAAGCTTATCCGAACCCAAGCCACCTTCTAACCAAGAACCCAGCGTTGAGTTGGTATTGGTTACGGTAATAGTGTCATTACCAATGCCGCCAATTACGGTAGCCTTATTTTTGACATTAAAAACATCGTCACCCGCACCACCGAACATGGTGTCATAGCCGCCATAGAATGTATCATTACCATCACCCCCAATCATTTCGTCGATTTCAGTGGCAACGTCCCCGTAAATAGCGGTGTTGTCTTTGTCATAGAGGGTATCGTTGCCTTCACCACCATCAATCACATCAGATCCTGCACCACCAAAAAGCTTGTCGTTATTGCCCCCGCCAAACAAGTAATCGTTTCCTGTGCCACCATTTAACGTATCATCGCCAGTGCCGCCGTAACCAATATCATCACCCGCGTCACCATTTACCGTATCGTTGCCTTCGCCACCATCCAGGACATCATTGCCGTCTCCGCCGCGCACCGTATCAATGCCCGCCCCCCCTGCAATCAAGTCATTGCCCAGGTTACCAAACAATATGTCATTGCCCGCCCCGCCGTCCAGCGTATCATCGCCACCTAAGGCATCAATAACATCATTAAGCCCTTTGGTATCTGTCCAATTGTCATTACCTACTGTGAATGCCATAACTTTTCCTCAATGAATTTAAAATAAAAACCCAAATTTAAACAAAAGGGCGGGATAAAAACGTATTTTTCAAACTAAAAATGGTTGGCCTATCAGATGCCATGAATGGCTAGAATTATATCGATTAAAGGCGTTTTTCCAGTGAAACTTTTATAAAACAGCAATTTACCAGCTGTTCTTGATTGGCAAATATAGCAATGAATTATGGCAAAGAAATAAGAAAAACCAAGATTTCATGACAAAATATTACCCGATTGATGATGGGTAACAATTTCTAACAAAGTTGCCCCAATCAATTCTCTAACAAGCCGGATTCAGCCGCACATTACTCTCCACCAGGAAATCATGGTGTTAACGTCTGGCTTCTGATAATGTCAGTTGATTTAGCCTGATGAAAAATAACCTAAATGCGTGATGCTAACCTTTGGCAAGATGGGCAACTATACATGAAATGTTTCCAAGAAAATATGAACTATTCACACCTTTTCCGGCCATAAATGACCCAATGGATTTGAAATTTCCCATGAAACCATTATTGCCGCTTATCGTCAGTGTGTTGTCATTACTTGTGGTAGGTTGTGCCAGCACCCCCGATGAACCGAAACCCATCACCATCAGAAATTCTGGCAAACCCGTAGTGGCTTATGCGCTAAGTTTACAAGGCGCACCTTACCGATACGGTAAATCATCGCCCCAAGAAGGCTTTGATTGTAGCGGCTTCGTGCGCCATGTTTATCAGCGGCAGGGGGTTATATTGCCTCGCACCAGCCGGGAAATGGCAACAGCCCTGCCTGCCGTACCCAAGCAATATGTCCAATCTGGCGATTTGGTTTTTTTTGACACAAACGGCCAAGACTTTTCCCACGTCGGAATTTATATCAATCAGGACTCCTTTATTCATGCTGCCAGCCAACGCACAGGCAAAGTCATGGTGTCTAGCCTTAAAAATGATTACTGGCAAAAGCGATTTATGGGGGTGCGGCGGCCTTATTTATTTCGGGCAAATAACTATCAGCGATAAAAACTAAGCATCAGGCACAAACGCTTTATTGCCCGCCTTAAGTGATAAATTTAGGAAAAAGGTGATGCTTTCTCTAGGCATTTTATGCGCTAGCCTTGGGTTATCCGATCATTCATTGAAATCCAGTCAATATGCACACACTTGACCAGCTCCGCGCCGGTGAACTCATCGGTATCCGCCATCTGAAATTAGCTTGTGGCTTTACCGAGTTTCCACGCGAAATCATGGCGCTAGCCGATACCTTAGAGATTCTTGACTTATCCGGCAATGCACTGTCTGAACTGCCCGATGGTCTTGCCCGGTTTAGCAAGCTGCGCATTATTTTTTGTTCTGACAACCAGTTTACCGAAGTGCCGGAAGTGCTAGGCCGTTGCCCGCAATTAAGTATGGTGGGCTTTAAGGCCAACCTTATCCGCAAGGTGTCCGGTAAGGCATTGCCCAGCGAATTAAGGTGGCTGATCCTCACCGATAACAAAATCGAAACACTGCCCCACGAAATAGGCCACTGTAACCGCCTGCAAAAACTGATGTTGGCGGGCAATCATCTGCAATCGCTGCCGGATGCTTTGGCCAACTGCAAGCGGCTTGAATTGCTCCGTATTGCCGCCAATCAGCTCAGTGAATTGCCGCTTTGGTTATTGTCCATGCCGCGTTTGGCGTGGCTGGCGTATTCTGGAAACCCATTCGGAGCCGAGTTGGAAAACAAAAAGCTCATGGCTTCGTCAGTCACTGATATTCCTTGGCAGGCCTTGGAGATTGGGGCATTGTTGGGCGAAGGCGCGTCCGGGTTTATCCATCGCGCCGACTATCAAGATACCAATGCCAGTTACGGCGTTGCCGTCAAATTGTTTAAAGGGGCGGTGACCAGCGATGGTTTGCCACGCTCTGAGATGGCGGCTGCGGTCAGTGCCGGGCAACATCCGAACTTGATTAAGGTGCTTGGCAGGGTGGACGGCCATCCGTCAGAAACCAGCGGCTTGGTGATGGGGCTGATTGGCGCGGAATTTAAAAATCTTGCAGCCCCGCCGAGTTTTGAATCTTGCACCCGTGACGTTTATCCTGCCAGCACCCGCTTTGATTTGCCCGTTGTGCTGCAACTCGCGTTAGGTGTTGCGGATGCGGCCCGGCATTTGCACAACCAAGGGATTCTGCATGGCGACCTTTATGGCCATAATATTCTGCATTGTGGTCAGGGTAGGGCATTGATTGGCGATTTCGGGGCGGCCTCTTTTTATTTGCCTGATGGCAGCGCAATTGCACAGGGTTTGGAACGGCTTGAGGTAAGGGCGTTTGGTTGTGTGCTTGAGGAATTGATTGACCGCTGCCATCTGGCACCTGATGGCTCGAATGTCCTGAATCTTCTTGACGATTTAAAATCGGCGTGTTTGTCTGATGAACATGGGCACAGGCCTTTGTTTGATGAAATCACGCAGCGATTAATTGCAGCCAGCAACGCAATGGATTGATAGAATCTTCAGCCCCTATTCCAAACTCTTTTTATAATCCATCCTATTCCATGACTTTACCCAACGCATTCGTCAACTGGTTCCGTTCTTCTTCGCCGTATATCCACGCGCACCGCAATAAGACGTTTGTGGTGTGTTTTGGCGGCGAGGCGGTGTTGGCCGCCGATTTTGAGCACCATGTCCATGATTTTGCCTTGCTCAATAGCCTGGGTATCCGTTTGGTGCTGGTGCATGGTATCCGTCCACAAATTGACCAGCGTTTGAAAAATGCCGCGCTAGCGCCGCGTTTTCACCAGCATTTGCGTATTACCGACGATCAGGCTTTGCAATGCGTCAAAGAAGCGGCAGGGCTGGTTCGGGTGGAGATTGAGGCGTTATTGTCCTTAGGTTTGGCGAATTCGCCGATGGCAGGGGCAAAAATCAAAGTTGCATCGGGCAATTTTGTCACGGCAAAACCGTTGGGCGTGATTGATGGCGTGGATTATTGCCATACGGGTGAAGTGCGGCGGGTGGACAGTTTGGCGATCCATCAGCAATTGGATCATGATAATGTGGTGCTGATTTCGCCAATTGGCTACTCGCCTAGCGGCGAGGTGTTCAATTTGTCGGCGGAACAAGTGGCTACGGCAGTGGCGATTGCCTTAAAAGCTGAAAAGTTGGTTTTTTTGACTGAACAGGACTGTTACAATCCTGATACGGACAGGCAAATCCAGCAAATGACCGCCACGGAAGTGGATAGTTTTTTACAAATGCACCCGCAGTTGCCAGAAACCGTCAGCCAACCGCTGAAGGCGGCTATCCATGCTTGCCATTCTGGAATAGCAAGGGTACATTTAATCAACCGTGTTCAAAATGGTGCATTGTTATTGGAATTGTTCAGCCGTGATGGTATCGGCACCTTGATCAGTTCTGTCCCGTTTGAGGATTTGCGTCCCGCCGTGCTGAACGATATTGGCGGTATTTTGGAGTTGATTAAGCCTTTGGAGCAACAAGGCATTTTGGCCAAGCGTTCCAGGGAAAAAATCGAGATGGAAATCGGTGATTATTTGGTGATAGAACGGGATGGCCTGATTATTGGCTGTATCGCCCTGCACGGGCATCCGCACCGACAAGCGGGGGTTTTGGCGTGCCTTGCGGTGCATCCAGATTATCGGCGTTCGGCTCGTGCCAGCAGGCTGCTAGATTATGCTTGCTACAAAGCAAAGCAGTTGAATTTGAATAAGTTATTTGTATTATCAACACAAACGGCGCACTGGTTTATCGAACGGGGTTTTTTGTCGTCAGATATTAACAGTCTTCCTGAGCCGCTTAAGGCCCTTTATAACCCGCAAAGAAATTCCAAAATACTTTGCAAAGACATTGAATAGCCCTAACGATGACATTAGCCACGCCATTAGACACTAGCTGCCTGTCGATACTGCAATTATCCGATACCCATATCCTTGCCAGTACGGATGCCAAGTTATTGGGTGTCAATACCGCCTATTATTTTCAAGCCGTTTTAAGCTTGGCTTTTGCAAATAATGCCCACTATGATTTGGTGATGCTGACAGGCGATTTGGCGCAAGACCCGTTACGCGCCAGTTATGTGCACGTCCTTGAACAAATGGCGGCCTATCAAATTCCGTGTGTCTGTTTGCCGGGCAACCATGATGATTATGCGGTCATGCAATCGGTTTTGGCGACAGATTGGGTCAATTGCGCCAAACAGACTTTGTTGGGCAATTGGCAGGTCATTGCCTTGAATAGCCAAATTATTGACGATGAAGGCGGTTTTTTGTCGGATGCGGAATTGGGCTTTTTGGAAAATTGTTTGCAGCAATATCCTGAGCGACATGCTTTAGTGGCGGTGCATCATCATTGCCTGCCGACAGGCAGCGTTTGGATGGACACCATGATGATTGACAACAGCACTGAATTTTTGGCGATGGCCAAGCGTTACCCGCAAGTTAAGGCGATTGTGAACGGCCATATCCATCAAGTGATGGACGCGCAGGTGAATGGTTTGCGGGTGTTGGGTACGCCTTCCACGTGTTTCCAATTTAAGCCGGGCAGTGTCCGGTTTGCCTTGGACAACCTTTCCCCCGCCTATCGCCGCTTGGATTTGTACGCAGATGGTTCGCTCAATACGGAAGTGATCCGTATTGCCGAACCGTTGCAAGGTCTGGAAAACAGAACTAGCGGCTATTAGCCCCGGCTTTTTGGGGGGATTTTTTCTTGTCTTGTGGATTGGGTTTTGCCAAGCCATTTGGTTCATGCACAGGAATGCCATGGGTCGGCAAAATGACACCCAATTCGGTCATGGCCTTTTGGTAGACCTTGCGTTTGAAATACACCACGTCATTGAGCGGTTCCCAATAATCCACCCAACGCCAACTGTCGAACTCAGGCTTGGGGCTGCGGTCAAAACGCACCTGCGCGTCAGTCGCCAGCAACCTGAGCATGTACCAAATCTGTTTTTGGCCGATGCACAAAGGCAGTGAGTTTTTGCGGATATAACGCTCCGGCAATTGATACCTTAACCAATACCGGGTGCGCCCTAAAATTTGTACATGTTGCCGTTGTAAGCCAGTTTCTTCCCACAATTCCCGATACATCGCATTTTCTGGGTCTTCATTGTCGTTAATGCCGCCTTGCGGGAACTGCCATGCGTCCACGCCCATCCGTTTTGCCCAAAACACGCGACCCTCGTCATTGCAAAGGATGATCCCGACATTGGGCCGGTATCCTTTAGAGTCTATCATGTTAAAACCTGTCGTTTTTATCTCGCCTGTACCCTTTATAGTAGGTCGGCAAGATGTTTGTAATTGCCCCATTGTTCCATAAATCATGCAGGGAAGCTATAGCGGAACCGCCTTTTGATGATACATTCCTTGCTTAAGTTTTTACTTTGGAAAAATAATCTCCATTCAACCAACCGACTGCCCACCACCTGAATGACGGGCGGATTTTTAATAGGATAACCATGAGTTTAGCGATTTTTGATTTAGACAATACCTTGATAGCCGACGACAGCGATTATTTATGGGGTCAGTTTTTGGTAGACCAGGGCGTGGTCGATAAAGGCCAATATGAAGCCGCCAATGCGCGGTTTTATGAAGAATACAAACAGGGTAACTTGGATATAGTCGAATTTTTGGGTTTTTCCTTAAAGCCTTTGGCGCAACACGAGCCAGCCCAGCTTTATCAATGGCGCGAGCAATTTATCCGCGACATTATCACCCCCATTTTGTTAAAGCCTGCGCAACGCCTGGTCAACAGGCACAAGGCCCGTGGTGACACCGTGTTGGTGATTACCGCCACCAACCGTTTTGTGACCGAGCCGATAGTGAAGTTATATGGCATCAGTCACTTATTGGCGACCACCCCAGAAATGGTAGATGGCAGATATACCGGGAATTTCACGGATGTGCCATGTTTTCAGGCGGGCAAAATTACCCATTTGGAGGCTTGGTTAAAAGAATCCGGGGAAAACTTGCAAGGCAGTTGGTTTTACAGCGATTCGCATAATGACCTGCCTTTATTGCAGCGGGTTGAGCATCCGGTTACCGTTGATCCAGATGCCAAATTGGCGGAATATGCCCAGACGGCAAATTGGCCCGTCATTAGCCTGCGGGATGAACAATGCCCGCTGCACCATTTCTCACATTGGCAAAAATAACGGACTAGGCCTTTCAGAATACAGGATTTTGAAGAGCTAAAGGGACTGTGAAAGTATTTTTTTGTCCACGAACATCACGAAAAAACACGAAAATGTAATGCTTAGTTCGTGCTTCTTGTGCCCCAGAGGGTACTTGTGCCCCAGAGGGTATTCGTGGACAAAAAATATCAAACAGGTGTTTTCGGTTTATTGTGGTGTTGGCTCAAGCCCCTAATCGTGCCAACACCACCAAATCCGCCTCCCGTTGCTGCACCCGCCGTTGGTAACTGGCTTGGTTTTTGGTGCAGACCAAGGTATAGGGGCGGTTGAGTTTTTCTGTCCGGCAATCGACATCGGATCGGGCGGTTTTGATGGTTTGTTCGACATGCGCCCGTCTGTTTTCAGCCGCTTTAAACTGCCAACGCGCTTGCGTGGGATTGTCGAGGAACGCGCCTAATTCGGTGCAGTCCTGGCAACGGCATTTAAGTTGGCTGTCCCGGCGCTGGTCGGCAGGCGGCGACAGGTCTTCGGCAACGCGCTTTTGAAGATGTGCCAACACGGTTTCGCGAAGGCGGATGGCAACAGGCAAATTCCGGCTGGATTCGGTTGCGGTCAGCGTCAAAGCAGCAGGGACTAAAACGGCATCGGCTTGATAAGTGTCAGGCCAAGCCAAAATATAATCCAATGCGGTGTCCGCTAAACTGGCATCTATGCTGCTAAACGCCACCAACACATCCGTCACCAGTGCATCATCAGCACTCAAGCGGCTATATTCCCAAGGCTTAAGATGCTGAAAACGCGCCGCATCGCCCGGCAATGCTGCCAATAACTGCCAGGCTGCCTTGCCTAAGTCGTGGGCGTTATCAGGATAAGTTCGGGCAAATTGCGCCAATAAAGCGGCGCAAGTGGCTTGGGCGTTATGGGAGATGCTGGTGTTGACCGCGCTTTCCAGACCTTGCACGGCTTGCGCCCAAGGCAACAATCCTGCGATTTGGACGAGGCTGGCGCAATTGTTTTTGTGGTAAATCCCCATTTCAGAGAACAAAGACCAGAATTGGGCAGCGAGCGGGCTATCTTGCAGGCGGTGTAAGCAAGCCAAATAATCACGCAAACGCTCATCATTGCCATAACTTTGCATGACATAGGGTAAGCCGTCGCGCAGCATATAGCCTGCCAAACGACAGGCATTTTCTTTGTCTCCGTCTAACATGTCTTCACTTTGGCAAAAGCCTTGCAATACTTGCAACGCCTCACTGAAACCCGCTTGGTTGATGATCGCCAAATAACGGTGGCGCGGCCAAATGACCAAGGCTGCACCGTGGTAGGTGCGCTCAAACGATGCACCCGCATTGCCCGTAGCTTCTTGGAATTGCACTTCGTCAAATTCCATCGTTGCAAAGGCTTCAGGCGGGCAAAATTCAGTTTCGAAAAACGGCAATCTGGGCAGTGTCGTTTCGCTGCCATCAAGCCGCCGCCAGTCGGCAACGGTTTCCAGGCGGTCAATGACTTCGCCCACTTCCAAATCATCGTCATCCCAATAACCGCCACCGCCTGAATATTCGGCATTGCCGCTCTCTTCCACCGATACCAAGGCCAAATGGATGTCGCAATCGGCCAATTCCGCAGCGGCGGCCAGCACATCAGCGATGGCGGCATCGGTGTTTTTCAGCGCGGCGAAACTGAGTTCTGCTTGGGTGTAGGCGTGGTCTAACAGATAGAGCAATTTTTCCGGGATTTCTGCTTCGGCGTTGTCTTGGTCTAGCTGCTGCGACCAATCGCGCAACAAAGCGGCAACGGTTTGTTGCTCATGACGGAAATCGGGCGGAGTGGGTAACGGCAGTTTTTTGTTGCTGCGGACGAGGTTATAAATCAACGCCAAGCGGCAACCGTCTGTGATAGGCAAGATTTCATGCAGGCAATCGGCGTAAAACGCCGCGTAGGCGATTTCGGAAAGGTCGGTGCAACGTAAATCCAAATGCGCTTCTTGTTGTTGGTGTCGAACCACCAGCTTGCCGCCGCTGTACTCGCAAGGCAAAACAATCACCAAGGTGGCGAACATGCCGGGAGCTTTTTCGGTGTCGCGGTGGCTGACGAAAAAACTGCCCGTGTCGTACACCAGCATTTTATAAAGTTCCGCGTCAACCTTGTCATTGACCCCCAAACCCAGTGCCGTCCGGCTGACGATACATTCCAACGTCCGTTGCCAATGTTTGCCGCCCAAGTGGATGTGGCTGGCATCAATTTGCCAAGTGCGGCGCACGTCGGTATCCACTAAGGTTTCCTGTCCCCGGCCATACGGAGCCCGTTCGGCAGCGGCGATTAAGGCTTCGATTTGCAACGGCAACAAGGGCAAAGCAATCCGCCCCACACCCTCGACTTCAAGCTGCGGCGGGAACGCTTCAAGTTTGCCCGATACATAAAAGTCACCTGGGCAATCAACCGATTGTAGGATTTGGTGGAGTTGGGTGCTTATGGAGGCCATACATTAATCTGATACGGTAATTAGGGAAAATAGAGTGGGGAAGGATTATACATTTTTGAATTTTATTTATAAGTGCTTAAGTCATTTCATAAAAGTATCACGGTATAAAACGACTGCCTGTCCTTCAAGGACACGCAGTCGTAGCTTGGTCATATGCCATGAAACTTATGTCAAATTACTTACCTTAGTTTCCCGCCCTAAAGTCTATGATATAGACCACGAACTATTGACACACAACCGTGTGAAATATTCACACGGTTATTTTTGCCCCAGATTCACGTAAGATATAACAGACAAACCCTGTGGCCTGTGCGGAATACATGCCATACGCGGGACTAAACAATTGGCCCTTTCTGAAATCGGGGCATTTGCTAATTCAATTTTGAATGATGAGGGGAAATGATTATGAAGAAAACCCAAAGGGGGCGTAGGTTGCTAGGAGCGTTGCAGGGCAACGTCCCTAGGGTGTTGATGGCGTTGCTGTTGTGCGGCTTTCAGGCTCCGGCAAACGCGGGCTTGAAGGATGGCTTGGTGGCGTATTATCCATTCAATGGCAACGCTAATGATGAAAGTGGTAATGGAAATAATGGCATTGTATCTGGAGCGACTTTGGTCGCCGATAAATTTGGAAAAATTAACAGCGCATATAATTTTAATGGCAATAATTTTATTGAATTACAATTCAAAAATTTGCCAACTGGCAGTAGCGAAAGAACAGTTTCTACATGGGCAAAACTTGATAGTGGAAATCCTATGGGTACCATCATTTCTTACGGAACAGTTATAGGTTGGGGGCCAGGGCAATCGCGCTATTTCTCCAGCTTGACGTAACAGGGGTAATAAAATAG
>CAYUQV010000003.1:0-32077 GCA_964446885.1 uncultured Methylocucumis sp.
TGAATTAGATAACCCTAGGATTACGGCTTATTCTGGGGTGTAGCGAAAGTCCTAATCTTTTCAAACCTCTCTTCTGGCATTTCTGGGTTGCCTAATACCCAGAGATGCCTTACCCTCAAAGCGTGTTTTAAAGCACTGCAAGCGGTTTCCCCGCTACTCGTCAATACGGATGGATGGGCTATCCACCGTTTCTTTATATTTTCCATAATGCTATGAATGAATTAGAAAAAAAGCCCGTGCTAGGCTTTATCGGGATCGGTTTGATGGGCAGGCCGATGACTTTGCGTCTGTTACAGGCCGGATTTCAGGTTTACGTTTGGAACCGCAGCCCTGGGAAATTGCTGCCAGTCTTGGATGCTGGGGCAAAGGCCTGTACCTCGCTTACTGAATTGCTCGGGGCCGTTGATGTCATTTTGTTGTGCCTAGCCGATACCGCAGCGGTGGAAGCCGTCACCCAACAGGCGATTATGCCGCATGGCAAACCAGGGCAATTAGTGATTGACGTGTCCAGTATCCATCCTGAAACAACCCGGCAACTGGCCGCATCACTTGCACAGCAAGGCATTGGCTGGGTCGATGCGCCCGTATCCGGTGGTGTGGCTGGCGCAGAGCAAGGTGTATTGGCCATTATGGCAGGCGGTTCTGAGAAAGATATTGCCGTGGCCCGTCAGGTGTTGGCACCGCTTTATAAGCAATTGACGCACATGGGGGCGGTGGGTAGCGGGCAGGTGACGAAAATCTGCAACCAAATGATCGTCAGTTGTAATGTCATGGTGATTGCCGAAATGATGGCTTTGGCGCAGCAAGCAGGCGTGGATGCCTCGCAAATACCCAACGCATTGGCAGGCGGTTTTGCCGACTCCAAACCCTTGCAAATTGTCGGCCCAGAAATGGCGGCAGGGACTTTTGAACCCGTGAAATGGCGGGTTAAAACTTTATTGAAGGATTTGACAATGGCCTTGGATGTGTCCGCTAAGCAAGGCAATGCCATCCCGATGTCTGGTTTGGCCGCGCAACTGTTGCAATTGCACGGTGGACGCGGTTATCTGGAGCAAGACCCATCGACGCTGATCAAATTGTTTGCAGGTGACGCGGATGCTTAAGTTCTGCGCCAATTTAAGTATGCTGTTTAGCGAACAGCCTTTGCATGAACGGTTCCGGCAGGCCAAGCAGCACGGTTTTGATGCGGTGGAAATCCAGTTTCCCTACAGCTTGGCAGCCGCCGACATCAAACAAGCTTTAGACGATAATACTTTAAGTTTGGTGTTGTTTAACGTGGACGCAGATGATTTGTTGCAAGGCGGGGAAGGTCTGGCTTGTGTTCCAGAAAAACGTAGGCAATTTCAGGAGGCGTTAAATCAAGCCCTGGAATACGCCCGCATCCTTAAGCCAGCAGCGGTCAATATTTTGCCTGGGCGTTGTTTTCAACCCGAACGCCACGGTGAATATTTGCAAACATACCAGGAGAATTTAAGGCTGGCGGCAGATGCGTTGGCGGCTATTGGCATCAAGGCGGTATTTGAAGCCATTAACCATCACGACATGCCCGGCTTTATCATCCCCAGCGGTGCGGCGATGCTGGATTTATGGGGCAAGTTGCAGCATCCGAATCTGTCCATGCAGGTGGATGCTTATCATTTGACAAAAATGGGCGAACATCTCGCTGAATTCATCCTTAGCCACGCCCCGCAGATCGGCCATATCCAATTCGCCGATTGTCCAGGGCGCGGCCAACCCGGCACGGGGCAGATGGATTTTTCGGTGTTGTTTGGGGCAGTGGCAAGCTCAGGGTATCAGGGCTGGTTGGGGGCTGAATACAAGCCTGTGGGTACAACGGCGGACAGTTTGCAGTGGCTCCAGCAATGGAGCTAAGCCGCTCCATTGCGGGTTGGACGTGATTAATCCAAGTCTATGCTGATGACCCGGTTGATTTCATCGGTCTTAAAGCCCAACGCCATGGGGCAACGCACTTTCGGCAATACCACCACGTCATAAAGCTCTTCGACAATCCCTTCCATACGCAACCAATGCACGACATCGCCCGTGCGCAAATCCACGATTTGTACACCGCAACGGGGTTCGGCCTTACGCGCCTGCAATTGCCCATCCAGAGCCAAACCGCTAAAGGTTTTGTTGTCACGCGGTTTGGACAAACCTACTAAGGCAAAATTGCCGTGGAAGCTTAAGCCGCGCATATAACCTGGGCAGAAACAGACGGGTTCGAAACGTCCGGTGGCCCTATCCACATAACCAAATTCGCCTGTGCCGGAATTAAGCAACCATAATTTGCCGTCGTGCCAACGCGGCGAATGCGGCATCGACAAGCCATCTACGATAATTTCATCGGTGTTCACGTCAATGACCACGCCGCCATTGGTGCGGTGGTCACGCCAACCATCAGCAACGTCCGCTTGGCTAACCGCCGTGACATACGCGGCTTTGCCGTCTTTCATCGCCAAGCCGTTCAAATGGCAACGGTCTTCCGCCGCCAGTTTGCTTAAAAATTTAGGTTTCCATAAAGGTTTGAAGCTGTGCGTCTCACTGACCGTCGCCAAGCAGCCAAACAGTGTGTTGACGAAAATCAATTGGCCATCGCTGTCCACCGCCATGTCATGGGCATCCAAATCGCCCGTCGTGTACGCCAATTGCGGCACATACATCCGGTCAAAATAGTCGTTTTTCTGGCCGTTTTCCAAGATGTTTTCAAACCGCCAGATTTGGTTCAAGCTGCTCATGTACAGACCATTTGGCGTGGTGCACAGCCCCATGCAACGGCTAAAGTTGCGCTCGAACACCGACATTTCCCCGCCAGGTTTTAGCCCTAAGAAAAACAGTTTGCCGATTTGGTAAGTCGTCAGGGCGATGGATAATTGTTGTTCTTCTAGCCAAGACAGCAACTGGCGGGAGGTGTTGATTTCCAGGGCGGGTTTCGGGGCGGATTGGGTTTGTTCCATGTTCAGTCCTTAATATAAAGCAGGTTAGGGTTCAATAAAACGGTGCAGCGGCTAAGTCTTTTTGGCCATGTAAATAAAAGCCGCACCGGAGGTCACAATTAAACAAGCACCCATTAGGGCGGAGGGGTTAAGGGTTTCCTCAAATACCGCAAGGCCGAGCAACCAAGCAAACACGGGGCCAATGTATCCGATAGCCGAGATGATTGCCGCAGAACCGTACTGGAATGAACGGGTCAGCCATAATTGGGCAAAATGGGCGCTGGCGACAATGCCAAGCACTAGCAACCATTGTTGTTCAGAAGGCCATACCCAGTTTGATAAAGCCCACGGTGCGCTGCCCAGCGTGGAAATGCTGACAAAATAAAACACAATCGTAAACGGGTTCTCTGAACTGAGTTTGCGGATGAAGAAAAAAGAAAAGGCGATAAAAAAGGCGGCGGCGAACCCGGTCGAGTAAGCGGCGATATTGAGCTTAAACTCAGGGCTGACCAGAAGATAAATGCCATACAAGCCTAGCAAAATCAGCAACCCTAAAATCGGCTTGATCCGTTCTTTCAAAAAAATCCCGGCCAGCAAGGTCACTAACACGGGGGCGGTATTCGCCAACAAAGTGGCTGTCGCCAAAGGCAGGTGGGTGATGGCATAGTAATGGGCGAGCAGGGCCAAAAAGCCCGAAAAGCCCCGCAAGCACAAATCTGAGCGTTGCTCGCCGCGAAAAGGGATTTTACGCACCAGCATGAACGCGCCGAACATCAGTACCCCAGAAAAGCTGCGCATAAAGACAATTTCCATAAACGCCAAATCTTTTAAGCCCCGCACACACGCCGCCATGAGCGCGAACATGGCCTGCGCCGAGATCATATAGCCTATCCCTGAATTCAATCGTGTCTGCATAGGGCTTAATGGGAATAAGTGATGGTTAAGCCCAAACGCACATCTTGGTCTAACACGGCCAATGCACTGTTTTTACTGGCCCACGTGCCGATCAGTTGCCCCATCACAGACCAATGGTCGTCCACGGTGTACATTAACATGCCGCTGGCCAGTACCCGGTCGCCGTTTAAAGAGCCGTTCATGGTTGATGAAAACACCCAATCGCCATTGCTGAAGCTATGGTTATAACGCATCAGCCAAGTTCCGAACACCGTATCAAAAGCCGGACGTTCACCTGCCGCCAAGTCCTCGTACCTGTCCAGATAATAGCGGGCTTGTGCCGACAGGCTGATGCTCTGCACATTGTCCAATGCGTATTCAAATCCCAAGGAGGTGCCAAATTGGTTTTTGCGGACACTGGACACGCGGGTGGTGAAAAAAGGCGCTTCCGGTGCCAACAGCGTGTCTTCCAGCAGCCCGTGGTTATAAACCAAATCCAGTTTCAGCAATAACTTGCCGATGGCACGGTTCGCGCTGGCCCCGACCATCCAATAGCCGCTTTCTTTCGCGGTGATGCCGCTAAAGGTGGGTGGCACGTCATAACGGAGTTGGTTGTCAAACAAATACGCCGTCATTAACGCAAAATCACTGTGTTCAATCGACCATTGCAGCCTTGAACCTGCCTCAAACCGCGTTTGCCCGTCTTCTTTTGGCAAGCTAAAGGCCTGCGGCGTATAAGCCGGGCTATTTTTGCGGATGGCGGGGTTAAATTGCGGGTCAAGGTTGACGAAAGAAGACAGTTTGGTATTGCCATCAAAATAATCCCAAAGCACAAACCATTGGTTGAGCCGGGCATCTTCTATTTCAATAATGCTCAAATCCCGATATTCGGTGGTGTTGAGGGTGTCGAGCACAGAATTGCCTTCCGCCTCTCCCCAGACAATGGTTTGCCTACCAAATTTTAGGGTATGGTTGGCCAAGTTTTTTGTGAAATAGAATTCGTTCAGGCGGCTTTCCATATTTTCTAAACGCGCTTCCATGTCGATGGATTCATTGTCTGTGCCAAATTCGTAATCGGTGGGCCAATAAATCTTGGCTTGCGCACTGCCTTGCAAATTCCAGGTGGGGGCGAAATTGTTTTGGTATTTTAAATTCAAGGACAAGCGGTTATCTTCGATGGTGGCTTTTTTCAGCCGCCCTGAATCGGTGTGGTGTTGGCTGAGTTGGCTATAAATTTGCTGGCTTAACTTAAATGTCAGTTGGTTGCCCAAAAAAGAGCCGCTTTCAGACTGCACAGCTGTATGGCCATCGTCATCAAAACTAAGTGGCCCTGTGGGTTCAGGTGTGCCTCCAATATCATCAGGCAATACCATATCGGATGGTATTGCCTGGACTTCATCAGTGTGGCCTTCCGTGAAGATCAACCATGACAGGCAAATCAAAAGGGCGCGGAACATTGCAAACCAAACATCATTTTAATTGCGCCCTGAGGGTTTCCAGTGTGGTTTCACGGAAAGCCACGTCGGTTAGCGTACGTTGGGTCAGGAAATCATCAGGAATTTTAATGCCTGTATTGATTTCAGTGCGGATCAGGTTCGACAAACGGTTGGAGACCAGATTCATCATCGTTTGTGATCGGGCCGTCCAGACACCATTGATTTGTTCCACTTTGGAGGTCAGCATCCGTTTGATTTCCTTGCCTTGCTTGTCATACATATCGGCCCGTAAATTGACAAAACGTTCTTTATCGACATAAAACACGGTACGGGCATAACGGGTTTTTTTGGCGCGTTGCGGATTTGATAGGGTTTCAATTTTCCACACCGGGCGTCCGGCTTCTGTCGTTTCTTCCAACACATTGATGGTGTATTCGTCTAGCTTGCCCGTGTCGGTGTCTTCCGTGGTGAATTCGGAACCGAACAAAGAGGCAGGTTCCGAGTCATCTTCGGAATTGCCGCTCGCGATCCGTTTGACCCGGCCTAAAGCGGATAAATACAGCCAGGTTTCGTTATCCCTGCCTGCCTCGTCATAGGTGTAGTTCAACATGCCCACGCCTTTTTCATTGGCTGGCGACACCACGATAGTCACCGATTTGGTGTCTTTGTTGCCTTTGCCATAATTGATGCCAACCCCCTCCAGCAGTTTCACCCGTGGGCTGTCCACGCAAGTGATCTTTTTCTCTTTGATGCCGTATTGGCAACTGGACATTTTCGATTTTGAAAACGCCGAATTGGTGATGCTGCGTTGGTAGTCCGCCACTTTTTCTAAAATCTCCCGACCCGCTGGGGTCGGGTTTGCGGCCACGTAACTGCCGGCCATCGCTGAAGCCAACAAGCTCAGGGCAAAAAAGGATTTGATAAACACAAAATTTTTCGTCATTGAATTACCTTAATAATTAATCGTGGTTTTTACGTCTTTTAGGCCAAATTTAGGCTTGAACAGGATCAATAAAGCGGGCAACAGGAACAGTTCGCACAAGATGCCGACAAAAATGGCGATACCGCCGAACATGCCCATTTTGGCCGTCCCCAAATAATTGGAAAAACCTTGGATTGAAAAGCCCAGCCCTAAAATCATGCCAGTGAATAAGACTGACGGGCCGACTTCGGTGATGGTGCTTTTTAATGAACTTGCCATATCTTTGGTTTTGATGAGTGAAATCCGATAATGTGACATGAAATGGATGGTGTCATCAACGGCAAGGCCGATAATCACCGGAGCCAGCAACAAGGTGTCGGTGTCCAGGGAAATGTCCAACAAGCCCATCAGGCCATAAGTGAACAAAGCCGGGATCACATTCGGGATCAGTGACAGGAGCCCAGCCTGGATCGAGCCTAACGCCAAGAAAATAATCACACTGATGACCGCTAAGGCCATCAGGAAGCTGTCGTATTGTGAATGGGCAATAATATCCTGGGTACGCATCGCCAACGGAACCGTTCCGGTCAAGGTCACTTCCAGGTTCGGGTAATCCTGTTTGAGATCGCCAAACAAGGCCGCTATATCTTGGTTGACCTCCGTGAAAAAAGCTTGGTATTGGGAAGACCCGGCACTGTAGACGTTGATGCTGATGTGGGATTTGCTGTAATCGTCGGAAACCAAGCTGCGGCGGTCACTGGGGTTGACGCTGTTGAACAGATATAAAAGCTGCGCGACCATCGTCTGCGAATCGGGGATGCGGTAATAAGCATCCTGGTCTTCGTGCATGATTTTATGGGTGTCCTTGACGATGTTCGCCAAGGAATAGGTACGGCTGACTTGTTGGGCGTATTTGGCCTTGAGCTTGGTTTGCAAGGCATCCATACGGGTCAAGATTTTGGGGTCTAAAATGCCGTCCGTGGTTTTGGTGTCGAGCATGATTTCCATGTTCTGCGTACCTGCCATGTGCTGGTCTGCCGTGGCGTAAGCAACCCGGATCGCACTGCCTTCACGGGTCAGTTCCATGATATTGGAATCCACTCGGATGCGGGATTGCCCATACCCGCAGGCCATCACCAATACGGCAAAAAAACCTAAGATGGCCAGATGGCGTTTGGCCGCGATGCCTGGAATAGCCGCCAATATCTGCACTTGCCAGTTGCTGATGATATAAGCCAAGATGGAGATGATGGCGATAAAGCCGCCGGCTGACCAACCGAGTCCCAGCAACAGCAAGGCCAAGTAGGCGGCAAATATCACCAAACGGGTTTTGGCAGGCAATCCGGCCCATTGGGCGGACAGACGTTGTTTCCAGCTTTTTTGGGGTTTGGGGCGCGGGGCTGGATTCCAAAAATCCAGCAAAATCGGCAACAGGAGCACGGTGAACAAAAATGCCATGAACACGCCCAGCGAAGACATGCCGGCAAATACTCGGATGGGGTAGAAATCTGAGGTCATCAGCGCCAACATCCCGGTGGTGTTGGTGACACAGGTAATCATCATCGGCAAGCCAGTCTCCGCGTAAGCAGTGGACAAGGCTTGCCGATGCCACGCCCCTTCACGCCTTTCGCCGAGGTAAACGCTGATGACATGGATACAGTCGGCCATGCCGCAGACAAACACCAGCATCACACATAAGGCGGTCATGGACGACAGGCTCTCGCCCGCCCAGGCCGTTGCCCCGATAATCCACACCACGCTCAGGACAATGGTCAGGATTGGCCACAGCACAGCACTGAAAGAGCGGAACAATACCCATAGCAAGACCATGTTGATTAGGATCATGCCGAGATTGAGGCTGGCCGATTGTTGCAGGACTTGCTGCACAAATTCCATCAGTGGCGGCAAGCCGACCGGATAAAATTCCAAATCCTTTTCATAAGGTGCGTAAACGGCTTTCAAGGCTTTGATAAAGCTCGAATATAAAAGATTGTCCACTTTTTCATAAGTGACTTCTTGGACTTCGGCTTGGCTGTCAAACTTTAGGGCGGTCTCGGACTCATTGATGTCACCAAAACTGGCATCTAAGGCCACGTCTTGGTCGGCGATTTTCGGCGCGTAATCTTTACTGGGTATCGATCCAAAATCGGTTTGCACCAAGATGGCTGCATATTTGCCGTCAGGGGAGTAAAAAGCCAGTTGGTAATCTTTTTTCGACAATGCCAACGCCTTGATTTTTTGCAGTTCTTCAGGATTGGCTGGCAGTTGGCGCGGAGTCAGGCGGCTGGAGTTTAAGGTGTCGCCTGTTGCCGATTGGATACGGATGTTGCTTAAGGACTGGACGCGGCGGATATGTTTCAGATCGTCAATTTTGACGGCTTGCCCGGCTATGCCCGCCAGTTTGTCGGCGGGCAGGGTGCGCCAGTTTTCCAGGTCATTGGTCAATGCTTGCACGGCGGCCAACGATTGTTTGGAGAACACGTCGCCGTCTTTGGCCCGGTACACCAGCACCACGGAATCATCACTGCCAAACTGGTCGCGGAATTTGTTGAGCGCGACAATCGCCGGGTCGTCTTGGGCCAAAAAGCTGTTGGCGGCAGTATTGACGCTGGTGCGGGTCACTGCACCGAACAGCATGAAGACGC
The DNA here is from genome assembly GCA_964446885.1 of uncultured Methylocucumis sp. Taxonomy (GTDB): domain Bacteria; phylum Pseudomonadota; class Gammaproteobacteria; order Methylococcales; family Methylomonadaceae; genus Methylovulum. The sequence goes on from CAYUQV010000003.1 coordinate 8,831, forward strand.
TTAACCCCACTAGCACGGCCAGCAAGAGCCAGCGGAAGCGGATCACACGATCAGGCATCCTGGCAAAAAATTCATTGGTTTTATCAAAAAAATGTTCCATTAACCTGTCCTGATGTTTAACGCGATGGCCGGGTAAAGCTTGTGTTTAGGGTTTAATCGGCGCAAGTTTGGCCGGGAGTCGCCGGGATGCCTCTGGCCTGTGTCGGTGTCCCGTCCCTCACCGCCGGGCCGCTGTGGCAGACCGCTTGTTGAAGCCCCTGCCCGTTTTACGATGTTTAGGCGATGGCTTCCAAGATGCCCGCCCGCAAAGAACCAAACATTTCGGTCAAGAATTTTTTGACCACCGGATCAGCCTTTTCAGGCGAACCCACATCAAACGGCGGGCGGGGATTATATTCGGCCATCAATTGCAAGGTTTCGGCGTACTTCCTGCCGCGCAATACGGCAACGACTTCCAGGCCAAAATCTATACCAGCGGTCACGCCGCCGCCAGTGATGATATTGCCGTCCCAGACCACCCTTTCTTGGACTGGCAAGGCACCGAATTTCGTTAGCAAATCTAACGTAACCCAGTGGGAAGTGGCTTTTTTACCTATCAACAAACCCGCCTTGCCAAGCAACAGGCTTCCCGTGCAGACACTCGTGACATATTTGCTGTGGGCGGCTTTTGTTTTGATGAAGGCCACGAACTTTTCATCCTGCATGGCTTTTAGCACACCTTGGGCGCTGCCGGGTATGAACAACAAGTCCAAATGCTCAGGCAGGTCTTTTTGGGTGATGGTCGGCGTGATGGTAATGCCGGTGTCGCATTTGACCGGGGTCAGGTCGTCAGTCGGTGAAACCAGATGGACTTGCGCCCCCATCAAGCTGGCGAACAGGTATTGTGGCCCCACCAAGTCCATGGCGGTAAAGCCAGGATACATGAGCATGGCAATTTGTTCCGTGCCGTGCATGTGCATCCCTTGTAAATTCATGAATTCCTGGTGGGCTTTTTCGGCCCGTAATGAGATGCCGTTCATCTGTTGCGTGGCGGCGCTGACGCGGGCCGTGCCGAACAGCGACGTGACACTGGCGCTCCACAGGGCAAGTTTGTTGAATTGACGGCGGTTCATTAAAAAACTCCAATGATTCAGGTAAAAAGGTTGGGGCAAGATTGGCAAATCCAGTTATTGCGCAGGCCTATGGTCAGTCTTCCGTCCATTTGAAACGGAATGAGGCAATTAGCAGGAATACCAAGGTCATGGCGGTTAAGGTCAGCAGCTCGGTGTGGATGGCGGCAACGCCCGCCCCATCAATCATCACGGCACGGGCCGCGTTTAAGATGTGGGTCATCGGGAACATCAAAGACGCTTGTTGCAGCCAATGCGGCGCACCTTCCAGCGAGAACCAGATGCCTGACAACAGCACCATCGGCCACGAGATGAGGTTCAGGATGCCGATAGTCGCTTCTTCCTTGCTGCTGCGGCTGGCGGCAATCAGGCCGACGCTGACCAAGGACATCGAACCTAAAGCGGCGATCAACAGCAATAGCCACGCCTGGCCTTCAATGAAAAAGTCGAAAATCAGGTTCATGGCCAGGAATTGGAAAACCACGGCAGCCAGCAATAGCACCAGACGGCTGAACACTTGCGCGCTCAAAAACTCAAAGGCGTTGACCGGGGTGGCTTGTAGGCGTTTGAGCACGCCGTTCTTGCGGTAACGGACTATCGTCAAGCCAACGCCGAACAAGCTGGTGTGCATGATGTTGATCCCTAAAATACCCGGTAGCACCCAATCCAAATAGCGTACTTGGCGGCCCGTGACCTGTTGTTTTTGCCAATGCCCATCCGTGTTTTCCAACAGCAATTTTTCCAAGAAGTAACCTTGGGGGGATTCGCCGTTGACCCAATAGCGGCTGTTAGTGCCGCCTTCGAGCACCAAGTCAATTTGGTGGTGTTGAAGCTTAGGCAAGGCGGCTTCGGCGTTGTCGTAGTCGATAAAACGGATATAACGGGTGTTTTTGAAAGTTGTCAGGGTGGGGTTGGTTGCATCGCCGACCACGCCGACTTTAAACAAATTAGTGTCTTTGTCGCCGAACAAGGTGGCGATGGCGACAATCAGCACGATAGGGAAAACGATGTTCCAGACCCAAGTGGCGTTGTCGCGTAGCAACTCAATATTGCGGGCTTTCAGTAAGACAAGGAAATTCTTCATATTAGGCTCTAAGTGAATGGCCTGTCAGTTTCAGGAACAGGTTTTCAAGGTTGGGCGCGGCGATGGACAGGCCGTCCAAGGCGATTTGGCGTTGGGTCAAATGCCGGATGGCGGCTTCCACATCAGGTGTGATGAATTCAACCACCTCTTCGCCTGCATAGACATCAAACGGCAAATCGTCAAGTTCGGCGAGGCCACAAGTTTTGGGCAGGCGTAGCAACACCCCGTCAAAATGTTCTTTCAGCAAATTGTCCGGTGTGTCTTGCACCAAGATTTGGCCTTTGTCCATGATGGCGATTTCGTCACATAACTGTTCCGCCTCGTCCATATAATGGGTCGTTAGAATGACTGTTTTGCCGCGCGCTTTGACACTGCGGATCAGCTCCCAAAAATTGTGCCGGGCTTGCGGGTCTAGGCCTGTGGTCGGTTCGTCCAAAAATACGATGTCCGGGTCATTGATGAGGGCAATGCCCAATAACAGCCGTTGCCGTTGCCCGCCCGACAACTTGCGGTTGTCGCGGTTCAGGTAGTCCTGCAATGAACAGGCTTCAATGATGTCTTCAATGGGCAAACAGGTTGGGTACAATTTTTGGAACAGTTGCAACGATTCCTTGACGGTCAGTAAATCCGGCAAGGCGGTGTGCTGGAATTGGATGCCAATATGTTTGCGGTATTCTTTGCCTATGGGTGCGCCCCGGAAATAAATTTGCCCACCGCTCGGCTTGATGATGCCTTCCATCATTTCCAAGGAGGTGCTCTTGCCCGCGCCGTTCGGTCCCAGCAAACCAAAGCAAACGCCTTCTTTAAGCGCAAAATTAATGCCATTGACGGCCTTTACGCCACCCGGATACTCTTTCTGCAAATTCTGCACATTGAGGATGACCGAGCTGTCGAACAAGGCCGGGTCAATCACCACCCCGGCATTGGAGATGGCTGTCCCGTTCAGTTGCGGCAACCACGCTTCCAAATGGGGGGCGCGGATCATGGTCATGTGTTCGCCGGGGCTATGGATGACGCGGACATTGCGGAAATAGCCATCCCAGCATTTGGGGTTCAGCCAGCTTTTACTGGCGGCGGCAATCACTAAGGTAACGTTGTATGGCAATTGTGGGCCGTAACCGTAGGACACGGAAACCGCCGCTTCCACAACTTGCCAGATTTTGGTGAATTGCCCGCTGTCCATCGCCCCGGTTTGCTGCATCAGGTTGGCGAGCAAATACTTCCACTCTTCTTGTGGATGTTTGTCCAAAATGTCTTTGACCTGCTGGTTGGCGGCTTCGGCATCAACGCCTGCACCCGCCAACAAGAAACGGCAAAACTGGCGCACGGAGGGTTTGTCCACGGGGGCCCGGCCTTTGGAGGCCAATACGCCGCAATCAATCAGGACAATTTCCCCGACTTCAAGCCCTGTGCCTTGCAGTTGTTTGAGCATTTCATAAACCACCGTGCCGCCATAACTGTGCGCATATAAGTTGATTTTGCCGCTATCTTGGATGTTTCGGATCATGGCGATATTGTGCGCGGCCATGTCGGCAACGGTGGTCGCCGCCTGTTCGCCCTCCAATAAGCCGAGCATCTGTAAGCCGTAAACGTCACCGTCCAAGCGCAAGGCTTCGGCCAATTCATAATAACCATCCGTCAGTCCAGGCAAGCCCGGAATGATGAACGTGGCGCGTTTTTGCCTTAATTTGATGGCATGGGGCGTGGCAGCGTTGGTTTTGGCCTCATCCGTCTGTAAATAGCCCGCCAGGCCCTTAATGGTCGGGTATTTAAAAATATCCACCGGATTCACTTTGGAGATGCCGGGCAACTGATTGATTTGGTTGACCAATTGCACGGTCAATAGGGAATGGCCTCCCAGCTCGAAAAAGTTGTCTTGACCACCCGCACGGCTAATACCCAACACGCTCTCCCAGATACGCGCCAACTCCTGTTCCAAATCGTTGCCGGGGGCGATATAGTCACGCTCGCTGCTAAGGGTCACGGGCTGTTGTTCCAATGCCTTACGGTTAATCTTGCCGTTGGCGGTCAGCGGGATGGCCTCCAATTGCACACAGGCAACGGGGATCATGTAATCCGGCAAGCTGTCGCGCAGGAAGCTTTTCAGGGTTTCGGCGTTGACCGATGCCGATCCTTTAGGGTGGTAAAACGCCACCAATTGCTTGTTGCCGTTATAGGTTTTGGCGATGACCGCCGCCGCTTGCAAGTCAGGATGGCCGCTCAAGGCGGCTTCGATTTCCCCTAGTTCAACCCTAAAACCACGGATTTTGACCTGATGGTCAATACGCCCCAGATATTCGACTTGCCCATCCGGCAACCAACGCGCCAAATCCCCGGTTTTATACAAGCGTGAGCCAGGGGCGTACGGGTTGTCGATGAATTTTTGCCGGGTCAGTTCGGGGGCGTTCAGGTAGCCACGCGCCAAACCCGCCCCGGCAATATGCAGCTCGCCTGCCATTCCGGCGGGCATCAGGTTCAGGTTTTTGTCGAGGATGTAAATTTGGGTGTTCGCCAAGGGTCTGCCTAGCGGGATTTGCCGACCTGCGGGCAAGCTGCCGTCCATTGGGTAGAGCAGGGCGATGACCGTGGCCTCGGTGGGCCCGTAGGTGTTGATGACCGTGATATTGGGGTTGTGGCGCTGCCACGCTTTAAACTTTTCCGCTTCAGCCTTTTCGCCGCCGATGATGACACGCTTTAAAATGCTGGGGTCAAAGCGGTCATCAACCAGGGTATGCCAGAACGCGGTCGGTAGGTTCATCAAGCTCACGCGGTGGCGGCTGATGGTTTGTTTCAGGTAATTGATATCGGTGAACCGCGCCCCGTCAAGCAGCACCACGGCGGCCCCGGACAACAGGCTTGGGAAAACTTCTTCGACGAAAATGTCAAAACTGATGGTCGAGAATTGCAACACGCGGTCTTCAGGCTGGATTTGGTAAGCGTCAATGACCGCCAGATTGTGGTTGACGACGTTACGGTGTTCGATCATCACGCCCTTAGGTTGCCCGGTGCTGCCTGAGGTGTAGATGACATAAGCCAGATTGTCAGGCTCTGCCGTGTGGGCCAGCCGGCCCCGCACCTGTTGGAGTTTTTCCCAGTCGCTGTCCAGGCAGATGATTTGGCAACCGAGTGCTTCGGCGGCTTCGGCCAAATTGGGCAACAGCCCTTGTTCGGTGAGCAGCCATTTCGCGCCGCTGTCTTGCAGTAAGGTTTTGATGCGTTCGGACGGATAAGCCGCGTCTATCGGCAAATACGCGGCCCCTGCCTTGAGGATGCCTAGCAGGCCGACGATCATGGACGGCGAACGGTTTACACATAAGGCCACCAGCATATCCGGGCCTATGCCTTGCTTTTGCAGGTAAACCGCGACTAACCAGCTGTGTTCATGCAGTTGTTGGTAGGTCAGTTGTTGGTCTTCGTAAATCACCGCGATATTGCCGGGTGTTTTGGCGGCTTGCAGGGCAAACAGATCGTGCAGGCAATGGCCGCTTGGGTAAGCGTGCGCGGTGCGGTTCCAGGCCTGTAATTGGGTGTCCGCGTCTTTATCGTCAATGAGGATAAGGCCGGATAAATCGGCATCCGGCGCATTGACAAAAAATTGCATGATTTTTGTCAGGTGCGCCGTCATTTGGTTTATGGTTGCCGGCGTGTACAGGTCAGTGGAATATTCGATGCCAATGCTGGCTTCGCCGTTGTCAAATTCATTGAACGTGAACGTCAGGTCAAATTTGGCTTCTTTAATGTCAAAATCAAACAGGGGTTCCAGTTGGCAATTGCCAAATTCCAGCGTACCCAAACTGAGCGGCGTGTAGTTGATGAGGACTTGGAAGATGGGTGTACGGCTTAAGTCGCGCTCCGGTTGCAGCAATTCCAGGATTTTTTCCACCGGGACATTTTGGTTGTCTTGCCCTTCGATGATGACCCGATGGACATGCTTGAGCAACGCGTCAACGGTCAACGCCGTTTCTGCTGGGTTGATGCGCATGATGACGGTGTTGACAAAAAAACCGATGATGTCTTCCAAGTCGCGTTGGCGGCGGTTGGCCACCGGCATTCCCATGCAAATGTCGCTTTGGCCGCTGTATTTTTGCAACAGCAAATAAACTGCCGCCATGAATAAGGTGAAGGCGGTGGTTTTGCGCTCCCGGCTAATTTTTTTGATGTTCAGGCCCAGTTCTTGGCCGACTCCAAATGCCACATAACCGCCTTGGCCGCTACTTTGGGCGGGTCTTGGAAAATCCCAGGGCATGGCGAGGTTTTCATAACCCGTCAATTGGTTTTGCCAATAGGCCAGCTCTTTCGCCAATTTTTCAGGGTTCAGGGTTTCCCGCTCCCATACGGAATAAGCGGCATAATCCAAGGTCAAGGCCGGCAAGTTGGGCGTAATGCCTGTGTTGAAGGCTTGGTAGGCTTGCGCCATTTCGCGTACGAACACCCGCATCGACCAGCCATCGGTGATGATGTGGTGTTGGCAAATGCACAGCATGTAGGCACGGGCGGCTAGTTTGATGAGCATGACCCGAAACAGCGGGCCGTTTGCCAAATCAAAAGGCCGTTCCAAAAAGGTTTGCCGGGCCTGTTTTTCTTGCACCTGTTGCGCATCAGGGGACAGGTCGCTCATGTCCAGGCAATCGAGGCTGATCTGGACGTGGGGGCGGATGATTTGGACGGGGGTGTCGCCTACCGTCAAGAAATGGGTGCGCAGGCTTTCATGACGGGCGGCAAGCAAGTTGACGGTTTTTTCTAAAGCGGGCACGTCCAAATCGCCGATAATTTTGGCAAATCCGGGGACATGGTATTGGTCGCCAAACCCAAGTTGCGCCAAAAACCAGAGCCGTTCTTGCGAGGAAGACAGGCAGGCGATTTTGCCGCCCGCCAAAAATTCAAGGATTTGCGCCTTATTGGCTTTGATGGCGGTTTTGTCCGAATCAGTCAGCACATAAGTGCCCAACTGGATTTTCAAATCCCCTTCCGGTGTCGCGCTTATGCGCACACCCTTATCAATTAAGTGGCTTATCAATGCGTTCATTAGTCAGTGTTTGTCAATGGGGTGCGTTACCTGTTTGGGTAATCCGCGCCCATTCCATGAAGGTGGTTAAAATATGACTTCCTCAGATTGCCCGGCAAAGTCGCCTAGGGTGTCCTGTTCAATCGCTTGTTCTGATTGGGCGATGGTTTCTGCAAGATGTTGGATGTCACCCGCATCAAACAACGAGCTTAAGGATAAGTTGACGGCAAATTTTTTGTTGGCCCTCAAGACAATTTGGATGGCCAACAGGGAATGCCCGCCCAAGGCAAAAAAGTCATCATGGATACCTACTTGCGGAATGCCCAGCACACTGGCCCATATTTCTGCCAATCCGGCTTCAATCTCGTTGGTGGCGGCAACATAAGGGCGGTCGCTGCTCACGGCCACCGTTTGGTTTTCCAAGGCTTTGCGGTCTGCTTTGCCATTGGCTGTGACTGGTATGGCATCTAGCCTGACCAGTGCTGACGGGAGCATGTAATCGGGCAACCGTTTGCGTAAATCGCTTTTCAGTTGGGCGGCATCAATGTCATCGTGGCCCACATAGAACGCGACCAGTTGTTTGCCTTGTTTGTGGTCTTGAGCTATAGCCACAACGGTTTCTATACCGGGATAGGCACTGATGGCGCGTTCAATTTCGCCCAATTCGACCCTAAAACCACGGATTTTGACTTGGTCATCGGAGCGGCCCAAGTATTCTATAGTGCCATCAGGCAACCACCGCACCGTGTCGCCCGTTTTGTAGAGCTTTCCTGGGCCAAACGGGTTGGGGACAAATTTTTCGGCAGTCAGCTCCGGTTGGTTCAAATAGCCTAAGGCCATGCCTGCCCCGGCAATGTGCAGTTCGCCGCTAGTGCCTACGGGCATCAGCCCTAAGCCTTCGCCGAGCACATAAAGCTGGGTGTTGATGATGGGCTTGCCGATGGTGATGCGTGTGCTTTCTGTCAGATCGGCCAGGGCGGCATTGACCGTGTATTCGGTGGGGCCATAAGCGTTGAAGATTGTTACCGGATAGTGCCGGATAGCGTTCAGGACTGGCTCAGGCAGGGCTTCCCCGCCGAAGGACACTAGCCGGACTTGCCCAAATAGGGTGGTTTTTTGGGCGTTATCGAGTGCGTCAATGACGTTGTAAAACAGTGGCGGCAGGTTGAGGATGGACACGCCATGATCTGTGGCCATGCGATAAAACCTGTCGGCTTCGATGTCCTGGTCTTGGCGGATAACCACGCCTGCGCCCACTATCAGGTAGGGGAAGATTTCTTCCACCGACATGTCAAAGCTTAAGGATGCAAATTGCAAGACCCGGTCTTCGGGTGTGATGCGATAAGCCTTAACCATCGCAAATGCCAAATTCATCAAGGCGGAGTGCGGGATCATGACCCCTTTGGGCTGGCCAGTGCTGCCTGAGGTGTAGATGACATAAGCCAAATTGCTTGCTTGGGCGGTGTCTTGCCACTGTCCGTTGGCGGTAGCGGTGAATTGGTCTACCGCCAGGGTCTGGTAGGGGCTTGTGGTCGGCAAATCCGCCAACGTGTCTTGAAGATGCGCTTGGGTCAGCAGCAAGTTGACCGCGCCGTCCTGCAACATATAAGCAATGCGGTCAGGAGCGTTTTTCGGGTCTATTGGCAAATAGGCCGCCCCGGACATCAACACGCCGAACACCGCCACAAGCATGTCCAAAGAGCGTTCCATACAGATGGCGACCAAGCTGTCAGGCCGTGCGCCTTGTGCCTGTAAATGCCCGGCCAGTGCTTGGGCGCGTCCGGCCAATTCCTGGTAAGTCAGCTTCTGGCCGCCGCAGATCAACGCAATTTGGTTTGGGGTTTGCTTGGCTTGTGCCAAGAACAGCTGATGGACACAGGTGTCTTGTGGTATTGGCGCGGCAGTGTGGTTAAAATCCTTGAGGATACGTTGCCGTTCTGCGGCGGGCAATACCTCGTAGCTTTGGGCAGATTGTTCGGGGTTGGCGACAATTTCGGCAAGCAGGTTGTCAAAATAATCAAGGTGTTTGTCGATGGTGCTGTCATCAAACAAAGCGCGTTTGAATTTGATGTTGAGTTGCACCATGGCGCGGAAATCATAAATTTCCAAGGTGTAATTGTCTTCGGTTTGTTGGTGGACGATATTGTAATCCGACTCTATGCCGTGCGCGGCGTTGTCGCTCTTGAGGATGTCGTCAAAAAAGTTTTGGTAAGTGAAAGAAACCGGGAACGGTATTTCCTTGGGGTTAGTTAAGGTCAATCCCAAACTCGACAGGACTTTGGGGAACGGGTAAAAGGCATGGTCGAGGCTGGCGGCAAATTGGGCTTTGTTTTGCCGCGCCAAGCTGGCAAAGCTTTGTTCAGGTGCAATTTCAGCACGTGACACCATGACATTGATGTAGCAGCCGATGCTGTTTTCATGGGCTTGCCGTGGACGGCCACGGGTGGGCGTAGTCACGGCAATGGCTTTTTCCTGGGTGAGCTTGTACAAGAAAATTTGGAATGCGGTCAGGAAAAACACGGACAAGTTGATGTTCAAAGCCGCCGCAACGGCTTTGATGGCCATAAAACGCTGTTCTGGCAGGGCCAAGTGCTCTGAACCTATATCTAAGCTTGGCAGGCCGGACTGCGGCAGGCGGTCATAGGGCAAATTGAGGGTGGCGGATTGCCCGGCCAATTGCTCTTGCCACCAAGTTTGGTCGGCTAAGGCTTTGGGGCTTTCCAAATAAGCCCGCTCCCATGCCACAAAATCAAAAAATGCCAGTTCAGGCGTTTTCGGTGCCAGTGTCCGCCCTGCGCGTAGGCTATGGTAATTTGCCCAGAAGTCGTGGACGAATAACGCCCCGGATGTGCCATCAAAAACAATATGGTGGATATTAAAAAACACCCACTTATTGCCTTCGGCATCCGTGATGGCATAGAGCCTGACCAAAGGGTCGGTTTTTAGGTTGAACGGTTTTCTGAGCAAATCCGATAAGCAACGCTCCGGTGTCTGCCCCGGTGTCAAGGTGAGCGTTTGGAAACATACCCGCTCTTCAGTCGGGCGGATGATTTGGATGATTTCATCGGTCTGCGCGTCCTGGATAAAACTGGCTTTGAGTATCGGGTGTGCGTCCAGCATCAAGACGAGGGCTTGCCGCAAAAAATCGGGGTTGAGGTCGGCAGGGACTTTGAAGACGACAGGTGTGTTGAAGCCAATCGGGTCTTGCGCCGTTTCATTGATATACCACAAGCCCTTTTGGACTTCCGACAACGATGAGCGGAGGGTAGGGGGGGGGTGCCCGGCGGTGGTTGGTGGGGCGGATTGGCCGTTACTTTGTGCTTGCGCCAATAAGTCAAAAAACCCCGCGAAATCATCAACGCCCATCATTTGGCTGATTTTAATGTCCAGCCCAAGCGTTTCGTTCAATTGCGTGACAAATTGGATGACTTTAATCGAATCAAAGCCGTAATCCACCAATGACAGGGAGCGGTCAATCTGCGCTATGTCCAACTGGAAAATCTCTTGCACTAACGCCGCCAAACGTGGGTCATCGCCACTTTGTGCGGCAGGCGTGGTGGCCGTTTGGGCGGTGGGTATCGAGGCGTTATCCGTCATCTGGCCTTGAGCATAGTCCTCAAGGATGACGTGCGCGTTCATGCCGCCTATCGCATAGCTGTTGAGGGCGATTCGTCTGGAGCTGGCGGTGTCTGGCCAGGGGAGCGGGTTGGCTTGCAGCACTAGGGCGTGGCCTATCGGCAGCTCGCTGTTCGGTGTGCCAAAATTGGCTAGGCCGGGTAAGGTTTTGTGTTCAAAGGCTTTGATGGCCTTGATTAAGGAGGCTGCACCCGAAGCCATTTCCGGGTGACCCAGAGTCGGCTTGACGCAACTGATATGCCATTGTTTGCCGGGTTGGGTGCTCAGGGATCGGTACACTTGGTTGATCGCCCCTAGTTCTAAGGCATCTGCCATGACATTGCCGATACCGTGCGCTTCCACATAATCAATGCTGTCAGGGGAGATTTTGGCCTTTTCCAAACTCAGCCGGATAGTTTCCTTTAAGCCCTGCGGGTTCGGGGCTTCGTAGGAATAACCCCGCCCGCCATGATGCACGGTGGTGCTTTTGATAAGGGCCAAAATCGGGTTGCCGTCTTGCAGGGCTTGCGCCAAAGGCTTGATGATGAACACGCCAACCCCTTCGCTACGGACATAACCTGCGGCATCATCACAAAAACTGCGCGTTTGGTTGGTGCGGCTCAAAATGCCTTCGTACAGCCCCGCTTGGGCGGCTAGGTTGAACTCTTGCCGGGCAATGGTGTTGACCCCGCCAACCAGGGCTTGTTGGCATTCGCCTGCATGGATGCTTTGCACAGCCCGGTGCAGGGCCACATAAACGCTGGTGCAAAAGGTGTTGATGATTTCGCTAGGGCCTTTGAGATTAAGCTGGAACGAAACTTTATTGGCAATCGGGATGTTGTAGGGAGCGTTGTAATCATGCCCCATCGGTTGGGCGGCGATAAAAACGCCCGTGCCGCGTTTGGCAAAATCTTGGCGCGATAGCCCATAATGGGCCATCGCATCAGCAATCGTCCTGTAGAGCAGCTGCTGCTGGCGATCCATCGTGGCATAGCTTTCTGGCGTTATCCCAAGGTCGGTTAGCCAATCTGTAGCATCTGCCATATCAAGGCCAGCAAATCCGAGTTCCGTACCGGCAAGTTGCAGGGCTTCGCCGGATAGGGTTTTGTCCCAAAGGGCATCGGAATTTTCGATATTGGGGAATCGCCCGGCCATGGCAATGACCGCAATCGTGTCTGGTTGGCCCGCATCGTGCGATGGCCCGGCTGTTATGCCGGGCTGGGCAGGTGTGTCATGTTTGGGGTGTTGGCCGTTGTCAAACGGAAAATCCAACACTTCATTCATTAAAAAATCCACCAGCAAGTCGAGGCTGGGGTGGTCAAACAGCAACGTGGAACGTAAAGAGCAGTCCAGCAATTTTTCAAGTTGGCTTTTAAAATCCACGGCTTGCATGGAATCTGCACCCAGTTCGACAAAGTTTTGGTTATCACTGATTTCGTCCAACGAATCCAATTCCAAAAATTCAACCAAAAGCTCACGGATGATGCCGCCTAGCTTGGCTTTTCTGAGTTCGGGAGGGGTTTGTTGGAGTTCAATGAGTGGGCCATTAGCAGGCAGGTTGCCGGACTTTGTTGGCGGTTGCTGGACTGTCGGTTCCATCGCGGATTGTATGCTCGGTTTGTCTAGGTGTTAAAAATTAGAACAACCCGGCGGGGTTGTTCTTTTTAAATACGGCCTTGCGGCTTTGGCAAACGCCTGAAAGGTTTACGGCCTTAGGATTGCCAAAGTCACTTCGCCTTTGGATTTGCCGACTTCATCATCATGAAAATGGCAATAGGTTTTGATGAACGTGCATTTGCCAGTCTTTTTTAAGGAATGGATGCCAAACGTGCCGTAAAAATGCTTGGCATTGAGCAGGCTTTGAAAACCAGAACTGATGTTGGCGATCAGGAAATGCGAAAGCTGTTTCTCAAAGAACGTTTCCCGGTCAAATTCCCCCAATTCAGGAATCAGGCCGTTAATGATGCAATGGCCCAGATGCACATAAGCGATCTGGTTAAAACAGATGTTGTATTCTACCGCATTGAAATGCCCGGTATCATCAATGTAGCAAGATTCTGGGATGGAAAACTCGCCGTTCATCAGCAGTCCCTGCAAACCGGAACCTTCCCGTTCTTGAAAATAAGCCCTTTTCAGATAACGGCATTGATCCCGGTAAGGAGCCAGCACTTTTAGTAAAAACGAGTGGTCTATGTCAGTCAGGGCAAAATTCTCCTCAGTGGCTGTTTCAAGAGTGTCAAGGGTGTTCATTAGTTTATCCCTACATAAAATGGCAGGTCATCGTAAATGCCGATGCGGTAGCTTTTGCTCAACTCGCCGGGTTTGGTGGTAGAGGCTTTATGGTTCAGGTAACGGTTGTCCCAAATGATCAGGTCGCCATCATCCCAATAGTGGGTGTGGACGTGTTCAGGACGTTCGCTGAAGTCGAAAATCGCTTTCATGAAGCGTTGGTTGTCTTCGTAATTAAGGCCGACAAATTTGGTGGTGAAGCCGCTGCTGGCGTACAGGGATTTGATGCCAGTGACAGGGTGCTCGATGACCGCAGGATGTTTGACGGGCGGCACTTCATCATTGATGCGGTCCAGCAATTCACGCAAGGAACGGTCGACATCGGAGGCTTGGACTTTGTAGCGCATTTGGCCTTCGTGGATAAACGCAGCACCTTCGGCATCGACCATTTTGCGCAGATCGTCAGGCAGGTTTTGATAAACCATGCTCATGTCGATATAAGACGTTTCACGGGCGGATTTAGGGAACACCAAAGGGTAAATGGAGGTGAAAGACAACGGATGGGTTTCAAATTGGCAGTCGGTGTGCCAATAACGGCCCGTACCGGACACGCCCAGTTTTTTGCCGTCGCTTTCCACGACATTGGAAGAGATAAACACTTCAGGGTGATCCGGGTGGTGGTATTGTGGTTGGAAGTAAACTTGTGGTCTGCCCAGTTTGCGGGTGAACGCCACATACTCTTCGGCGTTTATTTCTTGGTCACGCAACACCACTAATTTGTTGCGGTAGATAAGCTCGCGGATTTTCGCCAAGATAGGGGAGTCGGCGGTCAATTCGTTAACATCCAGGCCTTTGATTTCCGCACCGATTTTGCCCGGTTGGGCTTCGATGATTTCTATGTCTTGTATGGCTAATGCGAGTGTGCTCATTTTTTATTACCTACTTTGTGGGTGTGTTGTTGGCTAATGCGCCAATGGCTTTGTCCGTAAACGGGTTCATGTAACCTATCTGTTTTTAGGTTAAGCCAAGTTCCGGGCAAAGCTATCGGCAGTGTTCAGGCGGATGGATTTGGGTAATCCGTCAGACCTGTCTGTTGGGGGCTTTGCAAACTAACCCAACTTGCTACTCTCTAGGAGTCATCCTTAAGAATTCAGTAAAACGTAGTGTCCGTTTCAGGTGTGGGCAGGTTTTTCAGGATGTATGGAACCTGTCCACGATGCAAATCAGTTGACTTGCCGGGTTTTGTTGTCCCAATAAGGCTCCCGTAACACTCTCTTTAATAGCTTGCCGCTTGGGTTACGGGGCAAGGTTTCAACAAAATCTATGGATTTTGGGGTTTTGAAATCAGCGATATGCCCCCGGACAAAATTGATGAGTTCACGTTGCTTGACAACATTGCCAGGCCTGAGTACGACAAACGCTTTTACGGTTTCCCCCCAGCGTTCATCAGGAATGCCGATGACCGCAGCTTCTAAGACGGCTTCGTGCCCGCTCAATATCGCTTCGATTTCAGCAGGATAAATGTTCTCGCCGCCATAAATAATCATGTCTTTGATGCGGTCGCAGACGTAAACATAGCCATCGTCATCCAGATAGCCGACATCGCCTGTGCGTATCCAGCCATCAAAGAAAACTTTCCGGGTGGCTTCATCATTTTTCCAGTACCCCAGCATGTTGGACGGTGATTTGATGCAGATTTCCCCGGATTGGTTGGCGGGTAATGGTTGGTCGTGGTCATCGACGACACAAACTTGGACACCCGGCAAAGGTTTTCCGGCGGATGATAAGCGTTTGCTGTCGAGCGGGTAGTGGTCTTCCGGGCGTAAGCACACCGCCATATTGCCAGTTTCGGTCATACCATAAATTTGGTAGAAACCGCATTGGAAAACATCTATAGCACGTTGCAAGAGCGCTGGGGCAATCGGTGAGCCGCCGTATAAGAAGCCTTGTACGCAGCTTAAGTCGGTGCTGTTGCAGCTGGGTTCCGCCAGCGTGGTTTGGAGCATGGCCGGAACCATGGCGATTTTGCTGATCCGGTGCTGGGCTATCAATTCCAAGGCTTTCCAGGCAATGAAGGTGTCCATCAAAATGTTTTGTGCCCCGACAATCAGCCCTTGTACAGCCCACCAAAGGCCACCGATATGGAATTGGGGCAATGCGACCAGTAGCTTGTCGTCAGGGTTTAGTGACATCCAGGTGTCACCTTGGGCGCGCATGCCGGCCATTAAACGGAAAAAACTGCAATTCGGCAGTTGCACACCTTTGGGATGTCCTGTCGTGCCGCTGGTGTACATCTGTACGACGACATCAGTTGGGTCGTAGCTTAAGGCCGGGGCTGTTGCGGGTTGGCATAGCCGCCATTCATGGAAAGCAGGCCATTCGTCATCTTCGCCGCTTAAGGTGATGATTTTTTTTGCATGTTCCAATTCGGGTAGGAGTTGCCGAATGACCGGAAAAAAATCTTCGGAGACAAAAACGATTTCCGCTTCGCTATCGTTTAGGATGTATTTGGTTTCTTGAATGGCCAAACGCCAGTTGATGCCAATCAGTACGGCTTTTGCTTTGGCGCAACCTAGCAAAAGTTCATAGCTGTAATCGCTGTCTTTGCCTAGTATTGCGATCCTGGATTGCGGCTTGACACCGTCAGCCAGCAAGCCGTTTGCAATTTGGTTGGTATGGCGGTCTAGTTGACGGTAACTTACGGAACGCCCTTCATAGGTGAAGGCGATGGCATCGTTGCGTTGCTGGCCTTGCCAAGCAATCAGTTCAGGTAAGGTTTGGATGTTCAGTGAATCCATAATGGGCTAAAGCTCCTTAGCAAGCGAAAATAGATTTAGGTCGCCTAAGCACCCCAAAAAGGGTTCTTGAAAAAAAAGGGTCAAAACTACCTGTAGGCTTGCAGGTTGTTGTATTTGCTGGTTTGATCATGTTTACTTTTTCCTGGTGGATTGCTGTGGCGGCAAACTTATCTGTGTCGATATGCCAAATGGACAGGGCATAAAGTAATCTGGACATTTAACAAGCACAATACATACCATTACCTTAGCACAATACATACCATTACCTTTTGTGAGGTTATTGTTTGATAATAAAATGGGTATAGTTGCTTGATAAAATTAGAAATTAATTTTTAAGCCCTTAACAAGGGCGTGAATGCCTTGGATATTCTTTTGGAAAAAACAAGCGAAATGGCGTATTCGGGTGTGGGATTTAACGATGGCTTTCTTTGTGCTATGAAACGTACTGATTTTGTTAATATCAGGGTTAATTTAACTGTGTTATTTAACGCGTTTTGGGGCTTTCACTGTGATGTTGCCAGGGTGGGGCGTTTTAAGGGGGATGTGTGGTTGACGGTAATGCTGATGTTTGGCTAGAAGACTTGTTTGCTGATGCCATGGAATATGGCTACTACTGGAGTTTATTGGATGCTTGTGAGCAAGCTAAGGGAGAGCGTTTTTTGCAGGCACAACATCAGCGCCAATATGTCATTAGCCACGGCAAGTTGCGTCTAGTTTTGGCGGGTTATTTGGGGCTTGCGCCAGACAAAGTCCGTTATTCGGTGACGGCTTCGGGGAAGCCTTTTATTGTCTGCGGTCAAAAGCCGCATGAGCTTCGGTTTAATTTGTCGCATTCGGGTACAAAAATGCTGGTTGCGGTGGGTCTACAAGAATACCTGGGCGTTGATATTGAAGTTTGGGGCGGCAATGCCGATTTTGCCACCTTGGCCAAGCATTGTTTTGCCGATACGGAGTACCGCTATTGGTCGGGTTTGCCAGTTGAAAGCCAACGTTCTGCGTTTTATCGGTTTTGGACACGGAAAGAGAGTTTTATAAAAGCGGTGGGTGAGGGCTTGGCGATTGAATTGCCAAAGGTGGTCACGTCTGTTGCAGGGGAGGCGGGCTATGTGGCCATTCCGGTAAGATATGGCTTGCCTGAAAATTGGCGTCTTAAAGATTTGGAGTTGGGCGGTAACTTCAGTGCGGCCTTGACGGTCAGCGGTGAGCTGGCATCTGTGCGTATTAAAAATAATCAGTTAAGGCTTTAATATTCAATGATTTGTTTAGGTGTGCCGAAGCTGGTTGGTTAGCGTTCGGCCAAGCAATTTTTTAACTAAAAGGAAAACCTGTGCCGACTATGGCATAATGTGGAAATTTTTTATTTATTACCGTTACATTGAGGACAATCATGAGTTTTTTCATTTCTGACGCACTGGCAGAAGCCGCCCCAGCCGCCCAACAACCTGGCATTGAAGGCATGTTGTTGCCTTTAGGTGTCCTTTTGTTTTTTTACTTTTTGTTCTTGCGCCCGCAATCCAAACGCGCCAAAGAAAAGAAAGACATGATCGCATCCTTGAAAAAAGGGGCTGAGGTCGTCACATCAGGCGGTATCTTGGGAAAAGTGGCCGATATGGATGACAATTTCGTCAAAATAGAAATCAGTGACAACACTTTCATCCAAGTGCAACGTCAAAGCGTTGAAAATATTATGCCTAAAGGCACTTATAAAGCGGTTACTAAAAAAATAATTAAGGAATAACCGTCTGCTTGGTTAAGCAATGCCGCCGATCCGTTTTCTGCGGTTTTTAATGATTGGAACAACATAATGCAAAACAGTTACCCTCTTTGGAAAAACGTCTTAATCCTGCTGGTCTTTCTGGTCTCGATTATTTACGCATTACCCAACTTATATGGCGAAGACCCCTCCGTGCAGGTGTCGTCAAACCGCCCCACGCCCTTGGCGCAAAATGTCGCCACGGACATTGAAAACCTGATCAAAGCCGCCAATGCCCCGTTGAAGGGTTTTGAGTTTACGGATGGGCGTGTGCTGGCCCGCTTTGGCAATACGGATGACCAACTTAAAATCGCTGATTTGTTGCGCGACAAAATGGGTGGCGATTACACCGTGGCGCTGAATTTGGCGCCCACTACGCCCTCATGGTTGCGTGCCTTGGGTGCGCAAGCGATGTATTTGGGGCTTGATTTACGTGGCGGTGTGCATTTTCTGCTGGAAGTTGATATGGATGCTGCGGCCAAACAATCGGAAGAGCGTTATAACGATGATTTGCGCTTGGCTTTGCGGGGTGCGAACCTGCGTTACCAGTCCGTGGCCAAAGACAATGGTTTTATCAAGATCAAGCTTAAAACCGCTGATGACAAGCCACAATTGTTGACTATGTTGGATAAAGATTTCCACTCGCTAGAAACGAGCGAGCCAGAAGCCGCTCCCGATGAAGTTTGGCTGAAAATTTCCGAACGGGAATTGAAGGAAACCCGTAAAAATGCGGTTGCCCAAAACATGACGACCTTGCGTAACCGGGTCAATGAATTGGGTGTCGCCGAGCCCGTCATTCAGCAACAAGGTGAAAACCGCATCATGGTGCAATTGCCGGGTGTCCAGGACACGACCCGTGCCAAAGAGATTTTGGGTACGACCGCTACCTTGGAATATCGTTTGGTCGATGTCGAGCATGATGTGCAAAAAGCCGTTGAAGGCCATCCGCCAGTGGGTAGCCGTTTGTATTATGACAAAAATGGCCAGCCTCTGTTGTTGAATAGGCAAATCATTGTCACTGGCGACCAAATTGTCGATGCGTCTTCCGGGATAGACCAGGATGGCCGCCCTGCGGTGTTCATTTCCTTGAATGGCGTGGGCGCGGCGAAAATGGGCAAACTGACCCAAGCCAATGTCGGTAAGCCGATGGCGGTGGTGTTCATAGAATACAAGGTTGACACCAAGGTCATTAATGGCGAAAAAATCCGCCATAAAGAAAAAGTTGAAAAAGTCATCAGTGTTGCAACCATCCAAGGCGTGTTCAGCAAGCGTTTCCAAACCACCGGTTTGGACAGCCCGCAAGAAGCGCGTAACTTGTCTTTGTTGCTACGGGCTGGCGCGTTGGCCGCCCCGGTGGATATTGTTGAAGAACGTACCGTCGGCCCTAGCTTAGGCCAAGACAATATTGATAAGGGTTTCTTGTCGTTTATCGTCGGTTTCGTTTTGGTTGTGTTGTTTATGGCCGTTTATTACCGCCTGTTCGGCATGATCGCCAATTTTGCCTTGGCATTTAACGTGGTCATAGTCGTGGCGATTTTGTCCCTGTTGCAGGCTACCCTGACCTTGCCGGGCATCGCCGGGATCATCCTCACCGTGGGTATGTCGGTTGATGCTAACGTCTTGATTTTTGAACGCGTCAAGGAAGAAATTAAGAATGGCAATTCACCCGCCGCGAGTATTTTTATAGGTTATGAAAAAGCCTTTGCGACCATTTTGGACTCCCATGTCACCAACTTAGTGGTTGCGGTGGTGTTGTTTGCGTTTGGTACTGGCTCGGTCAAAGGTTTTGCCGTGACCCTGATTATCGGCATTTTATCTTCCATGTTCACCGCGATTACAGGCACCCGGATGGTCATCAACTGGATTTATGGTGAGCGTCGGGTGGAGAAGTTGTCAATCTAGTCCATCTGTTGGCTGATGGCCTTTGCTGTCAGCCATCGTTGTCCGGCACAGTTTTGCTTTAGCATCTGAAAAACATTTAAAAATTAAACGATGAAAACGACCAATATTAATTTTATAGGCAACCGCAACATCGCCCTGATCTTTTCTGGGTTGTTGTCGATCATTTCGATTATTTCCCTGTCCGTGCAAGGCTTGAAAATGGGCATTGACTTTACGGGCGGTACGCTGATTGAGGTGGGTTACCAAAAGCCCGTTGATTTGACCGTATTGCGCACAACCTTGGATGAGTCGGGGTTTGCCGATGCCACCGTGCAAAATTTCGGTACGGCAAAAGACGTGCTGATTCGCCTGAAACTTCAAGAAGGGGTCAGTAGTGCTGATTTGAGCACTAAAGTCTTGGATGCGATTAACAAACATACCGCAGAACCTGCAAGCCTTAGACGGGTTGAGTTTGTCGGCCCGCAAGTCGGTGACGACTTGGCCGAAGATGGTTTTTTGGCATTGCTGTATTCCACCATAGGCATTTTGATTTATGTGGCCTGGCGGTTTGAATGGAAATTCTCTTTGGGGGCGGTTATCGCGACACTGCATGACGTGATTGTGACCTTGGGCGTATTTTCGCTATTGGGCTTGGAGTTTGACTTGACCGTTTTGGCGGCGGTGTTGGCATTGATTGGCTATTCCTTGAACGACACCATCGTTGTTTATGACCGTATCCGCGAAAACTTCATCCAGCTCAGGAACAAAACCACCGAAGAGATGATGAACATTTCCGTCAATGTCACGTTAAGCCGGACGATTATGACCTCATTGACGGTTATCTTGGTGTTGGTGTCTTTGTTTTTCTTGGGCGGCGAAGTCATCCACGGTTTTTCCGTGGTTCTGTTGTTCGGCGTGTTTTTCGGTACCTATTCCTCTATTTTTATCGCCAGTCCGATGGCCTTGATTTTAGGGGTCAGCCCGCAAGATTTGATCCCGGCAGCAAAAGAAGCCCATCTTGACAATTTGCCGTAAGTTCACGATTAATCACACCTGCTGAGTTAATCGGCTATAATTGACAATCACTTTTTCTCAATCCTATTGGAGTTTTTTTTACAATGGCAATCGAACGTACCTTCTCAATCATCAAACCAGATGCAGTCGCAAAAAATGTTATCGGCGAAATTTACAGCCGTTTTGAAAAAAATGACTTGAAAGTTGTTGCTGCGAAAATGTTGCATCTGACTAAAGAGCAAGCAGAAGGTTTTTATGCTGAACACAGCGAACGTGGTTTTTTCAACGACCTCGTTGCTTTTATGATTTCAGGCCCTGTGATCATGCAAGTGTTGGAAGGCGAGAATGCCGTCCTGAAACACCGCGAAATTATGGGCGCAACCAATCCTAAAGATGCCGCCCCAGGCACTATCCGCGCTGACTTTGCCAGCAGCATTGACGAAAATGCTGTGCACGGCTCAGACGCATTGGCGACCGCCGAGCGCGAAATAGCTTATTTCTTCTCAGCGAATGAACTCTGTGCAAGAACCCGCTAAGGTCAAAAAAACCAATCTGCTCGATTTCGACAGAAAAGGCCTTGCGGCTTTTTTTGTCGAATTAGGCGAGAAGCCGTTCCGGGCAACGCAGCTACTTAAATGGATTTATCAGGAAGGGGTCACGGACTTCAACCTGATGACCAATTTAAGCAAGCCTTTACGCAGCCATTTATCCGAATATTGCTGCATTGAAACACCAGAAATTGTTGTCGAGCAGCTCGCTTCCGATGGTGTGCGCAAATGGGCTTTGCAGACGCATTGTGGCAACCGCGTCGAAACGGTGTTCATCCCCGAAGAAGGCCGAGGCACTTTGTGCGTGTCATCGCAAATCGGTTGCGCCTTGGCCTGTACTTTTTGTTCCACAGCCCAGCAAGGTTTTAACCGCAATTTAAGCACGTCAGAAATTATCGGTCAGCTTTATGTCGCGCAAAACCGCTTAGGGGCGGATGCCAAAGTCACTAATGTGGTGATGATGGGTATGGGCGAGCCCTTGTTGAATTTCGACAATGTGGTCGCAGCCATGAACCTGATGATGGACGATTTCGCCTACGGCCTGTCCAAACGCCGTGTCACCATCAGCACATCAGGCGTTGTGCCTGCCATGTACCGTCTGACCGAAGTTTGTGATGTCAGTTTGGCGGTGTCCTTACACGCGGTCAGGGATGAATTGCGTGACGAATTAGTGCCCATCAATAAAAAATATCCGCTCAAAGAATTGATGGAAGCGTGCCGCGAAAACGCCAAGCTTGCCCCGCGCCGTACCGTGACTTTTGAATATGTCATGCTGGATGGCGTGAATGATGCTCTGGAAGATGCTTATGGTTTGGTTGAATTGTTGAAGACAGTTCCTGCGAAAATCAATTTGATCCCGTTCAACCCGTTTCCAAATTCCGCGTACCGTTGTTCCAGCAACAACCGTATCCATCAATTTAAAACCTTGTTGAACGAAGCCGGAATCGTCACGACTGTCCGTAAAACCCGTGGCGAAGACATTGATGCGGCTTGTGGGCAATTGGTCGGGCAAGTTAAGGACAAAAGCCGCCGTCATCTGAAACTTAAGCTTATGGGCCCTGAACATGTGGTTTGAACGGACAAATGTTAAGTTGTGCGGGATTTTGGTGGGCTTGGCCGTTTTGTGCGGTTGCACCACCACAGCAGAAAAAAATGAAAAGACCGACACGTATTTGCAGCTTGGTGTCCGGTACATGAATATGAACCGTTTGGAATTGGCTAAAGAGAACCTGGAAAAAGCCATTAAAACTGATTCCGGTAATGTCCAAGTCCATAATGCGCTGGCGTTTTTATACGAGAAAATCGAAAAATTCGCCCTGGCTAAAGAGCATTACCAAACCGCTTTGAAGTTAGCGCCTGATGATTTGGGCGTACAAAACAATTATGGCCGCTTTCTTTGTGAACATAATGAAGTCAGCGCAGGCCTGAGCCTGCTCAACAAGGCCATCACCAATTTATTGAATGACCGCCAATGGATGGCGTTGACGAATGCAGGCATTTGCCAAGTGAAACAAGGCCAAGTTTCAAGGGCAAAAGCCTATTTCAAGCAGGCGTTGATGGTGAATGATTCGTATGCCCCGGCTTTGCTGGAAATGCAAAAAATCAGCTACCAAAACCGTGAATATTGGCCGGCCAAAGGCTATTTGCAACGCTTCTTGGCCGTTGCCCAGCATACGCCGGAAACCTTGTGGTATGGGATGCAAACGGAACGCGCCCTGGGCAATAGCGGGTTGGCGCAAGAATATAAAAATTTATTGTTGGAAAAATTCCCTATTTCCAATGAAGCAAGAAAAGTCGAGTCTATGCAATGACAGGCATCTACAAATAAATCATGGCAAACACAATACAAGCAATACGCGGGATGCACGATGTGCTGCCCGACCAAACCCCTCTTTGGCAGTACGCGGAAAACATCATCCGTGAGGTTCTGGCGGCTTATGGCTACAGCGAAATCCGCCTGCCGATTGTCGAAAAAACCGAATTGTTCAAACGCTCCATCGGTGAAGTCACCGATATTGTCGAAAAGGAAATGTATACCTTTGATGACCGTAACGGCGATTCCCTGACACTACGCCCCGAAGGTACGGCAGGCTGTTTGCGTGCCTGTCTTGAGCATAGCTTACTCAATGGCCAAATCCACCGTCTATGGTATTACGGCCCGATGTACCGCCACGAACGCCCGCAAAAAGGCCGCTACCGCCAGTTTATCCA
>CAYUQV010000003.1:32087-117249 GCA_964446885.1 uncultured Methylocucumis sp.
TTTATCCGACTCGGCGTGGATACCTATGGCATGGCGGCTTCCGATATAGATGCCGAGCTGATTTTGCTGATGGACAGGTTATGGAAACGCTTAGGTATCCGTGCCAAAGTGCGCCTGCAACTGAATTCTTTAGGTACGATAGACGAGCGTAAAGTTTACCGTGAAGCGTTAGTTGCCTATTTCCAACAGCATTTGGATGCCTTGGACGAAGATAGCCAACGCCGCTTGCACACCAATCCGTTGCGTATCTTGGACACCAAAAACCCGGCCATGCAGGCTGTAGTGGCGGGTGCGCCCGAATTGATGGCCTATTTGGGCGATGATAGCCGGGGGCATTTCCAAGCTATTACTGCCGTTTTGGATGATTTGGCAATCCCTTATGAAATCAATCCGCGCTTGGTACGGGGCTTGGATTATTACAGTAAAACCGTGTTTGAATGGGTCACGGATGAATTGGGGTCGCAGGGTACGGTATGCGCCGGTGGCCGTTATGACAGCCTGATTGAACAATTGGGCGGAAAAGCCAATTACGCGGTAGGTTTTGCAATGGGCATGGAGCGCTTGTTGGCCTTGATGGAAACCTTGGACACCATCCAATTGGCTGATCCGGTTGATGTTTATATGGTGCGGGTTGGCCTAGAAGCCGAACGAGCCGGGTTCCGGTTTGCCGAAGCGTTAAGGGATGCCGTGCCCGGTTTGAAATTGCAGGTCAATATTGATAGTGCCAGTTTCAAAAGCCAGTTTAAAAAAGCTGATAAAAGCGGGGCTGAATATGCTGTCATTATTGGTGATGATGAGGCTAGCCGGGGTGAAGTCAGCATCAAACCATTGCGCGATGGCCAGGAACAACAGACGCTGCCTTATCAACAAGCCATTGAGTTTTTGCAAAATTGCCTTGCAGGCCGAATCTAAACTTGAGTTATCACTACTTAACAAATAAAAAGAGAAACAGCGTGGAAATTTACGAAACAGAAGAAGAGCAGGTCGCCGCCCTCAAGGGCTGGTGGAAAGAGAATGGACAGGCAACCATTGTCGGCCTGATTTTGGGTGTTGTTGTGATTCTGGGTTGGAATTATTGGCAAGATTATCAAAAACAACAAGCTGAACAGGCAGCGGGCGTATATTCTGAGTTGGTGAAAGCGTTGGCTTCCAATCAAAAAGACTCCGGTGCCAAATTGGTGGAACAAATAGAAAGCCAATTCAAAAGCAGCGATTACGCCTTGTTGGGCGATTTGTTGATGGCGAAATCTAAAGCCGACCAAGGTGATTTGGCTGCTGCCAAGCCTATACTTGAAAAAGTCGCGGCATCATCGAATAAAGAATTGTCCAATATCGCCAAAATCCGTTTGGTGCGTTTATTGATGGCCAACAAAGAATATGAGCAAGGCTTAAAATTGATCAATGACATCGACCCCGCCACTTCGGCCAGTTTTTCTGGGCAATATGACGAATTGGTAGGTGATTTATATGTAGCCCTGGATCGTATCGACCAAGCGCGTACGTCTTATCAAAACGCTTTGCGTAACGGCCAGCAATCGCCTTTGTTGCAGATGAAAATTGACGATTTGGCCGCCCCTGAAAAGTTGGAAAACACCAAATAATGCGCCTATTTACGCTTGTATTGCTTTGTTTAAGTTTGGCCGGTTGTGCCGCATGGGACACCGTGGGCGAGTCGGTTTCGGGGATTGCCGATTATTTTGGTGGCGGTGAAGATAACACCGCCCCCCCCAATGCGTTGGTTGAATATACCCCTGAAGCCAAAATTCAAGTCCGTTGGAAAGAATCCGTAGGGGTGGGTGCTGGCGGGCAAATGTTGAAGTTAGTCCCGGCGATAGGCCATGCCAGGATTATCGCCGCAGATCGTGAAGGCGTTGTCCAGGCCAGGGATTTGAATTCTGGTGACAAACTCTGGGAAGTCAAAACGGAGTTGCCTTTTTCTGCCGGCCCTGGCGTTGGTAAGAACACAGCGATTTTAGGCACAAGTGATGCCGAAATTGTGGCCTTAAACGCTGACACGGGCGTGCAGCTTTGGAAAACCAAAGTGTCCAGTGAAGTTTTGGCTGTTCCGGTAGTGGCTAATGGCATTGTGGTCGCGCATACCTCCGATGGCAAAGTCGTGGCTATTAATGAAGCCACTGGCAGCAAATTGTGGAGCTATGAAATCAATGTCCCTGCTTTAAGTATCCGTGGCACGGCCTCACCCGTGATTGCCGAAGACAAAGTCATTAGCGGCTATGACAACGGCAAACTGATGGCTTTGCAATTGAAAGACGGCAAATATATCTGGGAAAGCAACGTGGTCATCCCTAAAGGCCGTTCGGAAGTCGAACGTCTAGTTGATTTGGACACTGATCCGTTGGAAGCCGCAGGGACTATTTATATCGCAGGCTTTCATGGCGGTGTCAGTGCTATTTCTGAAGTCGATGGCGAAGTCATCTGGCGCAACGAGAACATTTCGTCTTATACCGGGTTGAGCAATGATTGGCGGTATTTGTATTTGTCCGATAACGAAAGTGACATTTGGCAACTGGATTTGCGTAGCGGTTCGTCCATGTGGCGGCAAAAAGAATTGCATCAAAGGCGCACTTCCGCCCCCGCCGTTTATGAGAATTATGTCGTTGTCGGCGATCTTGAAGGCTATGTGCATTGGTTGAGCACATTGGATGGCAGGCAGCTAGGCCGGGTGCAAATTTCCAGCAGCCCTATCGAAGCCAAACCCGTAGTCATTGACAATACTGTTTATGTTTACGCCAATGATGGCACTCTTGCCGCCTTGACCCTCCAATAAATTTAAGTCCCATGTTACCTGTAATCGCTCTGGTAGGCCGTCCGAATGTCGGCAAATCCACCCTGTTCAACTATTTGACCCGTAGCCGTGAAGCGCTGGTCGCCGATTTTCCGGGCTTGACCCGCGACCGCCAATATGGGCGGGTCAAGCATGGCATCCGTCCTTGTTTAGTGGTTGATACAGGCGGTATCGCTGATGATGCCGAAGGCATCGAAAGCATTTCCCGCAAACAAGTGCAGATTGCCTTGCAAGAAGCGGATGTGGTGCTGTTTTTGGTGGATGCGCGTGAAGGTTTGAGCGCATCCGATAAAATCATCGCCGACAACCTTAGGAAACTTGCGAAACCGATCATTTTGGTGACCAACAAAGTCGATGGCTTGGATGCCACGATGGCGGCCAATGACTTTTATTCTTTGGCGTTGGGCGAGCCTATGGCCTGCGCCGCATCGCATGGCCGTGGTGTTCCTGAATTGTTGGAGCAGATCAATAAGTTGTTGCCGCCTGCCGCCGATTTGATTGATGACGAAGGCGAGCGTAAAGGTATAGGCATTGCCGTCGTGGGCCGTCCCAATGTCGGCAAATCCACCTTGGTCAACCGTTTGCTGGGTGAAGAACGGGTGATTGTCTATGACCAACCCGGCACGACCCGCGACAGCATTTACATCCCGTTTGTCCGTAATGGCAAACAGTTCACGCTGATTGACACTGCCGGGATGCGCCGCCGTTCAAAAATCGCCGAAACCATCGAAAAATTCAGTGTCATCAAATCCTTACAGGCTATCGAAAAAGCCCATGTGGTGATTTACCTGATTGATGCCAGCGAAGGTGTGACCGACCAGGATGCGCATTTGTTAGGCTTGGTTTTGGAAGCGGGTAGGGCTTTGATTATTGGTCTGAACAAATGGGATGGTTTGGATTTGGCACAAAAAGAAACCGTCAAACGGCAAATGGAAGTGAAGTTGTCGTTTTTGGAATTTGCCGAAAAGCATCCTATCTCCGCGTTGCATGGCAGCGGGGTTGGTAAGTTGTTCGATGTCGTCAATACGCTGTACGAATCGGCCATGATCAACATGTCAACGCCCGTGTTGACCCGCATCCTGAAAGAAGCCACTGACGCGCATCAGCCGCCGATGGTCAATAACCGCCGCATCAAACTGAAATACGCCCACCAAGGTGGCCGCAACCCGCCAATTGTCATTATCCACGGTGTGCAAACCGATGCCTTGCCGATTTCTTACAAACGCTATTTGACCAATTATTTCCGTGAGAAATTAAAATTGTCCGGTACGCCGATACGTTTGGAATTCAAATCGCCCGTCAACCCTTTTGGCGGGCAAAAGCCTAAAATGACGGATTGGCAGGTGCAGCGCCGGGAACGCTTGTTGAAACGAGCGAAAGCCAAAAAATGATTTATTACATAGATTTTAATAGCAATAGTTTATGGCAAAAATAAGTTTTCAAGGCAAAGCCATCAATACTTGCGGAGAGTTGCCTCCCGTGGGTGCGCTTGCCCCTGATTTCAAATTGGTGAACGGCAAATTAAAAGACGTGAGCTTAGCCACCTATGCTGGCAAGCGCAAAGTCTTGAATATTGTGCCTAGTTTGGATACGCCGACCTGCGCAGCCTCTGCCCGACTGTTCAACCAAAAGGCAGCAGGGCTTGCTAATACCGTTGTTTTGCTGGTTTCTGCGGATTTGCCTTTTGCACAATGCCGTTTTTGCACGGCTGAAGGGCTATCTAATGTGCAGCCATTATCGGCTTTCCGTTCCTCTTTTGCCGACGATTACGGTGTTCGTTTGACAGATAGCCTGTTGGCAGGCTTGACCGCACGGGCGGTAGTGGTCATTGACGGCCAAGACCGGGTCATTTACACGGAGTTAGTGCCTGAATTGGCGCACGAACCTGATTATGAAAGCGTTTTGCGTATTTTGGCGGCGACCTAAACCGCATCCACGCGGAAAGAAATAATTTTTTTCCATGAAAAACACAAAAATCACGAAAATGTTCAAGCGGATACGGCATACCAACATGGTGTGTTGCCTTATCAAAATCGGCTTGTGGGTATTTGTCCAAAGGAAAGTCAGCAACGGATGGCCTGTAAGGGAAATGTCACTTTAGTTTGTTAAGCCACTCGATTTATGGATAATGTATCCATAGTTCATGTTTTAGAAAGGATTAGGCAATATGGCAGAATTAATGAGTAGTGGCATCGAATTGATGTTTGCGGGAATGGGGATCGTGTTTTTGTTCTTAACGATGCTTGTTGTTGCAATCAATCTCATGTCATCCGCTGTGCAGCGATTTTTCCCCGAAGCGCCGCCAGCACCCGTAATTAGCCCACCTGTTACAGGTGGCGCACCTGATAAAGCGACCGTAGCGGCCATCTCTGCCGCCGTACATCAATACCGCAATAAGCAACGGTCATAAAGCAAAATAGACAATTGGCTTTGTCACCCACAGGCTTAGGGCTGCCCGCCCTAAATGTGTTGCCTACGCAATGCGAAAACTGGCCCGGCGGTCAAATGATTGAAGATTCATTATGGAGAAACACAACATGGTCAAACCAAAAACAAAGCCTCTAAAGATTACTGAAGTGGTCTTACGGGATGCTCATCAGTCCATTCTGGCAACACGATTGCGTATCGACGATATGTTGCCCATTTGCGCAAAATTGGATGATATAGGCTATTGGTCTATTGAATCTTGGGGCGGGGCTACCTTTGATGCATGTATCCGCTATTTAGGCGAAGACCCTTGGGAACGTTTGCGTTTGCTGAAGGCCGCCATGCCTAAAACACCGCAACAAATGCTGTTGCGAGGGCAAAATATTTTAGGTTACCGGCACTATGCCGATGATGTGGTCGATAAGTTTGTCGAGCGTTGCGCCGTTAATGGTATAGATGTGTTCCGCATTTTCGACGCGATGAACGACATGCGTAATATCGAACACGCGGTCAAAGCGGTGTTGGCGACCGATGCCCATGCCCAAGGCACTATTTCCTACACCACTAGCCCCGTCCATACCTTGGATATGTGGGTTGATTTAGGCAAACAAATCGAAGATATGGGCGCACATTCGATTTGTATCAAAGACATGGCTGGGTTGCTCAAACCTTATGAAGCTTTCGAACTCGTCACCCGTTTGAAGAAAAGCACCAAAATCCCCATCCATTTGCATTCCCACGCCACGACGGGCTTAAGTGTCGCCAGTATCCTAAAAGCCGCAGAAGCGGGCATTGACAATGTCGATACCGCAATTTCTTCATTAAGTATGACCTACGGTCACAGCGCCACGGAAACGATCGTCGCCAGCCTTGAAGGCACGCCGCGTGATACGGGTCTTAACTTGATTAAATTGGAAGAGATTGCCGCTTATTTCCGCGACATCCGTAAAAAATATGCCCAATTTGAAGGCAGTTTAAAAGGTGTCGATAGCCGTATTTTGATCGCCCAAGTGCCGGGCGGTATGTTGACCAATATGGAAAGCCAACTGAAAGAGCAGGGCGCGTCCGACAAATTTGACGAAGTGATCCAAGAAATCCCCCGCGTCCGCGAAGATTTGGGATTCATCCCATTGGTCACGCCTACCTCGCAAATTGTTGGTACACAAGCGGTCATCAATGTCATGAACGGTGAGCGTTACAAAACTATCACCAAAGAAACGGCGGGTGTCTTAAAAGGGGAATATGGTGCAACGCCAGCACCCGTTAACAAAGAATTGCAAGACCGGGTATTGAACGGTGCACAGCCTATCGTTTGCCGCCCCGCTGATTTGTTGGAAGCGGAAATGCACAAACTGATTGCCGAGGTGCAAGAAAAAGCTAAAGCCGAAGGTGTCACACTGGCTGCCAATATCGAGGAAGATGCCTTGATTAACGGTATGTTTGCACAAGTGGGCTGGAAATTCCTGGCTAATCGTGGCAATCCCGCTGCTTTTGAAGCTCCGCCCAATGCAGAGGCGTTTGCCGCCGCCAATGCCCCAAAAGTTGAGGCTGAAACAAAAGCTATAGAAACTTATACCGTCAATGTCGATGGCCGAAATTTCAATGTCGCGGTCGGCCCTGGCGGTTCGGCATTGGCCATCCAACCTTTGGCGGAAGAAATTCCTCTGCTTGAAGCCCACAGTGGCGCAGTTGTCCATGCGCCAATGGCGGGCAATATCTTGAAAATTTTGGTCAGCGAAGGCAGTGTGGTTGCCGAAGGCCAAATTGTCGTGATTATGGAAGCCATGAAAATGGAAACCGAAGTGCGTTCCAAATTTGCAGGCATCGTCAGTGCCGTGCATGTCAAGGAAGGCGGGGCCGTCGCTGGCGGTAATGCCCTGATTTCCTTATAACTCTAAATAGATGACGGATACTTATGGAAAATCTCACTTCACTTTGGCAAAGTACAGGGCTGTATAACTTTACCGGCGGTCAAGCGTTTATGATGCTGGTGGGTTTTTTGCTCTTGTATCTCGCCATTAAAAAAGGCTTTGAGCCGTTATTGTTGTTGCCGATAGGTTTTGGCGCGATTCTCAGCAATATTCCGGTCGCTGGTATCGCCGAAGAAGGCGGCTTGCTTTATTACTTGTATTTTGGGATTAAAGCGGGCATTTTCCCGTTGCTGATTTTTATGGGCGTGGGGGCTATGACCGACTTTGGCCCTATGCTCGCTAATCCTAAAACCTTGTTATTAGGTGCTGCCGCCCAGTTTGGGATTTTTGCCTCCTTATTGGGGGCATTGGCGTTGAATATAGTCCCAGGGCTGAACTTTTCCCTTAAAGACGCGGCGGCCATCGGCATCATCGGCGGTGCCGATGGTCCTACGGCGATTTACGTTGCATCAAAATTGGCTCCTGATTTGTTGGGCGCGATTGCAGTGGCAGCCTATTCGTATATGGCTCTGGTTCCCTTGATCCAGCCGCCAATTATGCGGGCCTTGACCACCGAAGCCGAGCGCAAAATTGAAATGCAGCAAATGCGTAATGTCAGCAAAACCGAAAAAATCATTTTCCCGTTGATGTTATTGCTGT
This sequence comes from uncultured Methylocucumis sp., assembly GCA_964446885.1. Classification (GTDB taxonomy): domain Bacteria; phylum Pseudomonadota; class Gammaproteobacteria; order Methylococcales; family Methylomonadaceae; genus Methylovulum. The sequence goes on from CAYUQV010000003.1 coordinate 39,891, forward strand.
TGTCGATTCTGTTGTTGCCATCGGCCACACCCTTGATTGGCATGTTCGCATTGGGCAACCTGATGAACACCTGTGGCGTCGTCGAGCGTTTAAGCCAAACCGCACAAAATGAGCTGATCAATATCGTCACCATTTTCTTAGGTTTGTCAGTTGGGTCTAAGCTCAGTGCCAGCGCTTTTTTGCAAATGGAAACCTTGGGCATTTTGGGCTTGGGTGCGGTGGCGTTTGCGATAGGCACGGCTTCGGGCGTGATTATGGCAAAAATCATGAACAAGTTCAGTGATACGCCAATCAATCCGTTGATTGGCGCGGCGGGCGTGTCTGCTGTGCCGATGGCGGCACGGGTCGCCAATAAATTGGGCTTGGAAAGTAACCCGCACAATTTCTTGCTGATGCACGCGATGGGTCCGAATGTCGCGGGTGTGATTGGTTCGGCGGTGGCCGCCGGGGTGTTGTTGAGCCTGATAAAATAAGTCTGGTTAGTTTAGTGTTGCTGGAGCAGGCTTAAGGTTTTCTCCGGCAACATCGTTTCCCCATTCCCTTCCAAATGCAGCCGCGCTTCTTCATGCACGGTGGTCATAAAATTCAGCAATTGCATTTCATAGTGCATTTTTTCCTGAAAATCCTCGCATTCCCACATTTGGTTCAATAGTTGTTTGGCGTGGTGGTGGATGGTGAACGCCACGGCTTCCGGTAAATGCCGATAACTGTTTTTGATCGAGGCTTTCAATTGCTCCAAGGCTTTCAAATACTGTTGGTAGTCCTTAATATCCTGTTGGCAACGGGTTTTCAACAAGCTTAATTCGGTGTCTTGCTGGGTTTGTAACAAAGCCAGTTCATGTTCGAGTTGTGCCGCTTTTTTGCTCAGTTCCGCCGCCAGCGCCTGTTCTGCCAAAACTTGGGCATGTTTGAGGCGGGTTTGTTGGTCGTGGTGGTCGGTTTGCCAAGCCAAATTTTCGGATTTTGCCGAATGCCAAAGGCCAAGCAATTGTAATGTCCAGTTTTTCAAAAATTTCATGTGCAAATCAGTCCGGCTATTTTTTGCTGCAATTCTAACAAGGCCTGCCTGTTTTTTTGCTTCAAAAACGTACGGTTGTCTTGTTGTAATTGCCGATACAGGTGCTTGGGCAGTTTGGTTTTGAGGGTTTGCAAATCGTGGCTGATGCTTTTGGATAGGGCTTTCAGGTGTTTATGTTCATTGGCTTGGGCAAGGCGTTTGCGCTTGGTTTCGTAAATGAACTTAAGTTTAAGTTTTTGAAAATGAAAGCGTTGCCGGATAGCGTCTTGGTGGTTGGCGGCAAATAACACACGCCGTAATTTACGTTGGGGGGCTGAAAAATACGTGCGTATTGCCAACAGGATATGCCGGATTAATAGCAATAAGCCACTGACTAGCAATAGGCCAAAACCAGCCATTAGTAACAAAATGCCTAATAGCGTGGCGAGTGCAGGTAAGCCCGGCACTGCCAGACCCAATAAAATCTTGTTTGCCAGTAATGCCATAAAGGCGCAAACAATCAGCCAGAGCGCGATCCTGACAACCAATGCTGTACCAAAGTGTGATTAAAAAGTGTTTATTGTAAGCCAAAATATCGGTACAGACCCCGCTGCTTTGCAAAATCGTCCTAAATTACCAAACCCTTAATGTGATGCACTACGTTATAATGTGGCAATAATTATCAAAACAAGCAGCAAACTATGGCCCAGTTTTTTGAAGTCCACCACGAAAACCCTCAATTGCGCCTGATACGCCGTGCCGTTGAAATCATCCGCCAAGGCGGGGTTATCGCTTACCCTACCGACTCTTCTTATGCCTTGGCTTGCAATGTCGGCGACAAACAGGCGATGGACAACATCCGCCGTATCCGGCAATTGGATGACAAGCACGATTTTACCTTGGTTTGCAAAGACCTGACCCAAGTGTCCATGTTCACCAAAATAGGCAATGATGCGTTCCGTTTGATCAAAGCGTTAACGCCGGGGCCGTTTACGTTCATCTTAGATGCCACCAAAGAAGTGCCGCGCCGTTTGCAACACCCTAAGAAAAAGACCATCGGCATCCGTATCCCTGACCATCCGATTGCCCAAATGTTAGTGTCCGAACTAGGCGAAGCTTTGTTCAGCAGCACATTGACCTTGCCTGGAGATAGTGAGGCCTTGAGTGACCCTTATGACATCCGCGAAAAACTGGAGCATGAACTGGACTTGGTGATTGATGCGGGTATCGTCATTCCCGAATTGACTACCGTGATTGAATTTTCCGGTGCCAGCCCAGTGATTGTCAGACAAGGCAAAGGTGTTGCCACGATGCTTACCCAATAAAGGAATTGCTTATGATGGATGAATTGAATTTAGTCCAAAAAATTATTGTTTGGATATTGCCCGTGATTTTTGCCATTACCGGACACGAAGCCGCGCACGGCTGGATGGCGAAAAAATGCGGCGATAATACCGCAGAAATGTTGGGCCGTTTGACCTTGAACCCGCTCAAACATATTGACCCGTTAGGCACAGTCATTCTGCCGGGTATTTTGTTGCTGACCGGGACGGGTTTTTTGTTTGGTTGGGCCAAGCCCGTACCCGTTAATGGCCGCTATTTCAAACGGCCTTTGCGTGACATGGCGTTTGTTGCCGCCGCAGGCCCAGGCGCAAATTTGTTAATGGCCATCATTTGGGCCTTAGTTGCGCGTTTGGGTGTCACTATTGGCGTGGAAGCGGTTTCAATGCCTTTGATTTATATGGGTATTGCAGGTATTTCGATTAATATTTCCTTACTGTTGATTAACTTGCTGCCTATCCCGCCTTTGGATGGTAGCCGTATCCTCACGGCTTTTTTACCGTATAACTGGGCGGTGCAGTACAATCAATTGGAACGTTACGGTTTTATCATTTTATTGGTGTTGCTGTACACGAACGTCTTGAACGCGGTCTTGCAATATCCTTTGTATATCGCCCACAATGTGTTTTTCTCTTTGGCGGGATTGTAATTGGCATGGCGTTAGAGGCAGGGCAGCCAATAACGGACACCTCTTTGGCAAGTAGCACTGAAACTTCCGCGCTTGCGATTGTCAACGGCGCACCGTTCAACCAACTTCCTGATGATTTGTACATTCCGCCAGATGCACTGGAAGTGTTTCTGGAATTGTTCGCAGGCCCATTGGATTTGTTGCTGTACCTAATCCGGCGGCAAAACCTGGACATCATCAATATCCCGATGGCGCAAATCACCCGCCAATACATGGCGTATATCCAGTTGATGGGGGATTTGAAAATTGAATTGGCTGCTGATTATTTGGTGATGGCCGCTTGGTTGGCGGAAATAAAATCCAGAATGTTGTTGCCACGCCCACCTGAGAGTGAAGACGAAGAAGAAGACCCTAGGGCGACTTTGATACGCCGCCTACAAGAATACGAAACCATCAAACTTGCCGCTGAGGATTTGGAGCAATTGCCCCGAATGGAGCGCGACCTGTTCGCCGTTGAAGTAGACACCCAGGCCATTGCCATTCCGCAAGCCTTGCCTGATGTCCAGTTTGACGATTTGCTCCTGGCTTTCCAGAACGTCCTCAAACGCGCCGAACAACTGAGCCACCACGCCATAACCAAAGAAGCATTATCCGTCCGTGAACGCATGTCTACGATATTGGAACGCCTTAAAGGCGCAGATAGCCACCTATTTACAGAATTGTTCAACCGCCACGAAGGACGGCATGGCGTGGTGGTCTCCTTTCTTGCCATCTTGGAATTGGGCAAAGAAGGGCTTATCGAAATCAGCCAAGCCGAACCCTTTGCCGAAGTGCGCGTCCGGGCCGCCCGCCTTGCCCTTGCCGATAGCGCAGCCTAAAGTCAACGTGGAACTTCAGCGCATCGTCGAAGCCATTTTGTTTGCCGCCAAACGGCCCATGACCTGCAAACAAGTGCAACAAGTGTTTCCCGAATTGGAACAGCCTGATGTGGCCGACATCCAGGACGCAATCAATGCGATTCAGGCCGATTACCAAACCCGTGCCGTCGAATTGGCGCAAGTCGCCAGCGGCTACCGTTTCCAAGTGCGCACGGATTTGTCACGCTGGGTGTCACGCTTGTTTGAAGAAAAGCCGCCCAAATATTCCAAAGCCTTGCTGGAAACCTTGGCGATCATTGCTTATCGCCAGCCCGTGACACGCGGCGATATTGAAGACATACGCGGGGTCAGTGTCAGTTCCGGGATGGTGCAGACCTTATTGGAACGTGAATGGATCCGGGTTTTGGGCTATAAGGAAGTGCCAGGCCGGCCCGCCTTGTACGGCACCACCAAACAATTTTTAGATTATTTTAATCTGTCCTCGTTAAATGAATTGCCAACCTTGCAACAATTGCAAGGCCTTGATATATCAACGCTTGACACAAACAAGCCTGAGGGCACGCCGCCCCAACCCCAACATACGCAGGTAAACCGTGAAAAACAAACCCTTGACCCCACCACCGCGTCCGCGCAATCCGAAAATAACCAAACCGACTAAAAAATCGGTGCCACAACATCCTGAATCTGGCGAACGTATCCAAAAAATCCTCGCCCGTGGCGGTGTCGCCTCACGCCGGGAAATTGAAAAATGGATTACCGATGGCCGCTTGAAAATAAACGGCAAGGTCGCCACGCTAGGCGCACGTCTAAATACAGGCGATCATTTGCAAATTAATGACCGTGTCATCAATTGGGAGAAATTCGCCGAGCAGCCAACACGGGTGTTGCTATACCACAAACCGACTGGCGAAGTGGTGACGCGCCGTGACCCGGAAGGCCGCCCAATTGTCTTCCGCCGATTGCCCGACTTATTGGCAGGCCGTTGGATTGCCGTGGGGCGTTTGGACATCAACACCTCCGGTTTACTGTTGCTGACCAATAATGGCGAATTGGCCAACCGTTTGATGCACCCTTCCACCGAAGTGCAACGCGAATATGCCGTGCGTATTTTGGGGCATGTCGCCGATTCAACCTTAGCCAGATTGCAGGAAGGCGTGGAGTTGGAAGATGGCCCTGCTAAGTTTGACGAAATCCATTTTGCCGGTGGGGAAGGGGCTAACAAATGGTACAACGTGATTGTCAGTGAAGGCCGCAACCGTCTGGTCAGACGTTTATGGGAGTCACAGAACGTTGTGGTCAGCCGCCTGATACGGGTGCGCTACGGGCCAGTCGTATTGCCTGATTCCCTGCGGGCCGGATCGTTTTATGAAATTAACGACAAAGAGCAGCAATTATTGTTTGAGTTTGCGGGCTTGGCGGCGGCAAAACCTTAACTTTTCTGATGACAGCCCCGGCAGGTTTTTAAGGCTTGCCGGGTCTTAATGCTTATGGGCTTAGAAATCTTCTATGGTGCGGAAAACTATCGGTACGGATTTGTCCGTATCTCCTGCATATCAAGTGCAGATAAGCTGTTTTAGACATTTCGCCTCCTTGACCTTGCTTGTTGCGGGCTTTTTTTTCTTTAGCCCCGCCATCGCTGAAACAGAACTACATTATCAGGTGGCCAATCAGCCCGTGAGCGTCCACACCCCCCGCTTGGGTTTGAATTTAGGCGAATGGTCTGCTTGGGGCGCTGGGCAATTTTCCTCGAATGTCCTTAAAAACCCTGGCTTTGAAGGCCTGATAGACCGTGCCATTGTCATTGTGAAAACCGCCGATGGCCACAGTTTTAGCGATGATACAGCTTGGACCAAACGCCCGGATGGGTTTTGGGCAGAGGCGCAGTTCGATGTGCGTAGCGGCGGCAGCGCCGGAAAACAAGGGGTGGTTTTTGATTCTAAAGCCAAAGGCGCGCAAGGGTTGCCTGAATTTAGCACGACAGGCCAAGCACCGGATTTAAAACCGGGTGATGTCATTGCTTTGACCCTCAGTGATGACAAAAAACTGCCTGCGCAATGGTGGTACACCAAAACGCCCTTGCCTGGACAATTGGCGGTCAGTAGCGACATCCGCCCTAAAAGCCCCGGTATCCGCTCATTAGCTTTGCGCCCGTTGCCCGGAAAACCTGTGGAAGCCTTATCTTATCTGGACAGCATCAGTGATAGGGCGGGCAAATTGTTGCCCGTAAAAGGCGAATGGACAATACGGTTTTGGCTGAAACAAACCGAACCAGGGGCAAAAGTTAACGTATCTTTCAGCCGTGCCAACAACAGCAAAGCCTTTTTTAAAGAAACCTTCCAGCCTACAGCGCAATGGCAACGCATCGAACGGCGCTTCCATGCCGATGACAACGGCTCGTCTGGAACCTTGTCACTGACCGTTCAGGCGGAAGGCAATACCGGGCAAGTCTTACTGGATGATATGGAATTGGGTGCGTTTTCTAAACCATCCTATCCGTTCCGTGCCGAATTGCTGGCCGCCCTAAAACAATTAAAACCTGGCTATCTACGTGATTGGCAAGGCCAATTGGGTGACACCTTCACCAACCGCACCGCCGACCCGTTTGCCAGACGCTCCACCCGTTACCGCCCTGGGGATGACAGTGGTTTCAGTTATGGCCTGCAAGATTTTTTGCAATTGGCGCATGACATTAATTCTGTGCCCTGGGTGATTGTTCCACCAACCTTAAACGACAGCGAATTGGAGCAGTTTGGCCACTATTTAAGCCAGCAAATAGCCGCGTTCAAGTTTCAAGAAATGATTGTCGAATTCGGCAATGAAAATTGGAATGCCATGTTCCGCCCCGCAGGTATCCCGGATTATCAGGCGCACGGGCAAGTGGCCAGCCGCGCTTTTGGGCATCTTTTGGCGGGTGCAAAGCAACATCCTGCTTTACGGCCTGTCGTGAATGGCCAATATGTCAATCCGTGGCTCTCAACGAAATACCTGCAAGGTGTCAGTAATGCGCAAGGTTTAGCTATCGCACCGTATTTTTTGTTCAAACTCAACGCAGGTGATGATGTGTTACAAAAATTGTTCGATCAGGATGATTTTTACCGCGAAACCTTATCTGCGGCTCAGGTACAGGGCAAAGAATTATTGGTGTATGAAGTCAATTTGCACACGACCGGAGGCGATGCGTCCAAGGCTGACCGCGCCATAGCCACCACTAGTGCCGCTTCGGGTGCGGCCTTGGCTAAGCGGCTGTTGACCGGACTCAATTTGGGCATACAGCGGCAATGCTTATATACCTTGGCGCAATATGATGCGTATCTTGAATCCCAAAACACGCCCCGCGAATTGGTCAAACTCTGGGGAATCGCACGGGATTTGGGCGATAGCGGACGGTTGCGCCCGACTGGTTTAGTGATGGCAATGCTTAACCAAGCCTTGCCTGCTGATGTCTATCCGCTAAAAAATATGGGCGGTGAGGATAAGGACATGGCCTTAAGTGCATTTAAAACCCCCAAAACGTGGGCGGTGGCTGCGGTGTCCGGCAAAGCGCAGCCCCAAAAAATCACCGTGCAGTTACCCGAACCGACACCTAAGCCATCATGGCGCTTGCTACGATTGGCCAGCCCATCACCCGCTGCCGATAATGAAACTAAAGAACAGGTGAAAATCGTCCAGGAGCGGCTATCTGTAAAAGGCAATAATGTCAGTTTTACCGTTCCGCCTTATGGAGTGGTGATGGCGGTGGCCGCAGAATAAATACAAAGAGGAGCGTTAACGTTGCAAACAGATAGTATGATCATGAAATGCGTCGCGTATAAGCACGGCATTAGTCAGGGTGATGTTACGATTGAGGACATCAGCGAAGTGCTGAAAGAACCGGATACGTTCATTTGGCTAGGATTGCACGAGGCGGACACCGCGTTGCTGTTAAAAATCCAGGAAGAATTCAGTTTGCATGAGTTGTCGGTTGAAGATGCCTGTGCCGCTCATCAGCGTCCTAAAATCGAAGAATATGACGACTCGTTGTTTATGGTGCTGCACACCGCCGCCTTGGGCAAAAATGGCGTGGATTTTGGCGAAACCCATATTTTTGTCGGCAGCCGTTTTGTCGTGACTGTCCGGCACGGTTCTTTGTTAGATCACCGCAAAATCAGGTTGCGTTGCGAATCCCAGCCTCACCAACTCGCCAAAGGGCCAGGGTTTGTCTTGTACGCGATTATGGATTTTATCGTTGATAATTATGTACCTATTATCAATGACTTGCAGAAGCAATTTGAAGCATTGGAAGAAGCCATTTTTGAAAACCGCCCTAGCCGCCAGACGATGGAAGATTTGTATGAACTAAAACGCGAATTGCTGTTGTTGCAGGGCGCGATTTTGCCTGTAATCGATATTTGTAACGAACTGATGCGTTTTCATAATGGCATTATCCCGAAAGATGTGCGGGTTTATTTCCGTGACATCGCCGACCATATCAAACGCATAGACCAAACCATCAACGGCATCCGCGAAATGTTGATTTCCGCAATGCAAGTGCATCTGACCTTTGAAACCGTCCGCCAAAACGAAGTGGTGAAACGCCTGGCAGGCTGGGGCGCGATTTTGGCGATACCGACGATGGTGTTCAGTTGGTATGGCATGAATTTCAAGCACATGCCGGAATTGGATTGGGAATATAGCTATCCTGCCGTCGTGGGTGGCGTAGTGATTGGCAGTGGTTTGTTGTTTTGGCGATTGAAGCGGGCAGGGTGGTTATAAGCCCATGCCCGTTCTTAAGCCAGCCAGACAGCCCGTATCGTCGGAAACAGAGGCCGATGCAAGCCCCGGCTGTGCTGTGCTGAAAAGTTTAATTGTTAGGCTGTTCTAGCCCCATGTATTTATCAAACCCAGCAATATAATCGTCCATATGATGCTCCAACATCAGCCGGTATTGCTCGGCGAAATAAGCAATCGCCTGATCGCGGTGTAGGGCCATTTGTTCGCTGGATTGGATGTCGCAAGCGTTTGTCCACGCATTGAAACGGGCGGAGGCAAACATAATCGACGCACAGACTTGCTCCCTAGGCGCGTCTTTAAGCTGTTCGTTTGCCAATTGGATCAGGGCATCGGCACGGTGGTAAAAGGACTCGTCGATTTTGCCTGTATTTTCTGTATTTTCTGACATGGGCTATGGCCTTAGATAAAAAAGTGAGCCGCCATTGTACCAAGACCCTCAGTGCCATAACAACTTAACCGCCATCACCCACAACAGCACCGAAAAATAGCGTTTTAACTGTGCGGCGGGTAAACGGTTGGCGAGTTTCGCCCCTATCGGCGCGGTCAAGATGCTGGTCAAACCCACGCCAGCAAAAGCAGGCAAGGACACATAACCCAAACTCCATTCTGGTAAGTCCGCCACATGCCAGCCCAATAACGCATAACTGGCCGTTCCGGCGATGGCTATCGGCAAACCGCACGCGCTGGAAATCGCCACCGCATTGCGCATCGGCAATTGCGCATAAACCAGATACGGTACGGTCAGCGTGCCGCCGCCAATCCCAACGATGGCTGACATCAAACCAATCACCGTTGCGGCGACCCCATCCAACCATAAAGGCTGTTTGGCAAGCCCTGGTTTGGGCTTGAACTGAAACGCCATTTGCGTGCCGACATACACCAAAAACACAATCAGCACCCAACGCAAAATATCGGCGGGCAATTGCTTGGCGACCACCGCCCCGATAGCCGAACCGACCATAATCATTGGGCTTAACCGCCACACCTTCGACCAGATCACCGCGCCCAAGCGATGGTGTGCCAACACCGAAGAAATCGCCGTCAATACAATGGTTGCCAGCGATGTGGCCACCGCCATCAACAAAATAGTCTCAGGCGGATAGCCTTGTTCCTTGAACACAAACGCTAGCACCGGCACAATCACCAGCCCGCCACCAATTCCAAACAATCCTGCCAACACCCCGGCCACCAACCCCAGTACAAGACTGGCGATAAAAATGCTAATCATCTAAGGCTGGCCTCAACGGAAAGGCGGAAAAAACATAGGACGGTAATAGCCCCACGCCGGATAACCGTAAAAACCGCCATACGCACCATAGCCGCCACCATAATAATTTGCATTAGCCGGATAAGCAGGCCACACATGCAGGTTATTGATCGTCAATAAAGGCAAATGCAGGGATTTTTTGTCAATCGTGCGGTCAATATCGCCGACCAGCGTTCCGGCGACCGTAATCAACGTGTCTTTTTCATACACCGCCGGGTCTAAAAATTCCGGCGTGGTAATCACAAAACGGCCTTGATACGGCTGGTCAGTCAACGGCTTGCCTTGGCTATTCAACGGATAAGACAAAATCTGCACCAAACTACGGTTTTGCTCATTAGCGACATCAACAATCACCCCGCCCCATCGCACCGGGGCATTCTTGAACTGATTAATGTTCGGCGCGGCTTCAAGATAAGATAAATCGTACAGTGGCGGGTCAGAAATCCCCGGCGGCAAAGTCGAACAGCCACTGAGCAACAATAAGAAAATAATCAGACAACGTTTCATCATGCACTCCTGAAAAGTAGTTAAGGTCGGCGTTGGTATGGATGCGGGTATTTTAAAGGAGTTCCAAGCCATAATGGGGATGGTATTTGTTAAAGAGGCACGCAGTAAATAAGTTCTCTGGAAAATGACAAAAACATTGTCCACGAAAATCACGAAAGGCACGAAAAAAAACCGATTAAACCATCAGCGGGACGAGGATTGTAACCTCGTCCCAAACGTATCAATGTTCCCAAGTACACAAAAACGTTAAGGGCGGGTTGAATAACCCGACCCGCTAGGCTTGTACACATTTTCCTAATTCAGCGTAAGCCTCTAAAGTTAGCCATCTTATACCAAGATACCGCCAAAACCGTTTCTATTGCTATCATTTTTTGATAGCATGATGCCTCATGAATGCCAAACATACCAAAACTTTACTGGCCATCTTTGCCAAGCCGACCACCGCCTCTCTCGAATGGGGGCGTATCGAAACCTTATTTATCGCGTTAGGTTGCCGGGTTATCGAAGGGCGCGGCTCTCGTGTCCGTTTTGAGTTTAATGGTAGGATTACCGCTTTCCATCGTCCGCATCCTGCTAAGGAAGCCAAGCCGTACCAAGTCGAGCAAGCCCGCGATTTTTTAATGGCTATCGGAGTTAAACCATGAACACACTGACTTACAAGGGCTACACTGCCCGCATTGATTTTGATGACCGCGACAATTGCTTAGTTGGCAGGTTGCTTGGCATCCAAGATATTATTGGCTTCCACGCTGATAATGTTGCTGATTTACGCATGGCGTTTGAAGAGGCCGTGGACGATTACCTTGAAACCTGTGAAAAAATAGGTAAATCACCCGAAAAACCTGTTAGCGGCAAGCTTTTGCTCAGGGTTTCTCCAGAGCTTCATGCGGCGGCTTTAATCAAAGCGCAAGCCGTTGGCAAAAGCCTTAATCAATGGGCGATTGAGGCATTGAGCCGTGAGCTGAGTGCGTAATTATTTAATTGGCCTAAGCAGAACGAGGCTTGTAACCTCGTCCCAAACCTTTCAATATCTCCAAGTACATCAAAAAAATCTTAAGGGTGGGTTGAATAACCCGCCCCGCATATCCCTGTGCGAGTTATTTTGCATGGCATAATTGCGCACATTGCCCTACTATGACGGTTTTTTTGACCTTTTCTGCACCGTGACCGGATTACGCAACTTTTTCAGCCGCGATGGCCAGTTGGCCGCCGTCATCAAGGATTACCAACCGCGTGAGGCGCAATTGGAAATGGCCGAGGCCATCCAGGCCGCGATCACCGACCGTCAGCATTTGCTGGCCGAAGCCGGGACTGGCACGGGCAAGACCTTTGCTTATTTGGTGCCGGCGATTTTATCCGGGCAAAAGACCATTGTTTCGACAGGCACAAAAAACCTGCAAGACCAGTTGTTTAATAAAGATTTGCCGCTGATCCGCAAAGCCATGCCCACGCCGTTTGCTGCCGCGTTATTAAAAGGCCGGGGCAATTATTTGTGTACCTACCGTTTGAAAAATGCCATGTCGTCGAATTTGGGCTTTAGCAAAGAAGACGCGGCGGATTTGGCGAAGATTAATGTCTGGGCGAAACGCACCCAAACGGGTGACATTGCGGATATTGCCGATGTGTCAGAAACCAGCCCGGTTTGGTATTTGGCGACTTCAACCGTGGAAAATTGTTTGGGTCAAGAATGCCCGGATTATGCCGAGTGCTTTTTGGTCAAAGCCCGCAAAAAAGCCCAAGAAGCGGAAGTGCTGGTGGTCAATCACCATTTGCTGTGCGCCGATTGGTCGATCCGCGACAATGGTTTTGGCGAATTGTTGCCGAAAGCGGAGGTGGTGATTATCGACGAGGCGCACCAATTGGCCGACACGGCTTCCAATTTTTTGGGGATTAATGTTGGGGCCAAGCAGTTGCAGGATTTGGCGCAAGACAGTTTGATCGAATATTTTAAAGATGCCACCGACATGCCGGACTTGCGCACGGCTTGCGAGGATTTGGAGCACGAGGTCAAGGATTTACGGCTGGCGTTTGGCTTGGAGTTGCGGCGCGGCGAATGGCAGGAATTGCTAAGCAACCCTAAAGTGATGGCGGGGTTGCAGGCGGTGAAAGACCAGCTTAAACGCTTGACGATGCACTTGGAATTGGCTTCGGTGAAAACCAAGGGTTTGGAAACCTGTTTTAAACGTGCCGATGAATTGTTCCGGCAATTGGACATTATTCTCGAAGACAACAGCGGCAAATGGATACGTTGGTTTGAAGTCCATCGCAAAACCTTTACTTTAAGCCGTACGCCTTTGGATATTGCCGGGGAATTTAAGCTGTTCATGCAACAGCATCAGGCGACGTGGATTTTTGCTTCGGCGACGCTCAGTGTTGCGGGGCGGTTTGACCATTTCGCCAATAATTTAGGTTTAGGCCAAGTGCGTAGCCAAAGCTGGGGCAGTCCGTTTGATTATGCGGGGCAGTCCTTGTTTTATCATCCGAAAGGTTTGCCGCAGCCGAATGACCCGAATTTTATCCCGCTGATTATGGAGTTTGTCTTGCCTGTCTTAAAGGCCAGCCGAGGCCGGGCGTTTTTCCTGTTCACCAGCCACCGTGCTTTGCAACAAGCCGAAACCTTGCTTAAAGACAAATTGCCGTATCCGTTGTTGGTGCAAGGCAGCCGTCCGAAAAACCAATTATTGGAACAATTTAAACAAGCCGGGAATGCCGTGTTGCTGGGTACATCGAGTTTCTGGGAGGGCGTGGACGTGCGTGGTGAAGCCTTGTCGTGCGTGATTATCGACAAATTGCCGTTTTCTTCGCCCGGTGATCCGGTCTTGAAGGCCCGTCTTGATGCCATGACCAAGCAAGGCAAGAACCCGTTCATGAATTACCAAATCCCGGCGGCGGTGATCGCGTTGCGCCAAGGTGTCGGGCGGTTGATCCGCGATGAAACTGACCGGGGCGTGTTGATGGTCTGCGACCCGCGCCTGTTAAAACGCACGTATGGGCAGATGTTTTTGGACAGTGTTCCACCCATGCGCCGCACCCGCGACATTGCCGACGTGCAGGCATTTTTTGGCCAATAAGTAGTTGTATAAAAATTTCGGTATAACGACTGCCCGTCCTTTACCTACAAGGGGCACTAGCAAGGGACGCGCAGTCGTGTCAATGTACAAAACTTTTGTGCCACTAAGTAGTCGTGCATAAGTTCTTTAACATTTTTGTTGGAGTCCAAAACATGTTTTGGACTCCCGCACCAAGGCATTGCAACAACCGCTATTGTTAAAAAACTTTTGCACAATTACTTACCCGCTTTATCCCATTTTTTCCATAGGTTTTAGATCATGAAGTTACTTGCAGTAGAAACCGCCACGGATGCCTGTTCGGCGGCTTTGTTTTTGGATGGCGTGATCCATGAATCTTACGAGCTGACCAGCAAAGCCCACACGCAATTGATTTTGCCGATGATTGACGGTTTATTGCTCGATGCTGGCTTAAAGCCTGCGGATGTGCAAGGTTTGGCGTTTGGTTGCGGGCCGGGTTCGTTTACGGGGGTTCGGATTGCCACAGGCGTTATCCAAGGTTTGGCTTTAGGCTTGGATGTGCCAGTGATGCCTGTTTCCACCTTAGCGGCGATAGCCCAAGATTATTTTGACCAGCATCAGGACAGTGTCGCGTTTGTCGCGATAGATGCGCGGATGGGTGAGATTTTCTGGGGCGTTTATCAGCGTGACGCGCAAGGATTTGCCAGATTGCTGGGTGAAGAGGCGGTGACACCTGCCGAAGCAGTGATTTTTCCTGAATTGCCGGGGGTGGGTTTGGGGACAGGCTGGGCCGTTTATCAAGATGTTTTGCAAGCAAAATTGGCCGGATGGGTGACGCATATCGAACCAGACCTTTTGCCTAGGGCGCGGGCCATTGCAAGCTTAGGCGCGGACGGTTTTGCCCAAGGCCGGGCAGTTGCGGTCGAGCAGGCCATGCCAGTGTATTTGCGCGATAAGGTCGCCAAAACCGAAGCGGAGCGTTAAACGATGTTGCCGCAGATTTTAAAAGCCAATGAAGATGACGAATATTATTTTGACGAAGGTTGTTTCATCCTCGAATTGTCCAATACCGCCGCCGATGCCGATGTTTCGATAGCCAGGGCGCGGGTCAGGCCGGGTGTGACTACCCAATTGCATCGTTTGCAGGGCGTGATTGAACGTTATGTGCTGTTGTCGGGTATCGGGCAAGTGAACGTAGGGGATGTCCAAGCGACGGTCACGACGGGAGATGTGGTAATCATCCCGCCCGGTTGCCCACAACAGATCACCAATATCGGCACGGTAGATTTGGTGTTCCTCGCGGTGTGTTCACCAAGGTTCCGCCATGAGCTTTATGAGCAAATGGCCTAGCCAAACCGCATTGCCTGTTATGCCGCCTATTTTTGTTTGCCAAGGACATCCATGCCCCAACTGAGTTTTCTTTCCGATGAAGCCTTGTCGGCTTTTGTCAGCCGTCTGCTGGCGGTGGCCGCACAAGCCCGCGCCAAAGCCGACCAGGATTTTGACCGCAACGTCATTGACCCGTTTGCGGTGCTGTTTGAAATGTCCGGTTTTAAATCCGATGAAGCGGCGTGGCTGGCCGCCGAAAAAAACCGTCAGGCGCAAAAAACGTTGCAAAACCATGTCGGCACCTTCCATCAGGCGATTTTGGGGATGATGCCGGGCTGGCAAGATTTGGGCGTGGGCAGTGTCGTGGATGTGGTTTGTCCGACCCGCAAAATCATTGCCGAAGTCAAAAATAAACATAACACCGTCAAAGGCTCGGATAAGGTCAAGGTGTATGACCATATGGAAACCTTGGTGATGACCAAAGGCCACCAATACAAGGATTTTACGGCGTATTATGTCGAGATCATCCCTAAATCCGGGGCGCGGTATGACAAGGAATTTACGCCGCCGGACAGTGCCAAAGGCCAGCCGCGCCGTGCCAATCCATTGATTAGGCAAATTGACGGCTATAGTTTTTACGCCTTGGCGACGGGTGTGCCGGATGCCTTGGAGCAGTTGTTCGCGGCCTTGCCGGACGTGATCGAAGCCTGTTCGGATTATCGATTCACTGACCGCGAATTTGCCAATGCCTTTTTCCACAAGGCGTTTAAAAATTCATAAGTCACTAAATTCATCATAAACGGGCATTTCAAAATAATCCGCCTGACTGGTCAACCACGCCGTCAAATGTTGTAAGGTGTCGGCGCGGTGTTTTTTCTTCAAGCCACATTCCCAAACAATCGCCGCCCGCCAGCCTAATATTTTGAGCTGGTACAGCACTTTCTGGTCACGGGCGACATTGCGGGCAAATTTCCGCTGCCAAAAGTCCTGCCGGGTGTGAGGCAGATGCGAGGCTTTACAGCCTTCGTGCTGGTGCCAAAAACAACCGTTGATAAATATCACGGCTTTGTATTTGCGCAACACCAAATCCGGCGAACCGGGCAGTTTTTTATTGTGCAGCCGGAACCTAAAACCTTGGCCATGCAAGGCCGAACGCACCCATTTCTCTGGTTGGGTGTTCTTGCTACGGATAGCCGCCATCGTCCGCGACCGCGCCGCCGCATCCATCCGATCAGTCATCGCCGTTTCTCTGATAGCCAAAGCCTTGCTGCTTGTTTATAATGGTAACCATGTGTAAGGTTGTTAAAGGTTAGCTATGTATTCCGTCGCCCAAGTTGCTGATATGTTAGGTGTTTCTAAGGAGACGCTACGCCGTTGGGATAGTAGCGGGAAACTGCCGTCTTTGCGTCATCCGGTCAATAATTACCGATTCTACAGCAAGGAGCAGTTGCGCCAATTTGAGGAACTGCATTTTATTTTTGATGATTCAGGGCGACCTGACATCTCTCCGGATTTTGCTTACCAAACGATAGAATTGTTTGCAGGTGGCGGTGGTTTGGCGATTGGTTTGGAGCGGGCGGGGCTGGATACGGTGTTGCTTAACGAGCTGGACAAGGATGCGTGTGCCACCTTAAAAGCGAACCGTCCGCATTGGAATGTGCATTGCGGTGATATTGGCGGCTTGGATTTTACGCCGTATTTGGACAAGGTGGATGTGGTGACAGGCGGTTTCCCTTGCCAGGCGTTTAGTTATGCAGGTAAGAAAATGGGTTTTGAAGATGCCCGTGGCACCTTGTTTTATGAATTTGCCAGGGCAGTAAAAGAAACCCAGCCTAAATTGTTCATGGCGGAAAACGTGCGTGGCTTGCTGAACCATGACGATGGCAAAACCTTGGAAAATATTTGTTCGGTGATTGATGAGCTGGGTTATACGCTGTTGCCCCCGCATCTGATGAAGGCCATTTTTTACCGTGTGCCGCAAAAACGCGAACGCTTGTTGTTGGTCGGTATCCGTAATGATTTGGTGGGTTTGGTCGATTTTCACTGGCCGCGTCCCTATCAGAAAGTCTATACCTTAAAAGATGCCCTAAAAGCTGGGGAGCTGTTCCCGTCCGATGTGCCGCCGTCTGCCGGGCAAGGTTATCCGGCCAAAAAAGCCGAAGTCATGGCGCAAGTGCCGCCGGGCGGTTATTGGCGGGATTTACCGGACGATTTGCAGAAAGCGTACATGCAGAAAAGTTATTTTTTAAGCGGTGGTAAAACCGGAATGGCGCGGCGTATGCACTGGGATGAGCCGTGTTTGACCTTGACCTGTGCGCCTGCGCAAAAACAGACGGAACGTTGCCATCCTGAAGAGACACGTCCGTTTACCGTGCGTGAATATGCGCGTATCCAGACCTTTCCTGATGATTGGCAATTTATGGGGGCGTTGACGGCGCAATATAAACAAATCGGCAACGCCGTGCCTGTGAACATGGCCTATGAACTGGGTTTGTCGGTGGTGGATTTTTTAAACCGCTTGTGCGCGACCGGAAAAGCCAAACCGGCCTGTGCGCCGGATCAGCAGGAAGTGCCGTTTGTTTGACGGTCTAGTCCACCTTGTGGTTTCAGGCAAAAATCTCTTCCAGAAAATGCCGCATAGCTACCCACGAGCGTCGGTCGGCGTTGGCTTGATAGACCATGCCAAATTCGGGCGTATTGGCTAACGGATTGGTGAAGGCGTGTACGGTGTTGCCGTAGACGTGGACTTGCCAATCGGCTCCGGCGGCGGTCATTTCCTGTTCAAAGGCCAGTACTTGTTCGGGCGGCCCCATTGGATCATCATGGCCATGCAGGGCCAGCACTTTGGCTTTGATGGCTTGCCCGGAAATGTTATCCGGTGCGCCGAGTAGGCCGTGGAAGCTGACCACGCCTTTGATGTCCGCGCCTGTGCGGGCCAAATCCAGCACACACAGCCCACCGAAACAAAAACCGATGGCGGCGATATTGTTGTCATCGACCCAGGGCATCAGCCGGACGGTGGCCAAGGCGGCTTTGATGCGTTGTTGCAACATGCCCCGGTTGTCAATAAAAGGCTGCATCAGACGGCCATTTTCTTCTTGTGAGTTGCCTAAGACCCCTTTGCCATACATGTCAACGGCAAATCCTAAATAACCCAGCTTTGCCAGTTCCCGCGCCTTATCTTCGACGAAGCTGTCCCGTCCTCGCCAAGTATGGTTGATCAAGACGGTCGGGCGTCGCCCTTGCAAGGCATCGTCAAAGGCAAAAAAGCCTTCCAAAACAACGTCGCCATCCAGGTAATTGAGGGTGTTGGTGATGATTGCCATGAGTCGGTTCCAATCGGGTAATAAGGTTTATAAACGGCCAGTCTCTTGTAAGGTTTTGATAAAGCCTTCGGATGCGGCTTCAACCAAATCCAAGACCCGTTCAAACCCATAATGGCCGCCATAATAAGGGTCTGGCACTTCGCGCATATCCACATCGGGTGCATAATCCAGGAATAGGCGGATTTTGTCTTTGAATTGATCAGGGCAAGCACCGATCAAAATAGAGTAATTGTCTTCATCCATCGCCAGGATATGGTCAAAATCTTCAAAATCGCCGCGTGTGAATTTTCTGGCGCGTAGGTGTTTCAGTTCCACGCCCCGGTTCTGGGCGGCTTTTTGGGCGCGTAAATCAGGCGCATCGCCGACATGATACGCATGGGTGCCGGCGGAATCGATGGTGAAACGCCGCGTTAAATTGCGGTCTTGGATCAATTTGGTGAATACGCCCTCAGCGGTCGGTGAGCGGCAGATATTGCCCATACAAACAAACAGTACTTTAATTTTTTCCATCGTTAAACCTCTTATAAATCTTCGCCTAATATGGTGGCTAGGACATTTTCGTCGGGTTCGATGAAAGCAATCCCGACACCTGTTGGATATTCGTTTTGTTCCGTGCCCACATAAGTGAGGTAGCAACTCACAGTTATTGGATTTTCCGGTATATTGAGTTCAATTTCACCTTCTTGAAACAAGCTATCTTCGGTAATCAACGGCTGGATGGTGCTTAAATAAGCGCCTCCAAAGCTGATGTTGCCGGTAAGCCCGTCATAGCCGATGCCATCAACGGTCAGTTTGTAGTTCATGACCATCGCATAACGCTTATGTCTGCGACGTTCTATGAATGATTCATGGGAGGATGGTTCTAGTTGCTGGGTAGTCATAGTTAAATATCCTAATAGCCTATGTCCGCATTATTTGCCGTAATGGTCTGAGTGCCGGACTTTTATAATTTTTTTCTAGGGTAAAGCCTGTCGTGCGATTATGAGGGCTTTTTTAAGATGTGTTGCCCGTTTGGCGGCATGCAGGTTTCATCCATTGTTTATTTTTTTGCGTGTTCTAGCGTCCGTGGTCATGATGAAAAGCTAGTGCCGAAACTTTATCATTTATAGCGTGGGCTGTGTAGCCATTTAAATGAGCCTAAGCCCCGCTCTTTATAACGTAAATTATTGTTCTGAACACGCGCAATTAGTTTGGCACGTACCTGTGGCCTCAAGTTGCTTTTCCGGTTGGGTGGTGTAACGCGCCAACAGGCCGTATTCGCTTTGTAGGGAGGGCAGGGGGATTTTTACTTCGTAGCCGCCGCCGGAGGCTTCGTGCATGGCTTGGCCGTACATGCCTTCCATGCGTTCGATGATAATGTCTTGGTTGCCTTCGGGCAGGATCAATTCCAGATGGTCGCCTACCGAAAACTTGTTTTTCACGTCAATCGTCGCCAAGCCCGTTGTGGGGTCATAGCTTCTGATTTCGCCGCAAAATTGTTGCTGGTGGCTTTTGGAATAACCGGAAATGTAATTTTGGTGTTCGTGGGTGTGGTGGCGTTGGTAAAAACCATCGGTATAGCCCCGGTTGGCAAGGTTTTCTAAGACACCAATCAATTCAGGCTGAAACGGGCGGCCTGCCAAGGCGTCATCTATCGCTTGCCGATACGTTTGCGCGGTGCGGGCGACGTAATAATGCGATTTGGTGCGGCCTTCAATTTTCAAAGAATCCACGCCGATTTCCACTAAACGGTGGATATGTTCAATGGCGCGTAAGTCTTTAGAATTCATGATGTAAGTGCCGTTCTCGTCTTCCATGATAGGCAACAATTCACCTTTGCGGCCTTCTTCTTCCAAGAAATAAATATTGTCGGCCGAGGGGTGGCGTTCCGCACCACCACAACTGGCTGTGCTGATGTCGGACAAAGATAGCGATCCTCCAGCGAGAATAGTATCGCCTTCGGCATTTTCATGCGCTGGCAGGGTATCGTATTTCCAACGGCAAGAATTGGTGCATGTACCTTGGTTGGGGTCACGATGGTTAAAATAACCAGATAGCAAGCAACGCCCGGAATAGGCAATGCACAACGCGCCATGCACGAACACTTCCAGTTCCATGTCCGGGCATTGCTGACGGATTTCGGCAATTTCATCCAGCGACAGTTCCCGCGACAAAATAATCCGCACCACACCCAGTTTTTGCCAAAATTTGACGGACGCATAATTGACGGTGTTGGCTTGCACCGACAAATGGATGGGCATGTCCGGCCAAGCTTCGCGGGCCATCATGATGAGGCCTGGGTCAGCCATAATCAGCGCATCCGGCTGCATGTCGATAATCGGGTTCAGGTCTTTTATAAAGGTTTTGACCTTGGCGTTATGCGGGATCACGTTGGTGGCCAAAAAAAACTTTTTGCCTAGTTGATGGGCTTCGGCTATACCTTTAGCTAGATTGCCTGCGAGAAAGTCATTATTGCGTACCCTCAGGCTGTAACGTGGCAATCCGGCATAAACGGCATCAGCGCCGTAAGCGAATGCATAACGCATGTTTTTGAGGGTTCCGGCAGGGGACAAGAGTTCTATAGGTTTCATGCTGATCTTTAAAAGTAAACGTGATAAGCGCTTATTTTAACGCAACACCGCAAAATGTACGGTATATTCCAAATCCCTTGGCGGCAATCCCTGGCAGGGCATTGCTGGGTTTGCGATACCTGTGCTTTTAATCCCTGTGTTATCATGGACTTCCTATGACGCACGCCCCTTTTACTACCATAATAATAAAGGTGTCACGATGACAGAACCACTATTGAAAACCTGGCAAGATGATTGGCCTAGCATAAAATCCACCCAGCCTTTACCGACGGGCGAAGGGGTCATCGATGAAAGTGCGTTTAACACGCTCGAAGCCGACAAGGTATTTGACGTGATCAATTACGCCAGCACGACTATCGGCCAAGCCGTATTGTACCGCTCATTGGCGCAGCCTTTAGACAGCTTGGAAGCCGTTCAAGCCAAGCAAGAAGCCGTGCAAGAATTGGCTGACACCCCGCATTTGCTGGAAGGTTTAAATAAAATTGTCGGACACGCCGCCAGCCAAGAAGATGATTTTTATCGGCTATTGTTCGGACAATTTTTAGGCTCATTCACCAACGCCCGTGAAAACCATGAAATTGAAGGTTACGGCTATACCCAATATAAAAAGGGGGTGCGTTTTCTGGTCGAATTGGTAGATGAAATCCAAGTCCTGGAAGCGCCCAAAAGCGCCTATTTAAAAGGCTTGATTGATAAAATCACCGCTTTTGCCGACACCCGCTCCTATTCGTTGATGAAAGGCCCGGCCTATATCACCGAAAATGGTATCCAATGCAAAGAAGATCGGCGCGGCTCATTCTTGCCTGCCATCATTTTTTCCCCGCGCATTATCAAGCCCATGTTGTTTGTGTTGGCGTTCGCGCTGTATTGGTTGGGCGGGCTGTTCATCCCGTCAGAGATGAAGCCGGATTTGCCCAATGAAACCGTTTTCCTGAGCCCGTTTTTATTGCTGTACTTCCCGATTATTGGTGGCTATGACCGCGACAAGTGCATTCTTCCGCTCCGCACCATTTATAAAAATTCCGATGCCGTCGCCGAAACATTAGATGCCCTAGGGCAATTGGATGAATTGCTGTCATTTTTAAAATTTGCCGAACATTTTGGCCATTGCGTCGTGTTGCCGACCTTAATCGACAGCCCGCACCACCGCATGAACCTCACCGAAGCCCGCAACCCGGTGTTGAGCAAAGCCTATAACGATTACGTCGGCAATGATTTGGCCTTAGATGATGAAAAACTGATGCTCGTGACCGGCCCGAACAGCGGCGGCAAAACGGCCTTTTGTAAGACCATCACCCAACTACAATTACTGGCGCAAATCGGCTGTTTTATCCCGGCCAAAGCCGCCACCTTGACCGTGGCTGACAAGATTTTCTACCAAGTGCCGGAAATCAGCCATTTGAATGACGGCGAAGGCCGTTTCGGTACGGAACTAAAACGCACCAAAGAAATCTTCATGGCGACCACCGAAAAGAGCTTGGTGGTGCTCGATGAATTGTCCGAAGGCACGACGTTTGAAGAAAAAATGGAATCCTCCACCAACGTGCTCAACGGCTTTTACCGTAAGGGCAACAGCACCGTGCTGATTACCCATAACCATCAATTGGTTGACCATTTCGTCAAGAAAAAAATCGGGATGCCCAAACAAGTTGAGTTTGCCAACGACGCACCCACTTACAAACTGATCCCCGGCATTTCCCGTGTCAGCCACGCTGACCGCGTCGCCAAGAAAATCGGTTTCTCCAAAGAAGACATAGACAATTATTTTGCAGGGAAAAAATGAACATAGGCACAGCATTATCGCCCAACGCCACCCGTGCGTTGTTATTGGGCAGCGGCGAATTGGGCAAAGAATTGGTGATCGCCCTGCAACGTTACGGCGTGGAGGTCATCGCCGTTGACCGTTACGCCAACGCCCCGGCGCAACACGTCGCCCATCGCAGCCATGTCATCGACATGACCGATGCGAATGCTATCAAGCAGTTGATCGCATTGGAAAAACCGGATTTTATCATCCCGGAAATCGAAGCCATCGCCACGGCGGCCTTAGCAGAGATTGAAGCGGCGGGGACGTGTACGGTTGTGCCTAATGCCCGTGCCATCCAATTGACCATGAACCGCGAAGGCATCAGAACCCTTGCCGCCGAAGAATTGGGCATCCCCACCTCCGCGTATGCGTTCGCCGAATCGTTCGAACAATTGCAAGCGGCAGTCGATGCCGGAATTGGCTACCCGTGTTTCATCAAACCCACCATGTCCTCATCCGGCAAAGGCCAATCCATGGTCAAGTCGTCGGAGGAACTGCAACAGGCGTGGGACACCGCCAAAGCCAGCGGGCGGGTTGATACTGGAAAAGTGATCGTCGAAGCAAAAATTGATTTTGACTTTGAAATCACGTTATTGACCGTCCGCGCCCGCAATGCCCAAGGCGACATTGACACCCATTTTTGCGCTCCCATCGGCCATCGTCAGGAACACGGCGATTACCGCGAAAGCTGGCAACCTCAAGCCATGAGTGAGAAAGCGCTTGCCAGCGCACAGACAATCGCGTTTAAAATATGCGCCGCGTTGGGTGGCTTGGGGCTTTTTGGCGTAGAATTGTTCATTAAAGGCGATGACGTTTGGTTTAGCGAAGTCAGCCCGCGCCCGCATGACACGGGCATGGTGACAATGGCGACCCAACGGCAAAATGAATTTGAACTGCACGCCCGCGCCATTTTGGGCTTGCCTGTCCAGGCAGGTTTACAAAATCCAGGGGCCAGTGCGGTGATTTTAGGCGGTCTTGACGGCGAAGGTGTGCTTTATACGGGGTTGGCACAGGCCTTGGCAGTACCGGACAGTGACATCCGCTTATTTGGCAAACCCGTAGCCTTTACGCATCGGCGTATGGGGGTGGCCTTGGCGACCGCCGAAACCGTAGAAGAGGCCCGCAGCAAAGCCGTGCAGGCCGCTAATTTAATCGAGATAAAACACCCATAACAGGTACTATCATGCTGAGAACGCTGTTTATTGTATTGATTCTAGGCGGAGCGCAACAAGCCGCCGCCGATATTTATAAATTTGTTGATAGTGACGGACGCACTTACTATACCGATGAACCCAAAAACGGATTGTTTAAACGCATCATCAAATCAAAAGCTTACCGTCCACCTTCCTCCACCCATTATTTCAGCAACGTCGGGCACTCCATCGGGCGTTTTTCCAGTGCTAATAAACAGCGTTTCGCGGATTTGATTGAACAAGCCGCCGCCCGTCACCAAGTTGACCCTAAATTGGTCCACGCCGTGATCCAAACCGAATCCGCCTACAATGCCGGTGCCATTTCCCCTAAAGGTGCGGTGGGTCTAATGCAATTGATGCCCGGTACAGCACGGCGGTTTGGTGTGATGGACAGCACCGACCCAGACCAAAATGTCGATGGTGGCACCCGCTATCTAAAACATCTGATTGGTATGTTCGGCTCTAATCTTGACCTTGCCGTCGCCGCCTATAACGCAGGCGAAAATGCCGTCCTCAGACACAACAACTCCATTCCTCCTTACCCTGAAACCCAAAACTACGTCCGGCAAGTTTTGGCGTTATACAACCGCTAAGCCTCATTAGCCCTGACTTGTTCCGGTTGCCCGAAAAAGTCGGATCAAGTCAGGGTTTATCCGCATCAAACCGCTAGATTTGTTGTTTTCAAAGATTTCCATCAAGCAAAAACTGTACGCTATAGCCAGAAACCCTATTGATACCCTGTAGTTTATATTTAGAGAAAATTGACGAGGTGCATCATGACGACATTAACCATCAGAAAATCAGGCGGGGCGCATGTTATTAGCATACCCAAAGCCATTCTTGAGCAAGTCGGATTACAGACAGGTTCTTTGGTCGATATGACAATTGAAAATGACCATATCGTTTTAATGCCAAAAACTAACCCCCTCACCCTTGAAAGCTTATTGGCAGGTAGTCCGAAAGAAAAGCTGGCCTTGCTTGAAGAAGACCGGGAATGGTTATCAACACCAGCCATCGGCAAAGAGATAATTGGTTGATGGCTTATGTCCCGGAACAAGGTGATATTGTTTGGTTAAATTTTGATCCAAGCAGTGGCATCGAAATCATCAAACGCCGACCTGCCTTTGTCATTTCAAGAAAATCATTTAACGGGCACACGGGTATGGCGATAGTTGCACCTATCACCAGCACAATCCGGGGAATCCAGTTAGAAGTCGTGTTACCGGATCAGCTCATCACACAAGGTGCTGTATTGGTGCACCAATTAAAATCCTTAGATTTCAACACACGTCAGATTAGCTTAATAGAACATGCGCCTGAGGCCCTGGTAGCGCACGTTATTGAAAGGGCTAAACTAATCGTTTCTTAACAGTTGTAAAGCCATCCCACCCAAGCTAATTGGCAATTTCAGCATCAGTCATTTTATGTTTGTTTTTAAGGACTTTTTTGCATCTGTTCATTTCGTAACTGATTTCATCTATCCCATAGCCGATTTGTGAGGTGGCCAGTTCGCGGCCAATGGGCTTATTTTTTTCGACACATGCAGAATTGTGCGAACAACTATCCGTAATGGCTTGCAAATGTCCATCACTAACATCAAGCCACTTATCCCATAAATGCCGAAGCTCTTGGTAGGTGGCAACGGTATCTGATTTATCCATATCCCGGCTGCAATGCGGGATTGCCATTGCAGATAAAGGGAATATGGCGGCTAGAAGAAATAGAAGGAGTTTATGTTTAGTTTTCACAGGGTTGATTCCTTTTTAATGCCTAAGGTTACGGAAAAATCGCATCCTTTGGCTAACCTATGGACTATACATTTACTGCGGAAGCTCGGCAACTATCACACAACTGATTGGCCTGAAAAGTTGGGT
Organism: uncultured Methylocucumis sp.; assembly: GCA_964446885.1. GTDB lineage: Bacteria > Pseudomonadota > Gammaproteobacteria > Methylococcales > Methylomonadaceae > Methylovulum. The sequence continues at coordinate 65,407 of CAYUQV010000003.1, forward strand.
TGTGATAAAGCCGCAATCCAATTTACGCAGCTGTGTTCCGTTAAGTGTTTACAGTGACTTGGCTCTTAATGCGGTAATAGTTCATAGCGAATGATTTTAAGCGTTGTTAGAATTGGCAGTTTTCGCATTTCAACAGAAGGAGCCGTTATGAGCATAAAATTAGAAAGAGGAGCCAACTTTTCATTAACCAAACAATTGCCGGACTCCACCGATTTTATTGTTGGGTTGGATTGGTCAGCTAGTCGGTATTCTAATGAGAGTTTTGATATAGATGGCAGTTGTTTTCTATTAGACAGTGAAGGCCGTGTCCGTAGCAATGATGATTTTATCTTCTATAACCAGCAACAAGATGCCTGCCATTGCGTTTATTTGATCGAAGGATTGGAGCAAGGTGCAAAAGACATTGGTAAAACGGGTTTTGGAGTGGATTTACAAAAAATACCTACCGGAATAAGTCGGGTTGTTTTTTGCCTAACCATTCATAACGCCGAAGAGAAACAGCAAAATTTTAACATGCTTGATATGGTGGCATTGCGACTGGTTGATCGTGAAACTTTAATGGAAATCGCTGATTTCCACTGTGGGCAAGGATTTGATAAAGAAACGGCTATTTTAGTGGGTGAGCTTTATCGCTATGGCAATGAATGGAAGTTTAAAGCTATAGGACAGGGCTATATTAACGGCCTTGGTGCGTTGGCCGAAAATTTTGGCGTTCAAATGAATGAAGTTGGCTCGACTTCTGTTGAAGTCATTGAAAATGATAATGAATTGGCTATAACTAAAAAGAAGCGGCGAGCATCTAAAGAAGTGGTTGCCGACCAAGTCGAATTCATTAAAACCAAAATGAAGCCTATGATGGCGCAAATCTTTTTGTCGGCTTCAAACGGGATCAATGAAAGTAGCACTCGCCAAGTGCTTGACAAAATTTTCCAAGATGTTTTTGGATATACACTGGACGAAATCAAAACAGAACAACGGATACAAGGCCGGGTTGCCGATTATGTCCTTGCCCCTGACGGACAAGACATGATTGTCATTGAGGTGAAACGGGCGGGGACACCGTTACGCCAAAAACAGATTTTTCAGGCCACGTCCTATGCGGCTTATTCAGGCATACAATGGGCAATACTGACCAATTTGACCGAATGGCAGTTTTACAAAGTATCGACTATTGATAAAGTTGATCCGCATTTGGTTTTTACGATTGATCTGCAACGGGGATTAGACGAAGAAAACGCCTATAATTTGATGCTGCTTTCCAAATTTGGCGTACAAAGGAAAAGCCTGATCGACAAAGTTTGGCTAAAGCGAATTTGTCTAAAGACGGAAACCTTGATAGCAGCGATTTTGAATGATGAAGTCATCAATAAAATCCGCATGGTCATTTCTAAAGAAACAGGCGGACAAATCACCAATGAAGAAGTCAAAAAAGTGATTGAAACGGATATTCTGAGGATGTGAGTCCAAGTGGCGGCACCAGCAAGCGTACCCCGCTTATTGCTGGCAACCCCGATCTTGAAGTCTACCCATCAACCCACATGCTCTGCCACTTCCAAATCAAACCCAGACAATGCAATGTATTTTTTCTGGGTTCCTAGCACTTTCAATTTCCTTACGCCCAAATCTGCCAAAATCCGTGCGCCTGTGCCTGTGGTGCGCCAGTCGGGGTTGGCTTGGCCAGAATTGGCGATGCCGTTGTCTTGCAGTTGGTAGCTGTGGATGAGTTCGGCGAGGGCTTTGTTGTTTTCGCTTTGGCGGATGACCACCAATACGCCCCGGCCTTCTTCGGCGATTTTCTGCATCGCCAAACGTACGGGCATGTTGCAGTCGCTGCGTTGTGACGAGAACACGTCGTCCAATAAATTGCGGGCATGGACGCGCACCAGCACGGGTTCGTCGCCGGACACTTGTCCCATGACTAAGGCCAGATGCAGGTTGTTGTCGTTGCGGTCTTGGTAGGCGTATAAACGGAACTCGCCAAATTCGGTGGGATAGGCGCATTCGCTGATGCGTTCCAGGGTGTTTTCGTGTTGGATACGGTAATGGATCAGGTCAGCAATCGTGCCGATTTTCAGGTTATGCTGTTGGGCGAACACTTCCAAATCAGGGCGGCGGGCCATGGAGCCGTCTTCGTTTAAAATTTCGACAATCACTGCCGCAGGTTCTGCACCAGCCAGCCGCGCCAAATCGCAGCCCGCTTCGGTGTGTCCGGCGCGGTTCAGTACGCCGCCAGCTTGCGCCATGAGCGGGAAGATATGCCCCGGTTGCACCAAGTCATCGGGTTTGGCATCAGCGGCGACGGCGCATTGGATGGTGCGGGCGCGGTCAGCGGCGGAAATGCCCGTGGTCACGCCCGTGGCGGCTTCGATGGATACGGTGAAATTGGTGGAATGCGGAGTTTTGTTTTCGTTGACCATCAACGGCAAACGCAGTTGTTGGCAACGCTCCGGGGTTAGGGTCAGGCAAATCAGGCCGCGCCCATACCGTGCCATGAAGTTGACATCTTCGGGGCGGGTGAACGCTGCCGCCATGACCAGATCGCCTTCGTTCTCGCGGTCTTCATCGTCCATGATGATGACCATTTTGCCTTGCCGTAAATCTTCGATGATTTCTTCAATTGTGTTCATAAATGTTCCATTTCAGCCTAAAAAGCCGCTGCGTTGCAATAAGTCTTCGGTAATTCCGGTGCAGGGTTTGGCGGCGGCTTCACCGCGCATCAGCCGTTCCATGTAACGCGCCAGTATATCGACTTCCAAGTTGACTTTCGTGCCGGCCACCGCGCCGTTGAGGGTGGTTTCCTGTAGGGTGTGCGGGACGATGTTGACGCCGAATTGCGCACCGTCCACTTCGTTGACCGTCAGGCTGATGCCGTTGATGCAAATCGAGCCTTTTTCGGCGATGTATTTGGCGAGGTTGTCGGGGGCTTGTAAGGTGAAACGCACCGAGCGGGCATCAGGTTTTCTGCCGATGACCGTGCCGATGCCGTCAACGTGGCCGCTGACGATATGCCCACCCATGCGGGTCGATGGGGTCAAGGCCAATTCCAAGTTGACGGGCGTACCGACGCTGGCGAGGCCGAGCGTGGTGCGTTCCCAGGTTTCGTTGGAGACATCGGCGCAAAAATGCCGTGCGCCGAGTTCGATGGCGGTCAGGCATACGCCGTTGACGGCAATGCTGTCGCCGAGTTGTGCGTCCTGGAGCGGCAATTTTCCGGTGTCAATTTTTAAGCGGAAATCGCCGGATTTACGTTCGATGCCGGAGAGTGTGCCGACGGCTAGGATGATGCCTGTAAACATGGTGGGCTGGCTCGGAATGGGTGATGGGGTATAGGGCTCAGGAGGGCGTTTTTTGGATTTGCCAGACCTTCCAAGGGTAAAAACCTTGGAAGGTCATTGTCTTGCGGATACCGCTCTAGCCTTTATTGGTAAGGATAGCCTTGCTGCTGTGGGTAGCCTTGTTGTTGAGGATAGCCTTGCTGCTGTGGGTAGCCTTGTTGTTGAGGATAGCCTTGCTGCTGTGGGTAGCCTTGTTGTTGAGGATAACCTTGCTGCTGTGGGTAGCCTTGTTGTTGAGGATAACCCTGCTGCTGTGGGTAGCCTTGTTGTTGAGGATAACTTTGCTGCTGTGGGTAGCCTTGTTGTTGAGGATAGCCCTGCTGTTGAGGATAGCCTTGTTGCGGTGCGCCTTGGGGTTGTTGTCCGCCTGCGTCATTGTTGGCAATGATCGCCAATTCGACACGGCGGTTTTGCGCACGGTTGGCTTCGTTAGTGTTAGGCACTTTAGGCTGCTTTTCGCCCATGCCTTGGGTAGTCAAACGCGCATAGGCCACGCCATGTTGCGATAAATAACCGGAAACGCTGGTGGCGCGTTGTTCGGACAGTTTTTGGTTGTAGTTGTCCGCGCCTTGGTCGTCGGTATGTCCGGTGATGGTGATGGCAGAATCAGGATATTGGTTTAAGACCCGACCTACAGAATCTAACGCGCCTTGGGCTTGTGGGGTTAGCGTTGCGGAATCGAAACCAAAGGTGATGCTGCTAGGCATAGTCAGGTTTAAGGTATTTTCGGCGGTGCGTTGGACTTGAATGCCTGTGCCTTGCAGCGATTGCTGCATTTCTTTTTCTTGATGATCCATATAAGCCCCGACGGCTGCGCCAACCACGCCGCCAGCTAATGCGCCCCAGCCTGCATTTTGCGCTTTGTTGCCGCCAAATAATGCGCCTGCGCCCGCACCTGCCAACGCGCCGATGCCGCCGCCTTTCATGGTGTTGTTGATAGTGGGTTGGCCTGTGTACGGGTCAGTGGCGCAAGCGGTCAATAAGGCCGCGCTTAAACCGATTAAGACTATTTTTTTCATGATATTTATCTCCTTATTAATGATAGGGTTGATGGCTTTGTTGTTTCTGCCATCAAGTGAGCCAGTGACTATAAATAGGCTGGCTTAATCGCAACTGAATATTAAATGGACTTATAGGGCCGGTTTTTCAAGGCTTTCTGTCCAATCCCGCCAAATTGACATCAATATTGCCATTAATGTCGGCCCTAAAAACAAACCGAGCAAGCCAAACGCTTCCAGTCCGCCAAAAATCCCAAGCAATGTCCAAAGAAAGGGCAGTTTGACGGCGTTGCCTATTAAAATGGGGCGCACGTAATTGTCAGCGATCAAGGTCAGCACCATGCCGTAGCTGAACAAAACCAAAGCGGCGGTGTAATGGCCTTCGGCGGTCAACACCAGTGAACACGCGCCAAAAATCAGTTTGGCGGCAAATGGGATAGTCGCGAAAATACCCGTCAACGCCCCCAAAATGGCCGGGTGTCCCATGCCTGCAAGATGGTAGCCCACACCCAACAACAAGCCTTTGGCGATACCTATCAGCATCATGCCATTGACCGTGCCGCGCACCGCAGCGGCGGCATGGAGCATATAACGCCCGCCAATATCGCCAAAAATTCTCCGGCTGCTGGTCAGGACTTGCCGCCCTAAACTATCGCCGTGTTGGTAAACAAACAGCAACACCAGCAAAATAATGAAGAAACTGACCAGCCGTTGCAGGAGCAGTCCCGCGAAGGTTTTGGTCTGGCCTAAAGCGCCATTGGTGCTGAGCCAATGCAAAGTGGCATTGGCGGCTTCTTTGTCGCCTAAGGATTGGAGCCAAAATGCTTTGGCCGATGCGCCAATCATGGGCAAAGTTTCCAGCCAATCCGGCGGCGGGATGCCGATTTTTTGTACCGACAATAGCCATTGGCCTAAGGCTTCCGCTTCTGCAAACACTTTGACTAGCCCATAACTGAGCGGTACTAAGATAACCGCGCCAATCACCAAGGTTAACGCCACCGCGCCCCAAGTGACCTTGCCATGCAATTCTTTGCTAATCAGTAAGCGTTTGTAAATCGGCCAAGTGCTGATGGCCAACACAACTGCCCAGGCCAATAACGGCAAAAAACCTTGAAGAACCCAGCCGCCCAATACGAGAAGGACAGAGAGGGCGATGAAACGGGCCCGTGCTTGCTTTTGATCAGTCATTTTATTGGGCGGATGTGGAAGCGGAGCGGCATTCTAACACTGAAGGGGGCTGGAAAATACCACTGTCAACGCTTGCGGCGCAATCCCCAAGGTTTTTCTAAGCATAGTGTTATCAGCAAGTATTCCGACATCAGCGCGGAAGAGAGCAACCAAGTTGGCCAATTCAGGTAATCGCGCACCCAGCTTTGCGCAAAAAACAGGGTCAACCCTAACAAGATATAACCGAGGATACGGAACACCGGGTAAGCGACCGGATAAAACCAACGCCCTAGCAGGTATGAAACCAGCGACATACTGGCATAACAGGCCAGTGTCGCCCATGCCGAGCCTTCGTAGCCATACAGCGGAATCCACCAGATATTCAGGGCAACGGTCAATCCTGAACCGAACAAAGACACCCACGCGCCCATTAAGGTGCGGTCGGTTAGCTTGTACCAGACCGACAAATTCACGTAAATCCCTAAAAACAAGTTGGCCAACAACAAGATAGGCACGACATGTAAACCTGCACGGAATTCTGCTCCCATGAAATATTGGAAAAAATCGATGTACAGTGTCACCAGCAAAAAGATCAACACGCAAAAAATCACGAAAAACTTGAGGACTTTTGCGTAAACGTCCCGCGCATCGTTTTGGCCTGAGTAACTGAAAAAGAACGGTTCGGCGGCGTAGCGGAAGGCTTGGATGAACAGCGACATCAGCATCGCCAACTTGTAACAGGCGCTGTAAACGCCAAGCAATTTCATATTGGTGGTCAAATCATGCGGCAACAGATATTTCAACAAGGCACGGTCAAGCATTTCATTGATGATGCCCGCAAAGCCAATGACCACCATCGGCATGGAATAACGCAGCATTTTTGCAAACAACGGCCTGTCAAAGCCCCAAACAATACCGGCCAATTGCGGCACGAGCAGCAGGAACTTGCAGGCACTCGCCAATAGGTTGGCAATGAACACATACCCTAAGCCAATCGACGGATGGTAAACATAAGCCAGCCACGGGGGCGGATTGTTGGCGTACAGTTTGGGGCAATACACGATAAAAAACAGTGTCAGGCCGACGGTAACGCCAATTTCCACCAGCTTGATGCCTGCAAACCTAAACGCTTTTTGTTCCGCCCGCAAACGGGCAAACGGCAACGCGGCAATCGCATCAAACGCCAAAATGATGCCAAACCACAACACATATTCTGGGTGTTGGGCATGATTGAGCAATCCTGATAATTTGGCATTGCCCCAGAAAACCGCCAGAAAAAACAGGCTGTTAAGGCATAAGATAAAAATGAGCGCGGTGGAATAAGCGGTGTCGTGCGAGGTTTGGTCTTTGTCGCGGAACCGGAAGTAGCCTGTTTCGAAGCCGCACAACAGCAACACCGAAAAAAAGCCCGAATAAGCATAAAACTCGGAAATTACCCCGTATTCATGGGCAGGGAACGCATAGGTGATCAGCGGGACTAGCAGGTAATTTAAAAACCGGGCGAAAATGCTGCTAAGCCCATAGATGGCGGTTTGCGAGGCCAGTTTTTTGATGATGCCCATGAAAAAATGCTTATCGTCCAGGAAAAAGGATGCGGGATTATAGCGGAGATAGGGTCTGCGCGGTTGGATTTGAGCTGTTTTAGTGCGTTTTTGGGGGTGGGCTGACGGCATGGTCGGCCAATGCTAGGTGCGTTTAGGTTTCAGGCAGTGGTTGTCGTGAAAAGAGGTCTGTCGGGCATTAGCAGCAGACATGGATGCTATTGCCGGAAAGGAGCTTGGCGGACTTTTTCGCGCTGGCTGCGAAGTCGGCGATATTGACATGGGATTGGCAAGTGGCGCAAATTTCAGGGGGGACAATGCCTACCGACAAACTGATGAGCGGAAAGAAACGGGGGGTACCTGAGCGGTCTTCGGCATGGATGCCACCCGCCCGGATGTCTTCGGGGTGGTAAAAGTGAGGGACGCGTTCTGCAAAGCTTGCGAGTACGTTATGGCAACATTGTTGCCAATCGCCGCAAGTAAAGACAACGATAAAATCATCGCCACCGATATGCCCGACTAATCCGCAGTTTTTGCCGACCCATTCTTGCAGGGTGTCGGCGACGGTTTTGATGATGTCATCGCCTGCGCTATAGCCATACACATCATTAAACGGTTTGAAATTGTCCAAATCAAAATAACCGACCGCGAAAGTTTGTTGGGCAGCTAATAATCGGTTGATATAGTCATTGACGGGGACACTGCCGGGCAGCAAGGTCAAGGGATTGGCGTGTTTGGCGTTTTGGATTTGTTGGCGGGTGATTTCTTCAAGCAAATCGCGGACAGTGCCGATACCGTGATAAGCGTCGTTGTCGGTGATGATGAAAGCCATGTCATCGGTTTTTGTTGAAGTCAGGTGTTGGCTTAAAGATTCCAGCGGTGTATGCCGGCAAAAATAGAGAGGCTCTTTTTCCACGAACAATTTGATGGGCTTTTTTCCGTACAATTCCAGGCCATAGCGGCTGGAAAACAGTTTGGCAAAAAAATGTTCGCGGTATATCACGCCTGTGGCATGGCCTTTATCGGCCAACACTAAAATGGATTGCCCAGTGTTATGCTGGAACCGCTCCATGACCTCGTGGATAGGCGTTTCTGAGGGTAACGGGTCAGTATATTGGGTGATATGCGCGGCGGTGAGCGTGTGGTAAATGCTGGTAGGCAGTGGGGATGATGGTTCGCCAAGCAAGGACGCATCAATTTTTTCCAAAGGCACCGGAGCGGGTTTGGCAAAATAAAAACCTTGCGCATAGCTGATGCCGAGCTTTTCAATGGCTTTAAATTCTTCTTCGGTTTCAACGCCTTCAGCAATCACATGACAATCTAAAGAGGTGGCGATACGCTGGATGGAACGGGCAAAATTGATTTTTACCGCATCGTTGTGGATGCCTTCTATGAAATGCTTGTCTAGTTTTACATAGTCGGGTTGCAGTTCCGTCCATAAGCGCAACCCTGAATAACCCGCCCCCAAATCATCTAATGCAATTTGAAAGCCCATTTCGCGGCAATGGTTGACCACATCGCGCATCAGCAAATAACTGTCGGTGGCTTGGTGTTCGGTGATTTCGATGACTACTGATGACGGGGCGAGGCCAAATTCTTCATGGAAATGGCTGGTGATGGTGTCTTTGAAGTCAGGGTGGAGCAAGACCGCCGGGCTGACGTTAATGAACAGTTTTTCGTGGATGTTCAGGCTGGCGTAGTGTTTTAGGCTGATGTCACGGGAGAGGTATTCGAGTTTGCTGCTCAAATTGTACTGGTCTGCCGTGGTGAACAAAACAAACGGCGTGTATAGCGGGCTACCTGACGGGCCACGGATCAACGCTTCATAGCCAATAATTTTTTTGTGGGGGATGGAGACGATAGGCTGAAAATACGGGGTCAGTTTTTCGTCTTCCAGGATTTTGATCAGTTCATCATGTAGCAGCGCGGACATTGGGTTTTCTTGCTAAGGCCAAGTTGCGTATGAGCATAGAATCTGTTTGGCGTAATAGCAATAAGCCGTGTGAAAAATTGTTGCTGGTTTTTAGGCCATCTAGGGTTTATTAAAGCCTGGATGGCTTTAACTGACGAAAACTTAATACAAGCCCAATTGCAATTTGGCCACTTCCGACATCATGTCACGTGACCAGGGCGGGTCGAGCACAACTTCGACATTGACACTGGCGACATTTGGCAAAGCCTTGATGCCGCGTTCAACATCGCCTTGGATGACCGGCCCCATGCCGCAGCCGGGTGCGGTCAGGGTCATCATGATGTCGACGTTAAAGGTTTGTCCGTCCGCTTCGGTGACTTTGCAGTAATACACTAGGCCCAATTCGACAATATTGACGGGGATTTCCGGGTCGTAAACCGTGCGCATGACTTCCCAGCAATTTTGTTCGATGGCTTCCGCGCTGTTTTCTGAGGCCAAGGTTTGCAATTGGTGGTGTTCACGCCCTAAGGCATCGGCATCGTTACCGGCGATGCGCACCATGTGCCCATAGTCGGTGATGACCGTAAAGCTGTCGCCTAAGGCTTGGTGGACAGTCACTTCCATACCTTGGCGCAACATGCCGCTATGGCCCTCCGGGATAGTGATAATGTCCACATCCCGGCCCAAAATGACGGTTTCTTTATCTGCCATGTCGTTCCTTTATAAATGAAAAGTCCGTGCGTCAATGACTTGTCCAGTTATTCCCTGGCTTTGAGCACTGAATAGGTATAAATAAGTTTCCGCTAGTGATTCCATGCCGGGCAAGCGGCTTTTGTCTTCTGCGGGATAAGCGCGTTTGCGTAGCGGCGAGTTGACCGGGCCTGGGAGTAAGGTGTTTACCCTAACGGTGTTGGCCGTTTCCAGCTCTTGCGCCAAGACATGTGCCAAACCTTCTAAGGCCATTTTGCTGACACCGTAAGGGCCAGAATAAGCCGGAGCCGTCCGGGCGGATGAGTCGGATGTGAAAACCACCGAAGCATGCGGGCTTTTTTGCAATAACGGCAGTAGCATCCGGCACAGCAAAAACGGCGCTGTCAGGTTGACGTGCAAGCTGTGCAGCCAATCTTGGGTGCTGACTTGTGGCAGTGGGGAAAAATGTTTGAATTCCACGGCGGAATGCAGCAAGCCCTGCAAAGCGCCATATTTTTCACCTATCCTGTCCGCCAATTCCTGATAATCGGCTTCGGTCGCCCCGGCCAAATCAAACGGATACATGATCGGTTCAGGGCCGCCCGCTTCGACAATGGCATCATAAACGGCTTCCAGTTTTGGGATGGCTTTGTCGAGCAAAATGATATGCGCACCGTGTTTGGCTAAGGCCAGTGCTGCGTTACCACCTAGGCCTCCGCCAGCACCCGTGATTAAAATAACTTGATTGTTCAACAACATAATGCGGAGTCCATCCAATTTAAAATGTCGGTTGGTGAGTGGATCAGGGCATCGGCTCCCCACGTTTCCGGCTGGTCGCCTGCGTTGATATAGCCGTATAAGGCCGCCAAGGTTTTCATTTGGGCATTTTTCCCGGCCGTGATGTCGTGGCTGGCATCACCAATATAAACGCATTGGCTAGGCGTGACCGCCGCCCGTCGGCACGCTTCGAGCATCGGTTCTGGATGGGGTTTGGGGTGGGCGGTGGTGTCGCCGCTAATGATGCAGGCTGCGCGTTTGTCCAATTCCAATGCGGCCATTAAGGGCAGTGTGAAGCGCTCACGTTTGTTGGTGACCACGCCCCATTTCAAGCCCCGTGCTTCTATGGTTGCTAGGATGTCGGTGATGCCAGAGAAAAACACGCTGTGTTCGGCGATGTTTTGTTCATAAAATCCCAGCATGGTCTCCAAAATGTCGGCTTGTTCAGCGGCGGAGGTGCTATCGCCCAAACAATCTTTAATCATCGCGGCGGCGCCAAACGATATGAACGGCTTGACTGCCGCCGGATCGGCTTGGGCAAAGCCGTGTGTAGTGAAAGCTTTGTTCAGACAAGCGATCAAGTCCGGGGCCGTGTCCACTAACGTGCCATCCAAATCGAACAGCACACAAGCCAAGTCAAAAGGTGCGCTCATGCCCGCTTACTCGGTGCGCTCAAACGCGGCGAGGTAATTGACGCCAATGTCTTTGCCCAGGCTGAAACGCTTGGTGAACGGGCTGTAGCTGATGCCGACCATGCCTTGTAACGTCAATCCGGCGGAACGGGCGGTTTGGCACAGTTCGGACGGTTTGATGAAGGTTTTGTAATCATGCGTGCCTTTGGGCAGCATTTGCAGAACGTGTTCGGCGGCAACTATCGCCAACAAATACGCTTTAGGTTGACGGTTTAGCGTCGAGAAAAATACCTTGCCGCCCGGTTTGACCATTTTTGCGCAAGCGGTGATGATGGAGCCTGGGTCAGGGACATGTTCAAGCATTTCCATGCAGGTGACATGGTCAAAACCGCCCGGTTCTTGTTTCGCCAAGGCTTCCGCGCTGATTTTTTGGTACCGGGCAGTCGCGCCAGTTTCCAAACCATGCAAGTCGGCAATATCAATCAGCTCTTCGCTTAAGTCGATACCGAGCGCATCAGCACCTTGTCCGGCCAAGGCTTCAGTTAAGATGCCGCCGCCGCAACCGACATCCACGATACGTTGTCCGGCGAGGCTGGCGTAACGTTGGATAAATTCCACACGCAACGGGTTGATGTCGTGCAGGGTTTTGAATTCGCCGTCTTTGTCCCACCAGCGTTCGGCCATCGAGCCAAATTTGTGGATTTCATGCAGGTGTACGTTTTGTGTTGTCATTGTCGTTTCAAACCGTCAAGTCAGTGGGCAATAGTTTACTCTATTGCTAGGTTATTAGTCATTTTACGCAGTGTTTTTATTAATCGCCCCAAAAGTTAGCGCATAGTAGGATTAGTTTACTTTGCGCTAACTTTTGGGGCGATTAATAAATCCAATCAATAAGTTATGTGTGTTTCATAAGTAATTGCAAGACCGATTTTAAAATTTATGGTGCGATTGCTTATGAAACAATTAATATTCATTTGCAGGAATTTTTAAAAAAAACAATAGATAGACAAAATTCTGCAAAACGGTAAAATTACGCGGTTAAATACCACTTAAATTCATTTAATCAGCACACATATTAATGGCAAATATTACCGTATTGAATGGCCCCAATTTAAATTTGCTAGGATTGCGCGAACCAGCACACTACGGTAACAAAACACTCGCCGATATCAAAATTGCCCTGGAGCAACGTGCGGATGAATTAGGCCATCAGCTGTTTTTTTATCAGCACAATGCCGAACATGCGCTGGTTGAGCTGATCCATGATGCATTCCGTGGGCATACCGATTTTATCATCATTAACCCCGCCGCCTTCACCCATACCAGTGTGGCGCTTCGGGACGCTTTGTTGGCAACCCAAATCCCTTTTATAGAAGTTCATTTATCGAACGTTTATGCCCGTGAGCCTTTTAGGAAGCATTCCTATTTCTCAGATATTGCCAAAGGGGTTATCTGCGGATTAGGGGCGACCGGATACGAACTGGCCTTGCAGGCCGCCCATCAGATACTAGCCGAGAGACAATAAAAACAATGGATATTAGAAAAATTAAAAAACTTATCGAAATGATCGAAGAGTCGGGTATTGCGGAACTCGAAGTCAAAGAAGGCGAAGAAAGTATCCGCATCAGCCGTTATTCTGCCGCACCAGCCCCGGTTGCTTATGCCGCGCCTGTATCCGCCCCGCTAGCCGCCCCTGCTGCTGCGCCAGCGGTTGCAGAAGAATCAGCCGTCACCGGACATGTGGTCAAGTCGCCTATGGTCGGTACGTTTTACCGCTCCGCTTCACCGGGCACGAAAGTGTTTGTTGAAGTCGGCCAAGCCGTCCAAGTGGGCGAGACCTTGTGCATCATCGAAGCGATGAAAATCCTTAACCAAATCGAATCCGATGCCAACGGTGTCATCAAGCAAATATTGGTCAATAACGCCGAACCTGTCGAATATGGACAGCCTTTATTCATCATTGAGTAAATCGAGTAAAAAGAGAAAGCCATGTTCGATAAAATTGTCATTGCCAACCGAGGCGAAATCGCCCTGCGTATCTTACGTGCCTGCCGGGAGTTGGGCGTTAAAGTCGTTGCCGTCCATTCCGAGGCTGACCGCGACCTGAAACATGTCCGCTTGGCGGATGAATCCGTTTGCATAGGCCCTGCGGCCTCTGCGGACAGCTATTTGAATATCCCTGCCATTATCAGTGCCGCTGAAGTCACGGATGCCGAAGCCATCCATCCAGGCTACGGATTTTTGTCAGAAAACGCCGATTTCGCTGACAAAGTCCGCCAAAGCGGGTTTGTTTTCATTGGCCCTAATGCCGACACCATCCGTATGATGGGCGATAAAATCTCCGCCAAAAACGCCATGTTGGCGGCAGGCATCCCGTGTGTGCCGGGCAATAACGACCCTCTGTCCGATGACAACAAGAAAAATCTCAGGCTGGCGCAGGAAATTGGTTATCCGGTCATTATCAAAGCGGCAGGCGGCGGCGGCGGGCGCGGTATGCGCACAGTCCATACTGAAGGCGCGTTGTTGAATGCCATCACCATGACTAAAGCCGAAGCGGGCAATGCATTCGGTAATCCGACCGTGTACATGGAAAAATTCTTGGAAGACCCGCGCCATATCGAGTTCCAAGTCATGGCTGACAGCCACGGCAATGCCATCCATTTGGGTGAGCGTGATTGTTCCATGCAACGTCGCCACCAAAAAGTTGTTGAAGAAGCTCCGGCTCCAGGCATTACAGAAGAACAGCGTCGGTTTATCGGTGAGCGTTGTGCCAAGGCTTGTCTTGAAATTGGTTATTTGGGGGCCGGGACGTTTGAGTTCCTGTATGAAAAAGGCGAGTTTTATTTCATTGAAATGAACACCCGTGTCCAAGTTGAGCATCCTGTCACCGAAATGGTCACAGGGTTTGATATTGTCAAAGAGCAATTGCGTATTGCGTTTGGTCTGCCGCTGTCCATCACCCAAGACCAAGTCAAAATTCAAGGCCATGCCATTGAATGCCGCCTGAATGCCGAAGACCCGCACACCTTTATGCCTTGCCCTGGCAAAATCGAGCAGTTCCATATGCCGGGCGGCCCTGGTATCCGTTGTGAAACACATATTTACAACGGCTATAAAGTCCCGCCATATTATGATTCCATGATTGGCAAGCTGATCGCCCACGGTGAAACCCGTCAAGGCGCGATTGCCCGCATGAACACCGCCTTAAGCGAAATCATCATTGACGGCATCAAAACCAATATCCCGCTCCAACAAGATATTATGAACGACAGCGCGTTTGCTGCTGGCGGGCAGAATATCCATTATTTGGAAAAGAAATTGGGGATTTATTAATTAAAGCCCGTTGTAAGGGCTTGGCGATGCTTGCCGTCGCCAAGCCTTTTGCTTTTCTTCCAGCTAAAGCTAAACTTGGCTGCCTGCATTAAGCTTCCTTTATCATTTCATTGTCACGAATATGGCTTGGCATCAATTCACTGTCACAACTTCCGAGCAGCTCGCCCCGCAACTGGCCGATTTTTTCGATGGATTGGGCGCAGTGTCCGTGACTTACATGGATGCCGAAGACGAGCCCGTTTATGAGCCGGCGATAGGCGAGACCAAAATTTGGACGCGCACCCAAGTGATTGCGCTGTATGAGTTGGATGCTGATATTGAAAAAATCAAAACGTCGGTTTATGCCCATTTTCCTAGTGAAGCTTTGTTGGCATGGGATTATGAAGCGATAGCGGATCAAGCGTGGGAGCGGGCCTGGATGGAATACTACCATCCCATGAAATTCGCCGACAGGCTTTGGGTTTGTCCGACCGGGCAAGAGCAATACGAAGCCGATACCGTCTGTTTGACCCTCGATCCGGGTTTGGCATTCGGTACGGGCACACACCCGACTACGGCCTTGTGTTTGGAGTGGTTGGCTAGCCATGATTTGCAAGGCAAAACCGTGATTGATTACGGATGCGGTTCAGGGATTCTTGCAGTGGCCGCAGTTTTGCTGGGAGCAAAGCATGCGTATGCAGTGGACATTGATCCGCAAGCCTTAACGGCAACCCAAGACAATGCCTTAAAAAACAATGTCCAAGAAAAGATCTCCTGTTATTTGCCTGAACATTTTGTACCTGTGCAAGCCGATGTGGTGTTGGCTAATATTCTCGCCAAGCCTTTGATTGAATTGTCAGAACCTATCAGTGCCTTGGTGTTGCCGCAGGGGGATTTGGTGTTGTCGGGGATTTTGTACGAGCAGGCCGAATCGGTCAGCACGGCTTATCAAGAGGCTATTGCCTTTGCACCGCCTGTGCAACAGGAAGATTGGATCAGGCTAGACGGCAGTAAACGGTAGCCGAGCATGTTTACCCGGTGTCCTAATTGCCAGCAGAAACAAGCGTTGACTGTCGGGCAATTACGCACCACGCGGGGGATTTTGCATTGTAACCGTTGTGCGGTTGATTTTGATGCCTTGGAGTTGCTCACGGAGTTTGATCCCGAACCCGTGGTGGCTAAGGTGATTGCCAATGATGACATGGATTTGCCTTGGGAAACGCCCCTGCTCGAAATCGGGCCGATAAGCCCGCTATGGCGCATAGGTGTTGTTGCGGGGCTATTGTTGTTCTTGGGGCAGTTGCTTTATTTTGAAGGCGGTGCGTGGGTCCAAAATGACAAACTGCGCAAACGTCTTATCCCGCTCTGCCAAGCGTTGGCTTGCCGTTTGCCAACCTACCAAAACGCTGATGCGTTGGCGACTCTCCGCAACGCTTTAGACACATTGCCCGACCAGACGCATTTGTTTGTTGCGGCCATTCATAATCAGGCGGAATTTAGCCAAGCGTACCCAAAGCTTGAGTTGACGTTGCTGGATTATAACGGCCAAGCATTGGGTCGCAGGCTGTTCCGTCCCGAAGATTATTTGTTTAACGCCTCAGGGGCGTTAATTTTGCCAGATTCCACCGTTGAGCTTAGGTTGGTCATCGCGCCTACCCGGACTCCGGTGGGCGGTTATCATTTCAATTTGATTTATTAATATGCCCCATCCCGTACTTTATCTAAAAAAACACGAAGACCAACGCCTGCGTAAAGGGCATTTATGGGTTTTTAGCAATGAAATTGATAACCAACGCTCACCCTTAGATGCGTTTGCTGCGGGGGATTTGGTGCAAATCCACAGTGCGGACGGTAAGGCGATGGGAACTGCTTATGTCAACCCCAATACCTTGGTTTGCGCCCGCTTGCTATCAAGGAAAGCCAACCTAAAATGCGGGCAGAATTTTTTTAAAGAACGGTTAAGCACCGCTTTGGCATTACGTGAAAAGCTGTTTGCCCGGCCTTTTTACCGCTTGGTGTTTGGCGAAAGCGACGGCTTGCCGGGTTTGGTCATTGACCGTTTTGGCGATGTGTTCTCAGTGCAAATCACCACTGCCGGGATTGAGCAGCGCAAAGCGCATTTGTTGGAGGCCTTGGTGGACTTGTTCAGCCCAACGGCTATTGTCATGAAAAATGATAATAGCCAGCGGCAATTGGAAGGTTTAAGTTTGGAATCCGAAGTCGCTTACGGGCAATTGCCTGAATCGGTATTGATTGAAGAAAACGGGGCGCAATTTAAAATAGATATTCTGGACGGGCAAAAAACCGGTTGGTTTTATGACCATCGCAACAACCGTGCTTTGTTGGCTGGCATGGCAAAAGGCCAAACGGTGTTGGATTTGTTTTCTTATGCGGGCGCGTGGGGCATTCCTGCCGCCTGTGCCGGAGCTATTGACGTGACTTGCGTGGATGCGTCTGAAGGGGCGTTGACACTCGCGCTGGAAAATGCCAGACTCAATGGGGTGGCCGATAAGATGCAGTTCATCCGTAGCGATGTGTTTGAATTCCTTAAACAAGCCCGTTTGGATAACCAGCTTTATGACATCATCGTTTTGGATCCGCCTGCCTTGGTCAAGCGTAAAAAAGATTTCAAACAAGGCTATGAAGCCTATCGCCGTCTGAACCACTTGGCTTTGCAGGTGTTGGCGAAAAATGGCGTGTTGGTTTCCGCGTCCTGTTCGTTCCACTTGAGCCGCGATAATTTACAAGAGCTGCTGCGCTCCTCAGGCCGCCATATTGACCGCCATTTGACTTTTTTCGCCAATCTTGGACAAGGCCCCGATCATCCGGTTGATCCTGCCATACCAGAAACCGATTACCTTAAAGCGTTTTTTTGTTCGGTGTCATCCAGCTTGTAAACATTCGGGGCCTTGCCGCTATGGAAAAAGAGACTTGCTCGCTGTGTGGTCAACCTGTTGAAATAGAAGGTTTTATGTGTCATGAAGCTTCCGGTGACAAACATTTTTGTTGTGCAGGTTGCCTGAGCGTCTACGAACTGCTGAATGAAAATAACCTGACTACACTTTTAGATGATGCCCCCACCCATGATAACAACAATAATGAGGAGACCCCTTAAATGAAAGCTTGCGAATCCTGTGCCGCCCGCGTCGAAATCGGCAAGAACCATAATACTATGCCCGTTTGGCAACGGGCGGTCGGCATGGTTTTGGTTTATCTGCCCATTTTGACCCTGCCGTTTGTGATCTTAAGCGCGTATATGACTTACTATCATTTGCTGTTAGTCGGTGCCAAAAACTTGAAAAAATGGTCTGATTACATCCCGCACCGCGCCAGTTACCGCTACACTTACGAAAACCAAATTACCATGGACCCTTCATTCAAATGGAGTCTGTCACGTTACAAATGGTTTTGGATAGCCAATTGCACTTGGTACTGCCCGTACAGCGTCGCGCTGTTTGAATGGCACGCCTATTTGGTCAAGATTGTCGAAAACTGGTGGTGCCCGTTCGGACACGACCGGAAAGAAACGTATAGCAACGCCCCGATTGACAAGTCATTTTGGCATATTTACCCTCAAGACAACGCCAAGTTGACTGAGGAAGACCGCTCCAATCCGATTTGGAATGATCCGAACGAGTAATGACTAAAGGGCGATTGCCCGTTATCGCCTAAAAAAGCCAGACAACCACGGGGTGTCTGGCTTTTTTGTTTTTTTAACACCGTTTTGTTGAGGTGTTCCAGGATAGGATTCCCTTTACCAGAATTTTTATAAGGCAATGGTGCCTGGCTGCTTATTGAAAAATAAATTTTTATTATATTTATCAATTTGTTGCGAATAGTTATAGTTTTTTTGTTATCTGCCTGCCCCGGCAATTTCTTGCACAATTTCATTTCATCCATTATTGTTAAGCCCGTTTGCACATTTGCTGATCCGTTAACCGTAAAAGCACGAAGAAAATTTTATCGACATGCCGGACAATCATGGGCTTGATAATCCGCCATCATCTTGTATCTTTACAATGCTAACAAAGGGCCTCTTGCATGAAAAAAATAACCGCCGCCATCATTTTGGCAATGTCACCCTATTGCGCCTATTCCGGTATTTTTCAGGCTGATATTACCGTCACTAATTTGGGTGAAGGGCCCAAAACAAAAACATTTGATTTCGATAATGCAGGCAATTTTTTTGACCAATTGACCAACAAAGGATTTTCCCAGTCTTTTCCGGGGTACAATTCCCAAACTTCAACCGTCTCGGCCCAAACCGTTTATCAAGGGGTTGACATTAATGTCTCGTTGCCTCAAGGGACAACGGATAAAAGTACGCTGATATTGGAAATCCCTGAGTTAGGGGTCACGAAAACGTTTGATGGTGCCAAACGCAGTGACACCACCAAGGCGATGGAAGATTATTTGCGCAAAGACACCGATGGCACTTATAGCCGGATTATGGAATTTCAGGTCGCCAACACCCCTAATTCCCAAGTGGCTGGTAACCCAACCAGTTTACAAGGGCAACTGGTGAGCACAACATTTGATTATGCAACCAATGTCCCGTCACCAACGTCAACTCCGACCACAACGACAGCCCCCGCCAGTGACACGGGTAGCGGTTCCCCAAGTGGTACGGCTAAACCTGTCAGTAAATCGGCCAGTGCCGGTTCTTCGTCAAACCCTTTGATGGTCGGTGTCGGCGGGGGGAATTATACCCAAGGCAATATTGACATTTCAGTCATTAACGTACCTATCAGCAAGGCATTCAATATCAGTTCCGATGATCCGCGTAAGAAGCTGTTAGTCAACGGCCAATTCAACTATATCACCGTAGGCCAGGCCGCTTCCTTCCAAGGCAGTGTCGGATTGGGCTATATGCACCCCCTTACCGATAATTGGTATTTGATTCCTAGCGTGAGTTACGGTGCTATTGGTTCGCAAGACCTTGCCAGTTTGGGGCAGATATTTTCCACATCAATTTCCAGCAACTATAAGTTCAAGTTAGCGGGTTATGATATGGCTTTTGTCAATATGTTCGGTTATTACAAAACGTTGCCGCTCAGTATTGACGGCGTGGTCAGTTCCGATCCGAATATCAACAACTATGTGTTCAAGAACGGTATTTTTCCTAGCAGGGTAGTGTCCATGTTTGGCCATGATGTGCGGGTGAAAGGTATCTTCACTGACACTGAATTTACGGGTTCCAGAGTGTTTGTCCGCCAATACAACGAAGTCGGTATTGAGCTGAGTTCGGTGAAAAAAGTCGAATGGTTGGACAAAGCCACATTCGGTTTGGCAGATTCCCTGTCACTCAGCGGCAAATATGTCTTTAGTATAGAGAACCCGGACGGGTTTGAAGGTTATGATATTGGTGTAAGCTACGATTTTTAAACGCTAAAAAAAGACCTATAAAAAAGGCGGCATGGAAAATTCCATGCCGCCTTTTTTTATGCTGATCGGTGGTCAATTGAGCCGCTTAATAGCATAAACCGCCAGTGACAATACCAATAAACTAGGGGCAAACGCCACTAGCGGTGGATTGAGATTATAAATCAGGCCAACGTGGCTGAACGTCATATCAATGACATTAAAGCTCATCCCGATCACCACGCCAATCAAAATGCGCGTGGCGGCATTGATGCCCCGTTTAATGCCAATTACAAACGGCGCCGACACCAGCAACATGGTAAAAATGACCAGCGGCGTGACAACCCTGCCCCAAAATGACATTTCATACAGTTGTGATTTTTGTTGGTTGTCCTTCAAGAATTCGATGTACATGGCTAGGTCATACAAGGAGAGATTATCCGGGTTCACGACTACGATTTTTAGCAAATCAGGTGAAATCGACGTGTTCCATAGCTGTTCTGCCGCCGAATCGGCCTGCATTTGCTTGGTGGATACCGTAGATGTCCGAATGTCTTGCAACCGCCATTGTTGATTGCCCAGATGAACCGCTTTTTGGGCGTGGATGGAGCGCAGTAAATGTTGCTGGGCATCCGTTTCATAAATGCTGACATCGGCAAGGTCGCCATTGTCTTCGAGCAAACGGATATTGATGAAGCGGCCCGCTTCGCGCAGCCATATCCCGTATTTGACGTTCCTAAAAAACGGATTGTGTAGCGCACTGGCACGCATGAGCTGCGCTTTACTTTCGGCTGCGGGTGCGACAAATTCGCCGACAAACACCGCTGCTGCTACCCAAAAACAGCCTGCCAGCAATACTATTTTTACGATCCCCGCAACTGACAAACCCGCAGCACGCATGGCCGTCAATTCCTGGTTATTGGCCATGTTACCGAGCGCAAACAGGCTGCCGATTAAGGCCGAAGCGGGCATCAGCTCATAAAGTATGGTCGGTGATGCCAAGGTCACGAAAAAAAATACATCTTTTAAGCCATAATCGCCCCGGCCAATATCATCCAATTCGTCACTGAACGTGAACAAATCGAACAGGGTCAGTAACAAGATGGCGGCAATGCCAGCGGCTTTTAAGATGTCGAGGACGATATAACGGGTCAGTACATTCATGGCGCGGCCTTGTGTCTTAAATTGAGGTAAAACCAACGCCAGCCATACAAACGCACCAGTAATATGCCGCCGACGATAAGCAGTAGTAGGTTGACACCGACTCCGCCTAACCAGACGGGAATTACTTCTTTAGAGACCCATAACTGGCTGACCCGCAACAGGTTGCCGTAGCAAAAATAAATGATGAAACCAACCAAGATATTGCCGAACGCACCGCCGCGAGGGGATATTTGCGCCAACGGTACGCCCAGTAAGCCCAGCAACACAATGCCTAGCGGGATAGACCAGCGCCGTTGCAATTCGGCTTTGTCGGCAGGGGCTGAGGAAGCCAGAAGCAGGTCGGGGGCAATGGATATGCGGTTGAAAAAAATGGCCGTGTCCGGCTCTTCAACCCTGACCGCATAGTCTTTAAATTTTTCGATGACAAAATCCAACTGCCCCGGTATGCCTTGGACGTGTTCGCCATTATGAAAAATCACATAACGGCCTTCAGGCAAATCTTGCAAATGCGCCGATTGCGCATTGATGATGCCGGGTGTGTTGCCGCGCCGATGTTGGACAAATACATCGTGCATGACATGGTCAGGGCTGATGCTTTCGACATAAAACACCAGGTCGCTTTGGCTATATTCGCTAAATTTTCCGGCGGCAATACCGCGTAAGTCAGACGATTCCGCGCCTTCGTGCATGATTTTAGTGGTGGTCGTTTCCGCCCACGGCGTTCCATATAAGGACAAACCTGCCGCCGCGACGCTTAAGGGCAATACCATCAGGAAAACCGCCCGATACAGCACACCCACACCGCCGCCTGCCGAAGCGATGGCTGACATTTCTTGATCGCGGTACATTTTGCCTAAGACCATCAGTACCGCCATAAATAGGGCAGGGGGCAATAATGATGCGCCTATGCTGATGGTCTTTAAGCCCAGCAATGTCAATAAGGTTTCGCTGGGTACGCGGCCTTGGATGGCTTTATCCAATACCCGGATAAATTCGCGGCTGACAATAATCACGACAATCACTGACCAGACCGATAACAAAGTTTTCAGCAAATCTTGGGCTATCAGTTTGTCCAGCACCGTCAATTTAAAGACACGGCGGCTTTTGGGGGTGTTGCTTGGCAAATGTGCCTCCATAAAGATGTTTGTTAAAAGGCCAGAACAAGTGGGTCAGGCAATTTTTATAATTTACGCGGATTAGCCCGCGAGATTTTGCCGGGAATTGCCGGATTGCCAAGGCTCATGCGGAATTTAGTGTCTGAAAGGTATATAATCTCCATCTAACCTTGCGTCGGTGACGGTTTGCCGCCCCGATTACCCATTATCCCGCAACGAGACGATAACAGATATGGACTATTCTATAGAAACCGCGCCATTAGAAAAACTTGAATGTGATTGCATCATCGTTGGTGTCTATCAAGACCAACACCTTAGCCCCGCCGCACAACGCCTTAATGACAGCACCCAAGGGCTGATTGCCGATGTCCTCGCCCGTGGCGACATCAGCGGCAAAAACGGCGAAACCGTATTATTGAACGGCCTCCAAGGCAGCCCGACACCGCGTCTGTTGTTAGTTGGCTTGGGTGAAAATAAACCCCTGTCCGGTAAGCTCTACATCAAAGCTTTGGCAGCAGCCATCAATAGCCTCAAAAAACCGTTCATTAAATCTGTCGTGTGTGCCTTGGCAGACTGCACCGTCGAACAAGCCGACTTGATTTGGAAAACCCGCCAAATTGCCGAAGTGTTCAGTGATGCCGTTTACCAATACACCCACACCAAATCTGACAAGACCACTGAAAGCCAAATCAGCAGCATCCGCATCAGCGTGTCCGAGGCAGACCAAGCTGCCGCCCAAACAGGTTTGGCGCAAGGCTTGGCGATTGCTGAAGGCGTGGCGTTCGCCAAACATTTGGCGGATTTGCCCGGCAATATTTGCACCCCGACTTTCCTAGCCGAACAAGCCATCGCTTTAGGCGGGCAATTTGCCAAATTGACAACGCACATTCTTGAAGAATCGGATATGCAAGCGTTAGGTATGGGTTCCTTATTGTCGGTGTCACGCGGTAGCCGCCAACCTGCCAAGCTGATTAGCCTGGATTACCAAGGCGGCGAAAAAAACAGCAAGCCGATTGTGTTGGTCGGCAAAGGCCTGACTTTTGATGCGGGTGGCATTTCCTTAAAGCCCGGTTTAGGCATGGATGAAATGAAATACGATATGTGCGGTGGTGCGGCGGTGCTCGGTACCTTATTGTTTGCCGCCCGTCTGAACTTGCCGTTGAACATCGTCGGTCTGGTTCCGGCCTCAGAAAATTTGCCCGATGGTGATGCCAACAAACCGGGCGACATTGTCACCAGCATGTCCGGCAAGACGATTGAAATTTTGAACACCGATGCCGAAGGCCGTTTGATCTTGTGCGACACGCTGACGTATGCCGAACGCTTCCACCCGGATGTCGTCATTGACATGGCCACGTTGACAGGCGCCTGTTTGGTGGCCTTAGGACGCATCCCCAGCGGTATGCTCGGCAATGATGACGAGTTGTGCGATGACCTGATCGCCGCCAGCGAAACCGCCAACGATAGCGTTTGGCGATTGCCGTTGTGGGAAGAATACCAGGAATTGCTCAAATCTAATTTTGCTGACATGGCCAACATCGGTGGTAAAGATGCGGGCACGATCACCGCTGCATGTTTTCTGTCACGGTTTGCCGAAAGTTTCCGTTGGGCGCATTTGGACATTGCTGGAACAGCATGGCGGTCTGGACAAACTAAAGGCGCGACTGGGCGGCCTGTGCCGCTGTTAAGCCAATATTTGCTCAACCGTGCCAAGCAATCGGCTTAATCAACTAAGCGGATGCCAGACATCAGTTTTTACATTTTGCCGACCGAATCGCTACAGGAGCGCAATTTATTCGCCTGTAAGTTGATCGAAAAAGCCTACCGTAGCGGTGTGGCCTGTTATGTGCTGATGGACGATGCCGGACAAAGCCAGCGGTTTGATGACCTGCTCTGGACATTCAGGGCAGGCAGCTTTGTCCCGCACCAGCTTTATGATGGGCAAACGCCTGAATTTAGCAACGTTACGCTAATAGGCCATCAAGCACCGCTGGATGGTTGGCGGCATACGGTGCTGAATTTGTCGGCGCAATGCCCTGCAAATTTCCAAGCCTTAGGGCGTATCCTAGAAATCCTCGACAACGGCGAAACCACTAAAGCAGCAGGCCGGCAACGTTACCGACACTATCAACAAGCGGGCATTGAAATAGCCACGCATAAGCTCTGAACACCCAGATAAGAATATCAATATGGACAAAACTTACTCACCTCACGCAATCGAACAACGCTGGTATAAGACTTGGGAAAGCGAAGGCTATTTTGCTGCCAACCCTGAAGCTGAAGAATCCTACTGCATCATGATCCCGCCGCCCAATGTCACGGGCAGTTTGCATATGGGTCACGCTTTCCAAGATACCATCATGGACGCGCTGACCCGTTACCATCGCATGAAAGGCCATAGCACTTTGTGGCAAGCGGGCACAGACCACGCAGGTATCGCCACGCAAATGGTGGTCGAACGCCTGTGCAACGCGGAAGGCAAGACCCGCCACGATTATGGACGCGAAGAATTCATTAAAAAAGTCTGGCAGTGGAAGGAAGAATCCGGCGGCACGATTACCCGCCAATTGCGGCGCATGGGTGCGTCTTTGGATTGGTCACGCGAACGCTTCACGATGGACGATGGGATGTCCGATGCCGTACAAGAAGTGTTCATCCGTTTGTACGAAGAAGGGTTGATTTATCGCGGCAAACGTTTGGTGAACTGGGATCCGGTTTTGCACACCGCCGTGTCGGATTTGGAAGTATTGTCCGAAGAAGAAAACGGCTCGATGTGGCATATCCGCTATCCGCTGTCGAATGGGCAAGGCCATTTGATTGTAGCCACTACCCGCCCAGAAACTTTGCTAGGTGATGCCGCCGTTGCTATCCATCCTGACGATGAGCGGTACAAACATTTATTGGGTGAGTTTGTGGAATTGCCACTGACAGGCCGCCGTATCCCGATTATCGCCGACGACTATGTTGATCCTGAGTTTGGCACGGGTTGTGTGAAAATCACCCCCGCCCATGATTTCAACGACTACGAAGTTTGGACGCGCCACCGCCACACGTCGGTATTGATGGATGCGCCACACGGCGGTTTATTCAACATCCTGACCGTTGATGCCAGTATCCGCGCTGATGAACTTATCCCTGCGCAATACCAAGGATTAGACCGTTTCGCAGCGCGTAAACAAATCGTCGCCGATTTGGAAGCGCAAAGCTTATTGGAAAAAATAGCCGACCATAAATTGATGGTGCCACGCGGCGACCGTACCAGTGCGGTCATCGAACCGCTGTTGACTGACCAATGGTATGTGAAAATCGCTCCCTTGGCGGAACCTGCGATTGCCGCCGTCGAAAATGGCGACATCAAATTCGTGCCAGACAATTGGAAAAACACTTATTTTGAATGGATGCGTAATATCCAAGATTGGTGCATTTCCCGGCAAATTTGGTGGGGACACCGGATTCCGGCGTGGTATGACGACTTGGGCAATGTCTATGTGGGCGAGTCTGAACAAGCTATCCGTGAAAAACATGGTTTAGCAGGAGATTATGCTTTAAAACAAGACGAAGATGTTTTGGACACGTGGTTTTCATCCGCGTTATGGCCTTTCTCGACCTTAGGCTGGCCTGAGCAAACACCGGAACTCGCTAAGTTTTACCCAACCAGCGTTTTGGTGACTGGCTTTGACATCATTTTCTTCTGGGTCGCACGGATGATAATGATGGGTTTGAAGTTCCAAGGCCAAGTGCCGTTTAAGGAAGTGTACATCCACGGTTTGGTGCGCGATGCCGAAGGCCAGAAAATGTCCAAGTCCAAAGGCAACGTTTTAGACCCTATCGACATCATCGACGGCATTGATTTGGAAGCCTTGGTCGCCAAACGCACGGCGGGCATGATGCAGCCGCATTTGATGAAGAAAATCGAACAGGCGACGCGCAAAGATTTTCCTGACGGCATTAGCTCTTACGGTACCGATGCCTTGCGTTTTACCTTTGCTTCGTTAGCATCAACAGGTCGCGACATCCGTTTTGACTTGCAACGCACCGAAGGCTACCGCAACTTCTGTAATAAACTATGGAACGCGGCACGCTATGTGCTTATGAATACCGAGGAACAAGATTGTGGTTTGGGCGATGCGCCTTGTGAATTTACGCAAGTGGATCGTTGGATTATCTCTCGTTTGCACCAAACCATCGAAACCACCACCCACGCCATCGACCATTACCGTTTCGATTTGGCGGCACAAGCCCTTTATGAATTTACTTGGAATGAGTATTGCGATTGGTATTTGGAATTGGCGAAAATTTCGTTGCAATCGGAAGATGAGGCTTTGCAACGCGGTACGCGTAAAACTCTTTTGACGGTCTTGGAAACGGTGTTGCGTCTGGCACATCCGATCATGCCGTTCATCACCGAAGAAATCTGGCAACGGGTTGCGCCGTTGTTGGGAATTATCGCCAAGGATGATGTGCATGCCGAAAATCCGCAGGAAGCGGATTCGGCAAAAGGTGAAACGGTCATGTTGCAGGCTTATCCTGCTGTCGATGCCACGCAAATCGACATCGCCGCTGTTGCCGAAACCGATTGGTTGATGGCCGTTATTTTGGGTGTAAGAAGGGTTCGCGGTGAGATGAACATCGCTCCCGGCAAACTCTTGCCAGTGCTGTTACAAAACGGCACGGAAGCAGACAAAGCTTATGTCGGCAATAATCTAGTGTATCTGCAAAAACTGGCGCGTTTGGAATCCGTCACTTGGTTGGCGGCTGATGCCGTTGCACCGGAATCGGCGATTGCTTTAGTTGGGGAAATGCAAATTTTGATCCCAATGGCCGGATTGATAGACAAAGCCGCCGAATTGGCTCGTCTGGATAAAGAAATTTTGCGTATCAAAAATGATTTGCCGCGTGTGGAAGGTAAGTTGAGTAATCCGGCGTTTGTTGACAAAGCCCCGGTGGCTGTTATTGACAAAGAAAAAGCCAAGCTTGCGGAAATGCGCTCCATGCTCAATAATCTGGAGCAACAGCATACGAAAATCAGTGCTTTGTAGTATTAAGGGTTCTGATGGATGCGTTTTGTTTGATTATGGTGGACAAACTTGAGGTTTGTCCTATATTTGTCGATTGATGAAACAACAATGACCGCAAATGGCAACTGAACCTATAGATATTCAACTTAGAGGCATGGCTAAGATGTTGATTGCCGAAGGGCTTTTGACAGAAAGTCAGGCGAAGGAACATATCAAGGCCGCTAAACAGGACAAAATCCAATTAGTCAGTTATTTGGTTGCCAACAAACTAGTTGATGCCAGGGCAATTGCCATAAAAGCATCCCAGGAATTTGGCATTCCTTTTTTGGATTTGGATGCGATTGATTGCCGTAGCCTTCCAGTGGCATTGGTTAATGAAAAACTGATCCGAAAGCATCACGCCTTACCTATTTTCCAGCGCGGCAAGACGTTGTTCCTTGCCATGTCTGACCCGACTAACCATCAAGGCATTGAAGACATTAAGTTCCAAACCTTGATGCGGCCAGAAATTGTGTTGGTTGAAGAGGGTAAACTGGTCAAGGCCATTGATGTTGCTTTGGAAGTCGCTGACACCTCCATGATGGATATGTTGGATGCGGATTTGGAAAATCTGGATGTTGGTTCTGACGATGGTGCGGTTATCGTTGACGGTAGCTCTGATTCGGACGAGGCTCCCATCGTCAAATTTGTCAATAAAATTTTGTTGGATGCCATCAAAAAAGGGGCCTCGGATATTCATTTGGAACCTTACGAAAAGAATTTCCGCATCCGTTTCCGGCAAGACGGCATGCTTTATCAAGTGGCCAGCCCTCCCTCAAATATTTCAACCCGCATCATTTCGCGGATTAAGGTCATGTCCAGGATGGACATAGCCGAGCGACGGGTGCCTCAGGATGGCCGCATCAAGCTTCTTTTGTCAAAAACAAGGGCTATTGATTTTCGGGTCAACACCTGTCCTACGTTGTTCGGCGAGAAAGTGGTGCTGCGTATCCTTGATCCGACAGCTGCCCAATTAGGGATTGAAAAATTAGGTTTTGAGCCGGAGCAACAACGTCTGTTTTTACATGCCATCCATAAACCCTATGGGTTGGTGTTGGTCACAGGCCCTACCGGTAGCGGTAAAACGGTTTCGTTGTATACCGGTTTGAACATCCTTAATAGCATAGACCGGAACATTTCCACCGCCGAAGACCCGGTGGAAATTACCGTAGAGGGGATTAACCAAGTCAACGTCAACGTTAAAACTGGCCTTACTTTTGCCGCAGCACTGAAAGCTTTTTTACGTCAAGACCCTGACATTATTATGGTGGGCGAAATCCGGGATTTGGAAACTGCCGATATTGCCGTCAAAGCGGCGCAGACAGGCCACTTGGTTTTGTCTACCCTGCACACTAACGATGCCCCGCAAACCCTGAACCGTTTGATGCAAATGGGGGTGGCTCCGTTCAATATCGTCTCGGCAGTCAATTTGATTATGGCGCAGCGTTTGGCCCGCCGTTTATGTGAGCGCTGTAAAGTCCCGGTCAAATTTCCTGACAAAGTATTGTTGGAGGCCGGGTTTTTAGAAACGGAACTGAATGAGTTGCACATATTTGGCCCGGTTGGTTGCGAGCATTGCACGAATGGTTATAAAGGCCGGGTAGGGATTTACCAAGTGATGACTCTGAGTGAGAAAATGTGTGAGCTAATCCTTGAGGGCGGCAATTCATTGCAATTGACGCAGTTGGCAAAGGCAGAAGGGATCAACGACTTACGGGCTTCAGGACTGAACAAAGTCCGTATGGGAATCACTAGTTTGGAAGAAATCGATCGAGTAACCAAGGAATAAGCATGGCAGAGAAAACTGAACAAGTCGAATACCTTTGGCAAGGTATTGATAAAAATAAGAATAAAACCAAAGGGGAAATTTCTTCGATTAGCGAGATCGTTGCCAAAGCAGAATTAAGGCGGCAGGGCTTTCGGGTCACCAGTATCAGAAAAAAAGGCAAGCCTTTATTTACTGCCAGAGTCAAAGCTATCACGCCAGGCGATATTGCCATTTTTGCCCGGCAGTTGGCGACAATGATGGCGGCAGGTTTGCCCTTGGTGCAGGCCATTGATATTGTCGGCAAAGGCCATGAAAACCCCAGTATGCAAAAAATGCTGATGAGTATCAAAACTGACATTGAGAACGGGGATACTTTAGCGGAAGCGTTGAAACGTAACCCTGTTTATTTTGACGAGCTGTTTTGTAACTTGGTGCAAGCGGGTGAACAGGCCGGGGTATTGGACACTTTATTGGATAAGGTCGCGACTTATAAGGAAAAGTCAGAGTCGATGAAAAAGAAAATCAAAAAAGCTCTGACTTACCCTATCGCCGTTGTTGTTGTGGCTGTATTGGTGACTGCGATCCTGTTGTTGTTTGTTGTTCCTGTCTTTGAAGATTTGTTCAAAAGTTTCGGGGCGGATTTGCCGGCCTTTACCCGCATGGTCATCAATATGTCGGAATGGTTACAGGAGTGGTGGTACATCGTCTTGGGGATATTGTTGGGCATTTATTATACGTTTGATTTTTTCAAAAAACGTTCAAAGCCCTTTAACCATTTCATAGATAGGGTCTTGTTACAGGTACCGGTCGTTGGTCTGATTATCAACAAATCGGCGATTGCCCGTTTTGCCCGTACCCTGTCCACCATGTCAGCGGCGGGTGTGCCATTAGTTGAGGCTTTGCATTCGGTTGCAGGGGCTTGCGGCAATATCATTTATGCCGAAGCCGTGCTAAAGATGCGTGAAGATGTCGCTAACGGCCAACGGCTGCAATTTTCCATGCAGCAAGTCGGCATGTGGCCACATATGGTGCAACAAATGGTCGCTATTGGTGAGGAAGCAGGGTCTATGGATGCCATGTTAGCCAAAGTGGCTGATTTTTATGAAGAAGAAGTCGATAACTTGGTTGATAATTTAAGCAGTTTGATGGAACCCATCATCATGGTCATTTTGGGGATATTGGTCGGTGGCCTGATTGTGGCGATGTACCTGCCTATCTTCAAATTGGGCGCGGCAGTCAGTTAGTGCGCTTCTGTCCTTCATTTTTTATATGCGTCTTATGATACAGCAACTTGATAGCCTGTTAATTTCTTCGTCTTTGATCTGCATGGTATTGGCAGGGCTAGTCGGTTTGTTGGTCGGTAGTTTTTTGAATGTGGTGATTTACCGCTTGCCCATCATGATGCAACGGAATTGGCGCAAGGAGTGTTTAGAATACTTGGAATTACCTGCCGAACCGGAGCAAGCGCCATTCAATTTGGTGTTGCCATTATCGCGTTGCCCGGCTTGTGAAACGCCGATCAAACCTTACCAAAATATTCCTGTCATCAGCTATGTATTTTTGCGTGGCAAATGCGCGTCTTGCCGCCATCCTATCGCGCTACGTTATCCTTTGATAGAAGCCCTGACCGCGTTGATGTCGGTGGCGGTGGCTTGGCATTTTGGTTATGGCTTACAAACGCTGTTTGCCTTGTTGTTGACTTGGGTTTTGGTCGCCTTGAGCTTTATTGATATTGACCATCACTTATTGCCGGATTCGATAACCTTGCCTGTCTTATGGTTGGGGTTATTTCTGAACGTGTTTGGCATATATGCCGAAACGCCTGCCAGTGTTATGGGGGCTATTTTTGGGTATCTGTCGTTGTGGTCGGTTTATCATCTTTTTAAGTTGCTTACTGGCAAAGAAGGCATGGGCTTTGGCGATTTCAAACTGCTGGCTTTGTTGGGTGCTTGGCTAGGCTGGCAAGTGCTGCCGCTTATCATTTTATTGTCATCGTTGGTTGGTACGGTCATTAGTGTCGTGATGATCTTGTTGACCAAACGTGACCATCGCATTCCCATACCGTTTGGGCCTTATTTGGCAGTTGCAGGTTGGATAGCCCTATTATGGGGGGCAGACATTAATAGGCTGTATTTGGCTGCCATTGGATTATAAGGCATGTTAAAAATCGGCCTGACTGGCGGGATTGGTTGCGGCAAAACGACGGTCGCCCAATTGTTTGCGCAAGAAGGTGTGCCTGTCATTGATGCCGATGTGATTGCCCATC
Source organism: uncultured Methylocucumis sp. (assembly GCA_964446885.1). Lineage (GTDB taxonomy): Bacteria > Pseudomonadota > Gammaproteobacteria > Methylococcales > Methylomonadaceae > Methylovulum. The sequence goes on from CAYUQV010000003.1 coordinate 96,502, forward strand.
AATTAGTCCAGCCCGGACAGCCTGCCCTAAAACAGATTCAAGCCCTTTGGGGGGATGGCATACTTAAGGCGGATGGTTGCCTTGACCGGGCAAAGCTTCGGGAAATTGTCTTCGCTGCCCCAGAAGAAAAACAGCGGCTGGAAAATCTTTTGCACCCTTTGGTGTATGCCGCTATAGAACACACCGTGCAGCAATTGTCTGCCAAGTATTGTCTTATTTGTGTCCCGTTATTGCTTGAAACAGCGATGACCGATAGGGTTGACCGGGTTTTAGTGGTCGATTGCCCTGTAGAGACACAAATTTTGCGTGTTAGGGAACGTGACCAATTGCCGATCCAGCAAATCCAAGCCATTATTGATAGCCAAGTACCGCGTGATTACAGGCTTGCTAAGGCCGATGATGTTATTGCTAACATTGAAACCAATGACAAACTTGCAGAACAAGTTAAAAAACTGCACAATTTATACCTTTCATTAAGCCATTGCCAGGATTAACTTGTCTGTGAACAACACGATTACCTATGAATTTCCTCTTAACGAGCGTATCCGCGTATTCATTAGGTTAGAGCAGCTATTTCAACAATTCAGCCATTTTTCAGCAGGCGCTTCAGTAGCCGACAAACGCGCCGCCATTAGTGCCTTGCTCGACATCATGTCCATTTTCAGGCGCAATGACCTTAAATCAGAGATTTTGAAAGAACTGGACCGCAATGCCAAAACCTTAAGCAAAATCGCCAACAATCAGCAAGTTGATTCGGGTAAGCTGGATAGTATCTTGGCTGAGCTGAACCTGATCAGCAGAAACCTCTATGCAGTGAACGGAAAAATTGGTATGAGTGTCATGGAAAGCGACTTATTCCAAAGTATTACCCAGCGCAGTTCGATACCGGGCGGCACTTGTTCATTTGACTTGCCTGAATACCATTATTGGTTGGAGCAGGATGCATGTTGTTCCCAAAAAGACTTGGAAATATGGGGTAGCCCGTTTAATGACATCCGCAATGCCATTAGCCTGATCCTAAATTTAATCCGCACCAGTAATTCCCCTTCCCAAGAAACGGCAGTTGCGGGTTTTTACCAATTCACCCCTGACCGTAACCAAACTTTTCAGTTGTTAAAAGTGAGTTTGGACAAATCTCTCCCTTGTTTTGCCGAAATCAGTGGTGGTAAGCACCGCTGTACTATCCGTTTTATGGTTCCCCAAGAGCATGACAAACGCCCCATCCAAAGCCCTGACGATATTCCTTTCGAACTGACCTGCTGTTTGTTCTGATGTCCGCTTCCAGTAAACCTTTGATAGTGTCTTGCCCGACTTGTAAGGCGCAAGTTCCTTGGCTGCCTGAACAACAGTTCCGGCCTTTTTGTTCGGAGCGTTGTAAGTTGATTGATTTGGGTGAGTGGGCAATGGAAGAAAAACGCATTCCTGGCGAACCCTTACTTGACGAAGAAAACGGCGATGAGCCGTTATGGGACGCTTAATCTAAAAACGCCCGGATTGAAGCAATGCCTTGCGCACCAGCGGCGCGTGCAGTCCCTAATGAAGCCCGTGTCATCCCGCCTAGCGCGTACACGGGAAAGTTCGCCCCCGCCACCCATTCGGCAAACTGTGCCCAGCCCAAGGAATCCGCATTCGGATGCGTCAAGGTCGGCAATACAGGCGCAAGTACCGCAAAATCAACCCCTATTTGTTCGGCGTGCCGTAATTCCTGTGCATTGTGGCAAGAGGCAGCAACCCAATGTGCGTGTTGAGGGCGTTGTGTTAAAGCCATTAAATCACGGCTGATCAAATGGATGCCTTGAAATGCAGGATGTGAACTTAATCCCAACGAGGAATTGGCAAGCAAACAGGCACCGTGTCGTTGACATAAGGGTTGGGCGTATTCAAGAAATACCAAGATGCTGGTTTGAGGTAGGTTTTTTAAGCGGACTTGGATTAAACGGACACCGTTGGCAAGAATTTTTTCTAAATGCCTAACTAACAAGCCTTCATGATCCGCTTCGAGTATCGCGTAAAAGGCTGGCAATTGCGCGGCGGCAATAATGGGGCGGTTGGCAGCCGGAAAAGCAAATTTGTTTAAATCAGCCGTATCGACCCATTGCAACGGTTGTCCTTCATTGCCTTTGGCCACGCCTGAAAAACGGCTGACTTCATAAACCAGTAATTGCACAGCCCGGTCAGGGTATTCGTGCTGGATAGTCAATAGTGGGCTGGCGGTTTGGACACTAATATCCAGTTCTTCCTGCAACTCCCGCACAAGCGCTTGCTCGGCGGTTTCGCCGGGTTCCAGTTTGCCGCCGGGAAATTCCCATAAACCACCCTGATGCAGCGATTCATCACGTAAAGCGATCAAAACTTGACCGGAGGTATTTTTGATGACCCCCACTGCGACTTGCAAGCGTTTTTTATCCATGCCCATGTCCATCAAAGCCTCCTGATTTGCCGAGTCAGGAGGCTTTTGGCTTGTTATGTCCGATATTCGGCGTTGATTTTGACGTAATCGTAAGAGAAATCGCAAGTCAGCACTTCTTGGGCGACAGTGCCGCGTCCGAGTTTGACGGTGATGGTGATTTCTTCTTTGTCCATCACGGCTTGTCCGGCTTCTTCGGTGTAATCCAAAGCCCGCCCTCCGTTATTGACGATACAGATCTCATCAAGAAAAATCTGCACGTCTTCCAAAACCATATTTTCGACTCCGGCACGGCCCACGGCGGCTAGTATCCGGCCCCAATTCGGGTCACTGGCGAAAAAAGCCGTTTTGACTAAGGGTGAATGGGCGATGGTTTTGGCAACCCGCACCGCTTCTTCAATACTGGCCGCTTCCGTGACGGCAATGCGCATCAGTTTGGTTGCGCCTTCACCATCGCGTACGATCAATTCCGCCAATTGTTTGCTGACGCTCATGACCGCGTCGGCGAATACTTGGTAATGCTCGGTATTGGCGAGGATTTCCGGGGCCGTGGAACAACCGCTTGCGACCAGTACGCACGCATCGTTAGTGGACGTGTCGCCATCGACCGTAATCCGGTTAAAGGACAGTTCGGCAGCATTGGCAAGGCACGCTTGCAACAGCGCAGGTTTGATACGGGCATCGGTGGCGATATAGCTTAATAACGTTGCCATATTCGGATGGATCATGCCCGCACCTTTGGCAATGCCATTGATGGTGATGGCATGCCCGTCAATGAACAAGGTTTTTGTCACGCCTTTAGGGAAGGTATCGGTGGTCATGATGGCCCGCGCCGCCTGTTCCCAGTGGTTTTCTGCTAGATTGCCTGCTGCTGTGGGAAGGGTGGCGGTAATTTTTGCCATAGGCAAGGGCTGACCAATGACACCTGTAGAAAAGGGCAGGACTTGGGTGGCTTGGCCACCAACGATTTGGGCAAGGCTGGCGCACGTGTCCAACGCATCTTGCAAGCCTTGTTCTCCGGTTCCTGCGTTGGCATTCCCGGAATTGACCACCAGCCAGCGTGGCGATTGGGGCAAATGGGCTTTGGCGACTTGTACGGGGGCTGCACAAAAAGCATTTTGTGTGAACACTGCCGCGCAACTGCCTTGTTCAGGCAGGGCGATCAGCAAAAGGTCGTCCCGGACGGTTTGTTTGATGCCGGCGCAGGCCGTGCCTAAAGTAATGCCTGCAACTGCGGGCATGGCGGGGAAGCCGCCTGGATTGACTGCCATATTGATCCTCGTTGTTATTGTCAGGTATGCAAAAACATACTCTTCACAGCTTAAAAAATACCACGATATTATCCAGTTGCGGGACATGGGCCTGCAATAACTGGCATTGATTTTTGAGTTTGGCGACTTGTTCAGGCTGTTCGCTGAGCACCATCGGCAACATGATTTCCACTTCGGTTTTGCCATCCAAATAATGTAGGCGGAATTCGGCTATCCCGGTTTTTATGTCCGGCAAATAATCATCCAGCAAACCCTGCACGACAGGCCGCGATAAAGGCCTGTCGCTGCCATCGAGGTACTGGTCATCTTCCGGGTCAACATGCACCAGCACATCCAACACGTCATCAAACTGCGTGATCAAAATGTCCCTGACCGTATCGCCGATACAATGGCCTTCTGAGACCGTGATACGCGGGTCAACAACGATATGGGCATCAATATAAGCATCTTCGCCCATGCGCCGGGTGCGCAACAAATGGATGCCCTGCACACCATCAATGGATAAGATGACCTCACGGATTTCTTTCACTAGCGTCGATGGCAAAGAGGTATCAACCAATTCTTTGATGCTGTCGAAAACCAAATTCAGGCCGATTTTTGCGACCATCAACGCCACTAAGGCCGCCGCTATAGCATCGGCGAACGGATAGCCTTGCAAGACACCGATAATCCCGCACAGCACCACCAATGATGACAAGGCGTCGCTGCGCTGATGCCAAGCGTTTGCCATGAGCAATTTAGAGCGTGTGGTTTTGGCGATGCGTTTGGTGTAATGGTATAGCCATTCATTGAGCAAAATCGACATGGCGGCGATGCCTAAGGTGTTGACATCGGGCACAGGCAGGGTTTCTGGGTGGTTCACCCGTTCCAAAATATGCCAGATGATTGCCGCACCAATGCCAATCAAACTGACACCCAAAATGACTGTCGCAATGGTTTCAAAGCGGCGATGGCCGTAAGGGTGGTCTCGGTCGGCTTCGCGGCTACCCAGGCGCACGGCGATGATCACCAGCAAATCGCTGAGTAAATCCGATAAGGAATGGATGCCATCGGCAATCAACGCCGCCGATTGCCCCAAAATTCCAAAGGTCAGCTTGATGGCCGTCTGTAAAATGTTTATCGCCGCCCCGACATAACTGGCGCGGGCCTTTAATTTGGCGGCTGTCACTGCATCGGATACTGCGGCCATTACGCACCGACCTCAAGGATAACGGTATATTCGTGATCAGCTGATAAGGTATTCAGCACTTTATGGCCATTGATCCGGCACCAGGCAGGAATATCTTGCAGGATGCCAGGATCGGTGCCGACCACTTCCAAAACATCGCCAGATTTTAGCTGTTTGACCTTATCTTGGGTGCGGATGACGGGTAGTGGGCAAAGCAGGCGGCGGGTATTGAGAAATTCTTTGGTCATAAGTCTTTTGAAGTGTTTCTTGTGCCCTGGTTAAGGCAAGTTACTTGGCTTCCCTAAGCCATTCGGGTTGGATATGCGTTAAAAGTTTGAGTCATACGCCGTTGAATTGCAAATCCCAGATGGTTTTTAGCGGGATATTACCCCAAGCAAATTACCTATTTGAGCATGGGCAATGCCACCTTGCTAATTATAGACATGCCTCATTTCCTGTTATTATGTCACCTTATAAACGTAGTTTATGAAGAAGCCGTGTTTTAAAGTCCGCCCTAGAAAAGGCTGCTGTTATCCTGGCTTTAGGTCTGTTCCTTTTAAAGCACGTAATGTTAAACGTAATGTTATTTAGAGAATTATGACGACACCCCAAGCCATTGGCTCGGTCATGCTGGATGTTGCCGGATTGACTTTGTCCGCGCATGAGCAAGACCTGATGAAGCATCCGAATACAGGTGCGGTCATTTTGTTTGCCCGCAATTTTGCAAACCCAGAACAAGTTATGGAATTGATCGGGAGCATCCGTGCCGCCCGTGACGGTGACATTTTGATTGCCGTCGACCAAGAAGGCGGGCGGGTGCAACGCTTTCAAAACGGTTTTACCCGTTTGCCAGCAGCGGCACGTTTTGCTCATGCGCAACACTTGGCCGAACCTGCGGGTTGGCTGATGGCTTCTGAGTTATTGGCGGTGGGTGTGGATTTTAGTTTTGCCCCTGTCCTGGATGTTGACTGTGGGGTCAGTGAAATTATAGGCGACCGCGCTTTTTCCCGCCAAGCCAAACAAGTCAGTGAATTGGCCGGGCTGTTCAGGCAAGGCATGAAATCCGCTGGTATGGCGGCAACTGGCAAGCATTTTCCGGGGCATGGCGCCGTGGCCTTAGATTCGCATCTGGCCTTGCCGATAGACGGGCGTGATTTGGATAGCATCCGCCAGCAAGACCTTGTGCCTTTTAGGGATTTGATTGCCGACGGGCTGGAAGCCGTGATGCTGGCGCATATTGTTTATCCGCAAGTTGATAAAGAAGCGGCGGGCTTTTCGCCGTTTTGGATCCAGACTATTTTGCGTGAAGAATTGAATTTTCAAGGTGTCGTGTTTAGTGATGATTTAAGCATGGAAGGTGCGGCGTCGGTGGGCGGCTTTACCGAACGCGCTAGGCTGGCACAAGCAGCGGGTTGCGACATGGTGCTGGTGTGCAATAATCCGGCGGCTGCCGAACAGGTTTTAGAATCGCTCCCCGTTATTTCCGATCCGATCCGCGAACAAAGATTGCTTGCCATGAAAGGAAAACCCTTGATGGATAGGGCGCAATTGCACGCATCGGAACAATGGCAAAGCGTTTCTGCACAGATCAACGCATTTTACGGATAATGACATGACCACGCCTGACGAAATCAAACACATTTTTGCTACCGCCGAATTGCTGCATAGCCAGCAAGACGTTGACGCCGCTTTGGATGCGATGGCGGGACAGATCAACACCGCGCTGGCTGACAGCAATCCGATTGTCCTGTGCGTGATGAACGGCGGTGTCGTGGTTGCCGGACAATTGCTGACCCGATTGACTATCCCTTTGCAAGTGGATGCCCTCAATGCCTCGCGTTATAACAACCAAACCGTGGGCGGAGCTATCACCTGGGTTTTGGAACCTAGGCTATCCTTGGCCGGGCGCACGGTTCTGGTTGTCGATGACATTTTGGATGAAGGCATCACCTTGGCGGCAATCCGGCAGTATTGTTTGGATAAGGGCGCAACAGCGGTATTTTGTGCGGTGCTTGCCGATAAGCTGTTAGGCCGCGACAAACCCATCCAGGCCGATTTTGTCGGCTTGACGGTCGTTAACCGTTATTTGTTCGGTTATGGCATGGATTACAAAGGTTATTTGCGCAATGCCCCTGGCATCTACGCATGCCAAGAATAATGAGGAAAATAAAATGACGACATTAGCGATTATTGGCGGAACAGGCTTGACCCAACTGGGTGGTTTGGAGATTATCAAACGCGAAACCTTAAATACGCCGTATGGCGCACCTTCTGCGGAATTTGTCACGGGTGAGCTTAACGGCCATCCCGTGATTTTCTTGGCGAGGCATGGTAATCCCCATACGATTGCCCCGCATAAAATCAATTACCGCGCAAATATCTGGGGCTTAAAACAATTGGGTGCCGAGAATATTGTTGCCGTTGCCGCTGTCGGTGGCATCACCGCCGCGATGAGGCCTGCGCATATCGCCATTCCTGACCAGATCATTGATTACAGTTATGGCCGTCAGCATACCTTTTTCGAAGATGGCAATTTTCCGCTGACCCATATTGATTTTACCTTCCCTTACACCCCGGCTTTACGTGAGTCCCTCATCGCCGCCGCCGGACAGGCGGGCATTGACGTTACACCGTGTGGCACGTATGGCTGCACCCAAGGCCCGCGATTGGAAAGCATTACCGAGATCAAGCGCATGGAATTGGACGGATGTGATTTGGTGGGCATGACGGGGATGCCGGAAGCTGCGTTGGCGAAAGAGTTGGGGATCAATTATGCATCGGTGGCTGTTGTCGCCAACTGGGCCGCAGGTAAAAGCGACGGTGAAATCACGATGGCGGAAATTGAGCATAATCTGCACGAAGGCATGGCAAAAACAGGGCAATTGTTGCAGGCGTTTCTGGGTTTGGCACAATGATATTGGTTGCTGTGCAACGCTGACGCGATAAGCCGATGAATGCCCAAAAACGTCTGGCCATTTTTGACCGCCTTGCCACGGCGATCCCTGAGCCGACGACTGAACTGAATTACACTAGCCCGTTTGAATTGTTGATTGCTGTGGTTTTGTCGGCCCAAGCTACTGATAAAGGGGTCAATAAGGCCACGGCGAAATTATTCCCGGTTGCCAATACGCCCGAAAGCATCTTGGCTTTAGGGCTAGATGGCTTAAAGTCTTATATCAAGACCATCGGGTTATTTAACAGCAAAGCGGCCCATATCATGACGCTTTGCCAGCAATTGTTGACGCATCATCACGGGCAAGTGCCTGATACCCGCGAACATCTTGAAGCATTGGCGGGCGTGGGGCGCAAAACTGCCAATGTTATCCTCAACACCGCCTTTGACCAAGCTACCATTGCCGTGGACACGCACATTTTTCGGGTCGCCAACCGTACCCGTTTGGCTCCTGGGAAAAACGTCCTTGAAGTGGAACAAAAATTGGACAAATGGACTCCAAAAGTCCACAAAAAAGCCGCGCATCATTTGTTGATTTTGCATGGCCGATACACGTGTATTGCCAGAAAACCTAAATGCACCATTTGTGTGCTTGCCGATTTGTGTGAATATCAGGAAAAAACAGCATAAATTTAATGGCTTGCATTTTATTTGAAGCACAATCGGGCGTGGCCTTAGCCACAAAGATTGTAATTTTTTTTAACGGCAGTATATTTATCCCGTGTCCGGCTAAGCTTGGACATGTTACCCTGTGATGCGGAATCCGCTCCGCATTTTTAAATACCAGCAATAACTATTAGGAAGACATACTATGAAAACAATTAATAAATCACCGTTAATCGCTGCTATGGGCGTAGCGGTCATCTCGTCTTTTTCGGCAACGGTAGCCAACGCAGAAGCTAACCCATTCGGCATGACCGAATTATCGTCCGGTTATATGCAGCTTGCCGAAGCCGCAGAAATGAAATGCGGTGCATCCATGGGCATGGATCATGCCGCACCAAAAACTGCCGAAGGTGCTTGTGCCGGTGCCAAAACAACCGACAAAGCCGCTCCAGCCGAAGGTAAATGCGGCAATATGATGGAAGGCGACAAAATGAAAAAAGGCATGGAATCTGCCTGCGGCGCGATGATGAAAGGCAAGGAAGGCGCGTGCGGCGAAATGATGAAAGGCGAAAGCATGAAAGGCAAAGAGGGTGCTTGCGGTGCGGGCATGAAAATGCCTGAAGGCAAATGTGGCGAACAATGTGGCGAAGGCATGAAAAACTGCGCTGCTGAAAAAGCCAAAGAAGGTTCTTGTGGAGCCCAAATGAAAGGCTGTGGCGAAGGCATGCAAGGCTGTGGCGAAATGATGAAAGGCAAAGAAGGCAGTTGTGCAGCCGCTGCCCAAAAACCAGCCGCCAAAAATCCAGGCCCGGTCGTTATTACCCCATCAAACTAAGTATCTGCGGGTTAAGGCTTTTTAAGTCAGGAGGGTATAGCTTTATATCCTCCTTTTATTTTATTTGCGTACAGGTGTTCCCATGGACACAACACAATATCCCGTTCACGGTGCCGGTTTAGGCTTGCGGCGCAGCTTTTTAAGCGAAATTGTCCAAACACCGCCATCAGACGTTGATTTCTATGAGGTGGCTCCCGAAAACTGGATCACCATCGGTGGTAAGCTAGGCAAGCAATTCCGCGCCATGACCGAACGCTTTGATTTTATCTGCCACGGTTTGTCATTGTCGCTAGGCAGTACCGACCCGCTGGATGAAACCTTCGTCCATGCCGTCAAACAGTTTATGCAGGAGCATCAAATTAAACTGTACAGCGAACATCTCAGTTATTGCAGTAAAGAAGGACATTTATACGATTTGCTGCCCATCCCGTTTACTTCAGAAGCCGTCAGCCATGTTGCTGGCCGCATCAAGCGCGTCCAAGACATCCTGGGTCAAAAAATTGCTTTGGAAAATGTGTCTTATTATGCTGCCCCCGGCCAGGAAATGGGTGAGTTGGAGTTTTTCAACGCCATCGTCCAAGAAGCCGATTGCGATGTGTTATTGGACATCAATAACATTTATGTGAACAGCATTAACCACGGCTACGATGCCGAAGCGTTCCTCAAGGCCATACCGGCTCAGCGTATTGTTTATGCGCATATCGCCGGGCATTATGTCGAGGCGGAAGATTTTCTTGTGGATACGCACGGCGCGGAAATTGTTGATCCGGTTTGGAAACTGTTAGGCAAGGCCTACGAATGGCACGGCGTGTTTCCGACTTTGTTGGAGCGCGATTTCAATATCCCGGCTATCTCTGAGATGATTCGTGAAGTCAACACCATCAAATCCATCCAAACGGCTTGGTATGACCACCACGCCCAACAATCGGCCTAATCCGATGAACGTTGATTTTTCCGCCAAACAACAGGAATTTGTCGCTTACATCAGGGACTCTGTACAGAATCCGCCGCCTTTGGATGTGCCTTTACCACGTATTAACATGTACCGGGAATTGTTGCTCAACAACATCGACAATTTTTTGAGCTGCAACTTTCCGGTATTGCGGCAATTGTTTGATGACGAGCGATGGGAAGCCATGAAGCGGGATTTTTTCGCCCGTCATGTCAGCAACTCGCCGTATTTTTCTGAAATCCCAGAAGAATTTATCGCCTATCTGCAAAATGAGCGGGATAACCCGGATGATTATCCGTTTATGGTGGAATTGGCGCACTACGAATGGGTGGAAATGGCTGTCGCCATTGCCAAAGAAGAATTGCCAACGGGTTGTGAGCCTGAACAAATTTTGCCCGGACACTGTTTGGAACTGTCACCCTTAGCGTGGCCTTTGGCCTACCAATACCCTGTCCATACCATTTCCCCGTCGTTTATACCGACCGAACCGCCTCTCCAGCCGACGTTTTTGACGGCTTACCGCAACCGCCAAGACGAAGTCCATTTTCTTGAAATTACGCCTGTCACTTACCGTTTGCTGGAACTGCTGCAAACCAACGGGCGTTCAGTCGCCGCCGATTGTTTACAGCAAATCGCCACAGAAATGCAGCATCCGAACCCTGATTTGATCGTAAACGCGGGTTTGCAGATATTGCAGGACTTGGCCGGGAAGGGAATTGTGTTTGTGGTCGGGTGATTGGCAAGCTAAGTAATGGTGCAAAAGTCTTTTAACATGAGTAACGGGGGCGGGACGGGGTTTCAATACCCCGTCCTTAAGGTTCCAAAGTCGTTATAGGTACTGAAAACGTTACGGAACGGGTAATAAACCCGTTCCAGCTCGCGTTATTTTATAAATCTTAAAAAAGTTATGAACACCTACTTATTGGTTAGTGCCGCTGCTATCGTCATTCCCCACTGTTTCTTTGAAGTTCGCGCATTTGCCGCCGGGCGCGGATTAATGACGCGATCACGACAATCAGCAACACCAATAAGGACGTTTCCAAGACCAAAAACATGCCGATTTTGAAGTAGGCGAACCAGGGGTGGACAAAGCGCACCAGCCAACCGCCCGCTTCATCGCCAATCGCCGACATATACGTCAAGCCACTCAGCCAGATTTTTAGCCGTACCGAGAATTCGGTCATGAGCATCAAATGGGTGAGGGTCAAGACCAGCATCCCCATCGAAAACAAGTGGAAGTGCGAAACTTCTAACATGCCTTCATAACTGCGTGGTTGAGTGAATTGTTCTTCCGAGCCTAGGTAATAACTGATGACGGAGCTTGGAGTCAAGTCCATGCGGTGGAAATACATCAGGCCATTGCTAAGCCAGAGCAGGAGAATATAAGCCAAAAACATCAGCACCAAGGCGTTGATGAGGGCTTTGCGCTGTTGTTCGCCAGTGACAAAAAAACGCATCAGCGGGCCTTGCCTTTAATCATGATTTGGTAAATGGCCATGACTTTGCGGACGCTGGCAAGGGCGGAGCGGGTGCTGAGGGTCGCCCCGGACACACCGTCTACGCCTTTACTAAAGTCCATGTCGGCCAAGGGGCGTTTGCTGAGTTTTTCATACCAGGATTCGGCCGGTTGGTATTCAGGGGGTTCATGGAAGGCGAGGGTATGGACGCTACGCAATTCGCCATCAGGATTGAGGACAATCATTAAGGTTTCAGGCTTGGTGCGCACGGTGCTGGTTTCGATGGCGGCATAGGCGGTGATGGCGCCGTTTTCTTTGCCGACATAAAACGTGAACATGCCTGATTCCAACGGTGTTTTGGCTAAGGCTTGGATGGCGGCGGTTTCTTGTTCGTCGGGGAACAGGGATAAATTCTCAACCGTGGCAGTTTTGCCAAATGCCAGTTCCATCGCTTCGGTTTTGCTGTAGAAAACGGTCGCGGAACTGGTAGTAGTGATTAAGGCAAGAAGGATAAACAGGATGGGGTTCATGATGGCGGAATTGGGCTGGCTTAAAAATCGGCTGGTTATTCTAACAAACGCGCACGTCCTTTGTGCAGTTATCCGTTTGTGGTAAGCCGATTTTATCGGCCAGACTTGGAAGGTTAGAAAATGAAGCCGAAGCCTAAATTGACATCATCCGGCAAGTCACCTTTTTGGGCATTGAAGTTGCGGTAGTCAGCCTTGATGACAACATTTGGAATAGGTTTGTATTGCAGGCCGAATTGGTAGATGTAACGGTCTTTGCTTAAGTCATCGCTGTAACCGACCGGTACCCCCGCCAATGTGTCGAATTGTTCATAACGGAAGAACGGGGCTAGGTATTGGGCTGTCGATGGCATCAGCAAAGGCAGGACATCGTAGCCGACTTCGGTGTACCAGCCGTAGTTTTCCGAGCCTACCGTGGTGTTGTTATGGGCACTGAGGGCGGCGGCATCGTCAATATGTCCCCATGATCCTAATGCGCGGAATTCCAGGCCACGGTATTTCCATTGGATATGGCCTTCATAGAGCTGGGTGAAAGCATCAATGTTGGGGATTTCTTGCCCTGAGTTGCCGACATACGCCGAACCGCCAACCATCACACCCGGCAAATAGTGGGGCGTGTAATCAAGGCGCACGACATGGCCAAAATCTTCGGCGGTGGCTTGGCTGCCGTTTTGGCGGGCGTTACGGATGCCGCTGGAGCTGAAGTTATTGGCGTTCAGGCCGTTGACAATATAGGCCGTGTAAGACAAGTCAGGCGTGAGTTGCCCGAACAGGCCCACACCGATTTCCCGCCAAGTGCTTGGAATGATTTGCCGTTCGACTTCGGGGCGGTTGTTGCCGAAATAAAACGGCGGTTCGTGGATTGGGTTGATAAACCCCATCGGCATCAGCAACATACCAGCGCGGATATTAGCCATCGGGTCGATGAAAAAATCCAAGGCGGCAAATTCAACGGATACTTCGCCATTGCCGCCCCCGCCTGTTTTTGAGTGTTCAAACTCCAGTTCACTGTTGAACAAAATCCGGTCTGTGAACTTATAGCCCGTGTATAAGACCAGCCGTTCCATATCGGCGTTATTTTTGCTACTGCCTTTATCATCGACATAGGCTTGGTAATTGGCTTCGCCGTAACCGCCTATCGACAGACCTTTGCCGACTTGGTAAATCTTGGAGGCCGCAGGGCCTAAGCCGTACATGCTTTTGTATTTGGTTTCTTCCGGGATGGCCAAGTTCGTACGCAATTTTTCCACTTCTTGGCTCAATACGTCGGTTTTACGCTCTAAGGTTTGCACCGTGCTTTTGCTGGCCGTTGCCGTGGCAGGTGTCGGTGCAGGAGCAGCTTGCAATTGCGATTTCATGGCATCAATTTGCTGTTGTTGCGCTTCGATGATTTTCCACATCTCTTCCATGGTCTTTGGTTTATCCAAAGCGTGGGCAGGATTGGCAAGGTTTGCCATCGCCGCCATTAATAAGGTGTATTTAAGTTTCATGACATAGCCTCTTAGGTTTAAAAAATGGTTGTGTTGGATTATATTGCAAATAGGTAAAAAGATACAAATGATTCTTATTTGTAAATTAATCAAAAAGTAGGGTTTTTGTTGCCAATCCACACAAAGCAAGAACATGTCAGGCGTTTTTTTGAGGAAAAGCCCGTTAAGAACGCGGAGGAAGGGGAGGATGGGACGTTAAGGTTTTGGGTATATTCAAGTTAAGGGTAATAAGCTACACTACCCTCTTGGTATCACCCTGTTTTGTATAAAAATAATAATTAAGAAAGGAGTAAATCCGCATGACCGAAGTATTGTTTACCTTAACGACTATTTATGTGGCTTATGTCATTTATGGCATGTTCAACAGCCAGGCATCTGCTTCTAATGTGGTGCAAGAGCCTATGGAGAAAAAAATTGATATTGAGCCGATCAAGCTAGATATTGCTAAGGAAGTGCCACCCGTTATTGTTGAGAAAAAAGCTGAACTGACGAAGCCTAAAGTTTCCGGGGAAACCGTTGCCGCGGCAAAAGGCAGTGTCCGTCATCCGCAAACGGGTGAAGTTTCGGCAGTGAACAATAACTACCGCTTTACCAAGCGTTGGATAAAAGAAGCCTTGGTCGCCGAAGGGTTGCTGACCAAGGTTTATAAAAATAATGAATTGGATGCGGCATCTGAAACCGCAATCAAAAATGCCATGATGGCATTGGCGGCGATGGAAAAATATCGCGTCTAATCGTCCAGATTAAGTTTTTTCAGGCGATAACGGAACGAGCGGAAAGACAAACCCAGTTGTTTGGCGGCGGCGGTCTTGTTCCATTTATTCTCTTCCAAAGCCGCAGAAATCGCTTTTCTTTCAATGTCTTCCAGATAATCTTCCAAGCTTCCCTGCATAGGGTCATAGTCTGCTGATGTGGGCGTGGCAGATTCGTTCGCGGGCAGGTCAAGATCGTCCAATTCGATGTTTTTGCCGTTATATAAAGCCAGGGAACGTTCTAAGATATTTTCCAATTCCCGGACGTTGCCCGGAAAATCATAATGCTGTAAGGCCGATAACGCTGCTGGGCTCAGATTGGGTTTTTCATGGCCATTAAGTTTTGTCAGGATGTGTTCGGTGAGCAAAGGGATGTCGCTAATGCGTTCGCGCAGTGGTGGGATATGCAAATCAATGACATTGATCCGGTAATACAAATCCTGTCTGAACGTGCCTTCTTGGACCATATTGGCCAAGTTGCGGTGGGTCGCGCTTAACAGGCGGATGTCCACCGGAATTTCCTGATGTTCGCCTACCGGGCGGATTTTTTTCTCTTGGATCGCCCGCAACAGCTTTACCTGTAAGGAAAGCGGCAAATCAGCGACTTCATCAAGAAATAATGTCCCGCCTTCCGCCGCTTGGAACAGGCCTTTTTTATCGCTGACCGCTCCCGTAAAACTGCCTTTTTTGTGGCCAAAAAACTCACTTTCGATCAATTCATGGGGTATTGCGCCACAGTTAATGGCAATAAAAGGCTGGTCGGCGCGGGCACTTTGTTCATGGATCAGGCGGGCCACCAACTCTTTGCCCGAACCCGATTCACCGCTGATATAAACCGGGGCTTGGCTACGGGCCAATTTGGTGATTTTGGCGCGGATATCGCGCATTACCGCCGATTCTCCTAACAAGAGATGCTTCGATTGTTGGATTTTAGGGGCTTGGGTGTCCGACAATTTCAGTGCGCTTCTGATTAATTGCCGCAATGCAGCCAAATCCAAGGGCTTGGAAACAAAATCAAACGCCCCTTTTTTCATCGCCAATATGGCGGTGTCCATATTGCCATGTGCCGTAATCACGGCCACAGGCATTGCCAAACGCATGTCGTGTATCCGGTCAAGCAGCTCCAGGCCATTGCCGTCAGGAAGCTGCATATCGGTCAAGCAAATATCGAAAGCATATTGCCTTAATAAGGCTTCGGCTTTTTCAAGCGAATCCGCACACTGGGTATCTATCCCCATCCGGTTTAGGGTGATATTCAGGAGTTCCCGAATATCAGACTCGTCATCAACAATTAAGGCCAGTGGTTTATTCATATTTCTATTAGATTGTTTTCTGCGTTCAGCATACACAGCCGGAAGCAGCTTTGGTTATTATCGGTTAAATAATAGCTCAATTTTGCCTGATTGAGTTCAGCCAGTTCTTTGGAGATGTATAACCCCAGGCCCGTGCCACTGGTTGACGTGGTAAAAAACGGCTCGAACAGGTTATGTATATGTTGGTGGCTAATGCCAGGGCCATTATCTAGCACTTCAATGCAAGGCGAATTTAGATGGATGAAGGTTTGCACGATAATGTGCCCTAATTCGGGCTTTCCATATTTCAAGGCATTCTCACACAAATTGGTGAGGATTTGCCTTAAATGATTGGGGTCTATGTATCCATATAACGGATTTTCACTATGAAATATCAATATGTTATGCTCGTTTCCGTGGTGTTTTGAGGAAAAGTTTTTTAGATATTGATCCACCCATGATGTCAATTCAATGCGTTCCCGTCTGGAATCATGGCGTTTGGACAAGCGCAAAACATCCTCAATAATGACATTGATACGGCCACACTGGTTTTGGATGATTTCAATGAAGCGGCGGTCTTGGTCTGATAAATCCGGCGACTCTTCCAGTAATTGCCCGGCATGGCTAATCGCGCCTAACGGGTTGCGGATTTCATGGGCAATGCTGGCCGTCAAGCGTCCTAAGGAAGCCAGTTTGCCTTGTTGGATGCGCTGGTTATGCACCGCCAAATCTTCCAACATAACCATATAGTAATTGTCGTAATGGGTACGCAGTGCCATAAATCGGCAATTGGTTTCCGCTGAGTCTGAAAATGGGATGACAACCGAGTCATGATCCGAATGTGTTAACCACTGCCTGAACGAAGCCGATAGCTGGACTGACACATCCGTCAATTGTCCGGGTGGTTTGCTTAAGTTTGCCAACCTGCTTGCGGCTTGGTTAAGCATCACGATATTCAGTTGCGGGTCGGTGATGATGATGCCCGATTGGAGGTTTTGGATAATATATTGGTTGAGCTCCTCAAGGTTAATAATGGTTTTTTGTCGGTGGTCAGCCAACTGCAAACTGTCTTCGGTGCGTTTGGCAAGCACATAAGATAACAAGGCGATGGTAAAAAACGCTGCGCCTAACATTCCGGCATAGGTATAAGAAGCCGTATCCAAACCATAGACTTGGTCAGTGAAAATCCGCTCTGCCAGCACCGCCAAACTGGCAATAGCCGCGAATAAAACCGCACAAATGCCGCCAATCAATAACCCCCCTGAGGCCAACGACACCGCGATCAACACCCCCAACCCGCTTTTTATGCCGCCACAGGCGTGCATCAACAACGTAAGGAACACAATATCGGTAAAAATGAGCAACTGCGCTTGTTGGGTATAAGATGTCAGCCGCCAAAAAACGCAAATGATGGAAATAATGGTCAATACCCAATAAGTCGCGCTGGTGTAAGTGTACAAATCATTAAGATAATCGATTACCAATGGCGAGTCCGTCTTGTGAAGCAACAACAGCACAAACAAGGTTGCCAACACTAACCGATAAATCAAGAAAACCTTTAGTAAAGTCCAGGCTTGCTGTGCCGGAATGCTGTAGCCTTTAGAAAAGGGGCAAGGGTAAAGCCTTTCAGAGGTATTTGGATTCATTTGCTTATTAACCGTAGCGTTTTATGCAGACTTGGCTAGAATATCGCGTAGTTGCCAATCATAACAGCTAAGTAATCGTTGCAAAACGTCACGTTTGTAAGTCGTGGCGTTTTTCAATGTATTGACGCATCCCCTATGCCTCGGAAGAATAAGAGGCACACGCCACGCCCTCAGGAGCAAGTAATGAACATCCATGAATACCAAGCCAAGCAATTGTTTCAGCATTACCATATTCCTGTGCCAGAAGGCCAAAACGCGGCTACGCCAGAACAGGCCGTTGCCGTAGTCGGACAGTTAGGTGGCACAGGCTGGGTGGTCAAAGCCCAAGTCCATGCCGGAGGCCGGGGCAAAGCGGGTGGTGTCAAATTGGTCAAAACCGCCGCCGAAGCTGCTGATATTACGCGTGAATTGCTCGGCAAGCGTCTAGTAACCCAACAAACCGATGCCGCTGGCTTGCCCATCCATTCTGTATTAGTGGAAAAAACCTACCCGATCAAACGCGAACTGTATTTAAGCCTGGTTTTAGACCGCGCCAGCGAACGGCTGATTTTCATCGCTTCCGCCGCAGGTGGCATGGATATAGAAACAGTTGCCCACGAAACGCCCGAAAAGCTGCTTACGGTTTCCGTCCACCCCGCCGCTGGCCTGCAAGGCTACCAATGCCGCAAAGTCGCTTACGCCTTGGGTTTGTCCGGTTCACAACACAAAGCCATCACCGCCATCATGCAGGGCATGTACAACTTATTTTTAGCTAAAGATGCCAGCCAAATTGAAATCAACCCGCTGATAGAAACCGACACCGGCGAGTTGATGGCCTTAGATGCCAAAATCAATTTTGATGACAATGCGTTAGGCTTACATTCCGACATTATGGCGATGAAAGATGCTACGCAAGAAGACGACAAAGAAAACGAAGCCCAACAATTTGGCCTGAACTACATCACCCTAGATGGCAATATCGGCTGCATGGTCAATGGCGCCGGTCTGGCGATGGCGACGATGGACTTAGTGAAACTCAAAGGGGGATTGCCCGCCAATTTCTTGGATGTCGGGGGTGGCACAACCGTCGAAAAAGTCTGTGAAGCCTTCAAACTGATATTAGCGGACGGCACTGTCAAAGCCGTGTTAGTGAACATTTTTGGCGGCATCGTCAAATGCGATGTCATTGCCGAAGGCATCTTGGCGGCCATCAAACAAATCCATGTCTCTGTACCCGTGGTGGTGCGTTTGGAAGGCACGAATGTCGAAGAAGGCAAAGCCCTATTAAACAACACCGGATTGAATTTATACGCCGCCGATGACTTGGCGCACGCGGCAGAACAAGTGGTAAAACTCGCGGAGACCGTAGCATGAGCATCTTAATCAACAAAGACACCAAAGTGATTTGCCAAGGTTTCACTGGCAAACAAGGCACATTCCATTCCCAACAGGCTTTAGATTACGGCACACAACTGGTCGGCGGCGTAACCCCAGAACGCGGTGGCGAAACCCATTTGGGCTTGCCCGTGTTCAACACCGTGCAAGCCGCCGTAGACAGCACAGGTGCAACCGCCAGCGTCATCTATGTACCGCCGTTTTACGCCGCCGATGCGATACTTGAAGCCGTCGATGCAGGCATCCAACTCATCGTCTGCATCACCGAAGGCATCCCCATTCTGCAAATGCTGCGTGTCAAAGCCGCGATGGCAGGCACAGGCGCGTTGCTGATCGGCCCCAACTGCCCCGGCATCATTACGCCCGGCGAATGCAAAATCGGCATCATGCCCGCGAAAATCCACTTGCCTGGCTCGATAGGCATCGTTTCCCGCTCCGGTACATTAACCTACGAATCCGTCCACCAAACCACCGCCCAAGGCCTAGGCCAAAGCACCTGCGTCGGTATTGGCGGTGATCCCGTACATGGCATGAATTTCGTGGATGTCTTAAGCCGTTTCCAAGCTGATGACCAAACCAAAGGCATTGTCATGGTCGGCGAAATCGGCGGCGGCGAAGAAGAAGACGCGGCAGAGTATATTAACGCCCATGTCACCAAACCCGTGGTGGCTTATATCGCCGGACAAACTGCGCCAGCAGGCAAACGCATGGGTCATGCAGGTGCCATCGTCACAGGCGGAAAAGGTACGGCGGCGGGTAAAATTGCCGCGTTGAAAGCGGCGGGTATTGAAGTGGTGAGCTCGCCTACCGATATTGGCGTGGCGATGAAGGCGTGTTTTTAGGCAGTATTAGAGAAGCGGGAAACCGCTTCTTTTATTTAGATTGAGTAGAGAATCGGTATGTTGACGAGCATCATAATTGAAGACCTATTTGATGTTTTTAAATACAACATTGAATTTAAGAAAGAAGGCATAACTATTTTGAGCGGGCCAAATGGTTATGGAAAAACAACTGTTTTGAAGATATTAGACGCTTTAGCTTCTCAAAATGGATTCTTTTTTGTTCAATTATTATTTAAGAAAATCATTTTGAAGTTATCTAATGGAAATACTTTCACCTTAGAGAAACAGGGTAATAGTGAAATTTCAATAACTACTAACAAGTTAAAGCCTTTTCGATGGAATTATAAATCATTTGATAAATCGCTAGATAAGCTATTAAAACACTTGCCTTTTCATCAGATCGGTGAAGGTAGATGGGTGGACTTACGTACTGATGAAATTTTTAACACCGATAGTATATTACAAAAAATAAGATTCGATTTTCCTGGGCTCGCAGACGATTTACAAACAGGTGATTTTTTAAAGCTCCCTAAGATTCCTGAGGTGTATTTTATTCGTGAGCAGAGATTATTACGTCCTGTCCCTGATACAAGAATGAGGGCAAAGCAAAGAAGCATTTTTGAGTCGAACGTAGATAGGGAGATAAACGCATTTAGTAATACTGTTGAAGAATATGCTAAAGAATTGCGTGAACACATCAAAGAGATATTGGCCAAATCATCGCAAGTTAATCAAGAGCTTGATGGTAGTTTCCCACGTCGTCTTTTCGATCAAAAAAATGATATTTCTGAAGAGGAATTTAAGAAACGTTTTGATAAGGTAAAAGAAATCCAAAAAGCATTGAGCGAATATGGGCTTTCCGACATAAAGGAAGATAGTCATCCTACGTATAAATTAGAAAATGCTAAAGCTCTTTATGTATACATAGATGATGCGGAAAAGAAACTTGCTGTTTTCTCGAATCTTCTTGGAAAATTAAAAGCGTTCACCGAGATATTAAATGAACGTCGCTTCACTTTTAAACGCATTGATATTTCCAAAGAAAATGGGTTTAAGTTCACTACACTTAAAGGAAAGCCTTTGGCATTAGGCGATTTATCGTCTGGAGAGCAACAAGAAGTGGTTTTGCTTTATGAATTGCTTTTTAAAGTGAGACCCGGCACACTCGTTCTAATA
>CAYUQV010000004.1:0-110069 GCA_964446885.1 uncultured Methylocucumis sp.
TTGAAGTCGGCAAAGCGGTTTATGCCACTTGATATAATATCTGGGTAATCGTGTGCTTTACAGCGATTGGTGAAGTGAGCCTAGTTTCTATAAAAATTGAAAATTCGCTGTGTTGTGATCATGCCTCGTTTAATGCGGAAGCTGCTTTAAAATGTAATGGCATGGTAGTTAAAAGTAATGTGCTTTTTATTAATGAGTTCCGGGCAAATGGTAGGGTTTCTTTATCGGGAGCGCAAATTGGTGGCAAATTTGAGTGTAAAAGGGCGATATTTAATAACCAGAATAAAACATCACTACAAACAGATGGTATGACGGTTTCAGGCGCATTTGACTTTCGTGATTCACATGCAAATGACAGTGTTATTTCTTTAGCTTCTGCGAAAATAGGCAGATTGATTGATGATAAAGAATCGTGGACAAATACAGAATTAATTTTAGATGGTTTTGTATACGATAGGTTAACTGGCAGCCATACGTTTACAGATGCAAAGAGCCGTATAAATTGGCTGAAAAAACAAAGTCCAGCACACCTTGGTTCAGATGGCTATGGAAAAGAGTTCAAGCCTCAACCTTGGCTACAATTGCAAAAAACATTTCGGGAAACAGGTCATTTTGAGGCTGCAAGGCAGGTAGGAATTGCTTTTGAACAGCAACTGCGCCAAGCAAACTTGATTGGTCAAACGCCAGAAGATTGGTGCAAACCAAGGAAGTGGTTAACTCGCCGGAGTAGCCGATTTTTCCATTGGCTGTTCGGCTGGCTTATCGGTTATGGTTATCGGCCTCTTCGATTGTTTTTTTACATGATTGCTATTTGGTTGATTTGTGGCTTTATTTATTGGGGGGCTGCTGTTTATGGTAACAACGGCAATGGTGTATTTGCCCCCAGCAATCCTTTAGTGTTTCAAAATCCTGAATATGCCGTTTGTGTGCCTGATAGCAACGAGGCTAAAGCCGAGAAAAGCAAATCGGTTTGTACTACGCTACCAGCTATTCAAGGTGCGGGTAATTGGTATTTGTGTGCAAAATTACGTGAAGAATACACAGGCTTTAGCCCTTTCGCCTATTCGTTAGACTTGATTTTGCCATTGGTTGATTTGCAGCAAGAACATGATTGGGCTCCAATGATTCCGACCCCACAAAATAATTGGTTTGATGAGCTAACCGCATTTAGCCTTAAGCATGTCACAAGATTAGTTGTTTGGTTTGAAATCTTATTTGGCTGGATAGCCAGTTTGTTGTTAGTAGCGGTAGTTTCTGGTTTGACTAAACGCCGCGAAGAATGAGTCTTTCTAAGCCTTATTTGGTTTTTCCAATTTTTATGGATAGGCCAATTATTCTTGGATGGCCAATCAGTCCAAGCCTTTAATGCTTTCTGCCAAACACTATGTTCATCCTCCACAGCTCCAATAAAACCGAAAACCTTGTCACACATTTGGCGCATGTCATCACGAACATGCCGTTAAGCTCGCCGTTTGCTAAGGAAGTGTTTTTGATCCAAAGCCAGGGGATGGAGCGGTGGTTGTCGCAGCAGTTGGCGGCTGAGTTTCAGGTCTGGGGCAATTACCAGTTTTTATTTCCGGGCAAGTTTTTTAGCGCAATGGCGCAAAACATTGATGCGCGTTTGAGCGATGCGGCGTTTGATCGGCATTTGATGATGTGGCGTTTGGAAGGCTTGTTGCGGCGGGTCAAAGGCGCGGAATTTTCGGCCATACGGCAATATTTGTCCGGTGCTAACCACGGCCTGAAACGCTATCAATTGGCGCAGCAGTTGTCGCAATTGTTTGACCAATATCAAATGATGCGCCCGGATATGCTCGATGCTTGGCAGCGCGGGCAATTGCTGTACCGCACCGATACTGAGCGTTGGCAACGGTTGTTGTGGTTGCAGGTGTTGGAGCAAACGGGGACGCGCCATCGCGGTTTGTTGTGGCAAGCGGCGATCAAGAAATTATTGGACGCGCCGGAAGGCCAATTTAGCGGCGCGATACCGGAGCGCGTCAATGTCTTTGGCCTAAACACCATGCCGCCGTTGTTTTTGCAGTATTTGCATGGCTTGTCGCGGCATTGTGACGTGCATTTGTTTTTACTGAACCCTAGCGAGGATTTTTGGGCGGATTTGGAAAGCCGCCGTGCGCAAATCTTGCACGACAATTTGCATGGGCATCCGTTATTGGCGACCTTAGGCCAACAAGGCCGGGAGTTTCAGGAGATGGTGCTGGATCAGGCGATTCCGTTTGAATTGGAATTGGACAGTTTTGAACCTGGCTCCGCGACAACGTTGTTGCAGCAATTGCAAAATGACATCCTGTCCAATAACACCGAAACCACGCCCGCCAGCGCCGACAGCTCGTTACGCATCCACGCCTGCCATTCGCCGTTGCGGGAAGTGGAGGTGCTGAAAAATGAATTGCTGCAAGCCTTAGCCGATGATCCGCGTTTGCAACTGCGCGATATTGTGGTCATGGCGCCCGATATTCAAAAATACGAGCCGTTCATTGCCGCCGTGTTTGCCGACATCCAACATGCGGTGGCTGACCGCAGCTTGCGCCTGAGCAATGACGCGCTGGATGCGTTCATCAATTTTTTAAGCCTCAGCCAAAGCCGCTTCGGCTGGCAGGCGGTGTTGGATTTGTTGGAACAGGCCGTGGTGTATCCGGGCTTTGGTTTGTCGGAAACCGATTTGGAGTTGATTAAGCATTGGGTATTGGACACGCATATCCGCTGGGGCAAATCGGCGCAGCACAAACAGGAATTGGGTTTGCCGCAGGCCAGTGAGTTTACTTGGCAAGCCGCGTTGGAGCGGTTGCTGATGGGCTATGCGATGGGTGATGACGCGGATTTTATTGATGGCGTGTTGCCATATCGCGATATTGAAGGCTCGTCGGCGCAAGCTTTAGGGGGCTTATGCGATTTTATGAATGTGTTGTTCCGTGCCAGCCAAGAGTTGAAACAACCGAAAACTTTGGCGCAATGGACGCTGCGCCTATACGCTTACGCCGACCAATTATTGCAAGCGGCTGACCCTATCGAACGCCAGCAACTGAATGAATTGTTGGTGGAATTGTCCGCTGATTTGGATGCGGTGCATACCGACACCGTGGAATTGCAGGTCATCATCAGTTGGTTGGAAGGTGCGGTTGCCGAGCGTAAATCCACGCATGGCTTTTTGCGCGGGCAATTGACGTTTTGTTCCATGCTACCGATGCGCTCCATCCCGTTTAAAGTGATTGCTTTGTTGGGTA
Organism: uncultured Methylocucumis sp.; assembly: GCA_964446885.1. Classification (GTDB taxonomy): domain Bacteria; phylum Pseudomonadota; class Gammaproteobacteria; order Methylococcales; family Methylomonadaceae; genus Methylovulum. The sequence goes on from CAYUQV010000004.1 coordinate 3,243, forward strand.
TGAATGACGGCGATTTCCCCAAAATCACCCGCCCGCCGACCTTTGACCTGTTAAGCCTCAATTACCGCAAAGGCGACCGTTCGCGCCGCGCCGATGACCGTTACCAATTTTTAGAAATCCTGTTGTCGGTGCGGCAAAAATTGATCATCACGTATGTGGGGCAGTCGATCACCACCAATGACAGCATCCCGCCATCGGTGGTGATTAATGAATTGCTGGAAGTCTTGCAAAGCAGCTACCAGTTGACCGGGATGGTCATCAAGCATCCTTTGCAGCCGTTTAGTGCGCGGTATTTCACGGAAAAATCCGGTTTGTTCAGTTATTCGCTGGCCGATTGTGCGACGGCACAAAAACTCGCCGAACGTACAGTACAGCCTGATGCTGTGCCAGCTTGGTGGCAAGGTACGGTTCCGGCGGTGCCTGAAACGGCGATTGACCTCACTGAACTGATGCGTTTTTTCCGTCATCCGCAGCGTTATTTCCTGCAACAGCAATTGGCTGTGCGTTTGATGGGCATTGAAATGGATGCCGAAGAACGCGAACCGTTTGAATTGACTAAAGCCGACACTTACACGATTTATCAAGAATGGATTGCCGCCCGTTTGCAAGGCGACAATTTGTCGGTGCAAAAACTCCAGGCACAAGGCCGTTGGTTATCGGGTGCGTTGGGCGAATTGGAGTTCAGCCGCCAACAGCCAAAAGTGGACACATTTACCGCAAGCATTGAAAACCTAAATTTGGGCGAGGCCCTAGAGGATATGCCGATTGATCTGGTGGTCGGGCCGTACCGTTTGATTGGCAAGTTGGGCAATTTGTACGGGCAGGGCAGTTTGTTCTACCGTTACGCCACGCTTAAGGGCAAGGATTTTGTCTGTGTTTGGCTGCATCATTTGATCATCAACCAAATACAAGCGCAAACCACGTATTTGGTCAGCAGCGATGGCGGTTTGCAGTTTTTGCCGGAAGATTGCCAAACCGAGGTGTTAATCGGTTTGTTAGATATTTTTGGCCTGGGCCAGCAACGCCCCGATGCGTTTTTTGTCGAAGCGGCTTTGGCTTATATCAGCCATGTTTATGACTTGGCAACCGGCGGGCGTTCGAAAAAAACACCGTTGGACGTGGCCATCGAAAACTTGGAGCGTAGCGTGCATTTGGCCTATGAACCGGAATTGCGCCGCCTGTTCGGGCAGGCTGATTTGACGGCATTGCTGGGCGGAAGTTTTGAACACCAATGCCAAGACCTATTGCAAAACGTTTGGAATGCCGTGCAGCAAAGGCGGGTATGAGTGCCATTTCAATACTCATTAGCCATGTAAACAGGATATAATCCTAAACAGATTGTAGCTTTTGAGGGTTCTAAATGTCCTTTCACCAAGACTTTATAGGTCTTGGAAATCTGAACGGACTGGCCGCGTGGAAAGCTGTGGCTTGGTTACAGCCCCTATGCGCTAAAACGGAATTATCGTGAAAAAATCTTAGTAGGGTGGCCATTTTTTGGCATGACCCGATTTATCCGGCGTTTGAAAGTTGCCCCGCCTTCGTCAAATAGCGGCTCTACAGCTTTAAACGCATCCATCCACTTAACACTTAATAAGGTGAATATGAAAGCAAATATCGGCCTGATCGGCCTCGCCGTCATGGGACAAAATTTAGTCCTGAATATGGACGACCACGGTTTTAAGGTAGCCGTCTATAACCGCACCACCAGTACCGTGGATGAATTCCTGGCAGGCCCAGCGCATGACACCCAAGTTGTCGGTGCGCATTCTTTGGAAGAATTAGTGGATCAATTGGACTCGCCACGGGTGGTGATGCTGATGGTCAAAGCGGGCGAAGTGGTTGACCAATATATCGAAAAACTGGTGCCTTTATTGGCTGAAGGCGACATCATCGTTGATGGCGGTAACTCATTGTTTACGGACACCAACCGCCGTACCCAGTCTTTGCAGGAAAAAGGCATTCTTTACATCGGCACAGGCGTATCGGGCGGGGAAGAAGGGGCTAGAAACGGGCCGTCTATCATGCCGGGTGGCAATAAAGCCGCATGGCCGACCGTCAAGCCGATATTCCAGGCCATCAGTGCCGAAGTGGATGGCCAACCTTGCTGTGAATGGGTTGGAGACAATGGCGCGGGTCATTACGTCAAAATGGTCCACAACGGCATCGAATATGGCGATATGCAATTGATTTGCGAAGCCTATCAATTGTTGTCCGAAGGCTTAGGACTGTCCGCCGATGAATTGCACGAAATCTTTACCGAATGGAATCAAGGCGAGTTAAGTTCGTATTTGATTGAAATCACGGCGGGCATCTTTGCTTATAAAGATACTGACGGTACGCCGCTGGTCAATAAAATCCTCGACACCGCCGGGCAAAAAGGTACGGGCAAATGGACAGGCATTAATGCCTTGGATTTGGGGATGCCATTGACCTTGATTGGTGAATCGGTGTTTGCCCGCTGTTTGTCGGCACAAAAGAACGAACGTGTCCGTGCTGCGCAAATCCTGCCTAAACCCGCTAAATTTACCTTTACGGGCGACGAACAGGCGATGATTGATGCTGTGCGTGATGCCTTGTATGCAGCCAAAATCATTTCTTATGCCCAAGGTTTTAGGTTGATGCGTGAAGCGTCAAAAGAATACGGTTTGTCATTGAATTACGGTGAGATTGCTTTGATGTGGCGTGGCGGCTGTATTATCCGTAGCCAATTTTTGAACAATATTAAACAGGCTTACGACGCTAACCCGGATTTGGAAAATTTGTTGTTGGCGGACTTTTTTGTTGAAGCCATCAGCACCGCCGATGCCGGTTGGCGCAAAGCGGTTGTGTTGGGTATCGAAGCGGGTATCCCAACTCCCGCGTTTTCATCTGCCTTGGCCTATTACGATGGTTACCGCACCGCCCGTCTGCCTGCGAATTTACTGCAAGCCCAACGTGATTATTTCGGGGCGCACACTTACGAACGCACCGACAAGCCACGCGGCGAATTTTTCCATACCGATTGGACGGGGCAGGGCGGTAAAGTGGCTTCAAGCACTTACAACGTTTAGCCCGTGTGGCGCGGGATACACTTCTTGAGTTTCAGTTTGTATCCCGCCAGCTCCATTATGTAAATCCCCTTATTCAACTAGCACCTGAAAGCCTATGAAAGCCGAACCCTGTACCTATGTCATTTTTGGTGCCACTGGCAACCTGTCCCGCATTAAATTGATGCCCGCGCTGTATCATTTGGATGTAGCCAACCGTTTACCGGAGGGCACGCGGATTTTCGCGTTGGGCCGCCGTCCTTGGGATCAAGAAAAATGGGTGTCGGAAGTGCGGGACATGGTCATGGCCAAAGCCAAGGAAGATTTTGACGAAGCGGTGTTCCAACGCTTCACGGATCGTTTGTATTACCATCAGGGCGACATCAGCTCCCCCGAATGCTATAAAAGTTTGGCCGAAGCCTTGGAACGCAAGGACTTGTCCAGGAACATCGCTTTTTATTTGTCCATCAGCCCCGCCGATTTTGGCCCGGTGATGAGCATGTTGAGCGATAACCAATTGTTCAACGAAGAAACAGGTTGGCGGCGGGTGATTATTGAAAAGCCCTTTGGCTATGATTTGGACAGTGCGCAAGCTTTGCAAAAACGCATCAGCCAATACCTCACCGAAGAGCAAATTTACCGCATCGACCATTATTTGGGCAAAGGCATGGTGCAGAACGTGTTAGTGTTCCGCTTCGCCAACGTTATGCTCGAACCGTTGTGGAACCGCAATTACATCGATCATATCCAGATCACCCATTCGGAAAGCATCGGAATCGACAGCCGGGGTGATTATTACAACAGTGCCGGAGCCTTGCGCGACATGTTGCAAAGCCATTTGCTGCAATTATTGACTCTGGTGACGATGGAACCGCCCGTGTCGATGGAAGCCGAAGCTTTGCGTGATGAAAAGGTCAAAGTGTTGAAATCTATCCGCCCGATCCCTAAAGAAGCTGTCCACGCCCAAGCGTTCCGTGGCCAATATGCCAAAGGCCATGTCAATGGCGAAAAGGTCAACGGCTATTTGGACGAGGTCAACATTCCGCCGGGCAGCACCACCGAAACCTATGCGTCCATGAAGCTGTATATCGACAACTGGCGCTGGCGCGGCGTGCCGTTTTATATGCGTACCGGCAAACGTCTGGCGAAAGCGCAGTCAACCATTTCCATCTGTTTCCGCCATCCGCCGTTGCAATTTTTCCGGGGTACGGACGTGCATTGCATGAACCCAAACTGGGTGTTGCTCGGTATCCAGCCGGAAGAATGTATCCGCATTGAAATGACCGTTAAAGAACCGGGCTTGGAAATGAGTACACGCACCAGCAGCCTGGATGCCAGTTTCCGTAATGAAGACGAAAAAGCCATTGATGCTTATGAAGACTTGTTGCTGGACGTGCTCAAAGGCGACCGTTCCTTATTTCTACGGTTTGATGAAGTTGAATATGCTTGGCGTATCGTCGATCCAATTTTGCAGACCTGGGCGATTGAACGCGATTATGTCGCCACCTATCCCGCTGGCTCGTGGGGCCCTGAAGACAGCCGCTTATTTGATAAAGAAAGCCAATCCTGGCGTAGTTCCTTAACACCGGAGTGTAAATAAATGCAAGAAAATAGCCGCTGGCATACGCTGGCAACCGCCGATGACGTGGCCACCGTCGCTTGTCAACATATCCTGACATCCGCACAAGCCGCAATTGCCAAACACGGCAAATTCAAATTGGTGTTGGCAGGTGGTACGACCCCTGAAAAAATCTACCGTATGCTGGCCAAAACCGATGCCGATTGGGCCAATTGGGTAGTTTATTATGGTGACGAACGCTGCTTGCCTGCCAATGATGCCGAGCGTAACAGCATGATTGCCAAAACGACTTTGCTCGACCATGTGCCGATCCCTGATGCACAAATCTTCACGATGCAAGCCGAAGCGGGTGGCGAACATGCTGCCGAACATTATCGTCCGATTGTTGCCGCCGCCATGCCGTTTGATATGGTGTTGTTAGGCTTGGGTGAAGACGGCCACACCGCCAGCCTATTCCCCGGCCATGTCCATAACGAAGATGAGCTGGTCCACGCGGTTTACAATTCCCCCAAACCGCCGCCAAAACGGGTTTCCATCAGTGCCAAAGCCTTAAGCAACACCCACGAATTGTTGTTTTTGGTGACTGGCAAAAACAAACACGACATCGTGAAAGCGTGGCGGGCCGGCGAGCCTTTGCCAGTCGCTTCCATTAAACCGGAAAACACACTGGACGTTTACATCGACAGTGACGCTTATCAGCCAGAGTAAGGTTTCTGGTTGTTGCAATGGCAAAAAGGAGTCAGATTGGCTCCTTTTTTCGTTAAACCGCTACAAGTGCGCGGTGATTTTTTAACTAAGGAATTTTTATGAACGCCATCCAAGCATTAAACCCAACGTTTCCAATTGCCGAACTGAGCTTAAACGGCGAGTGCGGCTACTATATCCAAAACGGCAAAATCACCCTTACGATTGCCGAAATGGCCAATAACCGTGATTGGGACAACATCAGCGGCACACTGGCCATTGAGCTGTGGGCCTTGCCACAAGCGTACCATGGCGGCGATTTTAATGGCGAAGCCCTCGCAGGTGTTTGTGTCGGCGAATTGTACGGCCAACATTATTTGGCTAACAGCCTATATGAATTGGATTTTCAAGAACCGTCCGAAGGCCAGTGGCAGCTAGTCCTGATGTTGCGCGAATGGACTGGTTTAGGCTATCAGACCGTTGATTACCTAAACTTTGCCGTGCCTTATATCGTCAGCAACAAACCTGTTGTGATCCGTAACGATGACAGCAATATCATTAGCGTCAATTTTAACGACACTAAAAAGACCTCTGCCAAAAAAGCCCGTACAACACAGGCCAAAACGGCAAAAACCAAACCAGCGGCGGTTGAATCTGCTGCCGTTTCGCTGAACCAAGCCGATTTGCAAGAGCTGGTCGCTGTTAAAGGCGTTTCCAAAAAACTGGCGGAAACGCTCGTTGATGCACGTCCGTTTGAATCGTTTGATGAAGTCCTTAAAGTCAAAGGTATGGGCGCAAAATTGCTGGAAAAAATCCGGGCGTTTATCACGCTGTAAATGGATAGGGGTCTGTCCGCTGTGGCCTAGGAAAATAGGCGGCAGTGTGCTTGACCATTTAGATATTTTCCCGCTCCCAAGCCCTGTCCGCTTTAAAACCGATGCTTTGGTAAAGGCTGACGTATTGGCAGGGCTTTGGGGCTGCCACATTTTGCAGAACCTTCCGGCTTCGTGCTATCGTTGGGCAATACCATCCTTTATAGGAGCCTGCCCATGTCCAAGTTTATCTGGCCACTTTGTCTTTGGCTGTTTTCTTCATTTGTTTTCGCAAAACCTTTCACGCAAGAGCAAGTTCCTGAACTGCTTAAACCCTGGATTTCATGGGTCGCGCAAGATAACCCTGAACGGTCTTGCCCGTTTTTGTATAACGATGATGCGCAAAAACGTTGCCAATGGCCGACGGCGACACAGCTTGAACTCAGCCCAAAAAAAGGTGTGTTTTCGACGCAAGGCCAAGTGTATCAGGACAGTTGGGTGCGCTTGCCCGGCAATGCGGTTTATTGGCCGCAGAATGTCACCGTTAATAACCAAACCGCCTTGGTGATGGATAAAGACGGTATCCCGGCCATTAAAATCAAAGCCGAAAAAATGCCTACGGCCTACCAAATCCGTGGCGAATTCCCGTGGGAACAACTCCCCGACAATCTGCCCGTGCCGATGGATACGGGTTTAATCACCTTGAACATTAACGGCCAGACGGTTGCCGCGCCTGCTATCCGTGACGGCCAATTATGGCTAAAAGAAAGCGAAAGCGGGCTGGGTAAGCCGGAAAGTGTCCAAGATAGCCTCGATTTGCAAGTGTTCCGGCAATTGACGGATGACGTGCCTATGCAAATGGTCACACGTTTGGTGTTGGATGTGGCAGGTAGCCAGCGTGAAGTGAAATTTGCCAAACCCGTGTTGGAGAATTTTATCCCAGTGGCATTGTCGGGCGATTTACCGGCACGGCTGGAAAATGACGGGCAACTGTTGGTGCAAGTACGCCCCGGACATTGGCAAATTGACATGACGGCGCGTAGTGTCAAGCCACTGCCGAGCATTCCTTTACAAACAGAAAACCCTGATTGGCCCGCGTCAGAAATTTGGCTGTTCCAGGCCAGCCCGGATGTGCGCGTCGTGGAGATTGAAAACCTGCCGTCTATAGATACCAGCCAAAGTAACGTGCCAGATGAATGGAAAAACCTGCCTGCTTATAGCATCACCAATGGGCAAGCGATGGGCTTTAAGGAGATACGCCGAGGCGACCCGGAGCCGGATGCCAACCAATTGACTTTAAAACGTAAGCTATGGCTGGATTTTGACGGCCAAGGCTATACCGCAAACGACACCATCACGGGCACGATGTCGCGGGGCTGGCGTTTGGAGGCCTTACCTACCACCCTTTTGGGTAAGGCCACTTTGAATGACGGCAATTTGTTGGTCACCAAATTGGCAGGTAATGGCAAACAAGGCGTGGAAGTCCGCCAAGGCGGTGTCAATCTGCAAGCCGATAGCCGGATTGTCGGTGGTATCAGCTCGCTCAGTGCGGTAGGTTGGGAGCAGAATTTCCAGCAAGTCAATGCCGAACTGCATTTGCCGCCCGGTTGGCGGTTGTTGGCGGCGACTGGCGTTGATAACGTGCCGGACAGTTGGTTTTCGCAATGGACGTTGCTGGATTTGTTTTTGGTGCTGTTCGCCGCGTTTGCCGTGGGCAGGGTTTGGAACCCTGTTTGGGGCGGTTTTGCGTTGCTGACGTTCGTGTTGATTTGGCACGAGCCGGGTGCGCCGCATTTTGTCTGGTTGAATATTTTGGCGGCCACAGCGTTATTGAATGTATTGCCCAAAGATAAATTCTTGGCATTTTTGGCGATGGTCAAAAGTTATCGGCTGGCTGCATGGTTAGGTTTGGTGGTGATCATGTTGCCGTTTATGGTCGATCAGGTGCACAACGGACTTTACCCGCAACTGGAAAGGCATAACAACGTTATTGATCCAATGCAGCAGGAGGAGGCAAGTCCATTGCAATTGCCTGCCAGTGCGCCAGCGGTGATGGGCATGGTGCAATCGGACAGCACTATGGCGAAAAGGGCGATGGTGAAAGAACAAGCAGGTGCTTACCCACAAGACCAAGCTTACAAATTGGAACGGATCGACCCTACCGCGAAAGTGCAAACCGGCCCAGGTTTACCGGAATGGGAATGGCATAAAGTTTATTTGTCGTGGAACGGAGCGGTGTCCGGTCAACAACAACTGGATTTGTGGTATCTGACACCCACGATGAACACGGTGCTGAATTTCTTACGGGTGGTTTTGATTGCCGTGTTGGCGCTGTTGATGTTCGGTGTCGCCGATAAATTACGTCCGCATTTCCCCAAATTGATTGGCATTAACCCGGCGGTTTTGGTGTTGTTGCTGTTGCCGATGTGCTTAGGGTGGACGCAAAAAAGCTACGCCGATTATCCCAGTGAAGCCTTGTTGAACGAGCTGAAAACCCGTTTGCAGGAAACCGAAAAACCGGATTGCTTGCCTGCCTGTGCGGACATTCCGCAGATGGCCATGACAATTAACGAAGCGCGTTTGGAGATAAACCTGCAAATCCATGCCAATGCGTCTGTCGTGTTGCCGTTGCCTGCCGAATATGGCCAATGGTTCCCTAACCAAGTGTTGGACAATAACCAAACGGCCACCGCGCTGTACCGCGAAGGCAATGGTTTATGGATACATCTGCAAGCGGGGGCGCACCGCGTCACTTTGCGCGGTGTTGCGCCCTTATTGACCCAATTCACCTTGCCGTTGCCGCTTAAACCTAAACGTGTGGCCTTGGAAAAATCGGGATGGGAAGTGGTTGGTATCCAAGAAAATGCCGTGCCGGATGCGCAATTACAATTTAGCCGCACAGGCCAAACCAAAGACGCGAACAACAAAACCGTACTGGAGCCGGGCGTGTTGCCGCCGTTTATCCAAGTCGAGCGTACCTTGCAACTGGGTTTGGATTGGCGCGTTTTTACGCGCATCAGCCGTTTGTCGCCAGTCGGTTCGGCGGTGGTTTTGCAAGTCGGTTTATTGCCAGGGGAAGCGGTCAGCACGGAAGGCATCCATGTCAAAGACGGCAAGGTTGAAGTGAACATGTCCGCGCAAGAATCCGAAATGGAATGGCTGTCCACCCTTGAAAAAGCCCCGGTTTTGGCATTGCTGGCACCTGCTACCGAGCAATGGACGGAAGTTTGGAAAGTCGATGTCAGTCCGGTTTGGCATATGGAAACAGGCGGCATCGCACCGATCCATAGTTTAAGTGCCGAACAATGGCTGCCCGAATGGCATCCGTGGCCGGGCGAAAAAATCACTTTGAACATCACCCGCCCGGAAGCGGCCAACGGCCAAACCTTGACGGTCGACCATAGCCAATTGACGCTTAAACCAGGCCAACGTGCGCGTGATGTGGTGTTGGATGTGAGTCTACGCAGTTCGCAAGGTGGGCAACACACGCTGATGCTACCGGAACAAGTGGATTTGCAATCGGTCGCGGTCAATGGGCAAACCTTGCCGATCCGTTTGCAAGAACGCAAATTGACGCTGCCTATCACGCCCGGTAAACAAGACGTGTCCATCCATTGGCAAGAAAATGTCCCGGTAGGCACGTCCGTCAGCACCCCTTGGGTGGACTTGGGTTTGCCTAGTGTCAACAGCCGTCTGAATATCAGTTTAGGCCAAGACCGTTGGGTGTTGTGGGTTCAGGGCCCGGCTATGGGGCCGGCCATTTTGTTTTGGGGCGTGTTGGCGGTGATCTTGATGGTGTCTTTGGGCTTGGGTAAAGTCAATTTGACACCTTTAGCCCATTGGCAATGGTTTTTATTGTTGATGGGCTTGAGCCAGGTGCCGATGAATGTCGCGGCGGTGGTCATCGCGTGGCTGATGTTATTAGGTTGGCGGCGTTCCCAGACCTTGGAATACGCTTATTTCAATTTGTTGCAATCGGTGTTGGTGCTGCTGACTGTGTTGTCTTTAGGGGTGTTGGTGGCCGCTGTCACACAAGGCTTGTTAAGCACACCGGATATGCGTATTACGGGCAACAATTCCAGCGAGTTTGATTTAAATTGGTATCAAGACCGCTCGCTTGCCACCTTACCGATTGCCAGCGTCGTGTCCGTCCCGGTCATGGCTTATCGTTTGTTGATGCTAGCGTGGTCTTTATGGCTGGCCGTGTCGCTGCTCAATTGGCTGAAATGGGGCTGGGGCTGTTTTTCCAATAATGGGCTGTGGTACAAATCGCCTGTGGTGGCAAAGCCTGACCAAGAGCCGGCCCAAGAGCCGGAACAAGAAAAGGAGTAAGCCTGTTTATGATGAAGCTGCCTTTTGCTTATTCCATCCGCCGCAGCGCACGGGTCAAGCGGATGCGCATCGTGGTGAGCCATAACAAAATTGAAGTGGTCGCACCGCCTAAAACCGCCGAAAAATGGCTGCATCAATTTGTCCGTGACAAACAGGAATGGATTTTACAGGCCACCCGCAAAGTCGCCGGCAAACAGCCGCCGGATTTGCCTATGCCTGTGGTTTACGGGGAAGGCACGGTGATTAGGTATCAAGGCCAGCAATATCCCCTCACGCTCGTGGCCAGTCAATTGAAGCGGGTGAAGATCAGTTTCAACGGGGCGTTTGTTGCCTACATGCCTGACTCATTGCCTGCCGGACAAGACAGTGCGGCGATTAAAAGTGCGTTGGTGGTTTGGCTGAAACAACAAGCCCGGCTCCAAGTCGGGCAATTGGTTGCCCGTCACGCCCCTAAAAAACAACGGGTTCCCCGCTCCATCATCATCAAGACCCAAAAAAGCCGCTGGGGCAGTTGTGGCATCCATGATGACATCAATATCAATGTGCTGCTGATGATGGCCCCGCCAGATGTGCTGGAATATGTGGTTGTCCATGAGTTGTGCCATTTGCACGTCAGAAACCACTCAGGGCAATTTTGGTCGCTAGTGTCTGAGCATTTGCCCGATTATCAGCAGCAGCGCTTATGGCTGAAACAGCAGGGCGGCGAGTTGATGCGCTATGGTATGGCGATGTTGGCCAAGTAATTTCATAAATGTTCCACGGTATAAAACGACTGCCTGTCCTTGAAGGACACGCAGTCGTAGCTTGGTGATATGCCATGAAATTTATGTCAAATTACTTATATTATTTTTCTCAGTTTTGGTGGGAGTGCCGTATTTTTCAATTAACATGCATCGCAATACGGTAATAGCTATTGCGACTTTTGAGTTATTTTTTAACAGCGCATTAATTTCTTCCAATTGGGCAAAGTGGATTTTTAAAAATTAAGAGCTATGCGAAATCACATCTCTTAATGCGGCGTTGATAAGTGACTGAAATTCGACTTCGCCAGCTTTTTTCTTAAACCAAACGATAATGTCAGTATCGAGCATTAAATTGATGCTTTGTTTTTGCGGAATTTCAACCCAATTACGCCGATGAATTGCGCCGTCTAAATCGGTTGCGCTAATTTCCGGGTATTTGTCAAAATCATCCGATTCGAGAGAAGTAAAGTTTTTGTTCATTTTTAGTCGCCTTGCGTAAAGAGATAACGCGGATTTCGTTTTCTGTTTCGGTGTGAACCACAACCACCACTTCCTGAGAAATATCCAAATCCAAATAAGTTTTCAAATTAACCTATCATACTCATCGTGATGACCAATCCACACCCAGATAAAATCATTGCCGTCTTCTAAAGCCAGCACCCGATGATTTCGACCTACCCGTGCCGACCAAAAATCGCCGACTTTTTTAAAGTGCAAAGACGGATGTGCCTGATTATTTTTGAGTAGCTCGAAATTTTTTCTGGCAAGCTGCTGAACTGGATTGGGTAAGGCATAGAAACGCTCCCAAAATTCTGGCGTTGTCCTATGCACTTATAACTCCTTTAGCGTGCCTTTCGTTTTTGCGGCTAAGGCTTCCCGTTTCAAAAAATCCAGTTTGCCAGTAGCAGAATCGGCGACGATTTGTTTATCCCAATCATCCCAGTCTTTAGCATCCAGCCAATTTTTTAGTTTCGTGAAGTCGGATTTGGGTAGAGAGCTTATTTCGTTTTGGATATGTTCTAGCTGAGTCATTTGTGAGGCTCCTGTTTGATTGTCATTCTACAATTAATTGCTATCGTCGAGTTTTGAGATTAGCCAATCTTTATGCTTATTTCATTTTGAATAAATTACGCAACGCCAAACCAAAGAGAAACACAGCAAGCAAGGAAACAGCTTTGTGCAGCATGAGTGCAATAGTGAACGCGACACTTTTCAAACCTTCTGTTGGAAAAAGGCACAAGCGGAGGGTATCGCTCCATTTATCTAATCCTGGTAAGGGTAAAGATTGCAGCAACGTAAATTGGATTAATTCGGTGTTAAGTTGGCAACTTGAATCTATTGAAAAACAAATGGTTGTGTTCGCTAAAGCGGTATAGATTCCCCAAAAAAATAGCGTAGAAACAACTAGAAAGTTAATAGGGCGGTAAAAACTGAAGCCATAATCACTAAAACATTTGTAGGTAGAAAATAGCAGAATACGTGTGCGATGGTCGTTATTTTTTGCTTTGCATAATATAGTTATAAGCTTACAAGTTATTGAAAATAAATATTTAATTGATGATAATAGCCAATTTAAAATTGTAAATGGTGATTCAAAAAACGCTAATAAGAATTTAAAAGCGACACTAAAAATTATTTTTACGATTTCTAAAAAGGAATAAGAGTAATTTTCAGATAATTTCGCGGCTTCCTCATCCATTTCCAAGCGGAAGAAAAGCTGTTCTTGGTAGCTTGCCTGATGTTGGGAAAATGCGAGTTTGAGTGATCGATAAGCACGGGCGGCAACATCGTTTTCCGTTGGGTCGGATGAAGGTTCAGGAAATATAGCCCCGTCAAAGGTAGTGTCTTGATGGAGTTTGCAATTGTGAAATAGCGGGGCTTTTTTAAATGTTACCTGATGGCCTACGGGTAACTGCTTTTGAATACACTTCCCGTTGGGTAAAAAATCTAAAACCATAACTGGTTCGGGACGCAAACCAAGTAAGGCATCGATAGAACCTGAAATACGAGCAAATGATGTTGCTTCTTCAAATATACGGTTTGAAAAGTCAGTTATTCCTTTAAAAGTTGCTCCGGCAAATGATATGGATTTGAAAGTGATGGGACTCAATCCGCGCTCTTCTGCACGTTCTTTGGCTGCCTTTATTCCTATTTCGTAATAAGCATAAGCTAGCATTTCCCATTTAATTCCAATAAAGCTTACATTTCCATCGAAAGTAACCCCCTCAAACAGAGCCGTTTTTCCAAATTGAACACCATCAAATCGCGTGTCGCCTTTAAACCAAGAACCATCAAATTGAGTCCAAACGTTAAATTGAACGCCATCGAATCTTGTGCCACAACCAAACTGAACACGGCAAAACTCTGAAACACCACCAAATGCCACACCTAAAAACTGGGTATTTTCACCAAATTTTGTACCATTAAATATTGCGCTATCTCCAAAACGGGAATTTTCAAAGGATGTCCAATTTCCAAATTCTGCATCTTGAAACGTTGCTTCAAATCCAAAATTGACGTTTTGAAATTCTGTACGATAACCAAATGTTGCTTTGAAAAACTCTACGCCTTTGAATTGAGAGCGATTAAATATCACACAATCGCCAAACACGGCATAATCAAATCTTGTTTGCTTTCCGAATTGAGCATTTTGGAAATCTGCATAATTACCAAATTTGAAACCAGCAAAGTTGACCAGATCATTTTCAAAATTTATTCCTTGAAAATTAGCTATGTTTTTCTTATCGCCTCTCACGGGGTATTTCAATCGCCAAGCATTCCAAGCCTCCTTACCCAATCTTGCTAATACCAAACACCCAGCTTGCGTGATGTTATCAGGCGTACCGTTTTCAGTATCTTCAAAAACTGCTGCGTATAGCGGATCAAGTGTTTCGTTGCTCATTTTTGCTTTTTATGAAAAGAAGCTGATTTGTCGATTTAAAATGCCCCAACGAGCTTCCAGTCTTAGGCCAAGAAGGTTTGCACCGCGATTGGCTTTGGTGGGTGATTTTGCGGTTTAATAAAGTTCAGACCTGATTCAGTTTGCCATACCTATGATGATGCGAAACTCATTTTTTAAGGAACTATCATGACATTTTCAAGCAAAATAATACTGTTGTCGGCTTTCCTGGCAAGCTTGGCGGGCTGTACGGTTTATCCCGCCACCTATCACCCGCATCCGGTTTATGCCGCCCCGTATCCGCGTCCGCCTGTAGTCCTCGAGCGGCGGTTTTATAGGCCACCGCCCGTTATTATTGAGCGGCGTTTTGGTTACGGGCATCCCTATTACCGCCCAAGGCCTTGGGGCTATGGACACGGTGGCCACCATCATGGGCACTAATCACAACCCGAGCATTGCATCTGTAATTTGCAGAAAATTAGCCACTTGTACATGGTTTGCGTTGCTTGCCAACGCGTCTTCCCGTTTTAGCCAAAGGGTCTTAAAACCTGCGTCCCGTGCGGCATCCAGTTCTTCTTCTATATCCGACAAAAACAACAATTCCCCTGGCGGTGATGGGATGTGTCCGGCAATGTTTTGGTAGGATTTCTTTTCACGTTTTCCGCCAATCAGCGTATCAAAATATCCTGAAAACAACGGTGTCAGATCACCCCATCCGGTATGTCCAAACAAGAGTTTTTGGGCATGTACCGAACCGGATGAGTAAATATATAAATCAATTCCTTGCCGTTTCCAATGCTGTAATTGTAGGGCGGCATCTTCATACACATGCCCGTGCAAATCGCCTTGCACATAACCCGCTTCCCAAATCAAACCTTGCAGGGCTTTTAAGGGCGTGATTTTTTTGTCTTCGTCCAGCCATTGCAATAATTGGGCAATGGCCGATTCCGTGTCCAGGGCAATACCTGCGGCTTGTGCCGTATCGGCCAATAAGGCTTTTATTGGAGGTTCTGTGGCATGGGCGTGGATAAACCCCGGTAAATGCTGGCGGGCGTAAGGGAACAACACGTCTTTGACAAACGCCAGCGAGGACGTTGTCCCTTCAATATCGGTGATAATCGCTTTGATCATGACAGTGCGGCGAGGGTTTCGTCTAAGGTGGGAAATAATGCGCCGATGTCGCTGCCAGTAAAATTGGCGACCCAACCGTCAGGGGTGGTGAACAGGCGGATGGCTTTTAACTTAGGCGTTTCGCCCAGATCAAACCAATGCGGAGTCTGTGCCGGAACGCTAATCAAATCACCTTGCTCACAAAGCACGGCATAGACTTTTTCGTTAACATGCAAATAAAACAAGCCGCAACTTTCGACAAAAAAGCGCACTTCAAAATCATCATGGGTGTGTTCGGCCAAGAATTTTTGCCGTAATGCGGCTTTGTCTGGATGCGTGTTGTCCAAACTGATGACATCCACCGATTGGAAACCGTAGTGTTGTTTTAGCCGTCCTATCGGTTCGGCGTAAGCCTCCAAAATGGTGGCTTGGTCGGCATCAGCAGTAAATTCGTAATTGGCTGTCCAACGTTCGAACACAACGCCAATCGCTTTAAGCTGGCTTTCGATAGCCACAAAATCACGATGCGTTTCACCGGATTGCGGTTGGTTTTCAGGGTAAATCGTCAATAAACTCATCGTTTTGAGGCTCCAAGTAAGTGCAGTTCGCACGCAAATAAAAAATCCAAGGCTTCCAGGTAACGCACTGTTTCATCGACTGATTGGCCCCAAGTGTACAAGCCGTGTCCGGCAATGATGTAAGCATAGCAGTCGGGGTGCGTATCCAAATAAGCATCTACAATCGCCGCCAATCTAGGAATGTCTTGGTCATTGGCAAAAATCGGCACGACGATGCGGCTTTCATGGGTATTTATGCCCCGGAAAGCTTTCAGTAATTCGTAATTTTCCAACACCAGCGCATCGCCAAATAACCTGGAAACCAGCACGCTATTGATAGGATGCGGATGCAGCACCGCGTTAATGTCAGGGAAACGGCGGTAAATTGCCGTATGCAACCCGGTTTCAGCGGACGGTTTTTTGCCGTCTAAGGCATTGGCATTGGCATCAATCAGCATGATGTCATCGGCTTGCAAACGACCTTTGTGCTTGCCAGACACCGTGATGGCTATCGTGCCGTCAGGCAAACGCGCCGAAAAATTGCCGCTGGTCGCCGGAACCCAGCCTTGGCTATCAATAAAACGTCCGGCGGCAATCAGTTGCTGCGCGGCTTCTTGGAAAGGGGAATGGTCGGTCATGATGGTTTTAGATAAAAGTCTTATAAAATCAGTTGTTTGTTTGGGTTCTTAAATGCTGCGGTGAAAGTTAAATATTGATTTTAATATAAATGGACTTATAGTTGCGTGATAAATCACTTGTTAAGGATCATTTTATGCAGCATTTTCGACTTTCTTTTATCATCACCGCCGTTTCTTTGGCGATAGCGTTTTATTGGGGAGGCGTTACGGGCGCGGTCATTGCCTCGATTTTGGGCGTGTTGGAAGTCAGTTTGTCGTTTGATAATGCCGTGGTCAACGCCTCTATCCTAAAGCGCATGGATGAACGTTGGCAGCAATATTTCCTGACCTGGGGGATTTTGATTGCCGTGTTCGGGATGCGTTTGCTGTTTCCGATTGCTATTGTCGCGATGGTCACAGGCATTGATTTTGTTGGGGTCACGCAAATGGCCTTGCATGAGCCTGAAACCTATTCCAAGCATTTGACCGAATCCCATGTGCAAATTGCCGCATTTGGCGGGATGTTTTTGCTGATGGTGTTTTTCTCGTTTTTGTTCGATGAAGGCAAGGAATTGCATTGGTTGGGGGAAATTGAAGAGAAGCTCGCCAGTTTTGGCAAATTGGAGTCCATTGAAATCATTTTGGCGTTGGGCTTGTTGCTGGTCACGCAATATTTGTTGCCAGAGGCTATCCGCCATGAAGCCTTGGTGTCCGGTGTTTCTGGCGTGATTTTGTTTGTTATCGTCGATAGTTTGTCGGCTTTGTTCGAAGATGAGGAAGAGGGCGAAGAATTGGCGGATGTGCTGAAAAAAGGCAGCGTCATGAGCTTTTTGTATTTGGAAGTTTTGGATGCGTCCTTTTCGTTTGACGGCGTGATTGGCGCGTTTGCGATCACGCAAGACGTTGTCATCATTATGCTGGGGTTGGCGATAGGTGCGATGTTCGTCAGAAGTTTGACCGTGTTTTTGGTGCGCCAAGGCACATTGGATGAATATGTGTTTTTGGAACATGGCGCCCATTATGCTATCGGCAGTTTGGCGGCGATTATGTTGGTCAGCATGGTGCATGAAATTCCCGAAGTGGTCACGGGCCTGATTGGCGCGGTGTTCATCGGTTTGTCGGTGCTTTCGTCAATCCAGTACAAAAAAGCTAACGGTTAAATCAGGAATGTTGGCGGATCAGGCAAAAGCCGCCGATAATAGGCCTATCATTAACCTACTTTGAGATTTTTATGAGCAATGTTTTTAGTTTTACCGGGACGGTAGGCCGTGATGCCGAAGTCCGCTACACCCCCGCTGGTTTGGCGGTATTGAATGTCAATGTCGCCAACAATATTGGTTTTGGTGACAAACAACAAACCTTATGGATACGGGTTGCCGTGTTCGGTAAACGCGCCGAGGGCAGTTTGCAGAATTATCTGAAAAAAGGCCAGCAAGTGTTTGTTTCTGGAGAGCTTTCTATGAATGAATACAAAGCCAATGACGGTACGATGCGCACTAGCTTGGAACTGAACGCCAATATTTTGGATTTGGTCGGCAAACGTAGCGAAGGCGGGGGCAGCCCCGCCCCGGCATCGTCCGGTTATCAAGGTTCAGGCCAGTCTGCCCGTGGCAACGCGCCACAGCCAGCGGCTCCTAGCCATGATAATTTCGATGAACCTTATGATGATGACATTCCGTTTTAAATTTTAAAACAGAGGGGGCAAGAAAACCGTTTTTGCCCCCCGTATTATCGTCCTGCCGTAAGCCTTTGAACGGCTTCCCGGCTTTCCCTCTATATCCCATGTCCGATAATTTCCCGACACACCGCCCTAAAGTGACTGTACAAGAAGCCCCGGTCATTGTTGCGTCTGGCAGTAAACTTGCAGCCTTGCGTGACCGGGTCAGAACGACCCCGGTATCTTTTGCTGTTGCCCCCGCCCCATCGGTTAATGCGCGGCTAAATCAAGCCGCCGCCAGTGAATTACGCAAAGCCCAAGCTTTGATTGACCAGCGTTGTGCGCAAATTATGGCCAGCTATCCGCAAGGCAGGCAACAAAAAATGTTCAGTTTGCGCTTTGGGCCTCTGGATGCACTGAGAAAATTACCAGTGAACATGATCTTCAAACGGCTGGATATAAACCCACAAGCCATCAATTTGCGTTTGCTGGCAAAGACCGATTATTTCGGCGATAGCACGGACTGATGACCACTCGTTTGGCGGTGGTACGGCATGGGCAATGTCCACGGGATGCCACAAAATAATGTTACAATGCCATTAAATTCAAGCCCATTGCCGTAAACCATTGATGCGGCGCACCTGCCACGTGGTTGGCACGTTTCTGTTTCCCCTCACACTCTCTTGTCAATGTCGGAATCACATCCATACACCTTTGCTTTGCCTTATTTTGCGGACAGTGCCGCGTTGTTTTCGATTTGGGCCGACCAGCCGTGGGCTGTCTTTTTGGATAGCGGTTTTCCCTATAGCCAACAAGGCCGTTACGACATCATTGCCGCCGAACCTTTGTGTACGTTGCTGACCCACGGGGAAACCACCACCATCACAAGCCCCTCAGGTGTCAGCCATAGCCACGCCGACCCGTTTATGTTGGTCAAGCAACAACTAGAGGCCTTTGCCGGACAATCCGTTGAATTACCGGAATTGCCGTTTAATGGCGGTGCGATTGGTTATTTTTCTTATGATTTGGCTAGAAGGCTTGAACACCTTCCCGTGCTTGCCGAAGATGCCGAACACATCGCTGAAATGGCGGTCGGTATTTACGCTTGGGCAGTTTTGGTTGACCACCAACAGCAACAAAGCCTGTTGGTGGCGCAAGGCTTGGATGCCGAAAAATGCGCCGAATTGGTGGCACGGTTTAGTGTCCTACCCGAACAGCCCATAAAACGCCCGTTTGCGGTGCTTGGTGAAATTCGTTCGAACATGGATAAAAACGCTTATGCGGCGGCTTTTGGACGCATCAAACAATATTTGCTCGAAGGCGATTGTTACCAAGTCAATTTGACCCAGCGGTTTGCCGCCACTTGTACGGGTGATCCGTGGACAGCTTACCAAGCCTTGCGCCAAGCCAACGCCGCGCCGTTCAGTGGGTATTTGAATTTGCCGGAAGTGCGGATTTTGAGCAGTTCGCCGGAGCGTTTCTTGAAACTGCATAACCGCATGGTGGAAACCAAACCCATCAAAGGTACGCGTCCACGCAAAACCGATGCCGCTGAAGACCAAGCGCAAATGGCTTTACTGGAAAATAGCACGAAAGACCGCGCCGAAAATTTGATGATTGTTGATTTGTTGCGCAATGACATCGGCAAAACCTGCAAGAGTGGCTCTGTAAAAGTCCCCAAATTATTTGCCGTGGAAAGTTACGCGACCGTGCATCATTTGGTCAGCACCGTGACGGGCGAATTGGCTGACCAACAACATGCCTTGGATTTATTGCAAAGCTGTTTTCCGGGCGGTTCCATTACGGGCGCACCCAAAATCCGGGCGATGGAAATCATCGAAGAATTGGAGCCACACCGCCGTGGCGTGTATTGTGGTTCAATTGCTTATATCAGTTTTGCGGGCAATATGGATAGCAATATCGCCATCAGGACGTTGGTGCAATCCGGTGATAGCATCCGGTTTTGGGCGGGTGGCGGCATCGTCAATGATTCGGTGTTGGCGGAAGAATATCAAGAATGTTTCGATAAAGCCGCCGCTTTGCTGCGGGTGTTGCAACAACTTCGAAAGCCTGATGATAGTGATTAAGTTGGGCGGTAGCCTGACCCAATCCGGGGCGGTGATGGCCTGTTTGGAGACCATCGAAAAAAACTATCAGGACACGCCCGTGGTGATTGTGCCGGGTGGCGGCGGTTTTGCTGAGCAAGTGCGTCTAAGCCAAGCCAGCTGGCAGTTTGATGACATAACCGCCCATGCCATGGCGATTTTGGCCATGCAGCAAATGGCGTTGTTGTTCCACGGCCTGAAAAGGCATTTTTTGCTGGCAAACTCGGTTCAAGCCATCCGCGAACAATGGGCTTTGGCAAATGTGGTGATTTGGTTGCCGGACGTGGCTGAATTGGACAGGGCAGGCGTTCCTGCCAGTTGGGACATTACTTCTGATAGCCTTGCGTGTTGGTTGGCGACGACGCTGGCCGCTGATAGGCTGGTTATCGTTAAATCAACGCCCGTAGACCCGCATATGACATGGCAAGCATTGGCGCAATTGCAGATTGTTGACAATGCGTTTGCTGAATTTGCCGCCAAGGCCACGCATCCTATACAGATCGTGGGCTACAAGCAGTTTATCCGGTAACTCGGTGGCCCGCCCCCTGCCACAATTGGAAATTTACAGTGTTTAGGTGTCAGCGTTTGCCAAATTTACTATAAAAGTGCATGGTGAAAATAATGGCGGCCATGTCCAGCCAGAATTCAATGGTGTTGATGTGTACGCCCGCTATCATCAGAACGATGGCAGGAAGTAATGCCCAGACGTTATTTTTCAGAAAAGTTGCCAGGGAAAATACTGCTTGGGGTTCGGTTGGAAGGGGTATTTTATCTGTGATTTCAGGTGGTTTTGGGTCATAAGGAGCCTGTTCTGGCCTGGAATGTCCAGTGGCTTTTTGCTCGATTTCATTAATTGCCATAAAGGTGTCCGTCACTATGTTTAAATGTTGTCTTGCGTATCCTGTGGATGTGTCCAGGTAGTGCATGTGCGTCCCCAAGATGCCTATTCTTTCCTAGCTGTGCCAATCACTGGAAAGTCTTGCCAAATCCTTAATTATTATGAAACTTTACTTTTTCAAATAGCCAATGAAATCCACTGACTTGCCCCATACCTCGACTGACCCCGCTGGTGTTAAACAACGCAATAACCCTTTGCATGGCCTGACCTTGGAAACCATACTCACTGAGTTAGTAGGCCATTACGGTTGGGATGAACTGGCTAAGCGCATACAAATACGGTGCTTCAGTAAAGACCCCAGCACTGCTTCCTGCCTAAAATTCCTGCGTAAAACGCCTTGGGCCCGTAGCAAAGTCGAAGGCCTTTATTTGTTTATGCTACGCGAAGCCAAACGCGCAAAATCCAGGGCATAGGCATGGTCAGTGCCAGAAATATCCTAGTGTCGCCATTTTTCCAGGATTATCCATATTAGCAAATTTTTTATTGGCTTTCGATAAATAACCCCATTTCCTTAACCGCCATTGATGCAATTTATGCGGCTACTTAAGAGCTATTTCACCAGAAAAATCAAATCCATTTATTACCAAGCACGCGAATCCATAGGCGAACCTAAGCGGACGATTGTGGTCGCCCAAGTCGGGCAAGTCTGTGGCAGTTTGCAGGAAACCCGCGATGCGTTTGAGGGTGCGTTGGAGCGGTTTAACCATTTGGTGGCGACGCAGGATACGGCGTTGGAGCATAAATATTATTTGCTGAACCGGCAGTACCAGTTTTGTTGCAGCAAATCGGAGGCGGTCAGCCAGCGTATCCGGGCGATCGAGGAAGTCAGTGAGGCCTTGTTTGCGGAATGGGAAAAGGAATTGGGGGAGTACAGCAACCGGACGTTACGCAACCATAGCAAACAACAATTGGCACTGGCGCGTAAACATTACAGCCGTTTATTGAAATCCATGCACAAGGCTGAAAGTAAAATCCAGCCTGTGCTGGCTGCGTTTAAGGATCAGGTTTTGCACCTGAAGCATAATCTGAATGCCCGTGCAATCGCCGCCTTGCAGCAAGAGTTTGTCGTGATAGGCATGGACATTTCGCAATTGCTGCAAGCGATGGAGCTGATTATTGCCGAGGCCAATGCCTTTGTCGGTATCTTGTTCGAGCAAAAGCCAGCTGATCCCAAATTGTTGACCAGGCGTTAAGCTTAGAGTTTGTAAGTCACTTCGCCATTGGCTTTTTCAGGTTGGGAGGCTTTGGAAGAACCTTTGCGGTTTTCTTGATCCATGCGTTCGCGGCCAAATTTAGAGATCATGTCTTCCCAGCTGACGTATTGGACATAATCTTTGAACCCGGCATTTTTGCGTTCCTGATAAATCTCTTTGCCCATAGCAATGATTTCTTCAGGTTTTTTGCCATCGACGATATCCAGGAATTTGCTTTCGTCCTTATTCGCATCCCGCACTGTCCAAAATGCCACTTCAAATTCGATGCGCATTTCCGCAGGCATCCGTTGTTTTAGCCCTTTGATGGAGCGGTAAGCGGTTTTCATATTTTGGGCGTTGACCACTTGGCCTTTATTACAGGCAACTAAGCTGGTGCAGCACAATACGATAATTAATAGGGAAAGCTTTTTCATAATAGACCTCCAAGTTTTGGACAATTTTGTAGTTATATTGATGTTATTTTATAGTTATATTCGTTCTTGTTATAGATGCCAAATTTAAGCATCAAATAAACGCTTTCACCTTAAATGGAACAGTCCTGCACAATCTGGACCTGGCATTAAAAAGCCAATTTTTTCAAAGGGCTTGCCCTTTTGTGCCGTAAACTAACTAAAATAGTCAGTTATTATAAACCTGCACCCACAACTATGCTGGAATTTATCCAATTATTAAAACAGCGTTATCAGGGCATTGTTGCCCAACCGGGGCATTTTTCCGATAAAGCCGCTTACCAGCAACGTATCGGGCAACTGACATTGGCGGAGGCTTTTGTCCGTAAAGGCCAATTGCTGGCAACTAAGGACAAACATATCTTGCAAGTGGCGGTGGTCGGCCCTACCCAAGCCGGGAAAAGCTCTTTGGTGAATGTGTTGCTAAATAGCCCCTGTGCCGGAGTCAGCCCATTGGCGGGATACACCGTTCATGCCCAAGGGTTTTGCCATGCAATCAAACGCAGCGATTGCCAAGGTTTGCAGCGTTATTTTGGCCGTTTCCAATGCGTTTTGCCTGAGCAACTCAGCAAGCAACGCTATGATTGTTATGCTTTATCGGACACGGCCTCGGTATCGCCTTATCTCCCCGAATGTATTTTGTGGGACACCCCGGATTTTGATTCCATTGATTCGGAAACCTACCGCGAAGGTGTGCTCCGGGCGATAGCCTTGGCCGATGTGCTGGTTTTGGTGGTCAGTAAAGAAAAATATGCCGACCAATCGGTTTGGGACATGATGGCAGACGTGGCTTTGTTGGGGCAACCGACGCTAATTTGCCTGAATAAACTCGCCGAAGGCTCAGAATCTCTGTTGATCCCGTCATTAAAGGAAAAATGGCAACAGGCCAGGTCTGATCCGTTCCCCGAAGTGATACCGTTTTATTACCAAAAACCAGCCGGTTTGCCGCTTTGGCCATCTAATCATAAAAACACGATCCTGCAATTGGCGAAAAAAGCCAACCCCGCCAAACACGCCCGCTTTGAGCAGGCATTACTGCAAAAACACTGGCAATCATGGTTGGCCCCTGTACTGGCAGAGCATCGTTTATTGGCGGAGTGGCAAGTTGCGTTGGATGAAGTGTTGCAAGATGCGCTGGACAATTACCAGCGTGATTACCTCAATCATCCGCACCACTACGAAACTTTCCAACAAGCTTTGGCGGAATTGTTGACCTTATTGGAAATTCCGGGGATTGCCGGGGTGATGGCCGGGGCGCGTAAAGCCTTGACGTGGCCGCTGCGGCAAATGATGAAAATGGGCAAAAAACGCCTGCACATCACGGACAGTAGCCAAGAAGTCAAGTTATTGAACCAGTTCGCAGAACATGCCCTGATTCGGCTAGCTGACCACGTGTTGGATAAAGCCGGACAAAACCCACAAAACGATTGGTGGCAAGGCTTAGGCGGGTTGTTGCGGCATCAGCGTAAACCCATGTTGCAAGCCTTTGATGCGGCAGTGAAAACATACCATCTTAATTTCCAGCAAGATGTCGAAGAAACCGCCCGGCGTTTGTATCATAAATTACAGGAACAACCGATGGTTTTGAACAGTCTGCGGGCAACGCGGGTCACCGCCGATGCCGTCGTGATCGCCTTGACTCTGCACACAGGCGGTATAGGCGTACATGATCTGGTGATTGCCCCGGCGATGCTGACCGTCACGTCTTTATTGGCCGAAAGCGCGATAGGCAGTTATATGCACAAAGTCGAGGCGCATTTAAAACAGCAACAACTGCAAGCCGTCAACCTCGCTTTATTTAAGGGTTGCCTGGGTGATGCGCTTAAAGCCTTGCCCGGACAACTAACCGCCACCACCCATTTTAATATTTCGCCCGAACAGCTCAGGGCAATGGAACAGCAACTGACAGAGAAACGCCATGGCTTACGATTACTCTGAGGTAGTAGAAAATACACAACATTGGGCGCAACAAGCCGAAGCGGAAGGCTGGATTAGCCAAGCGTCGGCGGCTAGTTTGGCGGCTTTGGACATAAAAACGCCAGATACCTTATTCGGCCCGCAAGAAGCGCGGCCTTTGATTGTCGCTTTCATGGGCGGTAGCGGCGTAGGTAAAAGCACCTTGCTGAACCGTTTGGCGGGCAAGCCTATCGCCCGTGTCGGTGTAGAACGCCCGACTTCGCGTGAAGTCACTTTATATCATCATCATAGCGTCGCCATCCAACAACTGCCCGAACACTTTCCCATCACCCATATCAAAATCGCCCAACACGAAGAAGAGGCGAAAAAGCAGATTATCTGGATCGACATGCCGGATTTTGACAGCACCGAACAGACCAATAAACAATTGGTGCTGCAATGGTTGCCGCATATTGATGTACTGGTGTATGTGGTCAGCCCGGAGCGTTACCGCGATGAAAAAGCGTGGCAGATTTTGCTGACCGAAGGCGCGAAACATGCGTGGCTGTTTGTCCTGAACCAATGGGATAGAGGGCAGCCTGAGCAATATGACGATTTCAAACAACAACTGCATAAAGCCGGATTTTTTGAGCCGATCATTTTCAAAACCATTTGCGCGGACGAATGGCAAGACGATGAGTTTGCCTCGTTGGAAGCTACCCTAATGGAGTTGGCGCAAGGCCATGCCGTGCAGCAACTCCAGCAACGCAGCCAATTCCAGCGCAAACAGGCGTTAAAACAGCAACTTGAAGTCATTCGTACCTCCTTATCGACATCCGCCCATTTGCTGCATTTGCAAAGTCTTTGGCAAAGCCAGTGGCAACAAACCTGTACCGTACTGCAACAAGGCTTGGTATGGCCGATCAAAAATGCCGCAAACCATTATGCCGGACATGCCAGCGATGTTTTGCAAAGTCCGCAAATGGCACAGCCTGTGTTATGGGATGAATGGGCGCAAGCACGTTTTGAAGATGCTTTGGACACCTTTATTTTGGAGGCATCGCAAATGTCCTTGCCTGTCATGCCACTAAAAACCGCCTTGATGGAATTACGTCATAAGATCAACAAAACCGTACAGGCGCAAATGGAGTTGGGCGTGAGGCAAGCTTTGGCCAATCCGGGTAATATTTTGCACCGGGGCTTTTTGAAAACCATGCGTTTGGCGGAATTGACCTTACCGTTGGTGGCGATGGGCTGGGTGGGTTATCAGGTGTTCATGGGCTTTTATTACAGCAACCAAACCAGCAGCCATTATTTGGGTGTCGATTTTGCCATCCACAGTACTTTGTTGATTGCGATAACTTGGTTAGTGCCGTTTTTTATCCTCAAAAAAGCCCAGCCTTCCTTGCAAAAAAGTGCGTTGAAAGGCCTCAATAACGGCCTTAAACACGCTTTTGCCCAATTAGATGAAGAAATTTTGCAGGTTTTGGCTGGCTTTAGCCAAGCGCAGGGCAAACAATTGGAGCAATTGGATGCGTTGATCGGGCAATGCCATTGCCCAACGGACGGAAAACGTTTGAATATTGACCCGAATGCCGCTTTATCGCGTATGTTGATTGAATAATGGCATAAAAAAGCCCCGCTTGATTTTGCAAGCAGGGCTTTGTTGGATTCACCAGGCCCTGAAAAGCTGCCGGGTCTTCGCGCCCTAGCTCCTCAAAAATGCAAGGCCAAACCAAAAATGAGCTGATGGTTGACGGTTTCGGTGTTGATCGTGCCGCCGCCAGTCAAATCGTCTTCCACATCAACATACGTCAGCTTATATTCGCCAAAACCTGATAACGGGCCATAAATGTCATAATTGACACCCATCATGCCGTTTACAACCGGGCCGGCTCCGGCTTGATATTCGTAAGTTTCCACGCCTTTGATCCTGGCCTCGACGTGCGGGATGCTGAAACCGAAACCTAGTCCTGTGTACAGCTGCATCCGGCCTAACAGGCTGGAATCACGTTGTCCGCCAGGAAACCAGCGGTATTGGCCATTAAAGGTCAAGGTGTTGACCCCGTGTGACATGTTGAAATTTTCAATGTAATCAGAAATCGGCAAATTTCCGTTGACTGCTGCACCTGTGCTGTCCGTGCCGCTGATTTGGGCGTTATTTTCGTATTGCAAATAATTCTTCAAGTGCGCGAAATCGACCGATACCCCCCAGTTAGGCGCAGAGTCAAACCAATAACCGATACGTGCGCCGTAAAAAGCCGGTTCTTCAAACGATTTGTCTTCCCAACTCACACCGCTGAAATTCAAATTGGTTTTGCCCTGGGTCAGGTTAAGGTCGCCATCGTCAATAAAAGACTGACCACCATAAATGCCAATCTCAATTTGGGCATTGGCCAGGGGGGTTAACAATAGCCCGGTCAATAACGCCAACAATTTGATAGGGGTTGACCGAGTTATCGCCGATCTAGTGGTTAGCTTCATGTTTATAATTTTCCTATACTGGTTAAAACAGACCCAAAATCTACGGCAATAAGTAAAATTGGGCCGATAAAAAAACGTTTACCTTATCATTTTTAGGATATTTTTGGCAAAGTCTGCATTAGATTTTCCTTAATTGCTTCTATCCAATTTTCGATAACCAATGGCCTCGCTCAAATGGGCAATTTCGATGTGCTGCGCTTGGGCGAGGTCGGCGATGGTGCGTGACAGCTTTAAAATCCGGTGGTATGCACGGTTGGACAGGCCAAATTTGTCCATCGCTTGTTCTAATAACCGATGCCCTGCTTCCGGCAAATCACAGGCGATTTTGACTTCTTTCGCGCTCAATGCGGCATTGGCCTTGCCAGACCGAGCCAAAGCAATCTGACGGGCGGTTACGACCCGCGCCCTAATCACTGCGCTGCTTTCCTCGCCTGTGGCCGACCCTTTACGCAGCACTTCATGCGGGACTCGGGGCACTTCCAAGTGCATATCAATCCGATCCAGCAAGGGGCCGGATATTTTCGCCCGATAACGGCCAATTTGTTCGGAGGTGCAACGGCAACGCCCTGACGAATCGCCCAGATAACCACAAGGGCAGGGATTCATGGCGGCAATCAGTTGGAAACGTGCTGGAAAATCAGCTTGGCGGTTGGCGCGGGAAATGGTGATGTGGCCAGTTTCCAAGGGTTCGCGCAAGACTTCCAAAACTTTGCGGTCAAATTCCGGCAATTCGTCCAAAAACAGTGTGCCGTTATGCGCCAAGGAGATTTCCCCTGGTTTGGGATTGCTGCCACCACCCACCAACGCCGCCGCCGAAGCGGTATGGTGCGGGGCGCGGAAGGGTGGTTTCAGCCATTGTTTGACGTCAAAGCCGTGGTCGCTGATGGAGGCAATCGCCGCCGTTTCTTGCGCCTGTTGTTCGGTCAACGGCGGCAAAATAGTGGGCATACGTGAGGCAATCATGGATTTGCCCGTACCCGGCGGGCCGAGCATCAGGACATTATGCGATCCGGCGGCGGCAATTTCTAAGGCGCGTTTGACATGGTATTGCCCATGCACATCAGCGAAATCCACTTCATGCAGGACGGGATCCGCTTCGGCGGCATCGGGTATGGCAATTTGGGTTTGTCCGGCCAGATGCGCACAAATTTCCAATAAATGAACGGTGGGGACAATTTCCACACCGTTCACCAAGCTCGCTTCGGCGGCGTTTTCTTTAGGCAGGATCAATTTGCGTTTGTTGTTACGGGCTTGGATGGCGACGGGCAACACGCCATTGACAGGCCGTAATTCGCCGCCTAAAGACAATTCGCCGATACATTCATAATCCGCCAAACGGGCAGTGGGGATTTGCCCGGATGCCGCCAAAATGCCTAACGCAATCGCTAAGTCAAAGCGTCCGCCTTCTTTCGGTAAATCCGCCGGGGCTAGGTTGATCGTGATGCGCTGCATCGGAAAATCAAATTTAGAATTCAGCAAGGCCCCGCGCACCCGGTCTTTGCTTTCCTTCACCGCCGTTTCCGGTAAACCCACAATAGATAGGGCAGGTAAGCCATTAGATACATGCACTTCAACGGTGACGAGCGGCGCGTCAATACCGGAACGGCCTCGACTGTAAACGATGGCTAGGGACATGATGGGTGAATGGTCTGATCGGTTGATGAGAAGGTATAAATATAGCTGTTTTTAAACAACGTGCAGGCTTACATCTTCTCCCGCAATTTCAAAAACCGCTGATACCTTGTCAACGCAATATCCCCTTGTTCAGCCGCCGCCCGTACCGCACAGCCTTTGTCTAAAACATGACTGCAATCATTAAAGCGGCATTCATCCAGTAAGGGCTGGAATTCTCGGTAGCCATACGCCAGTTGATTATGGTTCATGTCGGCAAGCCCGAAAATTGCCACGCCGGGGCTGTCGATCAAATCGCCACCGTCGGGCAGATGGTAAAGGGTTGCTGCGGTGGTGGTGTGGCGGCCATGTTTGGTGGTGGCGGAAATGGTGTTGGTTTTCAGTTCTTTATCAGGAATCAGCGCGTTGGTCAGCGAGGATTTGCCGACCCCGGATTGTCCGGTGAAGATGCTGGTTTGTTGGTTTAAAGCCAGTTTCAAATTGTCCAGGCCATTGGCGGTGCTGGCACTGACCCGATAGAGCGGATAGCCTAATGTTTGGTAGATTTGCAGTTCTTGTTCAATTTCAGGCGAAGGCGGCAAGTCGATTTTGTTCAACACTAAGGCCGCGTTGAACGCGTGGTTTTCACAAATCGCCAAGTATTGATCCAGCAACAAAAAATCACAATAAGGTTCCGTGGCGAAAACGACAAACACGGTGTCGATATTGGCGGCGACCGGGCGGGCTTTGTCGCCCCGGCTGGGGCGTAGCAGTACGGAGCGGCGCGGGAGGATTGCTTCAATACGGCCTTGTAGCGGGCCGGCTTCTGAGAGCGTGACCTGATCGCCAACCGCGACGGTGTCGAGTTTCCGTCGCGTTTGGCAGAGCCAGAGTGCGCCGCCCGTTTCAACGGCAATGCCTTGGCCTAAATGGGCGATGACCAGACCTTGCAATAAGGCCGCCATTAGGCTTGGGCGGTCAGGTTGGCGATGCGGATGGCGACGGGCGGATGGCTGTAGTGGAAAGCAGAATACAAAGGCTCTGGGGTCAGGGTGCTGGCGTTTTCTTTGTGCAATTTGACTAAGCCGCTGATCAGCTTGGAAGCTTGGGCATTGGCGGCGGCAAAATTGTCGGCTTCAAATTCAAATTTGCGTTGTACGGCGGCTGTAATTGGCTGCATGAAAAAGGTGAAGGTTGATGACACCAACATAAACAGCATCAGTGCGGCGGCATTGGATTTTTGCGCGATGTCCACGCCTAAGCCCGTATAAAACCAATCTTGGTTAATCAGCCAACCTAACACGCCAAAACCAATCAGGCTCATCACTGAGCTGGCGATGAGCATTTTAATGACGTGTTTGCGTTTAAAATGACCGAGTTCATGTGCCAATACGGCTTCCAGCTCTTCATCGTCCAAGGAGTTCACCAAATTGTCGTAAAAGACGATGCGTTTGTTTTTGCCCAGGCCTGTGAAATACGCGTTGCCGTGGCCGGAGCGTTTGGAGCCGTCCATGATGAAAATGCCTTGGCTGCTGAAGTCGCAACGGGCCAATAGGCCTTGGATGCGGGTTTTCAACGAACCGTCTTCCATCGGTGTGAATTTGTTGAACAAGGGCGCAATCAGGGTAGGGAACAGCCAGCTCATCAATAAGGAAAAGCCCATTAAAATCGCCCAAGCCCACAGCCACCAAGACGGCCCTATGCTGTCCATCACCCACAAGATCAACGCCAATAAAGGCAAGCCTATCGCCGCACCTAAACCTAAAGATAATGCTTGGTCTTTGGCGAATTGTTGGAGGGTGCTTTTGTTGAAACCAAAAAGTTCTTCAATGACAAAGGTTTGGTAGAGTTGCGCGGGAATTTCAACTAATGTCATGAGCAAAAACAAACTGGCCGTTGCCAATAAGCCTGCCATAAATTGCGATTCGAGCCATTGCGACCAAGTGGAAAACATAAAATTGATGCCGCCGCCAAGGGTCAGTAACAATAACAAGATGACGCTAACGATCCGGTCTATATCGCCCAGCTTGCTTTTGGCCAAGGTGTAGTCCGCCGCTTTTTGGTGCGCATCAAGTGCGACACTGGCGCGGAAGGCGTCCGGCACGGCATTGCGGTGTTCTGCTACATAGGCGGCTTGGCGTTTTGCCAGCCAAAACTCAATGCCAAAAGATAGGGTCAAAGCGATCAAAAAAAACAGCGTGAAGGTATTCATACAAGTAAACGGGTCAGGTTTAAGGGTTAGACGTTCAGTTTACCCAATGCTACACTAAGCGCAACCTTAAACACAATGGAATCGACATGGCGCAGGATTCTCAAAACCTGATATGGATAGACCTGGAAATGACTGGGCTTGATCCTGAGACTGACCTTATCATTGAAATGGCGACGATAGTCACCGACAAACAATTGAACATTTTGGCGCATGGGCCGGTAATTGCTGTGCACCAATCTGATGCGGCCTTGGCGGCAATGGATGAATGGAACCAGCAGCATCATGGCGCATCCGGCTTGATTGAACGGGTCAAAGCTTCAAATATTAACGATGCCGAAGCCGAAGCTATGACGCTTGATTTTCTTAAGGAGTGGTTGCCAGAACGCACGTCCCCTATGTGCGGCAATACCATCGGCCAAGACCGCCGTTTTTTAGTCCGCTACATGCCTAAATTGGAAGCGTTTTTCCATTACCGCAGTATAGATGTGTCCACATTAAAAGAATTGGCGGCGCGTTGGGCACCAGAAGTGCAACAAGGTTTCAAAAAAGAAGCTAAGCACCAAGCTTTAGACGACATCATCGAGTCCATAGAAGAATTGCGCTACTACCGGACGCATTTTCTGAAATACTAGCCATGAACCAACTGTTTGCCGTGGCTTTAGGTGGTGCTTGCGGGGCGGTGTTGCGTTTTTTGGTGTCCACGGGCGTTTATCATTGGTTGGGGCGCGGCTTTCCTTATGGCACCTTGGCCGTCAACATCATCGGTTCATTTTTGCTCGGCCTGCTGACCGAAGCCCTCGTCCTGAACCGCATCGCGTTTGCTTTGGATTATCGGGCGGCCATTTTGGTGGGGTTTATCGGCGCATTCACCACCTTTTCCACTTTTTCTTTGGAAACTGTCTATTTGCTGGAACAAAGCCAATTCAGCAAGGCCACCTTGAATATTGTGGTCAGTGTCGCCGCGTGTCTGTTGGCGATCTGGGTGGGTCTAGTGTGCGGTAAGGCCTTGGCAGGCAAGGCGATGGTAAGCCCAGATGGTTTGTTGCCTTACGGGGTGATTATCGTCAACGCCTTAGGGGCGTTGTTGATTAGCTCGGTTGCCGGTCTTTTGCTACCCAAAATCCCCTTAGCCATCGAATACCAATTGACCTTGTTGGTCATTCTGGCAGGTTCATACCTCACTTTTTCTGGTTTGTATGTTGTGCTGTCTATGCTCGAACAGGGTGCTGCGCAGACCTTACAACGCCAGGTTTTGTTGCTGGGCTTAGGCGCTAATACAGGAACTTGTTTGGTTGTTATGGGGTTTGGATGGTGGTTGGCGAAGCGTTGGGGGGCTGTTGGGTAAGGCTCTATACACCGATAAGCTATCTGTCCGCATTCAATTCACTATTTTGACAAATGAAAAAAGCGCATGAATCCATTCATCATACACCATCTGAAGATAACGAATTTTAAAAGCATAGACAGCTTGACTTTGCGTGATGTGCAAGCGTTTTCAGTGTTCGCAGGGGCTAATGGTAGTGGGAAGAGTAATTTTTTTGATGCTTTAAATTTTGTCAGTATTTTTATTCGTAGTGGGATTAGTGAAGCGCTACGCAAGTACGGTGGCTATGAGCATTTGCATTCCCATAAACGTCGTAAAGATGCTGCTCGTCGCTTTGATTTTGAAATTGATGTGACATTGCCAAAAGAGGGTGAAAGGGATGTTGTTACTCAATTTAAATATATCCTAAATATTCATGATTTCGATAAAACTCCCAGAATTTCTGAAAAATTTTATGTAAATGAACGCGTAATAATAGAGCGTCTCGCGGGAGAGGAACCTAAAGTTTTTAAAGATGAAGAAGGCAAAATAACACCGCTCCCTATTCAAAATTTCCCATCAGATTATTCGGCATTAATGTTTTCGTTTGAATCATCTTTCGGCCAATTTTTACGCAATATCCGTTTATATCGCATTGATCCTATTAGTTCAAAAGAACCAGACAGCTCAGATCAAGACCCAACCGCTTTAACTAGTAAAGGTGACAATTTGGCTAGCGTTCTTGGCAGGATGGAACAAAATCAGGAGTTTGCTGAAGCCGTGTTGGATTGGATGGAAACTATCGTGCCGGGTATTGAAAAAATTAATACCGAAAGGCAAAAACTTGACAGTAAAACGGCTATTTTGTTTAAAGAACCAGGGACAAAGCGACAATTTCCTGCGCATATGGTTTCAGATGGAACCATTTATGCTTTAAGTCTATTAGTGGCTGTATTGGATGCGCCAAAACACAGCCTCATCTTAATAGAAGAGCCAGAGCGAGGCTTGCATCCTAAGGCGATACAAGAATTGGTTGGATTTATTCGGGAGCGTAGCGGATTCGGTGCTGGCATTTGGATGTCAACCCATAGCGAGGCAGTGGTAAGGGCTTTGGCGTTAAAGGAATTATGGTTGGTTGATAAAAAAGCAGGAAAAACCCTTTGCATATCTGCTACTACCCAAGGCTTGACAGATGAGGATTTTACGCCCTTAGGTTTGGATAAGGCATGGTTAGCCAATTTTTTTGATGGAGGGCTGCCGTGGTGATAACGGTAGGCTTTGTTGTTGAAGGGGCTTCTGATAAAAAGCTTGCAGAAAGCACTTCTTTCCAAGAGTGGTTACAACAAGATTTTGGCTTGAGAGTGATAAAAGTCATTGATGCAGGCGGGAATGGTAATTTATGTTCACGCAATATTACCCAGTACGTTGAATTGTTGAGAAAACAAGCAAAACCAAACAAGGTTGTGGTTTTGGCCGATCTTGATCCTGAAAAATGCGCCCCGTGTATTGCCAGGCGTAAGGAGCTGATTGGAATTCAAGGTATAGATTTGGTTATTATTGCCCGTAACGAATTAGAATCATGGTTTTTGGCGGATACTCAAGCTATGAGGGATTGGACGCAATCTGATGACTTTTTCGAAGAATTTCCAGAACACATTATTGATGCCAAACAGCGGTTACGAGAAGTTGGTTTGAAATCAATCAAGCGCGGTTTTGGCAACGAGGTCAATTTTGCAAATAAATTTATCCATAAACATGGCTTTAGTGTTCGCCGCGCCGCAGAACATCCGAATTGCCCTAGTGCGGCATATTTTGTAAAAAAGTTAGAAATGCTCGCATATCCAATATATTTTTAATCCCAATATTTTTAAGGTAACTATGCTAGACCCCCGTTTATTCAGAACTGAACTTGATTTTGTCACGGCGCAATTGCAACGCCGAAATTTTGCATTTGATGCCAGTGCTTATGAGGACTTAGAAAGCCAGCGCAAGGCCATTCAAGTAAAGACCCAAGAATTGCAAAATGAGCGTAATAGCCGTTCCAAAGCGATAGGCCAAGCCAAAGCCAAAGGTGAAGACGTAAAGCCTTTGCTCGATCAGGTGCAGCATTTGGGTGATGAACTGAAAGCAGCGGAAACGGCGTTGGCGGACATCCAGGCGGCCATGTCGGTTGTGTTGGAAGGTATCCCGAACATTCTTGATGAAGCCGTGCCGGATGGTAAAGATGAGGCATCTAATTTGGAAATCAGCCGTTGGGGTGAGCAACCGACGTTTGATTTTACGCCAAAAGATCATGTGGATTTGGGTGTCAGCAAGGGCATGGAATTTGAGTTGGGTGTGAAAATCGCCGGAAGCCGCTTTGTTGTGCTCAACGGGCCGCTGGCGCGTTTGCAACGGGCGATTATCCAATTGATGCTGGACACGCACACGGCTGAACATGGCTATTGCGAAACCTATGTACCGTTTTTGGTCAATGCTGATAGCTTGTATGGCACGGGGCAATTGCCGAAATTTGCCGACGATTTGTTCAAGGCCAATGATGATCCGGCCTTGTATCTGATCCCGACCGCCGAAGTGCCCGTCACAAATATTGTCCGTGACACGATCATTGAAGCCAAAGATTTGCCGTTGAAATTTGTCTGCCATAGCCCCTGTTTCCGTAGCGAAGCGGGCGCGTATGGGCGTGATGTGCGTGGCATGATCCGTCAGCACCAGTTTGAAAAAGTTGAAATTGTGCAAATCGTCAAGCCAGAAGAGTCTGCCAAGGCGCATGAAGAATTGACCGCCCATGCCGAAGTGATTCTGCAAAAGCTGCACCTGCCGTACCGTAAAATGCTGTTGTGCGCTGGCGATACAGGTTTTTCATCCAGTAAAACCTATGATCTGGAGGTTTGGTTGCCAGGGCAGGGTGCGTACCGGGAAATTTCTTCATGCAGTAATTTTAAAGATTTTCAAGCCCGCCGTTTGCAGGCGCGGTGGCGTAATCCAGAAACGGGCAAGCCAGAGTTAGTGCATACCTTAAACGGCTCCGGTTTGGCGGCAGGCCGTACACTGATTGCCGTGATGGAGAATTATCAGGATGCCGAAGGCCGTATCCATATACCCGATGCGCTGTTGCCTTATATGGGCGGCTTAAAGGTGATCGGCTAAATGCCTTATATATCCGCCGTAACAGGCGGATCATTTTATTTTTACAAAAGCGTGGGATTTATGAAGAACGTATTGAAAGGCTTGCTGTTGCTGTCTGTATTGATGCAGGGCGTGGCTGGGGCAGAAGACGTTACGCAGGAAAACTTGGTGCAAGCTGCGGCCATCCAAGGTGATGCCAAAGCACAGGCCAAATTAGGCGCGATGTATTTGCTAGGCAGTGGCGTGGAGAAAGATGAACAAAAAGCCGCCGAATGGTTGTTACAAGCCGCCAATCAAGGCTATGTTGAAGCTCAGGTGATTGTCGCGGCTTTGTATGACCGGGGCTTGGGTGTCAAAAACGACGTGAAAGTCGCTACCCAATGGTACGAAAAAGCTGCCGCACAAGGCCATGCGCCTTCGTTGGCGATTTTAGGCAGAAATCCGGTGGCTCAAGGTGGCGTTGCTTTCAATTATCAAGCAATGCGCTTAAATGCCGCCAAACAAATCCCAAGCGAATACGCTAAAAAAATCTTACTGACTCCCTAATGACCGATGACCATTATTACTCGTTTTGCCCCTAGCCCCACTGGCTATCTGCATGTTGGCGGTGCGCGCACCGCTTTGTTTTGTTGGCTGTTTTCCAAAAAATACGCTGGCAAATTCATTCTTCGGATTGAAGACACCGATTTGGAGCGTTCCTCGCAGGCATCGGTGGATGCCATTTTGCAAGGCATGGAATGGTTGGGTTTGGATTATGATGAAGGCCCGTATTACCAAACCCAACGCTTTGACCGTTATAAGGAAGTCATCCAGCAGTTGTTGGCGCAAGGCGACGCTTATTATTGCTATTGCAGTAAGGAAGAGCTGGAAACCTTGCGTGCCGAACAAATGGCAAACAAGGAAAAGCCCCGTTACAACGGCAAGTGCCGTGACCATGCGGTGGCCGTTGATGGTAGGGAGCCAGTTATCCGCTTTAAGAATCCGGTCGATGGTGTGGTGGTGATCCCAGATTTGGTGAAAGGCGAAATTACGGTTGCGAACAAGGAATTGGATGATCTGATTATCGCCCGTGGCGATGGTACGCCAACGTATAACCTGACCGTGGTGGTCGATGATATGGATATGGGCGTGACCCATGTTATCCGGGGCGATGACCATATCAACAACACGCCTAGGCAAATGAACATTTTGGCGGCATTAGGTGCGCCTTTGCCAAAATACGCGCATTTGCCGATGATTTTGGGTGAGGATGGGGCGCGGTTGTCCAAGCGTCATGGCGCAGTCAGTGTCATGCAATTTCGTGATGATGGCTATTTGCCGGAAGCCCTGCTCAATTATTTGGTGCGCTTGGGCTGGTCACATGGCGACCAAGAAATTTTTTCCATAGACGAAATGATCCAATATTTTGAATTGGATGATGTGAATGGTTCGGCTTCGACATTCAATATGGAAAAGTTGCTATGGTTGAACCACCAATACATCATGAATGGCGACCCGGAACATGTCGCCAAACATTTGCTGTGGCATATCGAGCAACGCGGGATTAATCCGGCTGATGGGCCGGCTTTGGCGGATGTGGTCAAGGCGCAGCGTGAGCGCAGCAAAACCTTAGTGGAAATGGCCAATGCCAGCGTTTATTTCTACCAGGATTTTGATGCTTATGATGAAAAAGCCGCCAAGAAAGCGTTTGGTGCGGGTTCAGATGACGTGTTGGCCCGGATTTATGATGAATTTGCCGCCGTGGCCGATTGGCAAGGGGAAGCATTGCATGACATCATCGTCAAGCTTTCGGAAACCTTGGAATTGGGTATGGGCAAAGTTGCACAACCGTTGCGGGTCGCCATTTGTGGCTCTGGCGTGTCACCTGCGATTGATATTACCTTGTCCTTGTTAGGCAAAGAAAAAACCTTGTCCAGAATACAAAAAGCCATCAGTTACATGAAAAGTTCCAATTAACATTGGACATTTTATCTAAATACTGTAAAATGGCTGGCTTTACTGACGGGGCCATAGCTCAGCTGGGAGAGCGCTTGCATGGCATGCAAGAGGTCAGGGGTTCGATCCCCCTTGGCTCCACCAACCGTTTTAATAAAATAAATCGTCCTGTCCCCATCGTCTAGCGGCCTAGGACATCGCCCTTTCACGGCGAGAACAGGGGTTCGAACCCCCTTGGGGACGCCATTTATTTTAGCTTCAATCTTGCATAGGTCTCGACTAAGCCAGTGTTTAGTCCCCATCGTCTAGCGGCCTAGGACATCGCCCTTTCACGGCGAGAACAGGGGTTCGAACCCCCTTGGGGACGCCATACATGAAAAGGTTATCATTTGATAACCTTTTTTTATGCCTGTCGTTTTTGCACAAATACTTGCTGCCGATCAGTTTATTTTGCTATCAAAGGGAAAATTCTTTGAGTGTTAAATAATTTTGGTTTTGGTCTGCCATCAATCAGTTTTAACGTGTGTTTTATGCTAGAATCTCAAGCTGAATGTAGCTATTTGATTTATTTTTTTGCTTTTTTACGCGGAGCAGATTCAATGGGTTGCATTCAGTTTTTAATTTTAACTAAATAAGGCTTAATTTAATGAAACACTTAAAAAAAATCATGATTTCCGCTGCTATGTCAGCTGCTATGGCTCTGGTTGCTTCACCTGCTTTTGCTGAAGGCGCAACCGATGCGGCTGTAAAAGCTGCTGCGGAAAATGTACTTGTCAAAACTGAAGAAGCACTGGGTTTGGTAGAAAAAGGTGCCGATAAAGCGGATGTTTTGAAAACCATCAATGAAGTCCGTCAGTCTTTAAAAGAATTCCGTTATGAAATGACCGAGCGCCTGCGTCAAAAATCTACTGACAGATTGAGAGCAGCCCGTGAAGGTTTCGAAAGCGGCGATGCTAAAGTTGGCGAAGCCAAATTGAGAGAAGCATTGGCTGGCTTTAAAGAAATGAAAGAAATTTACGACGCCAACCATAAATAAGGGTTGCTTGCACAGATCCGATTTTGTTAATGGCTGAGTCGGATCTGATTTGCACGACCTCTTTAGTCCTGTTATCTGTGTTTTTTAAGCTCTTTAAAGGTTAAAAACTTACAATTTATGTTACAATAAATTTGTCACATACCTGTAAATTAAGGTTATGAGGCCACTTTTACAAAATAACAACTAGGGGACTAGTGAAATATGAAAAACTTAAAAAAAATATTGATTTCTTTGTTGATTGCTTCTGCAATGGGTAGTGTTTCATCTGTTGCGTTTGCTGAAGCCGATGCCGGTAGAACCGTATATGAGCCTTCTGAAGCGATTGACATGATTGCTGGTAAAGTTAAAGCAGCTATTGATTCCCTGACTACTGGTGGCGATAGCGAAACTGTTTCAAAGATGATTAAAGATGCTTTGGACGCGAGTAAAGAAGTGAACGCAAACGACAAAGTTGATAGAGCGCGTAGCAAAGCTAACAACAAATTGAAATCTGCACGTGCAAAACTGAAAGACAATGCGACTCAAGAAGCAGAACAAGAGTTAAGAGATGCTTACAAAGGTTTCTTGGATCTGAAAACTTTGCTTTAAAGTTTAGCAAATAAACCATATCAGGGCGCTTTCGACAGTTTCTTGGTATGGTTTAGCAAGCCCCTCTCTAAAACTACCGCATTCTGCGGTTTTTTTATGCCTTTTGTATTCTATTGCGGATGCCTTGGTTGTTCCGCTCGGTAACGCAACATCCATTCCGGCAATCTATGTATGATTGCCGGAATGGAATATCTACTCAGAAGAACTTGTCGCTAACGCGAGTTACTGATAAACATCTGCTTTAGCCTCTCAAATGCTCCAGCCAGGGTTTTGTCCATCACCGTTTCATTGCCTATTGAAACAATCACACGGGTCAGTTCCGGCATTTTGTTTTTGGTCGATGCGATATAAATGGGTTGCACATAGAGTACGGTGTTGCCCATCGGAAGGATCACCATCCGCCCCATTTCCACCGCCGAGCCGGATTGTCCCCATAAGGTGAATTGTGCGGATATTTCAGGTACTTGTTGGGTCAATGCTTCAATTTGTGCAGGGCCGTTGACTTGTACATCCTTGCCAAATTTATAGACGGTGATGTTAGGTTGGTAATCCTGGCCGCAATTTTTGTTATTCGAGGTGCTGGCTACACCAATCATACTGAGGTTGTCACGGTTGACCGGGGTCATGGGATTAATCAGGACAAACTCCTCTTTGTCGTTACAATTGCCGAAATCCATGGTTTGGTAATAAGGCAGGACTGTTTGGTCTCGTACATTTGCAAATTGCCAAGTTTCCGCCTGTTCATAAAACAATTCCGGGCTTTCCTGATGATATTTGGCGTAGATTTGCATTTGCACATAATACAAGTCGCGTGGATAACGCAAATGTTTGCTCAGGTCAGTCGGCATTTCATCAAGGTTTTTGAACAAGCTAGGGTAGGCGTTGCTGTAAGCTTTAATGATAGGGTCTTTGTTGTCGGCGATATAAAAATCGACATCGCCGTCAAATGCATCAACCACCACTTTTACAGAATTGCGGATGTAATTGAAACCCTCTTTGCCTTTTTGGAAACGGTCATAAGTCGGTTTGGCGACCGGGTACTTGTCCGATAAGGTATAAGCGTCCTGTATCCAGTAAAAGCGGTCGTTGGTTAGCACCAAGTACGGGTCTTTATCCAGATGCAGGAAAGGGGTCAGCTTGTTGATGCGTTCAGAAATGTTGCGGTGTATTTTTAGTTTGCTTTCCGTCGAAATATTGGTGGAAAAAAATATTTTTTCATCATGGAGGAATAAAGCGAACAAGGCCTTGCGGAAATAAGACGGGATCGGAATGCCGCCTTCGCCATGATAAGCTTCCGTGATTGACGGGTCACTTTTGGCGATGCCGACAATATCCAATTTGTTGGGCACAATCGCATAATCAAACTGTTCTTGACCATAATAAATGTCCGGGTGCTTGACGCTAAGTCCGACCTCGGAACTCATATTCAGGTCACGTAGATACCAGGATTGAGGTTTGTCGGCATCTTGTGCCGCTGGTGTGACGACCGCCCCATAGCCGTGGGTGTATCGCAGATGCAGGTTTTCCCAATTTTGCGCTTCAATCGGTAGTTTTGAAGTATTGATCTCACGGGCTGAAATATTGACTTGGCGGGTATGGTTCAGGACAAAATAACGGTCTTCATCAACGGAGCGGAACCGGTAATAGGGGCGGATTTCCTGCAATTGCCGATAACTGTCAATGATAAATTCCCTGTCCCATACCGGGATGTTTTCAAAACGCTTTTGTGTCCCCCACGTCTCTATGTCTTTGGCGGCATTCAAATTGATGGTTATGTCAGCCTGTTTGATGTTGCGTAGGCCATAAGCGTCTAATGTGGCGTTGATGTTGTGTTGGATAAAGGGTTTTTCTGCCTTCACCGGATTAGGGTTGACGACATAACGCTGGATCAGCTCAGGGATTAGGCTGATTTGGGGCAGCACTAAAGAGAGCAAAAACGCGCTTAATGAGATCAGGAAAGGTGCTTTGATGCGATGTTTTGTCGAAAAGATATATAGGCAACAACTGATGGCCGTTGCCAGAAACGTGCCTATTGAAAACCATATCAGTGGCAATTGGTAGCGTAATTCGACAAAGCCCGGGCCATAAAATATGGGTTCGTGGCTATCGTGATACAGTAGCGTGAACCGTTCCAGCATAAATCCCCAGACCACAAACGCGGTAATGAAGCCTATCAGCAGGGTCAGATGAATTTTTGCGCCGACCGGATATTCTTTACGTTGGTTAGGGATAAGCGTATGTTCCAGCCAATATAGCACACCAACCATGCCAAAAACTAAAATCGCGGTGCTTAGCAGTTCCCGCTGTATCAGTTGGTAGACCGGATAGGAAAGCAGGTAAAAGCTGACATCTTCGCCATAAACGGAATCTTTTATGCCGGAATCGCCGCCAAAAAAATACAGTAAAGACGTTTCCCATTGGTTATAGAAGGGGATGGCGATAAAAAAGGCCAGCAATAGTGATATGGGTGTGTAAATTTTTACCGAGCCGCTCATGAAGGTGTCGGCAAAACGCTGGAATTTGCGGTGTTTCGCCTTATCTTGCAGAATTTCATCGGGAGGGTTCAGTCCTAAAAAACCTGACGCAATCCAAAAGTGCAGGAAAAAAATGGCAAAAAAAGCCAGTGTAACCGCACCTGACAGAAAAAATTTATACAGCAGTTTGAGCCAAAAATAGGCTTCCAATTTTAAGGATTGGAACCACCAAAGATCAACAAACAGATCAAGAAATATGAAATGGAATGCGACATATAAAATGCCAACAAGCACTAGCGTCGCCCCTATCAACGCGGGTATTAACTTCAATTTCCGCATATTGTCCCCTAAAAGGTTGTGAAATGGTTTCGTTGTTTGCTTAGGCGTGAGAGCCACAAGCTATCGAAAAATAATCCGACTATTCTAACACCCAATAATCACCACGTAATGTTTAGAGTTTGCGCTTTAATTAGTCAGGCATTTTGAAATGCACATAAAAAACCGCCGTATTTTAAATAATGATAAACTGGCATGGAAAAACCATCCCAAACAGCCATTATTTGTCTCAGATTGCCTCCACTTAGCCTTTACATACATATTCCT
This sequence comes from uncultured Methylocucumis sp., assembly GCA_964446885.1. Taxonomy (GTDB): domain Bacteria; phylum Pseudomonadota; class Gammaproteobacteria; order Methylococcales; family Methylomonadaceae; genus Methylovulum. Next base: position 45,196 of record CAYUQV010000004.1, read on the forward strand.
TGGTGCATAAAAAAATGCCCTTATTGCGATTTCAATTCCCATGCTGTCAAAGGAAACGCGCCGGAATCCCAGTACATCGACGTTTTATTGGATGACTTGTCCAAAGACATCGCTTTGTATAGGATTGGCCGTCCGATTGGCAGTATTTTTATAGGGGGCGGCACACCAAGCTTGTTTTCGCCGCAGTCGCTTGACCGTCTATTGCAGGGAGTGTCACGCCAACTGGTTTTTGATGGGAATATAGAAATTACTCTGGAAGCCAATCCAGGCACGTTTGAAGCTGACAAGTTCCGTGAATTTAGGGCGTTGGGTATCAACAGATTGTCAGTAGGCGTACAAAGTTTCAATGATGCGCTGTTAAGCCAGTTGGGGCGCGTCCATTCCGCGAAAGAAGCGGTTTATGCCATAGAAACAGCCCGTCAAGTCGGCTTTGACAACATCAATATTGATTTGATGTTTGGCTTGCCGCAAGCAACGCTGGCGTGTAGCCAGAAAGATGTGCAAACGGCGATTGGGCTTGCACCGACACATATATCTTTTTATCAGTTAACCTTGGAGCCGAACACTTACTTTTATAAGTTCCCACCGCATTTACCGGATGATGATGCCATTTTTCATATCCAAAAAAGCGGGCAGGGCTTGCTGGCCGATTTTGGCTATCAGCAATACGAAGTGTCAGCATATAGCAAATCCGGCAAGCAATGCCGCCATAATTTGAATTATTGGCAATTTGGCGATTATTTAGGGATTGGTGCCGGAGCGCACGGCAAAATAACTTTGGCCAGCCCTGGGCAGATTTTGCGGACGCGCAAACCTAAAAGTCCTGAACATTATCTGCGTGACTCCCACTGCTTGGCTGCGGAGGCTATTGCCGTTGCCGATTTGCCATTAGAATTTGTGATGAACCAATTGCGTTTGCGAAAGGGCTTTACCTTACATGATTTCAAAGCATTGACTGGGTTGGAAGCTGATGATTTGCAACCTGCTTTAGGCCGATGTGTGGATCAAGGTTTGATGGTTTTGGAAGATGACCATTGTGCCTGTACGCAAAAAGGTTGGGATTTTTTGGACAGCGTTTTGCAGGAGTTTTTGCAATAAATAACCTTAAACGTAAAAAACTGACAGTTTTTGTCATTCTGTACAGCAGAATCAGGCCCTGTCCGAAAATGCCTCGTGTAAAAGGTTTGTATGTGAAAAATTCACATGGTTTTATGCTTATTTTGCCTTTGTGCAGACCTTCAAGAAAGCTTTAGAATGTAAACAAACTCCTTGGGTGTGCTAAAGTAACGGCTAAATATGGACATAAACCTTGGAGTTACGCCATTTCTCGGTTGTATTCGAATTAGCTTGATCCAATTCTGTGTGATGTGATGGATTTATGGCGTAAAACATGCTTATTGTTAGCTTTTATAAACAATAACCTAGACATTCCCCCGTTCGTTATCGGTTTTCATAACCTTTTCATGTTGCCATCAAAATTTTTGGTTGGCTGATACTTATCCTCAATATGATTGATTATAAAAAAGAATTTATATCCTATGCGCTTGAATGTGGGGTTTTGAAGTTTGGCGAATTTGTTTTAAAGTCAGGACGTACCAGCCCTTATTTTTTTAATACAGGCTTGTTTAATACGGGGGCTAAGCTGGCAAAGTTAGGGCAATTTTATGCGTTGGCTTTACGTGAATCCGGTATAGGCACTGATATATTGTATGGCCCTGCCTATAAAGGCATTCCTTTGGCCTGTGCAACAGCCAGCGCATATTCGCAATTGTTTTCCGAGGACATGCCGTTTGCCTTTAACCGTAAAGAAAGCAAGGATCACGGTGAAGGCGGAATGTTGGTAGGTTCGCCTTTGCAAGGCCGCGTTGTCATTGTCGATGATGTCATTACCGCCGGGACATCGGTTAGGGAATCGGTCGAAATCATAAGAAAAACCAATGCGGCACCCGTCGGGGTGTTGATTGCTTTAGACAGGCAGGAGCGGGGGCAAAATCAAGTGTCTGCGATACAAGAAGTCAGTGATAGTTTTGGTTTGCCCGTTGTGGCGATCATCACCTTAGCGGATATCATAGAATATTTGTGTCCCGAATCGGATGAAAATGTCAATGTCAATGTCAATGCGATTATTGAATATCAGCGGTTATATGGGCTTTAAACCGGAAACTTTAAGCAAATTCAAAATAAAGCGTTGTTAACCTATTTGTTGTTAGTTTATAGACTACAATTTTAATATAAAATTTGAAGTACCGATTCATTTACCAATATCGTGTTTTTATAAAAGGCTTGCCATGAGGAATTTGGAATTTAAAGAAAAAATGCACGAATATTCAATATGGCGTGCGAATCTGATACAGGCAATAGAAATGTATCAGGAATGGCTGGTGCGTTACGGGTTGGATGATGCTCGCCGTACCAATACCCTTTTAAATATCCTGTCCAGTTTGAAAAACGACCGTATTACGCTAGCTTTCGTTGCAGAATTTTCTCGCGGTAAAACTGAACTTATCAACGCCATGTTTTTTGCAGAATCTGGCGTGAGGTTGTTGCCGTCTTCCCCTGGCCGTACCACGATGTCGCCGACTGAGATTTTTTTCGATCAGGAAGGCGGCAGCTACATCCGCTTGCTGAACATCGAAAGCCGTTTGGAAGACATGTCGCTTGCGGAATTTAAAAATATCCCCGAACGATGGACACAATTTGACCTTGACTGCAATTCGCCTACACAAATGCAAAGTGTGTTTAAGGAATTGGTCGCCACCAAAAAAGTAGACCGTGAACTGGCCGACAGGTTAGGCTTGTGGAATGAACGTGAAGCGGCGACTCAAGGCGAACTGAATCCAGATAAAGTCGAGATTCCTTGTTGGCGGCATGCTTTGATCAGTTTTCCGCATCCGTTATTGAAACAAGGCTTGTCCATTATCGACACACCGGGCTTAAATGCACTCGGTACTGAGCCTGAGCTGACCCTCAATATGTTGCCAAGTGCCCAAGCTATTGTTTTTATGCTGGCGGCTGACACTGGGGTCACAAAAAGCGACCTTGAAATTTGGTTGAACCATATCAACCGTTCCCGCAGTAATACGACGCAGGGTCTGGCCGTTGTCATGAACAAGATTGACGCGATGTGGGACGACCTCAACGGCAGCAATGATTATGACCGTTCCATCAGCTCCCAAATCAAAGCGTCAGCGGCTATTTTAAAAATCGACGAGGAATCCATTTTCCCCGTGTCCGCAAAACAAGCATTGCTTGCCAAAATTAAAGGCGACAATGAATTGCTTGAACGGAGTAAATTGTCTGTCCTGGAACATTACTTGGCACATGACATTTTAAAAGACAAGCGCAAGATCATGATGGCCACGATAGTCCGTGATATGGGGGGGATCGTTAGCGAATCATTGAATTTGACCAGCTCTGCATTGGCACACGCTGTCCAGCAGTTGGACGAATTCAGAAAAATTGATTTCAATAATCAGGACATGACCGGCAAGTTAATGGCCGAGACCCGTGATCGGCAAAGCGTTTACATGTCGAATGTCGAAAACTTCCAATCCAGCCGCCGGGTGTTTATTGTCCAAGCCAAAATGCTGATTGATTCTTTTTCTGAAGATAAGATCAATGACATTGTCTCAGTCGCCAGACATGACATCAGCAAAAGCTTGACCACCATCGGCATGAAGCAAAATATCCGTAAATTGTTTGATGACTTACGGGATATGTTGCAAGATTCGTCTGATATTGCCAATGAAACTCGCCGTCTTGTAAAGGCTATACATAAAAAATTCAAAGACGAATATGGCTTTAAAGAAATTGAGCCTAGATTGTTTGATATTAAAAAATATCAAATTGAGCTTGAGCAAGTCTTCGATGAAGGTGAAGCCTTCCGTAACAGTACCCGTGTGACCTTGACCGAACAACGGATTGTCGTGGACATGTTGTATAAAACGCTGGTCTTAAAGGCTAAGAACATACTTAAACAAGCCCATGATGATGCGGTGGCGTGGAGCGGCGGTGCATTGTCACCATTGGCGAGGCAAATTAAAGACCACAAAAAGCAAATTGAAGGGCGATTGCAGATGCTTCGGAAAATCAACGAATCAAAAGGCACGATTGCCGAAAATATTGCCGCCCTTGAATCCGAGGTTGAGCCTTTGAAACGTCAACGTGACGAGCTGGCGATTATGATAAAAGCCATGCAAATCGAAAGCTTTTCATCAGAAAGTGGAAATTGATCCCTTATTACTCAATTGGCTATCAGGCTTCTAATAGCCAATTGATTTTATTCAAGGCCGTTTGAATATCAAATCCCAAACCCCATGCCCCAGCCGCAAGCCGCGTTGTTCAAACTTTGTTAATGGCCGATAAATAGGCCGTTCACAATAATCATCAGTAGGGCTAACATTTGTTAAACAAGGCTCTGCTTTTAAAATATCCAGCATCCATTCTGCATAATGTTGCCAATCCGTGGCGGCATGAAAATAACCGCCTTCAGTCAATTTCTTGACTAATAACCCAACAAACTCTGCATTGACGATCCGGCGTTTATGATGCTTTTTCTTCGGCCAAGGATCGGGGAAAAACAGATGCAATCCAGCCAGTGTGTAGTCTGGGATTCTTTGTTGGAGAACTTCGATGGCATCATGGCAATAAATCCTGACATTCTGCAAACCTTGTTGCTCCAATAGCATCAATAAATGCCCCACACCAGGGCGGTGCACTTCTATGCCGATAAAATCCTGATTGGGATTCGCAGTGGCCATTTTGGCCAAACTTTCCCCATTACCAAAACCAATTTCCATAACCAATGGCGCGGTACGTCCAAAAACTTCGTTAAAGTTGTAATCAAGTTCCGGGTTTAGGCAGTATTTGTCCCAGTGGTTTTCCAGCGAAAATTGCTGGCCTGGCGTTAAACGGCCTTGGCGGCGGATAAAGCTGCGGATTTTTTTCAGGTGAATTTCAGGGTCAGACATAATTTAAAAGGGGGAGGGCGGAACGACAAAGGACACGCAGCACACAAATAAATTCCGTGCGCTTCGTGCCCTTTGTGGTGAATAAAACGGATTAAATGATTAGGCCATCAATCGGTGACGATGCGGAAGCAAATCGCCGTCTGGGCATACGCCCTGCCAAGAAAGCTTCACGTCCGGCTTGGATACCTTTGCGCATCGCCGAAGCCATCAGGATAGGGTTTTTGGCATCAGCAATCGCGGTGTTCATCAACACGCCGTCACAACCTAATTCCATCGCAATCGCGGCATCAGAGGCGGTGCCGACGCCTGCATCCACCAAAATAGGCACGTTCGCGTTTTCAATGATCGTTAAGATATTGTACGGATTGCGCACGCCCAAACCGGAACCTATCGGCGCGGCCAGCGGCATGACCGCAACACAGCCTATCGCTTCCAAGCGTTTTGCGGCGATAGGGTCATCGTTGGTGTAAACCATGACATCAAAGCCATCTTTCACCAATAATTCTGCGGCAATATAGGTTTCGGCAACATCAGGGAACAAGGTTTTTTGATCCGCCAACACTTCCAGTTTGACTAACTTATGCCCACCCAACAATTCCCGCGCCAAACGGCATGTCCGCACCGCGTCATCGGCGGTGTAGCAACCTGCGGTGTTAGGCAAAATGGTGTATTTGTCGGGTGAAATCACATCCAGCAAATTCGGTTCGCCAGGATTTTGGCCGATGTTCGTGCGGCGGATCGCCACGGTGACAATCTGCGCCCCGCTGGCTTCAATCGCCAAACGGGTCTCTTCCATGTCCTTATATTTGCCTGTGCCAACCAATAAACGTGACTGGTAAGCCTTACCTGCCAAAATAAACGAATCATCTTGACCGCCACCAATGGCATGGACAATTTCCAAGCGGTCATCCGCTTGCAATTTTTGGTTGGCGTAAGTGTTAAAAGGCAAAATTTCTTTATTCAATTCAACGGCAATCTTTTTGCCCGTTAAGCCCAATTCGGCAACCAAATCGGCAACGGACATATTTTCTGCACAATCACGGCTGTCGCCGTTTACAAAAACTTTCATACTTTCAAACTCCCATCAGGATTAGCTATGCGGCGTTTGCGCACCGATTCAGCCAAATCTCGTAACAATGGCACAGTGTCTTCCCAGCCTAAACAGCCATCCGTGATACTTTGCCCGTAGACCAATTCTTGGCCGTCAATTTGTTTTTGGCTGCCCGCCTTCAAATGGCTTTCGATCATCACGCCCATGATACGGTGGTCGCCGTGGGCGATTTGTGCGCCGACATCTTCACCGACAATCAATTGCCGCTGGCATTGCTTCAAGCTATTGGCGTGGCTGAAATCGATCATGATGTTCGGGCGCAAATTCGCTTTGCGTAAACCTTCCGCGACTTGTTCGACGCTGACCGCATCATAATTGGGCCGGTCATTGCCGCCGCGCAGAATGATATGCACATCTTCATTGCCCGTTGTGGAGAAAATCGCCGAATGCCCCATTTTGGTCAACGATAAGAAGTGGTGCGGGCTCATTGCCGCGCCAATCGCGTCAATCGCGATTTTGATCGTGCCATCGGTGGAATTTTTGAAACCGATAGGACAAGACACCCCAGAAGCCAACTCGCGGTGGCCTTGGCTTTCGGTGGTGCGTGCGCCAATCGCGCCCCATGAGATCAAATCAGAAATGTATTGTGGGCTGATCAAATCCAAATATTCGGTAGCCGCTGGCATTCCCATGCTGGCGACATCCACCAATAATTGGCGGGCGATGCGCAAGCCTTTGTTGATATTGAAACTGGAATCCAAATCAGGGTCATTGATCAAACCTTTCCAACCGACCGTCGTGCGTGGTTTTTCAAAATAAACCCGCATGACGATGAGCAAATCGTCTTTCAGCTCCTCTTTCATGGCTTTCAGCCGTTGCGCGTACTCTATAGCGGCAATCGGGTCATGGATGGAACAAGGCCCGATTACAACCAGCACCCGGTCATCCGCGCCCGTCAGGATGTTATGGATTTCTTTACGTGCGGCGGCGGTGGTTTCGGCGGCCGCTTCGGTAATTGGCAATTCCTCGTGGACCAGAATCGGTGCAATCACTTCTTTAATTTCACAAATTCTCAAATCGTCAGTGTTATATTTTGTTTGCATGAGTGCTACCAAGCTGCTGCTTTATGACAAGATTGACATTAAATCTTGGCATTTTAACCGTTTTCAGTCTTTTTGTGGCTAGTTTTTGCGTTCGTGGCAAACTTGTTGCCTCTGTTCGGACAAAATTGGCATAAACCCTGTTGGAGCTTAAGCTTAAGTTGGACGGGAAGCTCTAGTCAGCCTTACAAAGCTGTAACTAAAACCCACTTGCGGATCATCATCAATGTCTTCGCGTGACAGCTCAAGCCAATCCTCCGCTTGCCATTCTGGGAAAAACGTATCGCCCGCAAAAACTTGGTGTATCTGTGTCAGATAAAGCTCATCCGCGACAGGCAATAGCGCTTCATACAATGTTGCACCACCAATCACAAAAACCTGTTGCGCTTCTGAACACGCAAACCGTATCGCCTCATCCAGCGAAGCAAAGACAAGGCAATCTTGGTGTTGGAAATCAGGATTGCGGCTGACCACAATATTCATCCTGCCTGGCAAGGCTTTTCCGATAGCGGCAAAGGTTTTCCGGCCCATAATAATGGGGTGTCCCATTGTGACCCGTTTGAATTGTTTAAGGTCGGCGGACAAATGCCAGGGCATTTGATTGTTAAGGCCAATAGCACGATTACTGGCTAAAGCCACGATCAGTGAGATTTTCATATAATGAATAAAGTATATTTTGATATGCTATTAAAAAATGCGTAACTAACCGCCCTGGCTTTTAGGAACGGGCATGAATTAACTTCGACAACATGTTCCCTCTCCCACTGGGAGAGGGTTAGGGAGAGGGAAATCAAATGCCCAAGTTATTTCAGCCCGTTTCTTAGATAAAACCTAAGTGTCAAGACCAATAACCGTTAAACGTCACATCATACATTATGGCTGAAAAAAATATTTTGCTGGTTTTTACTGGCGGGACGATTGGTTCTATGGCTAATGCCGGAACAATTGACACATCCGAAACCGCCCGCTTCAAATTATTGGCATTGTTTGAGGAACATTACCCAGACCACCAACAATTTGTTTTTAAAATTATCCAGCCCCTAAGCCTGTTAAGCGAAAATGTCACCCCCCTCATTTGGACGGCTTTAATCACGGCCATTGAAGCGGAAAATCCCAAACAATACGATGGCGTGATCGTCACGCACGGGACTGACACCTTAAGCTTCACCGCCGCCGCCTTAAGCTATTATTTCCATCGCTTGGACGTGCCTGTATTGCTGGTGTCCAGCGATTACCCGCTAGCCGACAGCCGGGCAAATGGCCTGTTAAACTTCATTTGCGCCCTTGAATTCATTGCCCAATTGCCACAATCCGGCGTTTTTGTGCCTTACCGTAACCAAGGCCAAGCGATGATTGTGCATCAAGGCAACCATCTGGCGGCGTCCTTACAACTGAGCAGTGATTTTTTTAGTGTCCAACACAAAAGTTATCTGGAATATACCTCGACTTTTTCGGTCTTGGCACAAAACGTTCGCCCATCCCAGCCAATTTATGATTTGTCCCCTAAGTTTTCCGAACGGGTGGTTTTGATCCGTCCTTATCCTGGCTTGGATTACCGCACCATCAACTTAGATCATGTCGATGCGGTACTGCATGACCTTTACCATTCCGGTACTGCCTGCGTCTCCCCCATATCGGGTAGCCACTATTCTTTACAGGAATTCATCAAAAATTGCCAACAACGAAATATCGCCGTTTATCTGGCTCCCGCATTAAAAACGCCTGATATTTACCAATCCACCCAGACCCTAATAGATTTAGGGACGCAAGTGATTTGGAATCTCTCCATCGAAGCCACCTACGCCAAATTGCTGCTGGCTTACGGCAATTTTACATCCCAAGAAAAGATACTTGAATTTATGAATGCCGATATTGCTAATGAGCATGTTTGACGGTTTCTGACTCAGGATTTTATCCAGAAACTTGACCCATTAATACAAATCCACCGGATCAACATCTAAAGACCAGCGTACTTTTTGCTTGGATTTTAACTTCTCCAGTTGTGGTACCAGTGTATCTAAAGCCCGGTGCAGGGCTTGGCGTTGTTCGCTTTGCAATAATAATTGGTAGCGGTATAGCCCCGCCCGTTTTGCCATAGGCGCGGCGACCGGGCCTAAAATTTGGATGTTAGATTGGTCTGATTGCGCCAGTAATCCAACCACGGCTTTGAGAAAATCTAATGGTGCATCTTCCGTAGCGGCTTGTACACGCATCAACACTTGATAGCTGTAAGGCGGCAATCCTGCTTCTTGGCGTTCTGCCAGTGCGGTTTGGGCGAAGCGTTGATAACCCGAATGGATTAACGCCAGCAACAACGGATGGTCGGGGCGGCGGGTTTGCATAACCACGTTGCCGGGCTTTTCGGCGCGTCCGGCACGGCCTGAGACTTGCACCAGCAATTGCGCGAGTTTCTCGGCGGCATGGAAATCTATGCTAAATAAGCCACTGTCCACATCCAAAATCGCCACCAGTGTGACATTGGCAAAGTGGTGGCCTTTGGCGAGCATTTGCGTACCTAAAATAATATCCGCCTCGCCGCTGTTGATTTGCTCCAGAAAATCTTCCAACGTGCCTTTGCGTTGGGTGGTGTCGCGGTCTAAACGGACGATGGTTTTATCTGGAAATAGCTCCGCCAACACTTGCCCGATGCGTTCTGTGCCTAAACCCAATGCGGTCAATTCGCCCGTTTTACAAGCAGGGCAGAGCTTGGGCAAGGCTTGTTCAACGCCACAGTGATGGCAACGCAAGCGTTGTTCATGGCGGTGGATGACCAAGTTCGCGTCGCAGCGGCGGCAACGGGCTACCCACGCGCAACTGTGGCAAATCAAGGTCGGGGCAAACCCGCGCCGATTCAGGAACAGCAGCACTTGCTCCTGTTTGGCTAAGGTGGTGCGGATGGCGGCCAATAAGGGTTCCGACAAGCCTTCGCGTAGCCGTTGGTTTCTGATGTCCAGCAATTGCAGTGTGGGTGGCAAGGCCGCGCCGGCCCGTTGGGGCAAACGCAAATGCTGGTAACGCCCCGTCTGCACGTTATATAAGCTTTCTAAGGCTGGAGTCGCCGAACCCAGCACGACCGGAACGCTTAATTGTTTACCCCGCACCACGGCGACATCCCGCGCTGAAAACCGCAAGCCCTCTTGTTGTTTAAAAGACGTGTCATGTTCTTCATCCAGGATAATCAGCCCCAACTTTTTAAACGGCGTGAACAGGGCCGAACGCGTGCCCAACAAAATCGCACATTGGCCCTGTTGCATCTGTAGCCAAGCGGTTTGCCGTTGTTTGTCGGTCAATTTGGAATGCGACACGGCGATGGCGACACTAAAGCGTTGCCGGAAACGCGCTTCCAATTGCGGCGTGAGGGTGATTTCCGGCACCAGCACCAACACTTGCAAACCGCGAGATAAGACAAGCGCGATAAGTTGCATATACACTTCGGTTTTGCCGCTCCCCGTTACGCCATCCAGTAAAAAGACGCGGAATTCGCCAAAACTTGCGGTGACGGCATCAATCGCCGCTTGTTGGTCAGGATTGCAAGGTAAACCGGGATTATGGCTCATAGCCAGTGCGGCCACATCGGGTGGTGGGCAGGCGGTCAACAGGCTTTTTTCAATTAAGCCCTTAACTGTGTTGCGCCATGACGCTTGAAATTCAGTGAATTGTGCTTCTGACACCGCACTTGCGTGGCTTTGGCAATACGCTAGCAACTGCTGTTGTTTCACGGAACGTTTTAATTGTGCCGGATCAAACGCTTTACCGGTCTCAGTGAGGGCGTAATACACCGCCTGCGGTACAGTCGCGGGCTTGCCTTGCCGCAAACCAGCGGGTAGGGCAGTGCTGACCACCATCCCCAACGGATAATGGTAATAACGGCTGACCCATTGCCACAACGCCAAATCCATCGCCGACACCAGCGGCGCATCATCAATCACGCGGATAATCGGCTTTAGCTTTTCCGTTGCGATAGTGCTGGTCTGCGCCGTTTCGATTAATAAGCCAATCTTATGGCCTTTGCCAAACGGCACTTCAACCCGCACACCAGGACACACTAAGTGATCGGCGGGCGCCAGATAATCAAACAAGCTAAACACAGGCACAGGCAAGGCAACGCGGAAAATCCGTGCAGGAGCGGAATTGGTGGGCATTCAGAGGAAAAGGGGCAATTAAGATACCGCATTATAGCGGGGTCAGCGGCAGGCTTGGAATTTGTTCGTGCAAAGCTGTGGATAACTTTGTGGATAGCCTGTTAATAAGTTTTTGGCCTAAACACTGTCTAGTCGATTAGAGGCCATTTGCTTGCTTGCGACGAGTTCGTATAGGTGGCGTTTTAGCGGGTATCCATGCTGACTCAAGACGCGTCCATGCGTTTGTCAGACAACGGCTGATATGACGCAGCCGCGACAAATCAATTAGGGGCGGTGAATAATAAGCACTATCGCAATCGCCAGCATTGCAAATCCGATCATTTGCGAGAGGCAGATAGTTTCACCCAGTACAAAGTGGGAGACGAGGGCTACACAGATAACACCGAAAGCCAAATGAAAGGAAGCCATCTGTGCGCCGCTGTATGTGCCGAATCCGTAACGAGTCGCCGCCACGTTAAGGACATACTCAGGCAAGACCAACATCCAACTTGCACCTAACGCAGTCCAGAAGCCGATCGAATCCTTATAGCGTAGATGGCCAAGCCACGCCAATGCCATCAGGCAACTCGACACAAACATCAACACAGGGACAACAAGTACTGCCTTCATTTCTTTTCCTCATAGATTGTTATTGGATTGTTGTTATCAGAAGCCAAAGGCTTCCATAATATAATCAGTCGGTTAAGGCATTGGAAAAGCAACACGATGAAATGGCCAAATGCCTTAATGCTTTTAAGCCAATAAATTGACTAAAATCTGTTCGTAAACCGCTGATAAGGTTTCCAAGTCATCCAAACCGATGTGTTCATTGATTTTGTGGATGCTTTCGTTAAGCGGGCCTAATTCAATCACTTGCGCTCCGGTCGGGGCAATGAAGCGTCCGTCCGATGTGCCGCCGCCCGTATCGTCTTTAGGTTCATCCCCTGTCACCGTTTTGATGGCGGCGTGGGTGGCCGTGATTAAATCCCCGGTTGCGGTCAAGAACGGTTGGCCGGACAAACGCCAATCCAACTTGTACCTAAAACCAAACTGATTGAGTATCGCCTGGGTGCGCTCTTGGATTGTTTCGGCATCCAGTTCGGTACAAAAACGCAAATTAAATTGCACGTCTAAATTGCCTGGAATGATATTTTCCGCACCTGTGCCGCCATTGATATTGGAGACTTGTAAACGGGTAGGCGGGAAAAAGGCATTGCCGTTATCCCAAACTTCTTCGGTCAGGGCTTTTAAAGCCGGGGCGAAGGTGTGGATGGGGTTTTCCGCCAATTCAGGATAGGCAACATGGCCTTGGATGCCCAACACGGTCAAACGTGCGCAGAGCGAGCCGCGCCGCCCGACCCGGATGACATCGCCGATACGTTTGTCGCTGGAGGGTTCGCCCACCAAGCACCAGTCGATTTTTTCGCCACGATCTTCCAGCACTTCAACGACTTTGACCACGCCATGTGTGGCAATGCCTTCTTCATCACTGGTCATCATCACCGCGATTGAACCCTTATGCTCAGGATACTTGGCGAGAAAGCGTTCCACTGCTGTCACAAATGCGGCAATGCCGCCTTTCATATCCGCCGCGCCGCGCCCGTAAAGCTTGCCGTCTTTAATGGTCGGCTCAAACGGCGGCGAATCCCACGCGTCCAATGATCCGGTCGGTACGACATCAGTGTGTCCCAAAAAAGTGAATAAGGGTTTGCTTTGGCCTTTTCTGAGCCAGATATTTTGGGTATCGGCAAAATCCAAACGTTCGACGTCAAAGCCTAACGGCGATAGGCGTTCTGCCAACAAATCCTGGCAACCCGCATCTTGAGGCGTTACTGAGGGGCGGCTAATCAGGTCTTTTAATAAATCTAAGGTCTTGCTCATAATGCCTTTTCATAACGTTCAGGGCTAAAACCCACTAATAATTGCGTACCCGTATCCAAAACCGGGCGTTTCATCAGAGTAGGTTTGGCTAGGATTAAAGCCATCGCTTTGTCTTGATCCAAATCGGCTTGCTGTTCGGGCGGAATTGACCGCCAACTGGTGCTACTCCGGTTCAGCAAGGTTTGCCAATCGCTGCGTGCGACAAAATCAGCCAATTGTTCGGCAGTTAAGCCATCAGTGCGGACATCGTGAAAACGGTAGGGCTTATCGTGTTGTTCCAACCAAGTACGGGCTTTTTTGACAGTTTGGCAATTTTTGATGCCATATAAGGTAAATGGGGTGGTCATAAGCGGGGATAACGGGGTGTGGTCAATGGCGCGGATCGCTTAAAGGCCACGGGAACCGTAACCTTTAAATTGTGCGGTATTTAGAGTTGGCTGTTTAACAATTCATCCAAAGTCGGCAATTCTGGGTCAGCTTTGCAACGCACTTTGTAAATGTCGATGAATTCCATAAAGGCTTGTTCCAAATCAGCCAAGATGTCCTCTTCATTTTCGCGGTCTTCAGAGGGCACGTCATCTGATTCCAGGTATTCACGTTGCAATGCCACTTCGCTGTTCAGGGCAAGCGTGGCATAGATGATGGCATTATTTGAGATAGAGTCGCTCATGTCCGTTAGTTCCAGGTAGGTTGAGAAGTTTCAGTAACCTATTAGTGTAGCGTAACTGGGTATTTTTCGTATGGGTTTATTGGTAAAACTCATGTTTCAACAGCATTTTTGAAGCCATCTTTAATATTTGCCATCCATTGTTTTTCAGCTATGCACTGATTTTGATTTTTGCGAACTTACGTTTTCCGACTTGATAAACATGCTCGGTGTTGCCAGCAATTTCTAATTTAGTGTCGGACACTTTTTCGCCGTCGATTTTCACCGCGCCTTGGTTAATCATGCGGATCGACTCGGATGTGCTGGCTGTCAAGCCTGCGTCTTTCAAAACACTGGCTATCGCGTAGCTGGTGCCAGTCAGGGTCAATTCGACCGTTTCAATGTCATCCGGTATCGCACCGCGTTGGAAGCGGGCTTCGAAATTTTCCAAGGCTTTGACGGCGGCGGCCTCATCGTGGAAACGGGCGATGATTTCTTGCGCCAACTTGACCTTATAATTGCGCGGGTTGGATCCGTCTTTGCATTCTTGCGCCCATTGGTTGATTTCTGCCATAGGCCGGAAACTGAGCAACTCAAAATAACGCCACATCAGTTCATCAGAAATCGACATGAGCTTGCCGAACATATCGTCTGCCGTATCGGCAATGCCGACATAATTGTTTAAGGATTTGGACATTTTCTGTACGCCGTCCAAGCCTTCCAGAATTGGCATGGTCAGGATGATTTGCGGTTTTTGCCCGTAAATTTCCTGCAAATGCCGACCCATCAACAAATTGAACTTTTGGTCAGTCCCGCCCAATTCGACATCGGCTTTCATTGCCACCGAATCATAGCCTTGAATCAACGGGTACAAAAACTCATGGATGGCAATCGGCTGGCCACCCTTAAAGCGTTTGCTGAAATCATCCCGCTCCAACATCCGTGCTACGGTGTGCTTGGCGGCGAGTTGGATCAATTCGGCAGGTGACATGGCGTTCATCCACGTTGAATTGAACATCACCTGCGTTTTGTCAGGGTCGAGGATTTTGAAAATCTGTTCCTGATAAGTTTGGGCATTTGCCAACACGGCTTCGCGGGTCAACGGCTTACGGGTGACATTTTTCCCGGTCGGGTCGCCGATCATGCCCGTGAAATCACCGATCAAAAACAGCACTTCATGACCTAAGTCCTGAAATTGCTTAAGTTTATTGATTAATACCGTATGCCCTAAATGCAAATCCGGCGCGGTCGGGTCAAAGCCCGCCTTAATCCGTAACGGTCTGCCTTCTTCCAGTTTTTTGACCAGTTCCGCTTCCACCAGAACCTCGTCCGCGCCTCTTAAAATTGTCGCCAATACATCCGCTTGCAAAACCATTCTCCAAACTTATCTAAAAAAATAGCCACATTATAAAGTTATAAGAGGCTATATAAAGCATTTGTCCACGAAAGACACGAAAGGCACGAAAAAATAGCGGATAGGCAAGGACTGCGTGTCCTTGAAGGACAGGCAGTCCTTATACCCTCCACATCGTCAAGCTATTTTTTCGTGTTTTTTCGTGGCTTTCGTGGACAAATGCTTTTACAGAAACTTATCCACCAATCCCGTCACCCGTGCCACTTTCTGGGCGATGGCTTGGGCCAACACGTCCGGGCTGGCCAGCAATTGCACGCGCTGTTTGGCCCGTGTGATTGCCGTGTATAACAATTCCTTCGTCAATACCGGGTTCACAGCTTCCGGCAAGACAATCAGCACCTCGTCAAACTCCGAGCCTTGGCTTTTGTGGATGGTCATGGCAAACACGGTTTCACAATGTGGGACGCGGGCGGGCAGGTATTTTTTGACGCTGCCGTCGGGACGTTGGAAAAACACCATCAACTTGCCTTGCTGCTCCTTATCCGGCAAACATAGGCCAATATCGCCATTGTAAAGATGCAAGGCCGCGTTGTTTTGCGTCACCATGACCGGGCGGCCCACATACCACAAGCCAGACAGCTGGATGAGCCGTTGCGCCAGTAGTTTTTGTTCCACGCCGTGGTTCAGGTCGGCAACGCTGTGTTTACCTTTGCGGTTGGCGCACAGCACTTGGAAACGGCTGAATTCGGCAAAAATCTCGGTAAATTCAGCACCTTGTTGCAATCGCCGCAAATAATGGCTGTGTTGCCGCGCAGCATAATCGACCACATCGTCCGCCAACAGCCCACAGATGCCATCGTCTTGCTGCAATACGTGCCACACGGCTTCGGTGTGTTGCTGGTTGACCGCATCCGCCAAAGCTTTAATCGCGCCGCCAAAACGGTGTGTGGTTTTCAGTTCCAAAGCCTGTTCTGGCAAGGCCGTTACCAAATCCGCCAATACCGCGCCCGATTCCACCGAAGCCAACTGGTCTTTATCGCCCAACAAAATCAGCCGGGCGTTAGGCTTTAAGGCATCGACCAATTTGCTCATCAACGCCAAATCGACCATCGACGCTTCGTCCACCACCACCAAATCATAAATCAGCGGTTGTCCGGCATGGTGGCGGAAATACGGCGAAGGTGGCCTTGCGCCCAGCAAGCGGTGCAACGTGGTCACGGTTTCAGGTATGTGTTTTTTTATCGCATCGGTGCAGGGCAAATCGGCTTTGCGCTGGCCAATGGATTCTTGCAGGCGCATCGCTGCTTTGCCTGTCGGTGCGGCCAACGCGATCAACAAAGGTTGGTCGGCCAATTCCTGCAACACGGCGAGAATTTTTACCACCGTGGTGGTTTTGCCCGTCCCAGGCCCGCCCGTGATGATGCTAAAGGGCTGTTTAACGGCGACTTTTGCCGCTTCACGCTGCCAATCTATTTTATCGGGAGGATCAGGGAAATAGGTGTCCAGTAAAACCTCCAAATCCCCGATGTTGTCCGGTTTGGAGCTAGCCACCATCGCCTGGATTTGCATCGCCAAGCGTTGTTCATAGTGCCAATAACGTTGCAAATACAAACGGTTTTGCTCCACCACCAACGGCAAATGGCCTACCGCATCGGCTAGCCCGGACGCCAAAACTAACCGGGCTTCATCCGCGTCAATCCCAATACAGTTATGGCCTTGGTTTTGTTCATACGACAAACGCACTAATAATTGCTCAAAGCGTTGCCGTTCGGTATTTTCCAATTGGCTGCGTTTGCTGAGGAAGCGGGCAAACGCCAAATCCAAACGGTTATAACGGACATCATCCTGCATAAGCACCTCCAAACAAACCCGCCAAGGCTTCAACCCTAGCCAAATCCGGCCTATCCTCATAAACCCCGCTCATCGCCATATCTGCCTGCATCCCGCGCACGAACAAATAGCGTACTCCACCAAAATGGCGGTCAAATTCATAATCCGGTAGCCGCGCTTGTAAATAACGGTGTAGAACTAAGGTGTACAGCCAATACTGCAAACCGTAATTGTGTTCGCGCATGGCTTCGGTCAATGTTTCGGGGGCGTAATCGGGCAGGGCGTTGGTTTTGTAGTCCATCACATAAAAGCGGCCTTGGTAGGCGCAAATCAAATCAATAAATCCGGTCAAAAAACCGCACATTTGCTTGCTGCTTAAGGCTTGGTAGGCAGGTGTGCCTTCCAAGATACGGTTGATGTGGCTGGCATCCATGTCCTGCATCGCCAAATAAAACGGCATTTCTTTTAAGGTGTGCCCATCCGGTATGTTTTTGAGGCAAAACGCCGGGTCATCGGCGGATAACGGCGTGCTGACTACGGCTTGCAACAACGTTTCCAATAGATCCGGGGCGGGCAGGACTAAGCCATAACGCAGACAGGCTTTGTCGCGTTGTTCGCTGATGTCCACGCGCTGAGCCAAATCGGCGAAGCGATTGTTTTCGAGTAAATCATGGACGACATTGCCCGTATGCGCCCCGCGAGGCAATTCGCTGGCGGATTTTTCGGCGGGTTCGCTGGCGGGTTCACGGGCTTTGTCTTGCGGCAATTCCGGCGTGTCGGTGTGGCTGAGGGCGGATAAGGCGGTGTAGCTGCTCATTTGCCAGCGCGTATATAACGAGCGTTGCAAACGGCGGGCTTGTAGGGTGCTGCCCCTATTCGCGTTGGGGCGCATGGGCGTAGGGCCATCCGCCGTGTCCAGTTCTAATAACCGATAGGCAAACACTTCAGGGTTGGCAGTTGCCAAGCCGCGTAACACGGCTTGTTGTCCGGCGAAACTGTCGGCGGCAAAGTCCAATAACCACGCCATTGCTGACTCGTTGGGTTCGGCTTCGCTACGCACATTCGCCCAGGCCAGATAACAACGGTATTTGGCGCGGGTCACGGCGACATAAAACACCCGTAAATCTTCGGCGAGTTCTTCATATAAGGCTTGTTCGCGGTGCTGTTCGAAAATTTCCGAACCTAAATCCACGCGCAAACGCCCGTCAAGATGGCAGGTGAGCAGCTGTTTTTCGCTATATAACCTGTCGCTACGTTGCCATAGGTAGGGGCAAAAGACCACGGGATATTCCAAGCCTTTTGAGCGGTGCATAGTGACGATTTTCACCGCGTCTTCATCGCTTTCTAAGCGGAGTTGTTCGTTTTCGTCACTGCCAGCGGCGGCGATGGCGGCGCGTAGCCAGTCTAACGTCTTGCTGATGCCTAAATGTTCGTCGAGCACGGCTTGCTGCAACAATTCCAACAAATGGTGCAAGTTGGTGAGCTGCCGTTCGGCCATCAGGGTTTGCGCGATATGCAACCGGATTTGTTCGCGCTCTAACAGGTTCATTAGCATTGCCATCAAACCTGCTGTTTGCCAATCTTGGTAATACCCGGCAAAACGCGCCAGCCATTGATCCAGTTCGGCTTCATTGTCGCTCAAATGATATAAAGCTTGTCCATCCAAACCGAGCCAACTTAAGGTCAGGGCTTGTTTGAGCAAAGCCGTGTCGCCCGGATTGGCGACTGCTTCCAGCAAGCTATATAAATCAGCGGCTTCTTGGCTGGCAAAGACCGATTCCGTGCTGTTGATGACCGAAGGCACACCAACACTGCGCAAGAGGGTTTGGTAATCGCGGGCTTGGTGGTTAGTCCTCACCAAAATGGCGATGTCACGGGCTTGTAGAGGGGTATTTTCAGGCTGGAAACGGTAATTTTCGCAGAGCAGTTCCAGCACTTCTTGGATCACGGCAACTTGGATGGCTTGTGCCGCTTTCCCGGCTGTCCAATGCCCGGTTTTACTGTCATTTTCCGGCAGTTGCCAAAGCACCATCGGCGCGGTAGGGGCGTTAGCAAAATACAGCGCGGTGCTATCGGCGGCTTTGCCCGCACCGACCGGGCGGAACTCTAAATCTGCCAATAAAAAAGCCTGTTCGCGTTTGAACAAGGTGTTTACGGCGGTCACTAAATGCGGCTGCGAGCGCCAGTTATAGCCTAGGGTGTAACGGTGTTCGGCCTGTTGTTGAGCGGCAAGGTAAGAATAAATGTCCGCGCCCCGGAATTTGTAAATGGCCTGTTTCGGGTCGCCAATCAAATATAAAAACGGCTTGTGTTCTGGATCATCCGGCGTGACTGTGGCAAAAATCGACGAGAAAATCAGCCATTGGTTGTCATCGGTGTCTTGGAATTCATCAATCAAAGCCGCCTGATAGTGTTGCCGCAACGCTTCAATCAACCACGCGCCTTGTTCCGTTTGCAGCACGTCCGCCAAGCGGCTGATTAAATCGTCAAATGACAACACGTTCATTTGCAGCAAGCGTTTGTCCAGTTCCACGCGCAAGGTTTCCAGCAACAAACGCCGGAATAAAATCGGGATTTGCGCGTAAGCTGCCGCCAAATCATCAAACACTTGGGTAGTGATGGCGAAGTTTGCCAAATAGGCTTGTTTGCGGGCCAAACCGGATTGGGTTTTGGTTTTAGGGAATTTCTGGCCGTTCAGGCCGTCCAGCAAACCGTTTTGGGTCAACAAGGCAAACGCCTCGCTACTGGGCATATCAAAACTCTGGCCTTGCAGCCAAGCTGCAAGCTTTTGCAGGCGTTCTGCAAAGGCGTTTTGGTAACTGTCTTTAAATTTGCCCTCGCTAAACAGATTCCGCACTTGGTTGGCGGTCACATCCAACAACGCCCACGCGGCTTGCGCTTCTGCTTTGAACCCAGCCAATGCCGCAGTAAGGTCGCCATTATCAGGGTAAATTTGGATAGGCGTGTTGGCGGACAACCCCGCGCTGGGAAACGCCGCCAGACTGCCTAATAATGCGTCCGGGGTTTTGAAATGTGCCGTCAGTACCGCCACTTCCCATAACGGACGCGCCATGTGGATGCGCCAAAAATCATCGGCACAGGCTTGTTTGATGTTCGCCAAGTCGCCTGTCAATTCCGCATCAAACAATTGCCCGCTTTCCAATGCGTAATCATGCAGCACGGATTGGCAAAAACCGTGGATAGTAAAAATCCCGGCTTGGTCAATGTCCAACAAGGCCAAGGTCAGGCGTTGCCTAATCTCTTCAGGTGGCAAATCCAGTCCCGCCAGCCACTTGATGATGGCCGGGTCAACACCCGTATCGCCTGCAACGGCGCGTCTGGCTTCGGCCAAACGGCTACGGATGCGGTCTTTGAGTTCTTCGGTGGCGGCGCGGGTGAAGGTGACGACCAGTAAGGCTTTGATGTCAAAACCATTTTCCACGACAAAGCGCAACACCAGCATGGCAATGGCGTAAGTCTTGCCCGTCCCGGCACTGGCTTCGATTAGGTTTACTCCCGGTTGAAGTTGTGTCGTGCCTGCATCAAAATGAAGTTTGTCCATAGGTTTTCAAATCGTGGTTGCGGAGGGATTACGGGGCAGGATGATACATGTTCGTGGTAAAAGGTTATATTAACTGACGTTACCCATAAGTTTCTGCGATTTGAAAATAAATAATGCCGAGTCGCTATCGCGACGGATGTTTTAATCGGGTTCTCGCACCCGAAGGCGAAATACTTTCTTTTGCGCCGCCAAAAGAAAGTATTCAAAGAAAAGGCGGCCCGGTCGCCGCTTAATGTCTTGCGCTCCTCACATTTGTCGGGGGGAGGCAGAATGGGCTTCCTGCCCATCTGCCTCCGTGCGGCATCCTTGCCGCACCCCTTCGGGCTATTCCCGACAAATGCTGCGGTGCTCGACGCGGCAAACGGGATAAAAACCGCGTTACTGCGTAACGTCAGTTATATTAATATCAAATGGCCTGCCTTAGAAAAGCCATCCATTAAACAATTGGCCCCAACCAAACCGAAAAAACCTAATCTATCGCGGCTACGGTTTTCAAATTAGGATGGGGCATATCAACAAACTGGCAACGCCTTGTTGCGGAGATGACATGAAACAAATTAATTTTAAAAGAGTTTGCCAAACTGCATTGATGATGGCTTTGGTGGTTTACGCCAGCCAAGGCCTTGCGGCCAATACTTGGAGCTATCTCCAAGACACGGATCGCCTGACCAATCTTAGCTACAGCTACGCCCTGTCACCGTTGCCACGGCGTGACCTGTATGATGATTTGAAGTTGGAAGTTGTGTGCCGAAACAAAAAGTTGCAAGTGAACGTCGATACCGAAAATCTGATTTCGTCACAAAGTACAAAATTTGAGGTGGCTTATCAAATTGACCAAAATCCGCCTGTTTCCCTGCAAATGAAAACCTTCCCGGATTCCAAGCGTAAAGGTTATGCCGATGAGCAGGCTTCGGACATTATTGATGATTTATTGGCGGGTAAAGAGATGGTGTTCCTTAGGATCACCACCATCACCAAAAAAGTCTTGTCCGGGGCGATTTCTTTAAAAGATGCGGAGCAACCGATCCGCCAAGTGTTGGCTGATTGTGCAGGCGTCGGCGGTGCTAAAACTGACGAAGCGGCAGATACTTATGATTTGGCTAGTTTTGAGCAGGATTTCAAAAAACTGTCCGCCGACCAACAAAAACACCTGCTAAAACACATACAAACGTGGCTGGCGGAGCAGAAATAGCCTATTGCCATATTTTGCCCTCTCCAACCTTTCCCCAAGGGCATAAAGGAGAGGGTTGGGGGGATCTTCGAACGCTATACTAAGCGCGGCGTTTGCGGACAACATAACCGACCGAACCTAAAGCCAAAAGCGGCAATGGCCCAGGTACCGGCAAATCACCCGCATTAATGCCCGTCTCTTCTGAGGTTTCATAGCCATAACCATAAATGCTCACTTCATACGATGACGGATCATTTTCGTCATAGGCTTTGACTCCAATCTGCATCCAGCCGTAATGTATTGAGCCATCGGCAAAATCAAATGCAAAACCAATATAACCCTGATGGCCTTGGCCTGCGCCTGGCCAAGTGCCCAAGCCGCCGTTTGCCCAATAGCCATAGTTCCCTGAACGCTTTTCAAAAGTGGGAGAAGTAGGGTCTGCGTCATAATAATTGAATGCGGCCACAGCACCACAACCGCAGTCATAATTTAAACTCGCATCGATCAAATTGCCCGCTGTAAAAGCCGAGGCAAACGTATCTCCGTAATCGCCGCTTGTCACTTCGCTAGCAGTACCATACGTGGAATATATATAAACAAAAGCATCCGTTTTGGTATCGACTGGATCATCAGGGTATCTATCGGAAATATGTTCAATGTGCACATCGTCATAGCCATCATTATCAACGTCAATACCTACAAAACCTACAAAAGCATTATTGACCACTAACGGTGTCGGAAGCATGTAACCAACCGCACTGGCCTGGGCATCAACAGCGGCCAAACCACCGATAAAAGCCATACCCGCAATCGTCATGGCACGAACTGGAATAATCATATTTTTCCTTATTTGAGGTAGGTAAACGGCAATATGGCCTTTTTGTGAAATTTGCTGAACTATCCGCATGACGGTTTTATAAAAACCAAGCGTCTTACTCAGATTACCCAAAAACACCTTGCAGATCAATTTTGTATTTATCCCGCCTATCGCCACTGTCATCAACCGATAACCAAACCGACATAAAAACGACTCAATCATCGGGTAAATTTGCCGATGGATTTTCAATCCACCACAAAAACTTTTACCAACCAATTATTGGGGAACACCATGCGTTATCTAAAAACCATGCTGGCTATGGCGGCGGTCATCGTCACTTTGTCACCACTGGCTGCACAAGCCGATGAAAACGTCCAATTAGGGCCACGCCCTTTCTTTTTGGTCGAAGACATGGCACCTAGCGAACTGAAATCTGCCCTGCAACAATGCGCCAGCGGCCCGTTTTACAAATCCGAATTTTCTATCGGCCACCGTGGCGCGGCCATGCAATTTCCTGAACACACCAAACAATCTTATGAAGCCGCCGCCAAAATGGGCGCGGGTGTCCTTGAATGTGACGTGACGTTTACCAAAGACAAAGAATTAGTCTGCCGCCATTCCCAATGTGATTTGCACACCACCACCAATATCTTGGCCACGCCTTTGGCCGCCAAATGTACCGTCCCACCTGATTACAGCAGCGAAACACCGTTTGCCAACGTCCAATGCTGCACCAGCGACATCACCGTAGCCGAATTCAAAACCTTAAAAGGCAAAATGGATGCTGGCAACCCTAAAGCCAAAACACTGGCCGAATACCTGGACAGCACAGCCAACTGGCGCACCGATTTGTACTCAGCCAATGGCACATTGATGACCCACAAAGAGAGCATCGAACTGTTCAAAAAATTGGGCGTAAAAATGACCCCGGAACTGAAAGGCGCCAGTGTTGCCATGCCGTTCAAAGGTTTCACCCAAGAACAATACGCCGCCAAAATGATCCGCGAATACAAACAAGCTGGCGTCAGCCCTAGCAACGTGTTCCCACAATCATTCAACCACGCTGACGTATTATATTGGCTGGCCAACACCCCTAACTTCGGCAAACAAGCCGTGGCTCTGGAAGATTTGAACACGCCAGAAGACGTGGTTGCCGCCACCGCACGTATCCCTGAATTGGTCGCCAAAGGCGTGCAAATCGTTGCGCCACCGACTTGGGCGTTAGTGACGTTGGATGCCAACAAAAAAATCATCCCATCCCCTTATGCGATGGCCATCAAAGTCTCTGGCCTGAAAATCATCACTTGGACGTTAGAGCGCTCTGGCCTGTTGAAAAACGGCGGCGGCTATTATTACCAATCCATCACCGACGGCATCAAAACTGACGGTGACACAATGGTATTGTTAGACGTGCTAGCTAAAGACGTAGGCGTTATCGGCGTATTCTCCGACTGGGCCGCCACCGTCACTTACTATGCCAACTGCATGGGCTTGAAATAAACTCTCCTCCTGACAACGGCCATCGGTGCAACGCCGATGGCCGTTTTTTTGCCTGACGTTTTCAATCCCGCACAAGCTGCCAGCTCCCCAACCTGCGCTAAAACCCACTCAAAAGTTCCCACAAACTTCCCATTACAGCCCGCCTTTTTTAGCCGATACTAGCCCCATGTTGCCTAGGTGGTGCAAACAACAAAGCAGCTAAAGTTAAACAAATATCAATGGCTTATATTTTAACGTTGTATAGATAAATGCCGGATGGGGTTTGAACCAACAGTAGGCGCATTAGGCGACCCCATCCGTAACGTTTTGAGTTATCTAATAGGTAATGAAAACGTTACGGAACGGGTTACAAACCCGTTCCAGCATGGACATCCCAAACCTAAGCGGGCGTACAGGACAAACCAACGCGCCCCACCGCCATCATGGAGAACAAACACATGACCCGATTGCCAGAAACAGTCACCAGCAAATTCACCGACTTGTTCGCCGCGTTGCACTACGCCGCCGATGATTTGAAAATTGTCGGGCAAGAAGCCATGTTAAGCGGTGATTTTTCGCAAGTGACCGACAGCATGGAAGCCTGCAAAAAACTGCAAGCGTTAGAAGCCGACATCAAAACCGCCGTGGCTAACTTCCACACAAAATACCCAGCGCAGGTGATGGAAAAAACGGGCTTCCACAAAAAAGACAAACGTCGCACACGGAAACAAGGCGGGCGTTTACGCGTCACCGTGGCGGGAAAAGTCATCCAACAACACACCCTCGCCGAAACGTTTGTGGAAACTTTAAAAATGTTCGGCCTGGAGCGGGTGGCGAAATTGGATAAGAAAGTCACGTCGATTCCGCTGATTGCCAGAACCCCGACTAAAGACTACCAAACGCAAGCGCGTTGTGATGGCTGGTTTATCACCACCCACGTCAACAAAGTCACGGCGACAACCGTATTGCAAGAAATCGCCAAAGCCTTGGATATGCCGTTGAAAATCGAATGTATTGAACGGTGATAAGCTGAAACCGATAACATCCCTTCGAGGGATGTTATCGGTAAAATCGACCCATCAGTATGTTAGCTTTATAAACAAGCACAACACCAAAGCCAAGGTAATCAAGCATCCGACGATTGCCCTAAGCACGCGAACCTAACAAAAAAGCACAAAAACCAAAGGACAAAACCATGATTAAACAAAAGACCCTCTCAATTTCCGAACTGCAACAACAAGCCAATGATGGTGATGCACAAGCGCAATTTGCGTTAGGTTTGTATTACTCAACAATAATAAAGGACGGGACGTGCGAAATAGATGAGGGCTGGGAGTTTAAAAGTAAACTCTTTGGTACATGGCTAGTGGATAGTATTGATGGAGAAACAGCTATTGACTGTAAAATTTTATCGGCTTTTTATGCCGCTGAAAATAATCAGGAAACAAATGACGAAACAGCCTTTATGTGGTTTAAAAAAGCGGCTGAACAAGACATTTTTGAAGCGCAATATGCAGTAGCCCGTTATTATTTTGAAGGAAAAGGCACAGGGCAAAGTGATGACTTGGCTTTCAAATGGGCAGAAAAAGCCAGCCATCAAGGATTTGGTGAAGCGTTTGAATTGTTGGGCGATTTGTACCGAAAAGGCCGGGGTGTCGAGGAAGATAATAAAAGTGCGCTAGGGTGCTATGAGAAAGCTGCCATTGCAGGAGTGAAAAGTGCCGTTTCTAAACGAACCAATATTCTTCTGATGTGGAGAGATATTGCAGATTTCAGTAAATCTAAGGAGGTTGTTTTAAAGCGCATTGAAAAAATGCAAGACATTTTTAATGACGCAATAGATCAGCATCTACCATTTATATATGGGCCTGGATATGATGAAAACAATCCAGAACCTATTGACGAATTTGTAACTGTAGCCAGTGAATTATTTAATTCTTTGGTCGTACTTTCCAAAAATTATGCAGAGGGATGTGAAAGTTTAGAGAAAAAAATAGTTCAACAAGAAAAAGACCTAGAAGACATGATGTCCATGTTCGCGCATAAATTCCGCAGCCCCTTGGATGCGATCATCTACAACACCAGCCACGACAACAATCCCAAGCTGTACGCCGAAGCCGCCCAAACCATGCGTGGTTTGTTGGATATATTCAGCATCATCTCCGCCGATGATAAAACCCTACCTGCAAATATTAAAGCCGATTGCCAAGGTAATGCCCGTTTAAACACAGTGTTGAGCAAAACCCTGAACATGATCTTGCTGCATTTGCTATCGGCTTCCGGTACGGAAAAAATCCACCAGCATTATCTGGCTTATGCCAAAGCCCAAGGAAAAATCGCCGCGTCTGTGACTGATAAAGAATGGTATGACGAGCATTTTGAATTGGAGCAAGCCTTACAAGCCGAATGGGAGCAGGATTTTGCGGCTTTACTCAGCCAATCCGCACCCTTAGCAGATCGCTTGGCGTGGTTGGAACAGCATTTTTTTAAATTGGAGCTGATCGGTTTTGACCGTGACGATATTCAGTTTAAGGAGTACGCCATTACCGAATCGCTTTTGACTATCTTGCTCAATGAGATACTGGTCAACGCCTTCAAATACTATTCTTCTGAAACCCGCCAAGCCGTGGTTTTGGAATGGACAGAACGGGACGGCAAGCAAATATTAAGCTGCCGCAACCCCAGTGTCCGCCGCGAACGCAGCACCAGCAAAGGCAGTGGCAAAGGCCATACGTTTTTATCGGCACTGGCGCGTAAAATCGGTGGTCAGTTTGCCAAGCCCAAACCACAAGATGATTTTGTGCTAGAGTTTGGTATTCCTAATGAACTTTTAATGGCAAATCCAGCAGGTGGGCAATGAGCTATTTTTTATGGGTGGAAGACTTTGAAAACTCGCCTAAAGTAACCGCGAGCAACGTGTTTGGCAGTGTGTTTGCTGACAATTTGTTTTCTGAGGATAAACGGGCTTTAAAAATGAGCCTGAAAAATAAGGGCGTTTTTATTGAATTGAGTTTTCAGGATGGCTGGGGTGTTATTGCCCCAGATTTGGAAAAGAAAATTGATTATGTGATTTTAGATATTGATTTGCCTGCCCATTCCGGTGATGGTATTAACAGTGAAATTCTGGGATTGTTGAAAACATTCGAGGGCTATCAAATATTGACGGATGAAGCCGAAGATGAGGCGTTGCTTGTAAAGAAATGCGCCGAGCTAAAAGCAAGAGCCGGATTTTATCTTTATACGAAACTAGTGATGGAATTGGGTTTTCCTAAACAGCATATTTTATTTTGCTCCAATCACGCCGAAAACAACAAAACCATTTTGGCGGCTTTTGCAACTGCCAAGCTCGCGTCACCACAGATTTATCAAAAATCTGATCCGTATGTTCAAGACTGGGTGAAAAGGCGTTATGAAAACCCTTATTCACGGTTGCGGCGGGGGATTATTGAGGGCTGTCGGCAATTAAAGGAATTAAAAGAAAAATTACGTTTTGATAAATTCAGTGCTGATGAAAAAAAGCCAGCTTTGTTAGATATAGATGATTATTTGAACGTATTAGAAAACTTTTTACCTCTGCGTGAACCTAGCGATAAAGCTACATTGTATAAACTCTTTATCAGAATATTAGCGCATGAATGGGAAGAATCAGTTGAGCCTAAAAAACTAAATGATGATCAAACTACATTGGCGTTTTCATGGATTATGAAAATGACCCGTAATTGGATGGCGCATAATTCCACGGCTATTTTCAATAACTTGACTGAACAAGATGTTGCTTATTTGTTCATTTGTAATATGCGGGCAATTTTCGATTTAGGCGATGAAGTCAAGGATTATGAAAAAAATCTGTTTTTGTTGTTCAACAAAAGCGAGGCAAGCGAAGCGTTTAAAGATGCTGAACTAATCGTTAAAGAAAAACGGATTCCTTTGGTAAAGCAGTATGTTTCATACTTTAATGAGAGAACCAAGAGGATTCAAGTTCATAACATACTGCATGATTTACAAAGCGATAAAACTAAATTAAAAGCAAAAGGCGATGATTTTTTTATAACTGGTCTTTATCATTCGTTTTGGTTTTTGACTTCTGAACATGATGATAAAAAAGATAAAGCTAAAGAAGATAGAGAAAATCAAAATAAAGTTTATATATCAAGGTATTATACATTTAATTGTTTTGATTACGCCCAGTCTGAGTTTTTACTGAAGTTCTCCAGTCATATCTACAGCCGTAGTTTTCCATCACGAGAAAAGCCATGAACAGAACTGAAATAGAACAAGCCGTATTAAAAGAAATGCACACGTTACCGTTGGATAAAGTGGAAGCCACGCTAAATTTTGTGTTGTCTTTAAAAAACCAAGCCGTTAAAAAAAGGCCATTAGGCTTATTAAAAGACAAAGTGGAGTTTGCTATCGGGGACGATTTTAAAATGACGGACGAAGAGTTGTTGAATTCATGAACGGCTACTTGCTCGATACGCACAGCTTTTTATGGTCGATTTGGCAACCAGAAAAGTTGGGGCAACAGGCCGTTGCCGTTTTGGAAAATACTGGTAACACTGTGTTTGTCAGTAGCATCACTTTTTGGGAAATCTCACTAAAGTACGCCTTGGGCAAGTTGACCTTAGGTTGTAAGCCTGATGATTTACTGAGATTCGCCGATGATATGGGCTTTGTAAAACGACCATTAACGCCCGAAGAAGCGGCGTTGTGTTATCAATTACCCAAACTTGCCCATAAAGACCCTTTTGATAGGATGTTGATTTGGCAAGCCGTAGCCAACGATTTGGTTTTAATTTCTAAAGATGGTCAGTTTGATAACTATAGCCACTATGGTTTGAAAGTGGTTTGGTGAATATGAACATTTTCCCGATAAAAAATGACAGTGATTATCAAGCCGCATTGGCGGAAATAGATAAGCTGATAGATGCCGAACTCAACACGCCCGAAGGTGACGCGCTGGATATTTGGGTGACGTTGGTTGAAAGTTACGAAGCCAAACAATTCCCTATTGCTGCTCCCGATTCCATCAACGCCATAAAATTTAGGATGGAGCAACAAGGCTTGGGTTTGAATGACCTGGCTGTTTATTTTGGCTCGCTGGAAAAAGTCAAAGCGTTTTTTGATGGCAAAGTGCAGCTCACTTTAGACACCATCAGAAAATTACATGACGGCTTAAATATTCCTTTAGAAAGCCTGATTAATGGGTAACATCGTATCCAAGATACCAAGCAATATGATTTTAAAAGCTATATATTGCAAAATTTCAGAGTATCAACCGCGTAAAATTGGCGGGTGGTTTTAAAAATACGGAGAAGGAGAAAGTCATGTACACAACCATTAGCGGCATTTACGAAAATGGGCGGGTTATTCTGCAAGAATCTGCACCCACAGAAAAAAGCATGAAGGTTTTGGTCGTTTTTGTGGAAGAAAACACCGCTGTGTTACCCGAACAAAGCGGGGTACAACAAGGTGCGGATGTCAGTAAAAACCACTCATTTTCTGAACGCTGGAAAGGCCAATTTAAACTGGCTGAGAAAACAGACGATGCCCGTTTGGATTATTTACAACAACGCTATCAATTATGAGAATTTTTGTTGATTGTGATGTGCTGGTTGATGTGGGTTTGGGAAGGCAACCTTTTTGCTCGGCATCGGGTGAATTGCTGGATTATCTGGAAAACCATAAAAATAGCGGTTTTATAGCTTGGCATTCCATCGCTAATTTCTTTTATCTCACGGCAAAAGGCGATAATAAACAACAAAGTAAAAATTTTATTGCGGAATTATGCAGTTTTTTGCAAATTGTCGCAGTTTCTAATCAAGATTTGCTTGTTGCATTGGCATTACCTTTCAATGATTTTGAAGACGCTATGCAATGCGCGTCTGCTATCGCTTGCAATGCTGATGTGATTGTCAGCCGTAATATCAAGGATTATTAGCATTCACCTATTAGAGCCTTAACGCCAGAGCTGTTTTTGCTGGAATTAAACGAACAACGCTTTATTGAGGATGATATTGAATGGGGTTTAAATGGCGCAGATTAATTTGCGTGTTGTTACTTGGCATTCGTTCCTTAGAAAATCATAAACATGAGCATTCACGATATGCCTTTGATCCAAACCCTCATCCCCCATCTGCCCCGTTATGCCGAAGAAGAAGGCGATTTTTACGCCGTACCGCGCACGGCCTTAATTGACGCACTGTGCCAAGCACCGCTTGACCGTGCCGTTGCCGAAATGGCGGTTGCTTTAGTTGAAACTTTACTCGATACCTTGGCGGTGCTGGATACGGATTGTTTGCAAAGGGGTGAGTGGTGTTGGGTATCGTTTCCGGCGCAGTTGTTGGCGTTGTCGGTGTTGACGGCGTGGGGCGATCCCGATTCGCGGTTTTTTGCCGCGCATTTTTGGAATACGCAAGGCATCGCCGATGCCAAGAAAGAGCAACAACGCGATGTGCTCCGCGCCATAGAAACGCGCCGCGTGAAACATCACATTCACAAAGCAGCTAAACCCATCCGCTACATTTATGTGGCATGGAGTGTCATTAAATTGGACGGCAAGATTTTGTTGTACCAGCGCGAAGACACCCGCAAAAATCATGACGTGCTGGCGGGTGATTATGGTTTAGTGGGTGGACGGTTGAACCAGCGGGATGTGGCGGGGGCGTGGACGAAGCCCGATTTGCTCACCGCTCTGCAATCAGGCGATTGCCCGTTGATGAAAGCGGCGTTGCCGACTACTTTGCAACGCGAATTGCACGAAGAAACGGGGCTGGAATACGGGCGGCATTATCAATTTAAGCCTTGGCGGTGCTTAAAGCCTTATCGGCAAGTGCAAGGTTCCGCACCTAACCACGCGCTGACGGATTATTATTTTGAAGTGTTCCAGATTGAATTGACGCTGGCAGGTTATTTGTTCTTGCAACGGCAAGTCCAGCAAGATGAGCGGTTGGTTTGGTTTAGCCCAAAAGACATGCTGCCCGGCAAATCGGCTAAAGATTTGCCGTATCTTCATGCTTTGTTGGCAGATTTTGCTGATGACAGCGTGGCCTTTGAACAGGCCTTGGCGGCGTTGCCGGACAGTTTTGGCGCGGGTTATTGTGTCGATAAACCTAAATATGGCGTGACGGTTTTACTGGGTGCAGAAAAACCTGTTTTGGTGGGGATGTGGGGCAAAGAAAAGCCTTTAGATGTGGTTTTAACGGCCCGGCAAACGGCTTTGTTGTTGGGTTTGGCGGCGCATGGGCGCGGGTTTGGTTTTGCTTCGGTGCCGGAACAGATGGCGTTTTTGCCTTATGGCTGGGTGGATGTTTGCAACCATCCGGCCTTGCAAGCTGAGTTGAAAGGGTTGGCGGCCTGTTTGCAAGCTACCGATGCCCACATTGAAGTGTATCAAGATCATTTATTCCGTTTGTCGGTCAATCCGGCGATGGTGTTTTTTGATGAAACGTTGTTTGTGTGTTCGGTGCAACAGGCGGAATTACAGGGCAAACACGCGAAAATAGCGGTCACATTGACCCGTAAACCGTTCATGACGGCATTCGGGGCAGTGGTGGAAACGGCGGAAGTGTTCACGCTGAAACGGGCGTTTGTCGGGCAATTAGGACAGCTTTACCAACGGGTATTGGATGGCGTTGAGGATTTTGATGGCACGCTTAAAGCGGCAAAAATCGAAGATGCTTACGAAAAAACGCTGCACAAGGATGCCCGTTTTTTGGCCTTGGGTTTGCGGAAACTGCTACGCCATGAGAATGGTTTTATTCGGTTTTGCGGGGCTTTTGTCAGTCAGTAGGGAAGGGCGGGGCTGTTCTTGACTTGCGGAGCTTAGGTCTCTTGCCCGCAATGGGCGGACAAAAGACCTAAGCTCCGCACTAAACTTACTTTAAAAACCACAATGCTTTATCATGGGCGCATCATTTTAGCGAGTTAACCCGATGAATTCTGTGCCTGAACAAGCGACTGACCGTCGTTTCTCCTTGATTTTGCTGTTTGCGGTGACGTTGTTCACTAGCGCGTCATTGATGTTTGTCCTGCAACCCTTGTTTGGCAAATTGCTGTTGCCGTTGCTGGGCGGGTCGCCTGCGGTGTGGAACACCTGCATGGTGTTTTATCAAAGCATTTTGTTTTTGGGCTACCTTTACGCCCACGCGCTGGCGGTGCGATTTAGCGTTACCCAACAAATCCTGATCCATTTGGCCTTGATTGCCCTGAGCTTTTTGGCTTTACCAGTGGGTTTGCCAGAAGCGATAGACCCGCCTACCGAAACCGACCCGACGTTTTGGTTGTTATCGACCTTAGGTTTGGCGATAGGCTTGCCGTTTTTTGTCTTGTCCACCACCGCGCCGCTGATCCAAAAATGGTTTGCGCAAGTGGGCCACCACTCCAGCCATGACCCTTATTTCTTGTATGCCGCCAGCAACACGGGCAGTTTGTTGGCGTTGTTGAGCTATCCGTTTGTATTGGAACCGAATATCGGACTAGCCGCACAGCAGACGGATTGGAGCATCGGCTATGGTTTGTTGGGCGTATTGATTGCCGGATGTGCCGCGATGTTGTGGAAAAACCGTGCCGCCACGTTCACGGAAACGGCCAGCGAAGAGGCCGGGAGCATCCCGTTCAGCACGCAACTGCATTGGCTGGCCTTGGCGTTAGTGCCATCGAGTTTGTTGCTGGGTTTGACCAATTTTATCAGCACCGACATTGCTTCTGTGCCGCTGTTGTGGGTGATTCCTTTAACGGTTTATTTGCTGTCATTCATCATCGTATTTTCAAAATGGAATGATGCCATCCATCCGTGGATGGTGCGTATCCAGCCCGTGTTTCTTGTGCCGTTTATTGCCTATGCGTTCATCAATCCGGCGGATTTGCCGTATTGGGCGTACCTGATTTTGCATGTCATCGCGTTTTTCTTTGCGATTATGGTGTGCCACGGTGAATTGGCGAAACTGCGCCCGCATACCCGGCATTTGACGCGCTTTTATTTAATCATGTCGTTTGCCGGGATGTTGGGCGGCATGTTCAATACCTTTGTTGCGCCGTTTATTTTCAATGGCATTTACGAATACCCGATCATGATCGTCGCGGCACTGTTGTTACGCCCTGGTTTTGTGTCCGGCGGCAAATGGGGTTGGCAACTGGCTCCGCCCGGCTTATTGCTTGCGGTGGGTTTGGTGCTGTATGTCACCGTCAGCAATTTGCTGGATTATTTTGATGCCATCGCGATTAGTTTGATGGTGCTGACGCTGGTGGTTTTCTTTTTCCGTAAACAACCTGTGCTATTTGCGTTATCGTCCGGGGCGGTGATTGCTTTAGCGTTGGGTGTACACAGTTTGTCGGCGCATACGCTGTTCCAAGACCGCACTTTTTTTGGTGTGTTGGCGGTGCGCGAAAGTACCTTGACTAATGAACAAGGCCAACCGGAAATCTATCGGGAATTGTTCCACGGTACGACCAAACACGGGGCGCAACGCCTGCCCGCCAACCTCAGCACCATCCCGTTGACTTACTACAGCCGCCCAGGGCCGATGGGGCAATTGTTCAAAGCGTATGACAGCGTTAACCAACATTGGCGGATCGGCAGTGTCGGTTTGGGGGCTGGCGCGTTGGCCTGTTATGCCAAACCGGGGCAACAGTGGACGCTGTACGAAATTGACCCGTTAGTCGTGGACATCGCCAGTGATCCGCAGTGGTTCACTTATCTGAGCCAATGCAACAAAACCGCACACATGAGCATCGGCGATGCCCGGTTGTCATTGGCGAAAGAAGCCGACCACAGTTTTGATTTGTTGATTTTGGATGCGTTCAGCTCCGATGCCGTGCCGACCCATTTGCTGACCGAAGAAGCGATGAAGCTGTATTTCCAAAAGCTCAAACCGAACGGCATCTTGGCTTTCCACATCACTAACCGCCATTTGTTGCTGAAAAAAGTCCTGTCCATCCACGCCGAAAACCTGCATTTGGCGGCGTTGATTGAGGAATTTACGCCACCCACTGAACAGCCACTCGTCGTGGCGACTGATTGGGTGGCCTTAGCCCAACAATCGGACACTTTAGAACCCTTACGCACCAGTTTGCTAGGCACTTGGCAAAAAATGCCGCTGTATTTTGATATGAAGCCTTGGACGGATGACTTTACCAATATTGTCGGGATTTGGAAGTGATGGTTTTGGCTAACCAAAGCGATGCTATCCGATTTAACTCATACGATCCTTAACTTAACGGCATTCGGATACATCCTGCCGCGTTCGGTTATAATGCAAACGCTGTTTTTTCATTGATACGTTGCCCCACATACCCTTTAAAAATCATATGATTAACGATTCCCAGAAAATTCAACGCCTTAACCGTAAGTTAAAAATACAAGACAAACAAATTGAGCAGTTAAGGACAAAGGTATTCGCCCTTCAAGAAGCCCTTATCAGGAACAATAGCCTTGCCATTTGTGACTTGGATCATCCCTTGGCGGCAATATCACCGATTGTCGCCCGGTTTTTCCCGGAGTCGCGTAGTACAGTGATTGCGTTTGGAGGGATGCTGAAAATGTTGGGTATGCCGCCCGCCGAGTTTTTGAAGACGTTCACCAGCAAACAAGTCAACACCATTTTCGTTAAAGACTTTCAGCAATGCTGGTATCAACAAGGCCTGCTAGGGCTTACCAGTGGTATTGAGGAAACGGCGGCCCTTATCAAACAACAAATTCCCGCTGACCAAGAAAATGTTTATACGATTGGCACAAGTGCCGGGGGATTCGCCGCTATTCTGTTCGGGACGTTAATGGGCGCTGACAAGATTATGGCTTTTGGCCCGCAAACCATCGTCACCAAAGAAGAGTTCGAAACCTTTAAAAGTATTGACTCTAGGCTCAATGACATTGATTTGAATGGCCAATTTTTAGACTTGCAGAAATTGCTTAACACCACTGCCCATAATGGTGAGGTGCACATTCATTTCTCAGAAGGGCATAAAGATGACAAGCTTGCGGCGGAGCGGTTATCGGGCATTAACAACGTCCATTTGTATCCTTGGCAGACTGACAACCATAACATTGCAGGCTGGCTCAAAAAGGCAGATAAATTGGAAGCTATTTTTACCGGGACTTTGGGCGTTTGAATTTGATGGCACAGGCGGCTTAATGTACTGAGGCCATCAGCGAAAAAAAAAGGGGTGCAAGAACTGTTCTTGCACCCCTTTTTTGTGCCTGTTGTAGATGTTAAGGCTTAGAAAAGATATTCAACTTGCTATAAAGCCCTTTCAATTGTCCGGTTAAGGGCTTTTCTTCAACGACCACTTCTGGTTCAGGTTCCGGCTCTGGAATCACCACTTCTTCCACTACTTCCGGTTCAGGTTTGCGCCATCGTTGTTGCAGGCCATTCATGGCTTGTTGCGCTTGGCCTAGTTGGCCTGTCAGCGAGCCTAACCACGATGGTTTGGTTTCCGTGACGGTTTCAGCCACAGGAGGGGCAATTTCCGGTTGCTCTTGCGCAATTGGCTCAGGTTCGGGTGTCGGTGGGGTGGCTTCTTCCGGTGCGCTCTGTGTGCCAAAACCACCTAAATTCATGCTGCCCAGCAGTTTTGAGAAAAAGGGTTTTTCCGCAACAGGTGCTTCGGCGGCAGGTTCAGGTTCGGCTGGCGTGGGTGCAGGAGCTTGCAATTCAACCGCTGGCACAGGTTTGGGTTCCGGTTCTGGGCTGGCAACGGCGATGGGTTCTGGGGCTGGAACAGGAGCGGCAGGCTTTGGTGCGGGAGCTGGAACAACGGCGGCTGCTTCCGCTTGGACGGCTAGAGCGGCTTCCAATTCGTGGATTTTTTGTGTTGCAGCTTCCAAATCCTGGCTGATTTGTGCCCGTTCGGTTTCTAAGTTGGCGATTTGGGCTTTATCCGCTTGGCTTTCAGTTTCCAAACTTAAACGCGCCTGCACTTGGTCGGCGTAGTCTGCTTGTTGCGCCAGTATCGCCGTCAATTGGCGGCTTTTCAGTAGGGCAGCGTTCACGTCATTAAACAAGGCCATACGGCCTACGGTCAGGCTTTCAATCCGCCGTTTGTAGGCTTGGTTTTTGTTTTCAAGCGCCAGCAAAATTTCTTCCGATTGACTATTGACGGCTTGTTCCGATAAAACTTCGGTCAACTGGCGGCATTCAAGTTTGGCTAGGTTCAAGTCATTAAAGATTTTCATCTTCGCCAATTCTAATCTACCGATATAGTTTTTATAGCTGCGGTTTTTGGCCTGTAATTTGGAAAGGCTGCTTTCAAGTGTGGTTTGCGCGATTTGTTGGTCGTCAAAGGCTGTTTGGATGTCGGCCAGTTGCGCTTCAAAATCACGGGTGCTGTCATTCAACTCTTGTAAGGTGACGCGGGCTTGGATAATTTCGTGTTCCAGTTGTTTGACTTGGCGGCGGTAACGGGCGCGGACGGACAACATCAGTAAAAAGCTGGCGAAAACCGCGACAACCGCACCGACGATGGCGGCATATAACGGGTTGTTTTGAATCATGGATAGGTATGGTTCCATATCCCCCTCCTGTAATAGTGCATTTTTAAATGGATGGCAGTTTAACGGGCCGGGTCACCCCACTGTCTTGTTTTTGTTGAAAAGCTAAAAAAATCAACAGGTAATTGCCAACCAAGGGCTAGGCAATGGGCTGCATACTAACTGATGTTACGGCACTTAATCCAGTCAATTTTAGACTTCATCGCTCGGTTTTCCCTTCGTACCTATACGCTTGATAATTTCCTCAACTATATTCGCTTCAGTTTCGGTGAACTGCACCTCTTCACCTTCAGGCGTATCGCTAATTTTTTGTTTTAGTTTGTAAAGCCGATAGCCACCATACCCAAAACTGGCAGCACCTCCCGCCGTTGCAAGACCGACAGCTAAAGGAACCCAAATTGGAGTAGAAGAGATAATGCCGACTGACATTAACACGCCAGTAATTCCAGACGCTCCGACAGTTGTGCCGAAGATACCAGCACTACCGATAATGCTGCCTGCTACGCCAGATAGGTACAATGCACCAGCGCCAAGAGCTGTTGACCCAGCTGTTATAAGCCCGCCTATGGCTGCGGTGCTGAGATATGTTCCTGTAACATAACCAGCCGCTGATGTAACGATCATTCCACCAGCAGCATGAGGTACTAGCGTACCTCCAGCCGCAAGTGCCGAGATTATAGGGATAAGTGGTAGTGGCATAATTTCCTCCGCGTTTTCCTTGAAGCCTAACTGTTTGTTATGAATTAGACAATGATTCTAAATGCTTGTTTTTCAAAATAACATAATGCTCCGCCGAGTATTCTAAAAACGCTTTTTCGGAATCGGTCAACGGGCGGGCTGGTTTGGCGGGTGAACCGACATACAAAAAGCCGCTTTCCAGATGCTTGCCGGGCGGGACTAAGGCTCCGGCACCGAGCATCACATAATCGTCCAGCACGGCATCGTCCATGATGATTGCGCCGATGCCCACCAAACAATAGTCGCCAATCGTGCAGGCGTGGACAACAGCCCGATGGCCAATCGTGACACTTTTGCCGATGGTCAATGGATGGCCTTGTGGGGAGAATTTTCCGGCATGGGAGACATGCAGCACCGCACCGTCTTGGACATTCGTGCCTGCACCGATGCGGATGCGTTCGACATCGCCACGGATCACGGTCATCGGCCATACGGACACGTCATCACCTAAGATGACATCGCCGATCACCAAGGCTTGTTCGTCAATGTAGACGGCTGCACCTAATTGCGGAAAGTGGTTTTGAAAAGCTCTGATGGTCACACGTTTTCCTCTGTTTTTATGGTTAAAAGTCTTAAAACAACGCCAACGCTTCCAAGCATTGGCTGGTATGTGCAAAACCGCTGCCTGGTTCAAGCCTGAAGCCGGGCAACACAAACCCGTAACTTAAGCCTGCTTGGTCGGCTTCGATGACCCAGCGGCATAATTGGCTTAGGCGTTGTTCGGTGTCGTAGCCGCTGGTTTGTGAATAATCCAACCAGATTTGCGCCGAACTGCCGCCCCCGTATTGTTTGCTATACAGCCCCAAGCCTTTGGCATAGGCCTTCCAATGGATGTGCCGGATCGGGTCGCCCGCTTGATATTCTTGCATCCCATAAAAATCATCCGCGCCTTTTTTACTGAACCCCTGCTGATAATCGCCAGCTGCCGTTTCTGGCAATGGGCTGCTTTGGGCGGCGGGTTGCGGATACACCAGCACTTTTAGGTCAAACCGCATCGGCGACCACGGGCGGAACAAGCCTAGCGGATACGTGCTGGCGACGGTGACTTTTCCGGCTTCATGCCAACCGCGTTGGCGGGTGGCACAATACATCGGCACAGAGATTTTGGTGTAGGCCGGAACAGTCACGCTTTCGGTGTTTTCAAGCGTGACTTGCAAATGTTCGCGGGGCATGTTGCTGGGGTTGTCGAGATAAATCTCAAAACAGGCCGGGTGTCCGGCAAACACGGGCTTGGCTTGCCCCGCTTGTATGCTCAGGCCCGATAAGGCGCGGAAACTGTGGAAGATGGTGACAAAAAAGACGCTGGCGATCAGGAAGGTCAACAGGTACGCCAAGTTGTTGTTATACACAAAGGCGATCAACAACAGCAAAATCAGTAAGACACCAAAGCCCAAACCCCGTTGGGTGGGCAAAATATAAATCCGGTGATGGGTCAGGAGGATGGGTTTTCCGTCCATGCTTTTTTCGCCCATAAAAAAACGGTGGTTTTTGATCCGTTCCCGAATGCTCAATGGATGGCAACCTTTTCCAGCAAGGGCGCGACAATGGACTCAGAATGGGAGCTGCCCGCCCGTAAACGATGCCCCGCCACTGCCGCCAACACTGCTTGCACGTCTTCAGGCAGCACCGAGTCACGTTCGGCCATCAAGGCCCAGGCTTTGGCGGCACGTAACAAGGCCAATCCGCCACGCGGTGATAAGCCACACGGATAATCCGGCGAGGTGCGGGTGAAATTAATCAAGGCTTGGCAATAATCCAACAAAGCCGGGGAGACATGGATGTCGGTCACGGCGTTTTGGATGGCTTGCAATTGTGCGGGCGGGAGCTGCACAGTCAAACTTTCCAACAAATGCTGGCGGCTTTGTCCGGCCAACAACGCCCGTTCGGCGGCCATGTCCGGGTAGCCCAATTCAATCCGCATCAAAAAGCGGTCTAGTTGCGATTCCGGCAACGGGAACGTGCCGATTTGGTGGGATGGGTTTTGCGTGGCGATTACGAAAAACGGACTAGGCAAG
Organism: uncultured Methylocucumis sp.; assembly: GCA_964446885.1. Lineage (GTDB taxonomy): Bacteria > Pseudomonadota > Gammaproteobacteria > Methylococcales > Methylomonadaceae > Methylovulum. The sequence goes on from CAYUQV010000004.1 coordinate 84,415, forward strand.
GGGTAGGTTTTGCCTTCTACCGTCACTTGTTGTTCTTCCATTGCTTCCAACAATGCGCTTTGGGCTTTGGGTGTGGCGCGGTTGACTTCATCGGCCAGCACCATTTGGTTAAATACAGGGCCTGGGTGGAATTTAAAGCTGTTATTGGCACTATCAAACACCGATGCGCCCAAAATGTCGGAAGGCAACAAATCGCTAGTGAATTGGATGCGCTGATAATGCAGACCCAGCAATTTCGCCAAGGTATGCGCCAACGTGGTTTTGCCCACGCCCGGAATATCTTCAATCAGCAAATGCCCACGCGCCAGCAAACAACACACCGCCAAGCGGATTTTATGGTCTTTGCCGAGAATGATTTTATTGGCGGAAGCTAATAATTGGTTGATGGCGTTGTGCATGGGTCACTTAAGGCAACAGGTTGGTTAAAAAGGCTAGAAAAAGCTTGCTGATACGCGGCTGTCCAATCGTCAGGGGATTTAATTCCATTCCAACAATTTCCACATATTGACATGGCTGCCCCTGTCCAAATCGCTATTACGTGCGTCAAACACGCCATCACCGTTGGTATCGAGGAAATAATACGCAGGGCCGATGTCGGGGACGATTTTGACCATATAAATCCGTCCGCCCCGGCGATATTCTTGGATGATTTTTTTGCCGCTGTGCAAGATGGTGATTTCCGGCTCCATGTTTTCGCCGTCTTGCACTTGTGCAGGTGGTTCCGGGGCTTCGGGGATATTTTCCAGTGGGGGCGGAACTTCATCGGCAGCCAAAGAAGCAACGGGGAATATCATCAACATCAACAGAATAAAACAGCGCATAAGACAAACCTCCAGCAAGGTAAAAACGTAGGCTATCTTATTACAGATTTGAGTTATTTGCTGGATTACCGAGGTGGTCGGCCTAATGATGGGACTGGAACGGCGTTGTATCCGTGCTGGTTGGTGGCAGGGTGGGGCAGTGCCATTAAATTAAGTACCCCTCACCCCAATCCTCTCCCTCAGGGAGAGGGAGCACATTCTTGAACGATGGGATTTTGTAACCCCATCCTTGATGGTTTAAATTTCTTGTAATCGATCAAAACGTTTCGGAACGGGGAACAAACCCGTTCCGGCCTAGCTATCGGCGTTTAAATTTAACCTAACCACATCAGCCCATATTTGGAGGGGTGTTTCTGTTTAGGTTTTTCGCCGCAAACCAGCCGCAAAATCTCTTTTTTCGCTTCCAGCCAATCCAATAATTCATAGCCAGGTGAAAAATTGCGCTTTTCGGCGCGGTAGTAAGCTGCTTCGGCGATCATGGCATCAAGATTGGCGGGAAAATCGGTCTTTTTTGCGGCGTAAACGGGCAGATTAAAACCCCATTTCAACAAATCACCCCAGACCTGCGGTGATGAGCCATGAATGCCTATAGCGGCAGGTGCGCGTTCGTTGATCGTGCCAAAACACCAATCCCAAACCGACAACGCCGCACCATAATTGCTGTCATGTTCGCGCCGTTCGGTGGAATGGTGCGCACGGTGCAAATACGGCACGACCAGCACCTTCGCCAGCCATTTTTCACCTTTGAAGGCAATATTGCTATGGTGGAACAGCGTCAACACCGTGATCAGCATTTCATTCACCAGCATCATCAGCTGATCTACGCCCAACACCAAAATATAAACTGCTTTAAGGGCATTGGTGATCAGCAATTCCAGAACATGCACCCGTAGCGCAGTGGAGGTGTTCAAATACGGGTCATTGTGGTGGACGCGGTGGAATATCCATAAGGCATCAAAGCGATGGCAAGCCCGATGCCACAGGTATAACAGCAAATCCAACAGCAAAAACGCCACGATAAACTGCCAAGCCGGATGGTTGATAAAACGCAATAAACCTTGTCCGCTGAAATGCTGAGCCAACACAAACAGCGATGACACCGACAACAGCGACATCAAGGTGTTATTGGCCAAAAACAGGCCTAAATTGGCGCGGTAAGATTGGCGCAACGGCTGCTTAGGCCAGGGCCGATGGGGAAAATGCTGCTCCAGTACGACAAACAGCATGAAAGACATCAATAGGACAAGTGCCACGCCTTCGGATGACAAAGCACTGGGCCAGTGAATATCGTCTAAGAAAGTCATTAATTTTAACATGGGCAATCTCCAATAATCGGATGCAAACATTCAAATGCAGACCACCACCTTAGTCTGGTGATATGACAACCCCATGAACCCAACAAGAAACAGCATGGCAACAGGGGATTTTAAGAATGCGCATCAATCTGTAACACTTCACTATGGATATAGCAATGTATGTGCCATAACAGAAATTTCAAGCCTATTCTGAGCGGAAGTGCCAGATATTAGGCGGTTAACGCCATTAACAAGTCATTTAAGAAGCCATCAAGGAACATCGCATGTATCAAGCAGGTGCAATTGTGCGCCAATTTGCATCAAATGATTGTAATTATCCTGTCATTGTTGATTGATAAGTTACATATTGTCATCAAAACAGCGCGGTGATGTTTGTCAGAGAACAGGGGTTGGGCAGAAGGTGGTGGGGATGAAGCAATAGGAGATAGGCGCTTAGAAACAAAAAAGCGAAGCCAGATAAATCGGGCTTCGCTTTTTTAAAGGATTTAAGTGTTTTCGCTTAGTGAATATGCACTTCGCGGGACTTGACGGTGTCGCTGCGGCGTAGGGCATACTCGGATTGGTCGCCACTGGCAATCGGGGAGCCGTCTTTGTTCATTTGGTATAACGTGCCTTCGTCTTCAATACGGAAATACCGGACTTGGCCATCTTTACGTGAGGTCAGGGTGGCGACGCGGCGTTCTTCATCCCAGACGTATTTGCCTTTATCAAACGCTTCGCGCGAAGAAGCTTTCGCAGGTTGGATCACCATCAGGTAATTGTCGTTTTGCTTTAAGGACAGCGTGGTTTTGATGCCATCGCAACCCTTGCAAGGCAAATAGCCATAAAAAACACCGTGGAATTCCAGGCTTTTGTCCACTTTTGGTGGGTGGCCTGCGTGTTCGGAATGATCCATGTTTTGTTGGTGGAGCATTTCGCGGGCCTTGAGCACGCGCTCTTGAATTTGCATGTCCGATTCGGCGTTAGCCACGTTACAAACAGAACCTAAGGCACAGAAAAGGACAGCGGTGATACTTTGTTTTAATTGTTGTTGTAATGGTTGCATTTAAAAAACCTCTATTAATAAATCAGGCGATTCGTTGGGTATAGATATTTACAGGCATCCTGAGAGATTATCAGCAATATCCCAAACGTCAACAGGCCGCCTATACTAAGCCATTTAGAAAGGCCTGTGAATGCGAATGCCATTAAGTTAAGGTCGTTTTGCTCCCTCTCCCTGAGGGAGAGGGCTGGGGTGAGGGGGATTAAACACTTTAACTTAATGACAGTGCGGTTAGACCCTAGCCTAAAGTCACAAACAATCCCCATACTGGATCGTCATTAACCGACAGTCAAACAATGTGTTAGGCAATTGGGTACTTATGAAAAAACGCAACGCCAATTCCAAAAACAAATACACCATCAATGTCCGTGCCGCCGCGCCTTTAATTTTATGACCCGTATGCGTTGTGCAACGCCAGACTGACACCGACCACCAAATAATCGGCAAAAAAATCATGCCGTGTACCGTTTTCCAACTGGCTATCGTGTAAGTCACCGTTTCGATGCGGTAATCAATATAAAACAACACACCGTTGACAAACACAAAGAACGGCCAAAACGACCGCCATAACTGCAATTGCCCCAGCCATGCCGCTTCCAAAAATTGATACCAGTTTTTGCCCGGTTGCTCGCGCCATGCCTTTTCCGGTTCAGGTGTGTAAAAATACATAATCCCAAACACCGCGCTGAGGAACAATCCCGCTTCCACCGCCGTGAACAAATGGGTAAACGAAAAAATAATCGGTAATGTCGTAACAAACATCTGCTGCCATCCTGTCGGGCCGAATTTAAACCTAGTGCATTGTCAAAAACCTGTAACCATTATGCAAGCCCCTATTTTCATTTATACCGCCTTACCTTGCGAAGCCAAGCCCTTAATCGACCATTTCCGGCTGAAAAAAGACCTGGGGGTAGACGCTTTTGCGGTGTTTACGGGAGCAGGCATCTGCCTTACTGTAACGGGAATTGGCAAAAGCGCAATGGCGGCGGGTGTCGCCTACAGCCAAGCCCGCTACGCACCTACCCAGCCGCCCGTGTTATTGAACATTGGCATTGCCGGACACCGCGACCACCCGTTGGGCGAGCTGTTCTTAGCGCATAAAATCACCGATGCCGACCGCGACAAAGCCTATTATCCGCCGCTAGTGTTCAAGCTGCCGTGCCGCACCGAGAGCCTAGAAACGTACGCAAAACCGCAATTGGCCTACAACCACGCCAGCCTCTGCGACATGGAAGCCTCCGCGTTTTATGAAACGGCGATACGTTTCACGACTGGCGAAGTGGTGCAAACCTTAAAAATCATCTCCGATAACGCCGCCCATCCCGCCACACACATCACCCCCGCCACCGCCAGCGCACAAATCGCCGCGCACATCGGCATCATCAGCCCCTTCATCACACAATTGCAGGGCCTAGCACAAACCCTAGCCTTACCAGAACCAGAAGGCCTAAAAGAAATCCTGGCGCGTCACCATTTCACCAGCAACACCCAACAGCAATTATCAGACAAACTCAGACGCTGGCAACTCATCACCGGACAACCCATAGCCGTACCCTGCATCCCAGAACTAAAAGACGCCAAAGCCCTGCTGCGCTGGCTGGATGAACGCTTGCAAGAGCAGGTGTTTTATTTATGAATGGTTGTTAGTGTTTAATGTGGGCTTAGGTTTCACTATTATGACGTTAAGAAAAAACGCCAAACGGATTTACTGCCCATTCCGTGGCGATTTTGCCGATTCCTTCTCAAACCCAAAGGCTTACGGAAAATCGGCCCCACCATCAGAAAAATAATCCACTGAAAAGCTTCGGAGTGTGACAAATTTACTATCGATCAGGTAAGCACATCACAAGAATGTTAGCCGCACATCTAAAGAACGTAAAATCCAAACGATTGGATGGAAACCATCCAAATTATAGATACAATGTTTATTTTGGGATGTGCTAACTTATTATAAGTTTATGAAATATAAAACATATAATTTTAAATTGACCATTTAGGCAACTGGATGATGAGTAGTTTTGCGGCATTATGTAGCAAACGCACAATCCCCACTTCCTATTATAAAAATCAATAGGTTATTGTCGTTTTCTGGGGGGATATATAGTGGTTATAGGTATCCAAGTTTCCAATGGATGCCACGACTGCCCGTCCTCAAAGGACGCGCAGTCGTTACTCAATCACTGTCTTATCCTTTTGTGCAACTGCTACATAATGCCGTAGTTTTGCGTCATTTAGGATGCCTAATTAACGTTAGGAAAAAATCATGGAAAAGCCTAGTTCTGAAATCATTGAACAAATAATCTCTGTCATTGAAGACATGAGAGAAATGGAATCCGCTATCAAAGAGCTTAAAGAAAAAGCAAACTCTTTAGTCTCCAACATTGTCGATGAGTCCAATAAGCTAGATATCGCAGCTTATTTATACTGGCTTTACCCAGAAATAAGAGCAAAAGAACTAGCCCACGCTGTTATCGGCGAAAGTAACGTACATAAATTTCTGAATTCGATTCAATCTGTTACAGCCAATATTAATTGTGACAGATGTGAACAGCTTGTAGAAATCAAGAGCCGCACTCAGTTGAATGAAGAAATCAAGAGAACCAATAGTGGATATTCACATTGGGCCGAAGGTTATAGGGTTTTATGCAAAACTTGCCAGACAGAGGTGATGGCGGAACGTCATGCGCAATCGCAAACTAGCGAACGAGCCAGAAATCAACGCCTTAATGAACTAATAAGAATGCCGTATCGTGAATATCTCCAAACACCAGAATGGAAAGAACGTAGATTAAAGCATCTGAAAAGCGTCGGTCATCGTTGTCAAGTGTGCAACTCACCAATACAACCACTTGATGTGCACCATAGAACATACGAAAGACGTGGTCTGGAGTATTACAAGGATTTAATTGTGCTATGCAGGGATTGCCACAGCACTTTTCACGATGCAGGGAAACTTGCAGATCATTAGTAAATATTTGCCTAACATGGTGCTCAATCGGAGCACGGTTATAATGCAGTTTTGCTTCTTGTTCCCAAGCTCAGCTTGGGAACAGTTAATCCGAAGCTCTTGCTTCGTGTATTTTTTAGGCTTAGGCAAACGTATGGCAAAGCATAAACACTGGAAGCAGGAGCTTCCAATACGGCATTCCCAAGTGGAGCTTGGGAACGAGAGCAGGGCATGAATGCCAACGAGTCCCCGCCACCACTCGCCACCTTGCGCTAGTTCCTAAGCTCAACTAGGTAACCTACAAACGTTAAACCGCTGGAGTTCCTGTTTCCATGACTGAAATTAATATTACTGAACCAGTTCTTCTAATTCGTACATCTAAGTTATTCAAAGAAGGAATGTCATACAAGGAACTCTACGAAATAACGAGAGGTGTTTGGAAAATAGGTGCAAATCGAGATAAAGCTGAGTACGCCTGTTGTGTCGCAAACGGCATAGTGCAAGAAATTTACACAATCCAAAAATGGCAGCCAGCAGGAACTACGCCTTATGAAATGCCTGTAATGGCAGATGCTAATACAAAGGGTAAATGGGAAGGAAGATGGGAATTTAAGGGCAAAGTTGCGCCAGATTCAATACGTAATAAATACAAAGGAAAGTCAGTCGCCCATTACTTTGCTAAAGGTAATGCTAATCCAATTAATTACATAAATATAAAATAGCTCGTATGGTGCTATAGCGTTGTGTATTAGACCTGTAAGTTACTAAACAAGATCGTCTACCGCAATGCCCCATTGGAGCTTTGCGGTAGATTCCCAAGCTCCGCGTGGTAACGGGAATAATCCACAAAACCTGTGGATAAGTCAGGTAAAAACGCTGTTTTATTGGATGTAAGTCCGGTCTTTGTTGGGGTTTGCTTGGATTGGCCAATTTTTGGCCAATTACGAGGACGCCTTTGCAAAAACCGGAAGTTAAGCAACTACTGCTTGTGGCAGACGTTAATCGTCCTGAATATCTTCCCCGGCTTTTTCTGGTGGTAATAAGGTACGCACCGAAATGTTGTCATACCAACCGTCGATTTCCCAAATCTCGCCAACCCCGACACCGCCATAAGGGATCGGGTCTGGGTCTGTGTACCGCAGCACCGTCCTGCCATTAATTCGGACTTTGATGTCCCCGCCACTGACGGTAATGGACATGAAGTTTGTCCCTGTGGTGGTGTTGGCAATACAAGTGTCTTTTAAGACATAGCCGACTCCATCGACAGATTTGTACAAACCGACAGCGCCTTTTTCCCAACCAGGGCAAGGGCCGCCTTCCTGCACGTCTTTAGGGTTCCAGACATCTAAACGGTACATGGTTTTCCGGTTGTTGCCCGATTCACTGGCGACGCGGAAATAAGCGGTCACCATGTGATGGTTCCGAGGAGAACCACTGGTGTTTTCATTATTGAATGTGAAACTGTAGCGGTAATCTTTCCAAGTGGTATCACCCACATGGGTCAATATCCAGCCATCACGGCCAATACTGCCAGACGTATATCCGCCGTCCATCCACAAGCTACCATTTGCGATACGCCCTTTACGGTTATAAAACGTCCAGTGCCTGTTTTTGGAATCGGTGAAAAAGTCTTTCAATAAAAGTTTGCCGCCCGTGCCATAGGTAGCTTCTGAAATATCTTCCGTCGCTGACACGGTGGTTGGTTCAGAAAACAGGCACAACAAAACCACTAAAATCCAGCTTTTTTTAAGGCTATTTATCAACGCCATTTTATCTATATTCAAATTTTGCATAATTCTCTCCTCATCTATTTAGGCTCTTAGCACGGCAAGCATAATATATCCAAATGGCCAGCTTTTCTTTGCTGTTTTGAAGAAGTGCTGGAGCGGGTCGCTGAATGCGCCTAGGTTGGTTCAAATCCCAGCTCTGGCTCAGTCGATATTCCTGAGAAATCATTAGTTTTAAGGTGGCGTTGGCTTTTTTATTGTCCAACGCTAGCCAAAAATCGGTGTTGGCCATAATCATACTTTGTCGCTTCAATCCAAATAATTCTTTAGATGGTCTTGATTTATCATCAGTTGGCAGGGCGGTGAAAGGATATGCCGTGTTTTTTATAGTATCGAGGGTATTGTGCGGGCAATAAAAAACCCGCTAAGCTTTACGGCTTGCGGGTTTTTATTTGTTTGGTTTCAGAAGTGGAGGCTGCGGCCGGAATCGAACCGGCGTAGATGGCTTTGCAGGCCACTGCATAACCATTTTGCTACGCAGCCATTGACTTGAAATAAAAAAGCCGCGAATCCGCGGCTTTTTTTGAATTTATTGGAGCGGGAAACGAGATTCGAACTCGCGACCCCAACCTTGGCAAGGTTGTGCTCTACCACTGAGCTATTCCCGCACTGCAATTTATCCTTGGTATTATAGAGATTTTTTTTAGTTCGTCAACACTTTTTTTACTGAACATCAATTGAAAGTGCCCAACCTGAATTTCCTTTGCATTCGCCGTCTTCAATTTGGACTTTGGCATAGGCGTTCTTTTTGCCAAAAGCTTCTTGTAATTCAAGGACTGAGACGGGGGTGCCTTGGGGCATGTTTTGGCAAGCGGCTGATCTGTCGGCTTCTTCGGTGTCATCATAAGCGGCCATGGTGCCAGGTACTGACACTAAACGGACTGTCGCGTTTTTGTCGTAAGCATTGGCGCTTTTTAAGACGTATTTTTGTCCTACTGCAAGGTCTTTCATGACTTGGCCTGAAACAACGGGTTTGTTGTCGCCGCCGCTCATCATAAACAGCAAAACGACAACTACGCCGCCTATGCCGCCAAAAAAGGCTTTAGGGTTTTTTTCTTTTAGGCTTAGGAGGGTGGCCAAGGTGCTGTTGGTGCTTGCGGCGGCGGGTGCGGCAGTAGCTGCGGCGGGGCTTGCGGCTTCTACAACGGGAGTTTCTGCGGTCTGCTCAGTTTGGGTTTGAATTTCTTCGTTACTCATTTTATCCTCACAATAGTCCAATTTATTTATTATATTTATGCAAATATTGCCTGAAAATGGTTGTTTATTTTCAAGCAATCACCTTTGTTACAACGTGTTTTTAGCGGGTGTGGATTGTCGGTAATCCACTAAATTAAACAACTTACCACGATAAAAAATCAATTCAAGTGCTTTGCGTGCATTAATTCATTTTTTATGGGTGGGGTAAGTTAGCGGCTTTTTTAATCACTGTCCATTTTCTTTTTATCATGGGCTTTGAGGCATTCGAATTGCCAATACCCTAGGCCGATATTTTTTTTATTGTGGAGGATGATGTTGTATTCGTCATGCTCGATAAATAAGCGGATGGGATCCCCTGGTTTTAGCTGGAAAGTGTCGGCTATCAGGTAGCTTTTTATTTCCGTATCTTTGGTTTGGTAAAATAAGGCTTTTTTGAAGCTTTCATTGCTGTTTAATAAAAAATAATTGATAGCGATGGCTTGTTGGGTCAAAAGGTTGACCCCAAAACTGAGTTTGCCTGTCTCTTTTTCAACAATCAGTTTGTCTATGACGCCTAACGCTCGTCTGTTGGCGGGGGCATCTTTTTTTCTAAAGCTGATGAGGCTGCCTACCGATAAGATGCTGGGTTTTCTGAATATGCAGGATAACGCCCGGTCAGAAACCGAATAGGCTAGGTATTCAAGGTCTTCTTCCTCGCTGTTATTGTCTGGTTTTTGCATTTTAAAAATTGACGTCAAGCCTATGGAAACGTAACGGTCTAGCCGATCTTCAAAAAGGGATGCGCTTCTGAGTGGTATGCCTGCCCACCGTAGTTTGAGGTATTCAAGCAGTTCCGGGCTTAAGCCTTGGTTTTTGTTGTCAACTTGGTTCAGCCTTGCAAATCTTGATTCGGCTGGGTTGGCGGTCAGTTTGCTTTCGTCAAAGGCTTTGTATAAGGCGGTGAAGTCAACGAATAATTTTGACGATTCAGAAGGGGCTAAGTTGTTGGCTTGGAAAACAGGGGGTTTATCTTCTTCGGCCAAAATCACACATTGGGCGTGTTGTTCAAAAACGGGTTGGTTTTTGAAGCTGATTAAGGAGTGGATGTGTTCGGCATAGCTTAAAACGAGGTTGATTTCCCGTTGCATCAAGCCTCTAGGGTCGGCGAGCGATAACAGGATAATTTCAATATACGCTTCTTCGGGGCTGCAAGTCCGGTTTGGAGCTTCAGAATTGTCATTCAGAGGTACAGGGTTGTTGTGTTTTTTGAGTTTGACGCTCAATTTGTAAAATGAATGTAAGTCTATCCATATCCAATCTGGGATGGGCATGCCCATGATGAAATGGCTTTTGATGATGTTGCTTAAGCCTTTGATGCAGCGTTGGATGCCTAGGCTGGTGTTTTTCCCTTGAAACCAGCCGACCGAATTGCCCGTGAGTTCTTTGACGGCAATCCAATAGCTTAACGTGAATTCGCGCTGAAGCGAGACTAAAAACCTGAGGATTTTCTTATCATTTTCTTCTTTGGGGAAATCGGTTTTGACCAACCTTGACAATAAATATTCTTCAATCGCCAGAAAACTGGGACGTAAACTTTCTAAGGCATCCAAACGCAATTGGGTCGGCATTTTGATGCCATTCAGCTCAGAGATGTAGTCATAGACTAACCGGGATGCCAGCAACGGGTTGGCAATCGGCAACTCGGCAATCCACTGCTTGAGAATTTTTTCATCAAATTCCCTAAGCCGCTGCGGGCTGGTTTTTTGCTTTGGAATAACAAGAAAAAATGAATGTTTCAATTAATTGTCCACTAAGTTGATTGGATAAGGATTGAAGGCGATCAAAACGTGTCCGGTTGGCTAACCGTTAAGCACCACCTTTCCTGCTCATCATTCCTTTTGACGGGTTGTAACCTAAAATCGCGATGGACATAAACACAATAAATGCCGATAAAGTATAAAACAGCGCGTATTCGTTGATTTGTCCATACAAGGCGAAACGGATCAATTCCACCGCTTGTGAAAAAGGATTGTAGTGTGCCAATGTGTGCAGCAATATGCTGGATTCTTTCAGTTTCCACAGCGGATATAAAGCGGTGGACATGAAAAACATCGGAAAGATCACAAAATTCATGACCCCGGCGAAATTTTCCAGTTGTTTGATGAATGAGGACAGCAGCAAACCTAATGCCCCCAGCATTAGGCCGACTAAGGTCAACGCCGGGAGTACCCAAAGGTAGCCTTGTAACGGTGCATGGATGTCATAAAACCAAGCAATGGCCAGAAACACATAGACTTGCAAAATAGATACGCCGACCCCGGCCAGCAACTTGCTGAGCAATAGGAACCAACGCGGCAATGGCGAGACCATGAGGATGCGCATACTGCCCATTTCCCGGTCATACACCATCGACAAGGAACTTTGCATCCCGTTGAACAGTTGGATCATGCCGCACAAGCCTGGCGTGATATAGACTTCGTAGAGGATGTAGGTTTCGTAAGGTGGGCTGATGGCCAAACCTAATGCGGCTCTAAAGCCCGCAGCAAAGACAAACAGCCAGACCAGTGGGCGGACTAAGGCGGAAATGAAGCGTTCGCGTTGGGTGACAAACCGCCACAATTCACGCCCGATAATGCCCCACATCGCCCGCCAATAATGGATAAGGTTCATGCTGCCTCTCCTTGGGTCAATTGCTGGAATGCGTCCTTAATTTGGGTCGTGGCTGTCAGGCTTAGGACATCATCGACTGTGCCGTTCGCTTTGATTTGGCCTTTATGTAAGACCAGCAAATGGTCGTCCGGGTAAATTTCATCAATCAGATGGCTGGCCCATAAGACGGCAAGGCCACTCTCTTGGCTCAGTTGATGGACATATTCAACGATGGATTGGCGGCTAGGCACGTCCAGGCCAACTGTCGGCTCGTCGAGCAGCAATAATGACGGTTGGTGCAACAAGGCGCGGGCTATTTCTACGCGCCGTCTATGTCCGCCATTGAGTTGGCGGGCTTTTTCAAAGCGTCTGTCCCACATGTTGAGCCGTTCCAATTCCTGTTGGATACGTTGGTTTGCCAGTTTTCCGCTTAAGCCGTGTAAGGCCGTGTGGTAGCGCAAGTTGCCGATGACTGACAAATCCATATCCAAGGTGGTTTGTTGGAACACAATGCCCAATTTGGCCAAGGCTTTGCAGGTGTTCCGTTTTAGGTCGAAACCGCATAGTTCAATGCGCCCGTTGTGGCTGTCATAAAGCCGGGTAATTAAGGAAAATAATGTGCTTTTGCCAGCACCATTCGGGCCTAACAATACCGTGCATTCCCCGGCGCGGATTTGGAAGCTGATAGCGTCCAGCGCTTTTTTGCCGCCGTAGGAAAAGCTTAAATTTTCGACCGTCAAGGCGATGGCTGGTTTCATGGCTTTACGGCAACGCCCCAAGGATAAGTGCCGACACCGACCGATTTGGTGACGGTTTGGCTGTCAAGATCGATGATGGAGATGTCATTGCTGACACCGTTGGTGGTATAGAGGCGTTTTTGGTCAGGCGAAAACGCCAAGTTCCAAACCCGTGAACCCACTAAGAACATTTTTTCCACTTCAAAGGTTTGGGCGTTGACGACCGCGACACGGTTGGCAGGACCTAGGGCGATATAGCCGCGCCGCCGCTCTTTGTCAATCGCAATGCCAACCGGTTGGATTTTGTCGGAAGTCACGCCTGTGGCTTCAAATTTGATGGTCTTGATGGGTTGTTTGGTTTTGGTGTCCAGAACCATGAGGGTTCCGGCCATTTCGGATGTCACCCACAATTGTTGGCTGTCAGCGGTAAACGTGGCGGCACGTGGGCGCGGGTCGACCAAGGTGTTTTCGACGATTTCATGGTTTTGGGTGTCTATCCAATGCACCATGTTAGTGGTTTCGGATGCGCTGATGAGCCATTGGTTATCGGGGCTGACCGTGATGCCTTCGGGTTCCACGCCAACTTTAATCTGCTTGAAGGCTTTCTTTTTGCTGATGTCTATCGCCGTGACCATACTGTCATCTTCGTTGGACACATAAAGTTTGTCGCCAGCCGGGTTAAGGGCGAAGGTTTCAGGGTCTTCACCTGATGGCAAACGTCCGACTTCTTTTAAGGTGTTGGCATCAATAATTTTGATGGTGTTGTCATCACTGGTAGCGATATACAGCCATTTATTGTCAGGGCTGATGGCAATGCCGCGTGGGCGTTGGCCGATAGGTACAGTTTTGACTAATTTGCCTGCGATAGGGTCAACAACTGCTAAGGCATTGTCTTTTTCTAGGGTGACAAACACCATTTCGGCGCTTGCACAGACTGAGAAGAAAAAAGCTAGCCCAGCAAAAAAGGTTTTTTTCATGATTAATTTTTCCAATGGCATTGTGTTTCCGGTTGGTCAAAACCTAGTGTGTCGAGTTCCGTTTTGGGATGTAAAAAACCGTCAATAGGCGCGACCGTGACTAATGAGCGGGGTGCTGCCAATAAAATCGGTTGCCGAAGTTGCCCATCCCAATTCCTGAATGACAAAGGATTGCCTTTGTAGCCTTGCAAGGCAAATTTATCGCTGAGCAGATAAGCTTTAATGGCATCCAGTCCATTCGATTTGCTACGGGTTGCCGCTTCGCCTAATGCTCGGACGGCCAGATAAGCGCCATAATCTTGTTCTTCCATCCAACGTCCAGCTTGGTCTTTGAAACGGTTTTGCAATTGTACCGCACCCCATTGTTCATGGGTGCGGTGCCAGGAGGTGGCGACCAAGCCTTGTGTGCCGATCACTGGCCTAGGCAGCCACGTGCGGTAATCCAAATATTCGCCAAACAAACCTTGCTCATCGGCCACTACCAAGACATCATAATCGTCAACTTGGCTGAACACCGCCACATCGGATTGTGCCGTGCGCCGTGCGTCATAAGTGTGTTCCCAGGTTTTTTCGGCAACAATATCCATGTTCAGGCGTTTGGCGGCACGTTTTAAGGCATCGGCAAACAGGCGATCTTCGGTGGTGTTGCCTATGACTAAAAACCATTTACCCCAGCGTTTTTTCATCATGTACTGGGTCAGCGCATCTGCCCGCATGGCTCGTGTCGGCAAAAGATGCAAGACATTGTTCCGGCATTGGCTGTTGCGCGATTCATCGTCTATAGTCGCCGCATCGAAAAATAGGATATCTTTTGCATTGGGCGTGTCGGCCAGTTTGCGCAATGTTTCTGCCGGTAACATGCTCACCAGAAAATGGTGTTTATTTGCGATCTGTTTTGCAAAAACATCAATAACATCACCATCTACAGGTACAATAAACTTTTTCAGGTTAAACTGTTGGTTAGTGAATTGACCTGTTGTATTGTTATCTTTGATTGCCAGTTCCGCCCCTAAGACACCTTTGTTTTTTATAAAAGGGTCTAAATTGGATAACGTGGCAGGAGGGGCGGTTTCTTGGGCCAAATAGGCAATCTCGATAACTTGCTTATTTTTTGCTTCTGCCGTTGAGATAAATATACCAAAACTAAAACATAAAAAGTGAAATATTACCTTAATTATCACGCAATTTTTCCTTAAATTAAGAGACTTGACTCGATAATTCTAGCTGATTCAAAAAAAAAGCCTAATTCATATTTCAATATATTTTTCGGATATTGATGCTTAACCAAGGCATTACCACCCTTTGGACTATTCATTTATGATTGATTTTAAAGAAGATAACGATTTTGACGGGTTATTTGGGGACGATTTGCCTGGTGAGGATATAAAAAACAACCGTATTGCCACCCGGTTTGTCCGGGAAGATATTGATGCCTCAATTACCGATTTAGGTTTCCTGAACCGCAGTAAAGCGCATCCTGTCCATTTGATGGATATTACCAGCAAGGGAGTATTGATTAAATCAGATAAAAAACTAAATATTAATCAATCACTTACCTTGAAATTAAAGTTCTTGGCCGGAAAGGAGTTTGTTATCAAGGCTAAGGTCGTACGGGTTGCGGATTCGGCAAATAGTCAGTATGGCGTAAAGTTTGATCGCTATAACAATGAACTCGGCGATTACTTATTGGATACCCAAACCAAATTGGTGTTCAAATGAGTGTAACGGCTATAACCCTTAATGGGCTAATTGTTTATCCCATCAAATCATTTGCTGGCATTTCTGTGGCATCTTGGCCTGTCGTGGAAACTGGGTTTAAGTATGACCGCCAATGGATGCTAGTTGATACGGATGGGCAATTTCTCAGCCAGCGCCGTTTGCCTGCAATGGCTTTGATTAGAACACAATTGCTTGACCACACATTGGTGTTATCTGCATCTGGACAAAGCGATTTCCATTTGCCATTAGTGGCCGCTGATGGTCCGATTGTGGCCTGTAAAGTGTGGGAAGATAGTTGTACGGCTCGGCATGTGTCAGCGCAAGCGGACGCATGGTTCAGCGAAATTTTGCAACAAGATTGCCGTTTGGTGTATTTGCCTGATGAGGAAGTTAGGCTTGTTGACCCCGATTATGCAGCTCCAAGTGACCGCACGGCATTTTCAGACGGTTTTCCGTTTTTGTTAGTGTCGGAAAACTCTTTGGTGGCTTTGAATACGGAAATGGGGCAGGACATGTCCATGGCGCGTTTCCGGCCTAATTTGGTGGTGGCAGGGTGTGAAGGGTATGCAGAAGATACATGGCGGCAAATCCGTATCGGGGATATTGGCTTTAGGTTGCCTAAGCCTTGTTCACGCTGTTCTATCCCGACCATAGACCCGGACACCGCGCAGACTGGCAAGGAGCCTTTAACCGCTTTAAACCGTACCCGAAAATGGCAAAATAAGGTCTATTTTGGGCAAAATGCCCTACATGACCAGATCGGTGTGTTGAAATTAGGCGACGTGCTGACAGTGCTGGAGTCAGGCGACAGGCAACCGCCTATTTGATGCGTTCAGCTTAGTGAAGACTGCCAATCTTCGCGTCTGTACCAGCCGTAATACAGCAGCCAAGCCACCAAAAACACCAAATAACCTGACCATAAAATATCCGAAAGAAAATGCCCGCCTGCCGCCATCCGCGATAAGCCCATGAACAAGCCCGCCGCAAGACTGGCGGCCAAATACCAAGCTTTGCGTTTGCGGGCCAGAAAGTAAGCGGCAAACAGCGCATAGCCGACCGAGCAATGGCCACAAGGAAACGATTTGTGCGGCGTGTCAGCCATTTGTAGCGGCGGCACGTAAGCGTTCTGGCCACCAAATTCCACCATATGCAAAGGCCGTGGCCGTCCCCAATGGTCTTTAAATACCCAATTGATGGTCACGCCCGGCCCAATTGCAATCACCAGCAGCACATACAGGGCAGGGCGGCGCCACTTTTGCAAGAAAGTCCATCGGTAACTGGCAGCCGCCAGTGCCGCCGCAGTTATGGCAATGCCCACCAGCACTTTAGGTGCGTATCGGAACAGGCCTTGCCATAACCACCAATCCCGTGCAGTCCAGGTATCAGCTTGATAAAACAATGCCGCCGCTTGGCGATCCAAATCTGTCAACCAGAATAAGGGCGTGGTGATGGCCATCAAGGCCAACAAAACCAACAATTCCCGCCAGTGACGGGCTAAGGGCAAAGTCATTTCAATTCCTTGAAGGGTTATGGGGTGTCTGTTTATTGCGCAACACGCCCCATAACAAGAGTGCTATCAAGCTGCACCATAACAGGCTTGGCATTAGCCAAAAATGTTCTTGATAAAAGGTGGCATCCGGTTGCAGGCGGTAAGGAACTTTATACATGCCCGCCCACGGTTGCCCAATAGGTGATTGCTCCAGAATTTCGCCCGATGCCAAGCTCACCGTCGAAATGCCCGTATTCGTCGCACGTAAAACCGGGCGGCGGAATTCAACACCCCGCGCCAACGTCATGTACATGTGTTGGTAAGGTTCTTGCCATGTGCCATACCAAGCGTCATTGGTGACATTGACAATAAATTGCGCCCCTAAATTGGCCAAATCCCGTGAAAAACGCGGAAATAGGCTTTCGTAGCAAATCTGTGCACCAATTTTAAAACCATTTAATTGCAATAATTGTTCAGGGCCGTTGCCACGGGCAAAATGTCCGGTGGCGGGTAGCCATTTGCGGATGTCTGGAAACAGGTTTTCCCCCGGAATGAATTCACCAAACGCCAGCAAAATCGATTTGCTGTAATGCGGCGGCACTATTTTGCCTTGTTGGTCAAACACAAACAGGGAATTGGTGAGCAATTTGGATGGGAGTTCCGCGCTGTATGCGCCTGTGAGCAAGGGCGTTTGTTGGGTGCGCACAAATTCGGCCAATGCTTGTGATTGCGGCGTGGCCTTAAATCCATCGCCTAGCAGGAACGGAAAGGCGGTTTCCGGCCAAACGGCAAAATCGGCTTTGGTGTCTTGGTGTGCGGCTAAGGCTTGCGAAGTGAGCGATGTGTAACGTTGGATGATGCTGTCACGGTAGTTTTTGCCCAATTCCGCCGACATTTTTTCTTGGTTGTTGATGCTGGCCTGCACCAATAAAGTGGTCAATACCGCATCCGGTTTAGGCAGGCGTGATTTGAGCCACGCCCCGCCACAATTCAAGACAATAAAAACCGTGATCACGCCTGCCGCGATGCCTTTACCGATAGGCTTATCGCGTTGTTGCCAAGCGAGGGTTAAAGGCAAATTTGCCAGAACGGTCAGTGCGCTTAAGCCGCTAAACCCAATCACTTCGGCCCATTGGTAAACGGGCAAATCTGCGCCATACCAAGAATAACCGAAATTCCAATCAAACAAGGTGTAGGAATTGGCTTCACATAGCACGGTGATGATCGCCATCATGTATAAGGTATGGCGTCCTTGCCAGCCCAAATGGCGTTGTCCCCAAAACCACAGAATTCCGGCAACTGGCACATATAAATTGGCAACTAACGCGTAAACCAATACCCCGATAATGGCCCAAGGCCAATCCAAATGCGCGAACTCATGGAGCGTCAACGCCACCCAATTAAAGCCAATCAGCGTGAACACGAAAGCGCACAACACACCGCCCCAGAAAACGGATTTTAGTCGGGATTGCTGGCTCCAAAACAGCCATAATGGAACGAAACCAAACAAGGATGCCCACGGCGGGAAGGGGATATAGCTGGTGCCGATAAAAAAGCCGGATAAAATCGGCAATGCCCAGGGTGTGCGTAATAATCCGGTCAATATTGGCATGTGCTCGTCATCTATTAGTTTAAGCAATGGCATTCAAAACATCGGCCAGCAGTTGGGTGCGTGATTCCCGTGAATGCTGGACAATTTTTTCGTCATTGGCTATTTCATGCACTTGATTTTTTAGGTTGCCGATAAATGCCAGGATTTTTTCGGCAATATCGTCTTTGTCGTCTAGTCGGGCGATGCCTGTAAGGCCTGCTTCGAGCAACACGTTTGCCGTGTCGCCAAGCGGGTCTGTCAGTGCCAGGATAGGCCGCCTTGCGCGTAAGTATTCATAAATCTTGGCCGGAATCTGGTGGTTGCAGTTGCTTGCCTGGAAGACCAGCAAACCATCCGCCGTCAACATTTCGGCCAAAGCCATTTCATAAGGGATGTTAGGCTCCAGAAAAACAATGTCCGCCAACCCATGCGCGTCAATCAATTGCCTATGCAAGTCATCATGGCCTGTCGCCCGTAAAATGACTTTAAACTGTCCTGGCTGGATATGGCCGTGTTGCTTTAACTCTGATAATGCTTGGAAAAATTGCCGTGGGTCGCGTTCTGATGGATAGAGTATCCCGCTATGCAATAGCATGATATGGCCACCGGGTTTATTGGCCAAAGCTTGATGATAGGCTTCAGATTGTTCGGCACGCAGGAAGTTTTCTTCATCGTAACCGTTGGCGATCAGTGCCCAGCGCGATACAGGAATGTCAGGGTAGCGCGAGGCATACATGCGGATCGCACCCGGCGTGGTGAAAAGCGCCCGGCTACAATGCTTGACCGTTTGCCGCTCTATCCAACCGTAAACCGAACGTTGTTTAGGGTCGGCTGGGTAATCGTCCTCCGTCATGGAGTCACGAAAATCGGCGACCCAAGGGAGGCCGGTCAAACGGTGCAACACTAAGCCCAGCAGATGTGCGGTGGCGATAGGATAAGTGGAAAAAATGACTTTAGGATGATGTTGGCGGATCATTTTTAATCCGGCGAACACGCCGCCTAAGCACCAGCTTACCCAGCGGTCCGGCAATGCCGTCCAGTTTAAATAACGGCCTTTAATTGACAAGTGCCTCGCTGAGTCAAGCGCGAAAGCTCGTGTTACCGTTATTCTTGGGTCGATTTCAGATAATTGGTCATGGCCTATTTGTTCATACGCTTTTGTGGAAACCGTCAAAATTTGCGTGCGCCAACCGTGGTCAAGCAAATAACGGCTGAATTTCAGGGTGCGCTGTATGCCACTGCTGACACGGATAGGAGGAAAATGGTAAGCGATCATCAAAAGGTTTTTCACAACTGTTTTATCCAGGTTGATGTCCATTCTTCCACTTGTTTACGCCAAGCGGATGAAGAAAAAGTATGGTCAGCAGCGGCAAAGTCATGCCGAGTCAGATTGTTTCTGGCCAACAGAGCTTGCCATTCTGGATCACTTTTCACGGTTTCTTTAAATTCATCGGCAATCAAATCCCGTCCGCTGAGTATCAATAATACCGGGTGGGTAAACCGTTTCAGGCATTCACGCATCCGGGTTGGTAAGGGCAGTTGCCCGCTAACTTTGTCCATTTGGTTGGGCTGTGCTTGGCTGGCATTTTTATTGATTTTAAGCACTTGTTTGACGATTTGCAGCAGGCTTGCGATGGAACTGGTGTAATCAAACTTTAGGGACAGCACTTTGCGCCAAAAATCTTTGCTTACCAAGCGTTGTAGGTAGTAATGTTTGAGATAGGTTTTAGCTGCGCCCTGTTCGGTGAAAACCCAAGGATTTAACAGCACCACGCCTTTAACCCGTGGGTCTTGGTATGCGTAAAACAAAGCTGCCGATGCGCCGTCGCATAATCCCCAAAGCACGACTTGGCGAAGTGTGGGGCAGCTGATAAAGAATTGGTTGATAGCGGCGTGTATGTCGTCGTCCAATTCGTGGAAGCCCCGCTGCGCACCCTCGGAGTCGCCCATGCCCCGGACATCAAAACGCATCGCCGGAATGTTTTGGCTGGCCAGATGACGGGCCAGCAAGACAAACTGCCGATGGCTTCCGACGCGGTATTGCGGGCCACCAACGACAATCAACACGCCCAGTGGGGCATCAGATGGGGTCGTATGGACTATTCCGGGCAGTGGTTGGCCTTGGCAAACAAACACAACTGGAATTTCTGGAGACGAAGTGGAAAGGGGCAAATTATTTGGCATGATTTGGGGAGGTCACGGGCAGTTAATACGGGGGGTGACTAGTTAAAATAAAGGTTTTTGACCGTTTTGACGATGCGTAACGCCGCCTCGCCGTCCCAATATTCCGGGACTCTACCGGATTTGCCGCCTGAGCTTAGGACTTCATCGACACAGGCATGAAGTTTTTCGGGGTCTGTGCCGACAATCGTGTTAGTGCCCTGTTCGACCGTAATCGGGCGTTCGGTGTTTTCCCGCAAGGTCAGGCAGGGCACGCCGAGGGCGGTTGTTTCTTCTTGTAGGCCGCCAGAATCGGTCAAGACCATTTTCGCCGATTTCATTAAGCCGAGCATTTCCAAATAACCTACGGGCGGTAGGCAGGTAATGTTTCCTTCGGCCATTAATGCGCTAAGGCCTTGTTGTTCAATCCGAAGGCCAGTCCTTGGGTGCATGGGGAAAATGACGGGCAGTTTTTGGCTGGTTTTTACTAATGCAGCCATCAAACGCGCAAACACAACCGGATCATCGACATTGGAAGGGCGGTGGAGGGTCAGCAGTGCATAACCGTCGGCTATGTTTTTGGGTGATTCGCCGTAAGTGTCCAATGTGTTTTGATAAGGGATGGCCTGTTGCAGATGGTCTTGCAAGGTATCGATCATCACGTTTCCGGCAAAATGTATCCGTTCGTCTGAGATGCCTTCACGGGTCAAATTCGATTCGGCACTGCGTTCGGTGGTGAATAGGCTGTCAGAAATTTGGTCGGTCAATATCCGGTTGATTTCTTCGGGCATGGCGCGGTCGCCGCTTCTTAACCCGGCTTCGACATGGATGACCGGGATGCCTTTTTTGACGGCAACCAAGCTACAGGCAATGGTTGAGTTGACATCACCAACGACCAGCACGGCACTCGGTTGTATTTGGTTGAGTACGGGTTCAAAGCGCAGCATGATATGGGCTGTCTGTTCACCATGCGAACCGGAGCCGACTTCCAAGTCCACGTCAGGTTCCGGGATGCCTAGCTGTTCAAAGAACGCCGCTTTCATGGCATGGTCATAATGCTGTCCGGTATGTACCAGATAAGCCGAAAAGCCGCCGTCCAACTGTTTGATGGCTTTGATGATCGGGGCGATTTTCATGAAGTTGGGTCTTGCGCCAACCACGCACATGAGTGTTCTTTGGGTCATTTGTTAATCGGATGTCCAGATGGAAAAGGTGATGGCCTAAGTGTTGCCTTGAAACCTGGTTAATCAGCTTGTCGGGTTTCCAGGCAACTGGCGCTTATCAGGCCAGGTGCTTCGCTGATTTCCTGGCTTGCCCAAA
Source organism: uncultured Methylocucumis sp. (assembly GCA_964446885.1). Lineage (GTDB taxonomy): Bacteria > Pseudomonadota > Gammaproteobacteria > Methylococcales > Methylomonadaceae > Methylovulum. The sequence continues at coordinate 106,146 of CAYUQV010000004.1, forward strand.
ATGCGTTGCCGACTACCTTTTGTAAGGTGGCGGGGATATTTTGCTGCTGTAAAGCATTTAAAAACTGGGTGTTACCAATGGTGTGTGGCGTGTCTTCGGTGGCGGCCATTTCAAACAACGCCAGTTTTTTGACGGATTGAAAATTTAGCTTTTCGGCCCGCAGTGATAACAAGGGGGCGATTAATTGCGGGTTTAATAAATAACCGGCCACCTCAACTGGCTGGCCTGCTAATAGACGTTGCTTCAGTTCAGAGGTTTTTTCGGGAGGCGCATTGTTGTCCATGATGGCTGCTGCCACCCGCAGACGTAAAAACTGGGTGACATAAACATCGCCATTATGTACAGGATGCCAGGCAATCAGGCGTTCAATCGGGGATGCGCTATAGTTTGCAAACGCCATAGCCAGCAACGCCCCTAGCCTTAATCCCCATAATGAAACGGTTTGGCTGCCTTGTGCGTTTAGCCATCCGATTGCCGTGCCAATGTTTTCTTGCCAGATTGGCCAAGTCGCTTCACTAAAATTGCCGATGCTGTCGCCCGTGCCATACAAATCTAACACTAAAACGTCATGGCCTTGCTCAGAGAAGGCTTGTGCTTGTAGTGCCACCATACGGCGTGATTTGTTCATTTCCTCGGCAAACGCCGGGATATGGAGGATGGCATGGCCTGTTTGTTTACCGGAAGCAGGATAAAAGCTGCAAAACAAGGTGCCGAATTGGCTGGGGATGAATAGTGGCCGCATTATTTTGGCTGCCGGGTCATGCCAGTTTTTGCCCGACAAATGCGGCTAAAGACCCTACCGTCTCAAATATGGCAGCGTCAATTTCATCATCATCAACAACAAACCCAAAGCGTTCTTCTAATGCCGTTATGATGGAAATGACAGCCATTGAATCGAATTCAGGCATGGCACCAAGCAATGGGGTGTCTACAGATAATGTTGCCTGGTTCTGAAACTGGAAAACCTCTGTTAGAAGTGTTATAACGCTATCATTTATGGACATGGCTATTGGCATTAAAGGCGGGTAATAAAAAGTTCGGAAAACTAGCTCGGAAAGCGATGGTGTCAGGTTTTTTCTAAAACGGCCATTTTATAATTCACCTGTCATTATGGCCGTCCAATTGTATCCTAAAGCAAAATTGTCCGTACAGCCCGTATTTGATTTTCCATCGTTAATGTTAAAATCCCGCGAAATGGCGATTGGCTAAAGCTGTAGTTTTTTATTTGATTGCTGATTGCGCTTAAAACAAAACTTCCCTAAACCCTGTCCGGCTCTCTTTCCCTCTTCCTAAGCGAATAAACAATGATATTTGAGATCGTAGAAGGCCTTATTTTCCCAGCGGATTATCGGCCTTTGGCTACAGAGTTGGAATCCCAAAGCCTCTTTTTTAGCCCTTTGTGGTTCGATAATTTCATAAACACAGTTGTGCAACCTCAGGACAGGGTGTTTTGGTTCGGTGTCAGGGCAGATCATGGTGACGTTTTGTTGTTGTTGCCTATTTGGCAGCAACCCCATCCCCGTTCAATGTGCGCAACCGCAACACTAAGCAGTTTGGAAAATTATTACACAACCTTATATGAGCCCCTGCACGCGATTAATGATCTGGGTTTATTGTCACAAGCGGTCAGTCTCGTCGTGCAAGGCATTTGCCAACAAAAATGGGATGTTATTGGCATGCATCACATTAACCCCTTGTCGCAAAATTATCAGTTGCTGATCAATGCCTTTAAGCAACAGGGCAAATATGTTGAAGCGTATTTTATGTATGGCAATTGGTTTTTGCAGACCCAAAACCAGTGTTTTAAAGACTATTATGCCGGCAGGCCAGGACAATTAAAAAACACGATCAAACGTAAGGGCAATAAGTTAAAGCAGATGCAGATTGAATATCGGATGTGCCAAGCATCTGAAGATGTTGAGGAAGCCGTGTCGCTGTTCCAGCAAATTTACCAGCTCAGTTGGAAACAAAATGAGCCTTATCCTGATTTTATTTTAGGGCTTGCCAAAATCGCTGCCGGACAGGGTTGGCTCCGCTTAGGGCTTTTGTCTGTTGATGGGAAGGCCGTTGCTGCGCAATTTTGGCTGACTGTGCAAAAAACCGCCTACATTTACAAGCTTTGCCAAGACCCTTCCTTTGACAGTTATTCGCCTGGTTCGCAATTGACCGTTTACATGATGGAATACGCTTTGGACGTTGATAAAGTCAATAAAGTGGATTTTCTGACCGGAGATGACCCTTATAAAAAAGACTGGATGTCAAAACGTGAAGAGCGTTGGGGATTGCAAATCGCCAATCCTAAAACGTGTCATGGATTGTTTGTTATGCTTAAAAGCATGGTTCGCTTGTTATTAAAACGCATCCCATTATTTAGGGGCAGGATATAGCATGAAAGGTAAAAAATTAGTGTTTGCCGCATTGATAACGCTGGTTTCCCAGGCTTGGGCGGCGGCTCCGTGGGTTGGGCGCACTTTGGATGGCCTTGCCTGTAATGGCGGAGGGCAAGGGTTCGGCCCTTTTGATTACACCAATATACTGCATAAAAAAACCTCACTTGAAATTGTTGAAACGCACCATTTTAACTTTGAGGTTGAAAATCTTATCAAAGGGCAAACTGGCCCATTGGAAGGGGATTTGAATTACACCTTGCGTGCTTGGCCTAATCATCACCGGGCTTTAGCAACCATTATCAAATATCAGCTTAAAATAAACAAAAAGTTTATGCCAGGCAAACTAGATACGCCGCCTGAATGTTATTTGCAACGGGCGATACGATTCAGCCCAGAAGATGCTGTCAGTTATTCTTTGTATGCCTATTACTTGAAAGAGCTTGGCCAAAAGGACAATGCAGCGGCCCTTTACCAAAAGGCTCTGGCAATTAGCCCTAACAATTCCAAGATTGAATATGCTTACAGTAAGTTTTTGATTGAAATTAAGCAATATGACAAAGCATTGGAGTATGCAAAAAAATCCTACGCCCATGGCAATCCGACAAATAAGCTAAAAGAACAATTGATTAAGTTAGGTGTTTGGAAATAAGTTAAGCTTAGAAAAAAACAAGTGCATTACCGTAAGTAACTTTAGACTTGTTTTAACATTAAAAAAAACAATTAGTTAGCTAAATAAAAACTCCATAGCCCCGCACAACCCCCAAGAATAACATCATATAAAACAAAGTCATGTAAACGAAGCCTGTCGGAAAGGATTCCAAACCGCTTCAAGCCCGCAAAACTGTTTTCAACGTAAATCCTCTCTGATACCCAAAGGGCACAAGTGATCTTGCCCCGGTCTAGCGGACACTCGGTTAAGAGAGTAATTGTTTAGTCCCGCCAATTGATGGTTTGGTATTTCTTGGGGTGTGGCCTAGGCATTCCGGTTCGCTACTAGTGAATTTCCTGGTATATGGGGGCATTGGATCATTTATGCAACAAAGCCGTCGGAAACTGTAAATTTCAATTTTTTAGGCTATTTAGCTAAGTACAGGACAAAATGCCCAACTTATTGATAAGCGTGTTTAATTAGGGTATGTTGCGGGGCTATGCGCAAAAATACCCAAGACCCCGCTTATCTGCTAAAAACGGCCCTGTCCGAACACCTGCCGTGGCATGGTGCGCGGCTTACGTTCCTCGCCCATTTCCTGTTGGCGCTGGTGAAAGTGCGCAGCGTCAACCTTGCCGAGCTGGCCACGGCCTTCGGCGGGCGGGCGAAGACGGACTCCCATTACAAGCGGCTGCAACGCTTCTTCCGTAGCTTCGATTTGGACTTCGACGGCCTTGCCCGCCTGCTGGTGCGCCTGATGCCGGTCGGCGAAGGGCCGTGGTTCCTGACACTGGACCGCATCGGCAAGGCCGACATCAACTTCCTGGTGTTGGCCATTGCCCACCGGGGCATCGCCTTGCCGGTGTTCTGGAGCGTGCTGGACAA
>CAYUQV010000005.1:0-71715 GCA_964446885.1 uncultured Methylocucumis sp.
GACCGAATGCCGAACCACTAACAAACCCGTTTACACAAAATTCAGGATACCCTCTTACTAAATGACAGTGATCGCCAATATTCACTAAACAAGTCGTTACACGTTTTATCAGGACGAAGTATTAATTTATCTTTTTGTTCATTCATTCTAAATTTAAGCTCAAGATTGTTTCGAATCAGTTTTATATCGCTTTCTGATATTCCATGTGCCGTTCCAAATACTTTTGGAATTGATTGGGTATTTTCTCTAAGTCTTCTAAGTTGTTCACGCCAATCCCCAAATAATACTTTTAAGTTAAGCTCGTGGAACGCAAAGCCCAAAAAAATCAATCTGTCTGCATTTTGAACTAAGTCTTGAATTTCAGTAATTTCGCTTGATGAAGGATCAGTTCCTTCTGTGAATGTTTTTATTTTTCTAATTAACTCAGCCATTTGATTGGCACTTGGTTCGCCACCAAAATCAATGGCATCTGATTTACCTGTCCAAGGCAAATTACCTGCAATGCCATATGGATGAAAAAACTTTATACTTTTAATACTCTCCGCTGCGTCTTCTTTCGAAATACGGTAATAGTTTTGCATTGAATGATAAATGTAATGTTCGATGCACCTGTCATAGTTAAAAATAATAAAGCCAACTTTTCTAAATCTTTTTGGTATGTCATTAAACGTACAATTTTCCGTTAATAACTGAAAAAAGCTGTTGTGCCATGTCTGCTCAATATTAGAAAAATCTAGCTCGCTAGATGAATTTTTAAGAAATAGAGGGCTATTTTGTTCCGCTCGCAGAATAGTCTTGATAATTGCAAGTTTCCCACATTTTTCAATTAATTCATTACCTTTATGTGCATCAATGAAATTGTCAATTGAAATTGCTTGAGTAATGCCTTTTCTAACGTCATGCCCTGCTTTTACTAAGTTTTCAGCTTGTTTATTTGTAATTTTCTGCATTGCCCCATAAATTATGGGATCACCGCTGATTTGATCTGGATTGATTAATCTTGGATCTGATTCGTCAAATTGAATATTTAAGACTTCTGCAATATCTTTTTTCAGTTCTACACCCGTTGGCAGGGACAGTTCATTACTAGCACCTGCCCCAATAACAAAAACGGTGTCAGGGAAATCTTCGTTTTTAGAATCCATTATCGTTTGCTCTTAGTTTTGAGATAAATTCTTAATTAATCAACTCTTTCGCATCACGGAATTGGTTTTGTTCAATTTCCTTGCTCCCTAATGCCAAAAGTTTGGACAAGGTAAACGCATCTTCCGATTGTTCGTGATTTTTTACGTCCATCACCACTCATTTAACCTCGTCGATTTGGATGATAAATCTGATTTTAGTCTTAAATCGAAGCAGAAACACTCAACGCCACACCCCCGCCGGACACGAATAATTGTCCAGCACTTGCACATAATTCGCCCGTTCATAAGCACTGGGATCAATGGCGTGTTGTTGGCTGACGCTGCCTTTTAATTGGCTGACGGATGCGTATTCATGCTCTGCCAGCCAATTTTCTAATTCCACCAGCAATTCACGCAAACGCTGCGGGCCGTGCATGAGCAAGACGCTGCACAATTGCACACAATCCGCTCCGGCCAGTAAGGCCTTGAGAATCTCCGGCGTATTGTGAAAACCGCCCGTGACCGCCAAAGACGCGTTGACACGCCCGTACATCAACGCCGTCCAGCGGATACGCAACAAGGCTTCGGACGGTGTGGACAATTCCAGTTTTGGCACGACTTGCAGGGTTTCCAGATCAATATCCGGCTGGTAAAAACGGTTGAACAACACCAAGCCATCCGCCCCCGCATCCGCCAAGTTTTTCGCAAAATTCACGGGCGAGCTGAATTGGGCGGACAATTTCAGGGCAATCGGCACCTGGATATGGCGTTTCAGTTCTTGGAGAATTTCGATATAGCGGTTTTCCACGACCACGCCATCTTCATGGCAATCAGCGGCGAGGTGGTAAATGTTCAATTCCAGAGCATCGGCGCCCGCGTCTTGTAAAGCTTGGGCGTAATCTAGCCAACCGCTTAAGGACGTGCCGTTCAAGCTGGCCAGCACGGGAATTTGCAGGCGGCTTTTTAATTTGCGCAATTGTTCCAGATACGTGTCTTGGTAGGTGCGCAGATTATCCGGTACGGGATGGAAGGAATCGGCCTCGCCGTGGCCTAGCGACTGTTGGTAAAAAAAACGCTCCAATTGCTGCGCTTCGGATTCCATTTTTTCTTCAAACAGCGAATACATGACCATCGCCCCCGCCCCGGCATCTTCCAGGCGCAGTGCCGTATCCAGCTCTTTACTCAAGGGTGAGGCGGATGCCACTAACGGATTGGCGAGCGTCAGCCCCAGGTAAGTTGTGCTTAAATCAACGCGTGTTAAATCAATCATAAATGAATGTTCTCAGTAAAATGAGCTAGGCTCATATGTCATATCGTTCCCACGCTCTGCGTGGGAATTCATCCCGTAACGCTCCGGCGTTACGGAACGCAGAGCGTCCTTGGCTACATTCCCACGCAAAGCGTGGGAACGATGTGTTAACTATGTCTATATCAACCATTGCTTGTTTCCAATTTTAATTTCGCCTTCACCGCCGACACCGAAGTATTTTCCGTCCAATCCAGTTCCGACAATTGCTTGTAGTAGTGATAACGGTGTTTTACGTCTTTTTGCGCTTGTGCCAAAAACGCTTCCGCCGCGTCCGGGTGGGTTTGCCATAACATGCTGAAACGGGTTTCGCTCATGACAAAGTCGCGGTACGGGATGGACGGTTCGGGGGAATCCAGGTGCATCGGATTTTTGCCTTGCGCGGCTTTGCTGGGATCAAACCTAAACAACGGCCAATGCCCACTTTTTACGGCCAGGTTTTGTTGGCGGTGGTTGTTGGACAAATCCACGCCGTGCGCGATGCACGGTGCGTAAGCGATGATAATCGACGGCCCGTCGTGCGCTTCCGCTTCCAAGAACGCGCTTAGGGTTTGCGTGTCTTTGCCTGCGTAGGCGACATGGGCGACGTAGACGTTGGGGTAATCCATCGCCAATAAGGCCAAATCTTTTTTCGCCGTGGCTTTGCCGCCTGCCGCAAATTTTGCCACCGCACCCAAGGGCGTGGATTTGGAGGTTTGCCCGCCTGTATTCGAGTAGACTTCGGTGTCCAGCACCAAGATATTGACATTGCGCCCGCTGGCCAACACATGATCGAGGCCGCCAAAGCCGATGTCATACGCCCAACCATCGCCACCGATTATCCAGACGCTTTTTTGGCAAAGATTGTCAGCCAATTCCAGCAAGGTTTGGGCTCGGCTGTCATGTACTGACACCAAGCATTGCTTCAAAGCGGCGACCCGTTCGCGTTGTTCATAAATGCCCGCTTCGTCAGTTTGGTCGGCTTCTAAAATGTCCGTGACCAGTTCTGCATCTAACGCTCCACGCAACGCTTCCAGTAATTCCTGCGCGTAGGCGGTTTTTTTGTCGATAGCGACCCGGATACCCAAACCAAATTCGGCATTGTCTTCAAACAAAGAATTATTCCAAGCGGGGCCTCGGCCATCGGCGTTTTTCGTCCACGGTGTAGTCGGTAAGTTGCCGCCGTAAATCGACGAACAACCCGTGGCGTTAGCAATCACCATACGGTCGCCGAACAATTGCGAAGCCAGTTTCAAATACGGCGTTTCGCCGCAACCGACACACGCGCCAGAAAATTCAAACAGCGGTTGTAAAACCATCGAGCCTTTGATGGTATTGGTTTTCAGCAAACGGCGGTCATATTCGGGGAGCGTCAAAAAGTAATCCCAATTGACTTTTTCCGTTTCGCGCAACTCAGGTTGCGGCTGCATATTCAGGGCTTTGCGGCTGGCGTTGGCTTTGTCGCGGATCGGGCAAATGTCCACGCACAGCGTACAACCCGTGCAATCTTCGGGTGCGACTTGGTAAGTCATAGCCAGACCTGCCGGAAAATCTTTGCCCAGCATTGGCGCATGTTTGAAGGTGTCCGGTGCATCTGCCAATACATCGGCTTCAAAGATTTTGCTACGGATTACGCCATGTGGGCAAACCATCACGCATTTGCCGCATTGGGTGCATAAATCGGTTTCCCAAACCGGAATTTGCAAGGCCAAGTTGCGTTTTTCGTATTGCGCCGTACCTGTCGGGAACGTGCCGTCTATGGGCATGGCACTGACGGGCAATAGGTCGCCATGTCCGGCGATGATGTGGGCGGTGACGTTTTGCACGAAATCGGGGGCGTTGGTCGGAACGCCTATTGTCCCCATGCTCTGCGTGGGAACATCTGTATCCGCTCCGGCGGTACGGGACGCAGAGCGTCCAACAGGCATTCCCACGCTGGAGCGTGGGAACGATGAACCTTCTCCCTCTGAAGATGGCCTATTGACCGGATACAAATTCGCCAAGGTTTCATCTATCGCCTTGAAATTTAAGTCAACAATGCGCTGGCCTTTTTTGCCATAAGTTTTTTGCACCGCGTGTTTGATGGCGGCAATCGCGTCACCCTTGGGCAACACGCCGGAAATGGCGAAAAAACAGGTCTGCATGATGGTGTTGATATGCTTGCCCATGCCACACGCTTGGGCGACTTTGTAACCGTCTATCACATAAAAGCGGATGTTTTTGGCTAAGATTTGTTGCTGGATACGGGCGGGCAAAGATTCCCAAACCGTGTCGGCAGTTTGTGGCGTGTTCAGCAAAAACACGGCCTTGTCCGCCGCGTTTTTCAGCATATCGTAACGCTCCAAGAAAATCGGCTGATGGCAGCCAATAAACTGCGCGTCGTTATCGGCGATCAGATACGTTGAGCGTATCGGCTGTTGCCCAAAGCGCAAATGCGACACCGTGACCGCGCCCGATTTTTTCGAGTCATAGACAAAATAGCCTTGTGCATATAAATCGGTTTCTTCGCCGATGATTTTGATGGTGTTTTTGTTCGCGCCCACCGTGCCGTCACTGCCCAATCCATAAAACATCGCTTGGAACGTGCCGTTGTGGGCATCGGTGCGGTAGCTCTCATCCCACACTAAGCTGGTGTGGGTGACATCATCATGGATGCCGATGGTGAATTGGTTTTTCGGCTGGGCTTGTTTCAGTCCGTCGAAAATCGCCTTAACCATGCCGGGCGTAAATTCTTTGGAGGACAAGCCGTAACGTCCGCCGACAATGACCGGAAAGCCTGAGAATTTACTGGGATTTTGCGCGATGGCGGTGACAACATCTTTATACAGCGGCTCGCCGTCTGCACCCGGTTCTTTGGTGCGGTCGAGCACGGCGATTTTCCGGCAAGTGGCGGGCAATGCGGCCAGCAAGGCATCGGCGGCAAACGGGCGGAACAGGCGCACTTTCAAGACCCCCACCGCTTCGCCGTTACGGTTCAGATAATCGACCGTTTCATGCACCGCTTCTGCGCCCGACCCCATCAGCACGATGACGCGCTCGGCATCAGCCGCGCCGACATACTCAAACAATTGATATTGGCGGCCTGTCAAGCCAGCAAATTGGTTCATCGCCGCTTGGATAAGCTGGGGCAAAGCTTGGTAATAGCTGTTCACCGCTTCGCGCGCCTGAAAATACACATCCGGGTTTTGTGCCGTGCCGCGCAAGACCGGATGGTCTGGCGACAAGCCCCGTTGGCGGTGCGCGTGCAAGGCGTTTTCGTCGATCATCGCCGTCAACACGCTATCATCCAGCAAAACGATTTTGGCGATTTCATGCGAAGTGCGGAAGCCATCAAAAAAGTGCATGATGGGAATCCGGCCCTGTAACGTCGCCGCTTGGGCAATAACGGCAAAATCTTGCACTTCTTGCGGCGAATTGGAGCAGAGCATGGCAAATCCGGTCATCCGCGCCGACATCACATCGCTATGGTCGCCAAAAATCGACAAAGCCTGACACGCCAACGAGCGGGCGGCGATATGGAACACGGTCGGTGTCAGTTCCCCGGCGATTTTGTACATGTTCGGCAACATCAACAGCAAGCCTTGTGAAGCCGTGAATGTGGTCGCCAATGTCCCCGCTTGCAACGCGCCATGAATGGCTCCCGCCGCACCCGCTTCACTTTGCATTTCAATGACGTGCGGCACAGTCCCCCATAAATTTTGCTGTCCACGCGACGACCATTCATCCGCCCATTCGCCCATCGGTGAGGCGGGCGTGATCGGATAAATGGCTATCACTTCATTGAGCTTATGGGCGACAGTCGCGGCGGCTTGGTTGCCGTCAATGGTCGCAGTAGGCTGATTTTGCATAAAATACCTCTAAAATTGGGCAAACAGGCTGGGGTTGAGAATCCAGCCAGCAAACAAGAAAGACATCAAAAGTTATTATTAATCAATACGCTTATTGTATTAGCACCAAGATTTGGAACGACCACATCAGGCTTGCCGTCATAATTGAGATCGGCAATGGCCACGCCATTTGGATTCAGGCCCGTGGCAAAATCTGATTTCGGCAGAAAAGTACCATCACCCTTCCCCAAAAGAACGCTGACCGTATTGTTGACGCTATTTGCAGTGACAAGGTCGGCTTTGCCATCACGGTTCATATCATAGATTGAAGCCCTATCTGCACCAGCCCCCGTTCCAAAAATGCCCCGGGACAGAAAAGTCTTATTACCTTTATTGAGCTGTATATCTAACGTATCAGCATTTTCCCCGGTGATTATCAGATCAATTTTATTGTCATGGTTCACATCAGCAATTGAAATCCCTTCATTTAGAATCAAATAATCGGATTTGGCGGGAAACGTGCCGTTGCCTTTACCAAACAGTATGCTGGCCTTGCCTTCCTCGTTTGCCGTTGCTGTGACAATGTCGGGTTTACCATCATTGTTCATATCGCCTATCGACAGTGATTTTGCAGCCGAATTGGTCGGGTGATCAACCCTGGCTAAAAAGCGCCCATCACCTTTGCCGGGAAAGACACTGAGGTAGTTAAGTTTGCTGCCAACGACAATATCCAGCTTGCCATCGTAGTTCATATCGGCTATTTCCATACCTTTTGGACTTAGACCCGTTGGGTAATCAACCTTTGTTAAAAAAGTGCCATTGCCTTTACCTAATAACACACTAACGCTATTGCCCGCTCTGTTTAAGCCTATCAGATCGTTTTTACCATCGTGGTTGACATCGCCAAGGGCTGTTTTACTTGGATTTAGGCCGGAGGGGATGTCCACCTTAGCCGAAAAAGTGCCGTTTCCTTTACCTAATAATACGCTGATGACCGAACTGGTTAGGTTTTCTTCGTAGCCCACAACCATATCAGGTGTGCCATCATTATTTAGATCACCTAATGATACTGACGAAGGATTAACGCCCGCCGGATAATCCACCTTAGTACGGAAAGACAGCGTTTCTGCCTGTGCTTGATTAGCTAAGCTAGAAGTAAAGGCCGCAATAGCAATGAATGTTGCGGTAAAAATGGGGCTATAGAGGTATTTCATTTTTTTCTCCCTATTTTTATTGAAAAGATCAGAATAATCTTATTCTTAATAAGGGCATTATTCGAGCATAATTTCCTGACTTATGTTTTCATGACAAACTATCACTTGATAACGCAACGCTACCCACTCAACCGTATGCCAATCCCGCCTTCTTTTTACACACTATGGCTATGAATAATCCATTAGGCACGACACCCACCCGTTACCTCATTCCGGCTGTTTTTCTGATCGGGTTGTTACTGTTGAGTTATCGGGTGCTCAGCGGGTTTTTAATCAGCATTATCTGGGCGTTTATCATCGCTTATGTGACCTGGCCTTTGTACCAGCGGCTACGCGAAAAACTCAAGCATAACGATAACCTAAGCGCGGGGCTGATGACGGCGGTAATTGCCGTCGGCATTGGTTTGGTGGTGTTTTGGTTGGTAGCAATGCTTCAAGACGAGGTGAAAGGCGCTTACCAGACCCTCGTGCTAGGTTTTAACCAGGAGTCTTACCAATTGCCGGAAGCATTGAGGCGTTGGCACTGGTTGGCGGATTTTTTACAACCCTGGATAGACAGGCTCAACCATGACCGCACAGGTTTGGTGAAAGAAATTGCCGAATCAGCGCAACAGTGGCTAGGGCATTTTGGGCAATTTTTGGGCGGATTTGGCCGTTATGTGATGCACCTGGGATTTACTTTGGTGGTGCTGTTTTTTTGTTACCGTGACGGGGCCGCCGCGCTGGTGCAATTGCGCCGGGGCCTGATTGACTTTTTGGGCGAATACCAAAATGTCTATTTACAAGCGGTCGGTGACACCACCCGCGCCGTGGTTTATGGCTTAGTGTTGGCGGCCATCGGGCAAGGTTTTTTGGCAGGGCTAGGTTATGCCGTCGCCGGGGTGCAAGCACCGATGCTGTTTGGTGTGATCACCGCCTTATTGGCATTAGTCCCGATGGGCGCAATGCTGATTTGGCTATCGCTGGGCGTGTCCTTGTTATTGGATGGGCAAATGTTGGCCGGGGCTGGCTTATTGGCGTGGGGATTTTTTGCCATCAGCACGGTTGATAACATCATCCGCCCCATCGTCATCAGCGGCACGGGCCAAGTGCCGTTTCTGGTGGTTATGTTTGGGGTGTTTGGTGGCTTGACCGCATTCGGGCCGATTGGCTTATTTTTGGGGCCGGTGGTTTTGTCGGTGCTGTTGTCGGTATGGCAGGCGTGGCTGATGCTACAAACGGAAGGGACTACGCCACCGCCTGAACCGTTAAAGCAAGAAGCGTGGCATTATTTGTCCGCCGATGACGTGCTGGCCAAACACCAGTCTGATTTATCACATGGTTTAAGCCCCGCCGAGGCTACACAACGTTTGCAGCAATACGGCAGCAACAAACTCGCCGAAAAACCGCCGCGCTCAGCGTGGCATTTGTTTTTCTCGCAATTCAAAAGCCTTTTGATCGTAGTGCTGATTGCCGCTGCCGCCATCGCCGCCCTAATCGGCGATGTGCTGGATGGCATCGTCATTATGGTGGTGGTCATCATCAATGCCGCACTGGGGTTTTACCAAGAATTCCAAGCCGAACAATCCCTGGCGGCCTTGAAAAAGATGCTCGCGCTGCAAGCCACAGTCAGGCGGGACGGGCGTTCTTTAGAAATACCCGCCGAAGACCTCGTGCCGGGGGATATTGTCATTTTGGAGGCGGGCAACAAAATCCCCGCTGATGGCCGCATTATCGTGGCGCGTAGTTTGGAATCCGATGAATCGTCATTGACCGGTGAATCTTTGCCTGTCGACAAACAACAGCAAGCCCTCGCCGATAGCAACGTGCCGCTCGCCGAGCGTAGCAATATGCTCTATATGAATAATGCCGTGACCCGTGGCCGGGCGGAAATGCTCGTCACCGCAACGGGCATGGACACCGAAATCGGTAAATTGGCCGATTTGTTGTCACAAACCGAAGAAGGCGAAACGCCTTTGCAAAAACAACTGGCGAGTATTGGCAAACGTTTGGCTCTATTGGCTTTGACGGTGGTTGCGATAGTGTTTGCAGGCGCATTATGGCGCGGAGAACCCTTGGCGGATGCGGCCTTTACCGCGATTGCCCTCGCCGTTGCCGCCATTCCCGAAGGTTTGCCCGCCGTCGTGACCGTTACTTTGGCGTTAGGGATGCGCCGCATGGCGACCCAACAAGCCATCGTCAAACGTCTGGCGGCGGTGGAAACTTTAGGTTGCACCTCCGTAATCTGCACTGACAAAACCGGAACCCTGACCGTCAACCAAATGACGGCGCGGGCGTTGTTTTGCCAAGGCCAACGTTACCACGTCAGCGGTGAAGGCTACCAAACCCACGGCAGCATCCAAGCTGAAACAGGCGGCGGTGCGGTTGACCTGGCAGCGGCGTTATTGCCATTGGTGTTATGCAATGACAGCGACTTACAAAACGGCAAAGTCATCGGCGACCCGATGGAAGGCGCATTGTTGGTGTTGGCGGCCAAAGGCGGGCTTAACAAACAGCAAGCCCAAGCCCAATGGCCGCGTATCGCCGAAATCCCGTTTGATGCCGAGTATAAATTCATGGCGACCTTCCACCGCCACGCGGATGGCGTGACCGTATGCGTCAAAGGTGCGCCGGAAGTGCTGCTCAAACTGTGCGCGTTTGCCTTAGACGAGCACGGCGCGGACGCTGCACTGCAAGCAGACACCATCCTGCACCAGAACACCGACATGGCCAGCACGGGCCTGCGGGTCTTGGGCGTGGCGGTCAAACATATCAACGCCAGTGATTTTCCCGCGTCTTTAGGTCAAGAAGCCATTAATGTCGCAGATGATTTGTTTGGGCATTTGCACAAACTGACTTTTGTCGGCTTGGTCGGCTTGATGGATCCGCCCAGGGCGGAAGCCAAACACGCCATTTCCCTCTGCCAACAAGCGGGGATTGCGGTAAAAATGATCACGGGCGACCAGACCATCACAGCTGCGGCGATTGCCAAAGAATTGGGCTTGGTCGGGGATGTCATTAACGGTGCTGAACTGGCGGCGATGGATGATGATGTGTTAGCGGCTTGCATTAACGGCATCGCCGTATTTGCGCGGACTGCCCCGGAGCAAAAAGTCAGGATCATCAAAGCCTTAAAATCTGCCGGGCATATTGTCGCCATGACCGGAGATGGCGTGAATGATGCCCCGGCCTTAAAAACCGCCGATATGGGCATTGCGATGGGAGTCACGGGCACGCATGTCGCCCAAGAAGCCGCCGCCATGATTTTGACTGACGATAACTTTGCCACGATTGTCAAAGCCGTCAAAGAAGGCCGGGGCATTTATGAAAACATGATCAAATTCATCCGTTTCCAATTATCAACCAATATCGGCGCAATCCTGACCGTCGCCACCGCGCCATTGCTAGGGATGCCCGTACCGTTTACCGCCGTGCAATTATTGTGGATCAACATCATTATGGACGGCCCCCCCGCCATGTCTTTGGGCGTTGACCCCATCGGCAACAACAGCATGAAAGCACCGCCCCGCGACCCGGAAGCGCGGATATTGTCATGGCATCGCATCGGTAATTTGTTAGGTTACGGGCTGACGATGGCCATCGGCACCTTAGGCGTGCTGTATTATGGCCTGCAAACAGGCTCCGCAGCCCATGCCAGCACTTGGGCGTTCAATACGTTCGTCTTGTTCCAAATATTCAATGCCTTTAATGCCCGCGCCGAAAAAACCACCACTTTCAATAGCCATTTCTTCGCCAACCGCTGGTTTTGGCTGGCGATTGTATCGGTACTGCTGTTACAGGCCGTCATCATCCATTGGTCACCCGCCGAACGGATTTTCCACACATCCCCGCTGAACTTAACGGAATGGCTAATAGCGGCAGGCATTGCATCGACGGTGCTGGTATTTGAAGAGGTGCGGAAGTTGTTGGGAAAGAGTTGGGAATAACGGGGCAGGGATTTATAGCTAAGCAAACATACGTTCCGGCAGGTTTTTGAAACCTGCCGGGTCTTTACGGTTCCAGCAATGGCACGTTCGGGAAGTTATTTTTAGCCAAATCCTTAGTTGCTTTTTGGGGCTAGATCGCGGCTTCCCAGCACGTTGGCCGGACGCTTATTTCACACATCAGAGTATCGCTTTTTCGCCCACTTCATAAACAACATGCGCCCGTCCCACTAACAACGGATCTATCGCGCCAATTCTTGCCTGGTCGCGTTGTTTATAAGGCAAACGATACAAAACATAACGCATCGCATTGAGGCGGGCGCGTTTTTTGCAATCTGATTTGATCACAGTCCAAGGCGCGTCAGCGGTATCGGTATAAAAAAACATCGCCTCTTTCGCTTTCGTATACTCTTCCCACTTATCCAACGATGCCAAATCGATAGGTGACAATTTCCACTGTTTTAATGGATGGGCTTCTCGCTCTTTAAAGCGGCGATGCTGCTCTTTGCGGCTGACAGAAAACCAGAACTTAATCAAATGAATGCCACTGCGCACTAAGTTCCTTTCAAATTCAGGAACTTGACGCATAAATTCGTTATATTCTTCGTCGGTACAAAACCCCATCACGCGCTCAACACCAGCGCGGTTATACCAAGAGCGGTCAAACATAACAATTTCGCCCGCTGTCGGTAAATGCTCAATATAACGCTGAAAGTACCATTGTCCTTGTTCAACACTTGACGGCTTTTCTAAAGCCACGACAGTCGCACCACGCGGATTAAGGTGTTCCATCATGCGTTTAATCGTCCCCCCTTTTCCAGCTGCATCACGCCCTTCAAATAAAATCACCACACGCTGTCCCGACTCCTTGACCCACGCCTGCAACTTTAGCAATTCCACTTGTAATTGATATTTGGCTTTCTCGTAATTTTTCCGCGACATTAAATTTTTGTACGGATAGCCGCCTTTACGCCAATCATCGGCCAGTGCATCATCAGGATTGTTTTTGATTTTTGAAACGACGGGACGAATTTGCTCTAGCAGCGCATGACGCAATTTGGCCGCATCTTCTGGTGATGCCCCGGCTAACACCGCTTCTAGCGTTTCCGCCAATGTTTTGGTGTCACCCGATTTAATATTGCCAACGATGTCCTTCATAGCGACGGCTTTTGAGGATTCAGCTGCTTCAATCGATTCATCGATCACGAAGGACTCAATATCGCTTTCAGTCAATACAGGAGGAACGTCCCCCTCAATAGTCTGACGCGAAACTTTAGATTTAGCAGATGCCCGTGTCCTGGCTTTTTTAGGCGTTTCAGAGCCTTGTTCTTGAGTCATAATTACCCTCCAAATGAACATATTTTATGACATTTGAGCCCAAAAACATGGTAATTTTGCGTACCCTATGGAAATAATTCCAATTTGATGGCTTGGGTATTTTGAGTTTATGCTTATTCCTTAAGCAAACTTTTCCGAAAACAGCCGTTGCCCGTCTATGCCTTGGTTGATGGCAATTTGCGTTGCCGCTGTGACCATTAACGGCGGGCCGCACAGATAAATGTCGTAATCGCCTGGATTGTTTAGCAAATACTGTTGTAAGGCATCGGCGGGTGTGCCGCTGAACCCTGTCCAATCCGGTGTCGCTTGCCAGACACAGACGGTAAAGCTAAAACTGGGCAAAACCTGTTGCAAGCGTTGCAATTCATCGGCATAAAACATTTCGTCTTCGTTGTTGACCCCAAACAGCAAATGGATGGCGCGGTCTTCGCCCCATTCGGCCATGCGCCGCAACATCGACACAAAGGGTGCTAAACCCGTGCCGCCCGCAATGAAAATGGCCGGGTTGAAGCTATCCGTGCGCAACGCGAATGATCCGCTAGGGCCATACACATCCAACACCTGCCCGACTGCCGCTTGTTCGCTGAGATACCCAGAAAACTGCCCGCCCGGTTGCAAGCGGATCAAAAATTCCAACTCGCCGCGCCAATTGGCCGTGTTGGCTAATGAATACGCCCGGCGGATCGTTGTGCCGGGAATCGCCAGTTCCATACACTGCCCCGGCTCAAATTCAACTGCATTGCCGTCTTGTGGGTTTTGCCAAGACAGTTTGAGCAATACGGTGCGCCCGGCGATGGTTTCCAATGCCGTAATCACCGCAGGTCGTGCCGATTGCTTGCCGGATAGGATTTTGTCGTAACTGTACGGAGCCGAGATATGCAAATCGCTGCGCGGGTATGTCCGGCACAGCAGCACGTCACGGTTGGCCACATCGGCTTCGGAGAGGATGCTAGGATTGTAGCCGCCCAAGCGGTAATCACCCGTATCGCAATGCCCCAAACACGCGCCGCATCCGCCGTCTTTACATAAGGACGGCAAAATAATATCGGCCAGTTCCCCGGCACTGACCACATCACTGTAAGGGTTGCAAGGAAAGCTTAAGGTATGGCCGTCACGGGTGGTGAGAGTGATTGTCAATTCCTGGGCAGGTGAAGGTTCGGACATGGTTGCTCCTGTTGAATCGTTTGCCTTAAAAACGCTATTGATTTGTCCACGAAAATCCGGTCTGGAACGGGTTTATTCCAACAGTAGGCGCATTTACCCACAAGGGGCGCTAGAAGCCGACCCGTTCCGTAACGTTTTCAGTACCTATAGCAGCTTTGAAACCTTAAGGACGGGGTATTGAAACCCCATCCCTCTCTGAGCATCGTACTAACTGATATGGCTAAAACAATAGGACTTCGCGTCCTTTAAGGACGGGCAGTCCTGACACAGTTTTAAGCCGCGTGTTTCATGGCATCAAGAATGTCTTCGGCGGCTGTACCTGTGGCTTTTAAATCAAACGCTTCGCCCAGTTTGGCCAGTAAGGCCGGGGTTAAGAAAGCCGGCAACGTCGGCCCTAAGCGGATGCCGCGTATGCCTAAGGCCAACAAGGTCAACAAAACCGCCACGGCTTTTTGTTCAAACCAGGAAATCATCAGTGACAAGGGTAAATCGTTGACACCGCAATCAAAGGCTTTTGCCAAGGCGGAAGCGACTTGGATAGCAGAATAGGCATCATTGCATTGCCCCATATCCAGCAAACGCGGGATGCCGCCGATGTCGCCAAATTCATGGCTATTAAAGCGGTATTTGCCGCAACCTAGCGTCATGATAATCGTGTCATCGGGGGCTTGCTCGGCCACATCGGTGAAGTAATTGCGCCCAGGGGCGGCGCCATCGCAACCGCCGACCAAAAAGAAATGCCGGATCGCCCCAGTTTTTACGCCATCAATGACTTTATCGGCAACACCTAACACCGTGTCGCGCCCGAAGCCGACGGTAATCAGCTTTTCTGGCGCGTCATCAGAAAATCCAGACAAGGCCTGCGCCGCTTCAATCACAGGTGAAAAATCGCCATTGCTGATATGGCGTACGCCCTGCCAACCGACTGGGCCGGCGGTGAAAATCCGGTGACGGTAAGAATTGGCAGGTTCCACCAGACAATTGGAGGTCATTAAAATAGGCCCTGAAAATGCGGCAAAATCATGGTGCTGGTTTTGCCATGCCGAACCGTAATTGCCGACCAAATGCGGATAGGCTTTTAATTTTGGGTAGGCATGGGCGGGCAACATTTCGCCGTGGGTATAGACATTAATGCCTAAGCCTTGGGTTTGTTCAAGCAATTGCGCCAAATCATGCAAATCATGGCCACTGACCAAAATTGCGCGGCCTTTGACAGGGCTTAAATTAACTGTGTTGATGGCTTGTGCACCAAAATTTCCAGTATTGGCGGCATCAAGCATTTCCATGACTTTGTAGTTGATATGCCCGATACGCAACGCCCAGCCTAACAAGGCATCGGCATCCGTCGGATGGCCTGCCAGAAAATCCAAGGCTTCTTCAAAACCGCTGTTCACTTCGTCCGCAAAATGCCCCAACATCCAGGCATGGTAAGCATACGCCGCCGCGCCTTTGATGCCATACAACACCATCGCCCGCAAGCCGACAATATCCTCGCCCAGCTGTTGCACGTCCAAATTAATCGCCGCGTCTTTGGCTTGGAGCAATAGGCCGGGCATGGTTGTAGCAGGTTGCCACGTTGCAGGGCCTGACAACAACTCGATAGCCACACCTTGTTGGTTGGCCAGTTCGGTGTAGCGGGTTTGTAGTTGGTCACGCCATTGCGCCGCTTCTTTGATGAGCTGGACGAAGCGGATAGCATTGAAATTGACATTGGTTAAGGTGGTAAACAAACCATACAAAATAAATTCATCCGCTTGGGTTTGCGCTTCCCCTAGCTGGCGCAAGCGTTTCGCGTATTGGGCGATGCCTTGTAAGCCGTAAACCAGTAAATCTTGCAAATCGGCGGTGGTGTCGTCTTTGCCGCACACGCCTTTGGCTTCATGGCAACCGTTGACCGTTTCGGAACGGGTGGTTTGTTCACATTGGTAACAAAACATAATTTTCTCCTGGATGGATGGGCTTTTACCCACAAGGGGCACTTGTACCCGCAAGGGGCATTAGAAACAGGTTGCCAGATTAACGCCGCCCCGTTACTGTGTCCTTGACTTAAATCAAGTGAGGTTTTATGCCCATCCCTGCCCTAGAGCCGTTACGCCAGCATTATTTGTTTGCCAGTTTGGATGACAGCCAATTTGCCCGTGTCTTGGCGGCGACACATCATTTAGATTTGCCGGAAAATGGCCATTTGTTCCATTTTGGCGACCAAGCGCGGTATTTTTATTGGCTGGATACCGGACAAATCCAGCTTTATCGGTTATCGCCGGGTGGTGAAGAAAAAGTGATAGAAATCATCCAGCCAGGACAATCGTTTGCCGAAGCGGTGATGTTTTTGCAGATGCCCGTGTATCCGGTCAGTGCAAAGGCGGTGTTTGACAGCCGCTTATGGCGGATTGATATGGCGGTGTTTTTGGCGTTGTTACAGGAGTCCAACCCCTTGTGCCTGAATTTGCTGGGCGGCATGAGCCGGAGGTTGCACGGGGCGATTTCGGATATTGACCAGTTGACGCTACAAAATGCCAGTATGCGGGTCATTCAATTGTTGTTGCAATCAGCCCCCGACAATACAAATAGGCCGTATAGCCTGGAATGGGAAACGCCCAAACAAATCTTGGCGTCTAGGTTATCGGTACGCCCAGAGACGTTTTCGCGGATTTTGCAGCAACTTAGCCGTAAGGGCTTAATTACGGTACAGGGAAAAACGGTGGCGGTGCTGGACGTGCCGGGTTTGCAGAGGGAATTGGTGCTAGGGGATTGAAGGGTGAAAACGGCGGCCACTGTAGGCCGCCGCGAATAGGTTTAGACAACTAAAAAATCCGCCTGTGTGACGGCTAAGTCTTTGCTGATAATGCCCACCAACACGGCGGCGGTCGCGCCGTTGCCATCGGTATCATAAAAAACGCCGCCTGAGGTGGTGTTGTACAGCACATGGTCATCGGCATCGACCGCGTTGCCTGTGCCTAACAATTTGAAGGCGCTTGCCGCAAGCGGGCCAGTGGCGGTCAAGGCTTTGAAAATGCTGTTTTCCAAGCGGATGGTGTCATCGGTGACGTTAAAGTCGGTGATGATGTCTCGATTATCCGATCCTGGTACAGTGTTAAACAAGAAATGGTCTTGGCCAGAACCGCCAGTCAAACCATCATTGCCGCCCCCGCCATTAAGAACATCATTGCCCGCACCACCTAACAGGCGGTTGACGGTGCTGTTGCCGACCAGGATGTCGTTAAAACCGCTGCCGTTGACGTTTTCGATGGCAAGCAAGGTGTCCTTGCCCGCCCCTTTGGTGTTTTGTGCGGTGGTCAAACCCAAATTGACCGTGACGGCGGCGGTGGCATTCCAATATTGGGCAAAATCTGCACCCTCACCACCATCCAGCATGTCATCGCCTGCACCACCGTTCAAACCGTCATTGCCGTAGCCGCCATACAGATCATCATCGCCTTCGCCACCGCTCAAACTGTCATTACCGCCATTAGAAGACCACACGCTGTCCCATGTGCCTTCGCCCCACAGCGTATCCGAGCCATTGCCACCATTGAGCGTGTCGTTACCTGTTCCACCTGCCAAGTTGTCATTGCCATCTTTGCCATCCAAAATGTTGGCTCCGGCATTGCCTACCAGGCTATTGTCCAAAACATTGCCCACCGCATTCGTCGCCCCGTCCTGCAACACCACATCTTCGATGTTGTTGCCCAAGGTGACGGTTTCCATTGAACTGAGCACCGTGTCATTGCCTGCATCCATCTCTTCAACAGCTAGGTCATCGCCGCTGTCAAGCCAATACACGTCATTGCCCAAGCCGCCGTAAAACACATCAGCTCCACCTTGCCCCAGCAACATGTCGTTAGCCGCCGTGCCTGACACGCTATTGTTGGCATGGGTGCCAAACACGAAGTGGTTAAACGAATAGTTGCGAAACACAACTAATTCGGGTGAAGAGAACGAAATGCTAGTTTTATCAAATGCCGCAGTAAAAGGAATCGGCATAATACCCACGATTGGACCGATAAACGCAACCTCATCAACTTGGTAAGCCGTACCTTTGAAATAGTCCGTTACCGTCAGGCGTTGGGCAGCCATGTCGATGACCAAATCGGCCCCGGAACGGTTGATGGCGCTAAGGTTGCCTAATCCCATCCAAACCAGAGCCGCGTCATAAGCATTCGGGTCGGCATCAAAATTATGGATAAACGCCTGATTTCCGTCAGCGTCGCTAATTCCGTAAAAATCAGAACCGCCACCGCCCGTCAGATGGTCGCTGCCGGCCGAATAGCCGGCTGCCAACCAATCGTCACCTTTGCCGCCGTCAAGGACATTGTCGCCACCAGAACCATTAAGATTATCAGCTCCATCCCCGCCTTTGAGGATTTCATCGCCATCGCTTCCGAGCAGGCTGTCATCCCCTGAACCACCGTCCAAATAGTCGTCCCCGCCCTCATTAACAATAAAGTCCGCACCGCCTCCGCCAAACACAATGTCATCGCCTACCCCGCCATTCAATTGGTCGTCATCCGAATCGCCGTCCAAATAGTCGTTGCCGTCACCACCCCACAGATTATCGGTGCCATCCCCGCCATTCAGAATGTCATCACCTATGCCACCATCCAATTGGTCTTCATCCAGGCCACCATTCAATTGGTCGTTACCGGCTTCTCCCCAAACGCCGTCCGGGCCAGCTCCGCCCGACAAGACATCATCGCCTTCACCGCCAAACACGCTATAGTCGTTGCCTGCACCGGCATCCAACACATCATTGCCATTACCGCCATACAAGGCATCAACACCGTCATTGCCACGCAATACGTCGTCACCTTCCTGGCCTTCCAAATAGTCATCCCCCAAGCCGCCATCCAGTTCATCGTTACCACTTTCACCTAGCAGGCCATCCGTACCCGCCCCGCCCAAAATGACATCATCGCCATCCCCGCCATACAAGCCGACATCATCCCCGGCCCCGCCATCCAGTTGGTCATTGCCGTCACCGCCCGAGAGCCAGTCAGAACCGCCCCCACCTGACAAGTGGTCATCGCCACCATTGGCTTCCAGAATGTCATCTCCTAAACCGCCATCCAAGTAGTCATCCCCCTCGCTGGCGATCAGGGAGTCATTTCCCGCTTCGCCCCAAAAGCCATTGTTGCCGCCACCGCTTTGCAAAAAATCATCACCCAAGCCGCCATAAAACTGGTCATTGCCGCCAATACTACCCAAAACGTCATTGCCCGCACCGCCCAACAACACGTCATCACCACCACCGAAATCAAACAGCCCGTCATCGCCCAAACCGCCATCAAGCCAGTCATCATCTCCCCCACCTTCCAGCTCGTCATTGCCCGCCCCGCCCAATAACCGATCAGTGCCATCAGCACCTTCCAGCCTGTCATCATCGCCCCCGCCATCCAGTTGGTCGTTGCCGCCATTACCATAAAGAAAATCCTTGCCTGCACCGCCCTTAAGCTGGTCATCCCCTTCATCACCATTAAGGCTGTCATCCCCGGCACCGCCATCAAGCAGGTCATTGCCATCACCTGCGTAGAGCCAATCCGCACCCGCTCCACCTAACAGGGTGTCTGCACCACTGTCGCCGTACAACCAGTCGATCCCCGCGCCTCCATCAAGCCTATCATCCCCATCCCCTCCAAATAGGTTGTCATCACCTGCCCAGCCCCAAAGCTGATCATTGCCGCCGTAGCCATACATAAGATCAGCCGCATTTGAACCTTTCAGTTTATTGTTTTTGTCATCGCCAATATAGTCTGCCATGTCGTCACCTTGGAATTTTAAATTAACAATCGTTTTGCCTAAGCATCTTGGATTCTAATTTATACAAAACCGATTAGCGAGGTACTATTTCACATTGGAGCTTATTTTTAATAAAATTTTCTTGAATACCTATAAGACATTGATAATTAATTAAATAATTATCTCAGCCATTATAAAATCGTGAAAAAGCACCAAAATAGGTAACACAAAAAGACAGACGATACGACGTTACCTTGGCTTGGCTTTAGCCCCATTACGCCCTTTAGGCAGTGCCGCCTTTGGCTTATCAAACCCGGTATGTTTAGTCTTAAACGCCTGGACTTTACCCGTATTAGGCACTGTGCCCGAAGGTTGGAATGAGGGGATGAGGTGGTGTTTGCCGTTGCCGATCAAATCCGCCCGCCCCATCGCTTTTAAGGCATCACGCAGCAGCGGCCAGTTTTTCGGGTCGTGGTAACGCAGGAAGGCTTTGTGCAGACGGCGTTGCTTGACGCTTTTGGGGATGTAGATATTGGCGGCTTTGTGGCTGACTTTGTGCAGGGTGTCTTTGCCGGAATGGTACATCGCGGTGGCGGTCGCCATCGGCGAAGGCAAGAACGCCTGCACTTGGTCGGCGCGGAACCCGTTGCGCTTAAGCCAAATCGCCAAGTTGAGCATATCTTCGTCGGTCGTGCCGGGATGGGCGGCGATGAAGTACGGGATCAGATACTGTTCCTTGCCCGCTTCTTTGGAGTATTGGTCGAACATTTTCTTAAAGCGGTCATACGTGCCCATGCCCGGCTTCATCATTTTCGACAAGGGGCCTTGTTCGGTGTGTTCGGGGGCTATTTTCAGGTAGCCGCCGACATGGTGCGTGACCAGTTCTTTGACATATTCGGGCGATTCGACCGCCAAGTCATAACGGAGTCCCGAGGCGATGAAGATTTTTTTGATGCCGGGCAAGGCGCGGGCGCGGCGGTAAAGCTTTATCAAATGGCTATGATCGGTGTTCAGGTTTGGGCAAATGCCAGGGTACACGCACGACGGTTTGCGGCAAGCGGCTTCGATTTTCGGGTCTTTGCAGGCAAGGCGGTACATGTTGGCGGTCGGTCCGCCCAAATCGGAAATATGCCCAGTAAACGCGGGCGAGGTGTCGCGGATGGCTTCGATTTCACGGATGATGGAATCTTCGGAACGGCTTTGGATGATGCGGCCTTCGTGTTCGGTGATCGAACAGAACGTGCAGCCGCCAAAACAGCCGCGCATGATGTTGACCGAATGCTGGATCATTTCAAAAGCCGGGATATTCGCTTGGCCGTAAAGTTTGTGCGGCAAGCGTGAATACGGCAAATCAAACACACCGTCCATTTCTTTAGTGGTCAGCGGGATCGGGGGCGGGTTGAGCCAGACTTCACGGTTGCCGTGGCGTTGGATTAAAGGCCGCGCATTACCGGGGTTAGTTTCGGCGTGCATGACCCGCGAGGCATGGGCGTACAAAATCGGGTCATCTTTGACGGCTTCATAGGCAGGCAAACGGATCACGGTTTTGGCGCGTTGGCTGCGCATCGCCAATTTGTCAAAACGGATCGCGGATTCGCCCGCATCCAGCAACGGATTGGCGACGTCTGGTTTTAAATCGCAAGCCGGTTCTTCCTGATAAGGATTGGCAGGCGGCGCCAATGCCCCCGGTTTGTCAATCTCGGTGGAATCTTTGACGGCAAAACCGTCAGGGAGGGTTTTGATGAAATGTGCCGTGCCGCGTATGCCCTGCAAATCGCTGATGTGTTCGCCACCCGCCAGGCGATGGGCGATTTCGACAATTTGCCGTTCGGCATTGCCATACACCAGCAAATCGGCTTTGCTGTCCAGCAACACCG
The DNA here is from genome assembly GCA_964446885.1 of uncultured Methylocucumis sp. Lineage (GTDB taxonomy): Bacteria > Pseudomonadota > Gammaproteobacteria > Methylococcales > Methylomonadaceae > Methylovulum. Next base: position 21,489 of record CAYUQV010000005.1, read on the forward strand.
ATTTGCGCACCGTGTCCGACCAATAATCATAATGGGCGATGCGGCGCAAACTGGCTTCTATGCCGCCGATGATAACTGGCACGTCCTTAAACGCTTCGCGGCAACGGTGCGCGTAGACATTGACGGCACGATCCGGGCGTTTGCCTGCCGCGCCATCGGGCGTATAAGCATCATTCGAGCGGATTTTTTTGTCGGACGTATAACGGTTGACCATCGAGTCCATATTGCCGCCCGTCACGCCAAATAACAGGTTCGGACGGCCTAAGGCCTGAAAATCCACCGCGCTTGTCCAATCCGGTTGCGACAAAATGCCCACCCGGAAACCTTGCGTTTCGAGCAGCCGCCCAATCAAGGCCATACCAAAGCTGGGATGGTCAATGTAAGCATCGCCTGTCACCAAAATGATGTCGCAACTGTCCCAACCTAGCGCGTCCATTTCGGCGCGGGTCATCGGCAATTCGGGCGCAGTGCCAAAACGGTGCGCCCAATATTTTCGGTAGCCAAACAAATAAGGGGCGGGAAGCAAGGAAGTGTCGGTCATGGTTTTATCACTTGGTTAAAGGTACTGGCGTTGTGTTTTTTTAAGTCGCGCAAAAACGCCGGAAAATCAATGTCAAATTGTTGCGCCAACACGGCGGCACGGGCGCGTAGGTCTTTGAGAGAGATGGAAGGCAACGCGTTATTGAACGCCAAGCCGATGATGTTGCCGCGTCCAATCACGGGCAGGAACAGCAGCTTCCAGTTGAACGCCCGGCCCAGCCATAAAGCGGCGGACTGGAACGCCGGATTGCTGGTGCCGCCCCACAAATTGATGACCAGCATGCCATCGGCTTTAAGCATCGTTTGGCAAGCGTCAAAAAACGCTTGGTTGCTGATGGATTCGGCCATGCCCTCATGGTCAAACGCATCAATCACCAATAGGCTGTAACGTTCTGCCTGATTATCGGCTTGGCGGCGGACATAGTCACCGCCATCATCAACGATGATTTTCAGGCCTGCATCTAACGGCAAACCAAAGTGACTCTTGGCAATTTTGACTACGCTTTTACGGCTTTCCACCACGGTCAAATGGCTGTCAGGAAAATGGTGCAGCAAATGCTTGGCAATCGAACCGCCGCCTAAGCCCACGAGCAGCACCTCATCAATCGTTTCTTTAAACAACAGCCAGCAGGTCATGGTACGGACATACGCCAAGACCAGCGTATCTGGTTCGGCAAGACGCATCGCGCTTTGTATCGAAGAAGACCCAAAATGCAATGACCGCACGCCTGCTGCTTCCACCACTTCAATCACCCCATCGTCATCATGACTCTGGTGGATCAGCAACCCCTCATACTTGTGCATAAATGCCTATTTTAAAATTCTAACCCATTATTATACAGGCAAATTTTTATTTACAGGCAGATAATGCCCGGATTTTGCAAGAAGGCAAAACCAATGCGGCAAGCGTGTTTTCCAGATAATACCAAGACCCTAAAAATCCAAGGGGCTATTTTGTCAACTTTCCGACAAAATAACTGTTTTTCCATAGAAATTCACATATTTTCGCTATTTTTAGCGATTTTTCTGCAAGGTAGTTTAGAATGTGGCCTTAATCCTTTCTACTCATCTGGCAATAATTGACGTCATGTTCAAATTTGATGATTTTTTCAAAAAAGCCATTTATTTCGAGGCCTCTCTGATTCTTGTGGCGATGCTGCTAGGGTGGATTGCGGGGATCAACCCATTTGCCAATATCCACCTCACAAAAGCCAGTGTCCTGTATGGTGTTATCGGAACAATCCCCTTATTCCTGATGTTTTTGGCCATGGAGCGGATACAGGGGCATTCGGTCGCGCAAATCCGGCAATTTTTGCTCAGGACATTAGGCCCAAGCCTGCAACGTTATGTGACTTTGGATTTATTCCTATTGGCAGCCGTGGCAGGCATCTCTGAAGAAATTTTGTTCAGAGGGGTCATCCAGGTCTGGATTGAAGCGTCTTGGGGTCTGACCGCCGGACTTATCGCCAGCAATCTCATTTTTGGCCTAGTGCATTCGATCACCCCGCTTTATTCCGTCCTCGCCGCGCTGGTGGGCATTTATTTGGGATGGGCGATGGACTATAACGGCGAAAGGAATTTGCTGACCCCCATCATCATCCACACCTTATATGATTTCCTGGCATTTCTCGCGCTGATCCGCACTTACCGCGCCACCTTGGCAACAGAGTCAAAAACGGTTTAACCTATCAGCGGCAAATTTGTCCTGATGGCGTGGCTGACTTAAATTTGCCGCCATCCGTCCCGCCGATATGCCGTGCGGCACAGCCCTCTATATAAGCAGCCGCGCCATTCCTGCAACTTAACGGAAATGTCAGATGAAAGTATTGGCTGTTTATAGTATCAAAGGCGGGGTCGGCAAAACCTCCAGTGCCGTCAATCTTGCGCATATCGCGGCGCGTAACGGCTACCGTACGCTGGTTTGGGACCTTGACCCGCAAGCCGCCAGCAGCTTTTATTTTCGGATCAAACCTAAAGTAAAAGGCGGCAGCAAACAATTGCTGGCCGGGGATACGGATTTGGACGCGCTCATTAAGGCCACCGATTTTGCAAACCTGGATTTGTTGCCCGCCGATTTTGCGTTCCGTAATATTGACTTGGTGTTGGATGGCAAGAAAAAACCCACCCGCCAACTGAAAAAATGCCTAAAACCCTTGGCAGAAGCTTACGATTTTGTGTTTCTGGATTGCCCGCCCAACATATCCCTGCTTTCCGAAGCCGTTTTCACGGCAGCTGACGTGTTATTGTCGCCGATCATCCCGACAACTTTATCGCTACGGACGCTTGAACAACTGCAAAACTTCATGGTCAACCACGACTTGGAAAAACTGCCGTTGTGGCCGTTTTTTTCTATGGTAGACCGGCGCAAAAAAATGCACACGGAAACCATGCAATTTGTCTTGCAAAACATCCCCCAAACTTTGGTCACTAGCATCCCGTACAGCAGCGATATTGAACGTATGGGACTGGAACGCAAACCGTTAGGGGCTTTTTGCAAAAACAGCGCGTCAACAATCGCTTATAATGCCTTATGGGAAGAAATCCTGGCGCGTACCGGGCATCCATAATGGCCTTCACCCGCTGGACAGACCAACCGCAATAACAAAATACGGCATAAAATCTGCTTTACTGTTGTTTTTTCCTGCCAGAGGCGTACCCTAAAACCCCTCCCTTGGCAGGATAATGCAGGCATAGGCAAAATTACTGGCAGGGCAACCAATAGCTTGGGCTAACGCGGTTCATGACCCATCGGAAGGGCAGGCTCATCCTTTAACCCCCGGAAATCACAATGGAAGCTTCTGAAAAACTCCATACTGCACAGTTTTTGCAGCACCAGTTGCAAGAAGTCATCAATTTGCTTGAAAAACAGCAATTGGAAAAATCATTGGTGCAACGGGGGCCAGCCACCAATCATGAACTGGTCGAAACCGTGTTGCACAAGCAACACCAAACCCGCTTGCAAGAAAAATTTGCCTTGCTGCATCCGGCGGATATTGCGTTCATTTTGGAATCCTTGCCGCTAAACCAGCGGAAAATGACCTGGGATGCCATCAAAACCGACCAGGATGGCCAAGTGTTACTGGAAGTGTCCGATGCCGTCCGGCAAACGCTAATTTCCGGCATGGCCGCAGAAGAATTGGCTTCGGTGGCAGGCACTTTGGATGCCGATGAATTGGCTGATTTGGCCGCCGATTTGCCGAAACGGGCGATGCTGCGGATTTTGCGCTCATTAAACAGTGCCGAGCGCACCCATTTGAACGCGATTTTGTCGTATCAGGACAACCAAGTCGGGGCGTTGATGGATTTTGGCATGATTACCATCCGCGATGACATGAACCTAAAAGCCATTTCGTCGTATATCCGCAAATTGGGCAAGCTGCCTAGCCATACCGACAAACTGTTCGTAGTTGACCAAAACAACCGGGTCAAAGGTATCTTGCCTTTGCAACGCTTACTGACCCATTCTTCGCTATTGCATGTGGCGGATGTGATGGTCACGGATTTTGTCGTGTTCCAAACCGACCAAGACACCAGCGAAGCTTCCCGCGCTTTTGAACGTTACGACCTGATTTCCGCGCCCGTGGTGGACAAAAATGGCCAATTACAAGGCCGTTTGTGCGTTGACAGCATCATGGACTACATCCGCGAAAAATCCGATGAAGACATCTTGATCCAAGCAGGTGTGACCGAAGAAGAAGATTTGTTCGCCAGCGTCTGGAAAAGTGCGCAAAATCGCTGGGGCTGGTTGCTAATTAATGTCGCCACGGCGTTTGCGTCCACCCGAATTATTGGGCTGTTTGAAGATGTGATCCTGCAATTGGTGGCATTGGCTTCGCTGATGCCCATCGTCGCGGCAATGGGCGGCAACACGGGCAACCAAACCAGTATGCTGATTATCCGTTCGTTGGCCTTAGGCCAAATCACCCCGGCCAATGTCCAGCGCCTGATCCGCAAAGAGTTGGCGTTGGCTGCACTGAACGGCGCATTTATTGGCCTGATTATGGGCTTGCTGGGCTTTTTGCTGTATCAGGACATCGCCTTGGCGGGTGTCATGGCAACGGCCATGTTCATTAACTTGCAGGTCGCCGTCGTTATCGGCCTGAGCATTCCGTTACTGCGTCACAAATTTGGCAAAGACCCGGCGGTTGGCACTAGCGTCATTTTGACTTCCATCACCGATTCGATGGGCTTTTTTATCGTTTTAGGTTTGGCGAACCTATTTTTGCTGGGCAAATGAACGACTAAACCGGACAGTTACCGCGTCAACGCCAACAATTGCCGCAACGCTTGACCCCGATGGCTTAAGGCATTTTTAACCTCAGCAGGCAATTGCGCCGATGAACACTGATGCGATTCGACCCAAAACACCGGATCGTAGCCAAAACCACCTTCACCTGTTGGATGCTGCAATATCCGCCCTTCCCAAACGCCTTGGGCGATTAACGGGCAGGGATCATCGGCGTGCCGTAATAACACAATAACGCAAACGAAACGCGCTGTGCGTTCCTGCTCAGGCACAACCACCAAAGCATCAAGCAATTTCTGCACGTTGTCTGGGTCGCTCGCGCCTTCACCCGCATACCGCGCCGAACGGACACCGGGCGCACCCTGCAATGCATCCACGATAATCCCCGAATCATCCGCTATCGCAGGCAATCCCGATTGAGCCGCCGCGTTGCGGGCTTTTAAGATGGCATTTTCAACGAACGTCGTGCCTGTTTCTTCGCATTCGGCAACCTTAAACGCCGATTGCGGCACGATGACCTGATCCGCGAGAATCGCCTGGATTTCCCGAATTTTTCCGGCGTTGCCGCTGGCCAATACGATTTGCTGCCCGGACACCATTAACGGTGGGCCTCCAAGGCCTCACGTTGTTTTGCCATCAATTCGGCAATCCCATTGCCAGCCAACACTAACATGGAATCCAATTCATCTTTCCTGAACGCATGGCCTTCCGCCGTGCCTTGCACTTCAATAAATGCCCCGGCATCGTTCATGACCACGTTCATATCGGTTTCGGCATTGCTGTCTTCGGCGTAATCTAAATCCAACACTGGCACACCATTAAAAATGCCGACCGAAATGGACGCGACTTGGCCATATAAAGGATTGGACTTGATAAGCTTGCGTTTGAGCATGTTTTTTACCGCCAACGACAAGGCGACAAAACCGCCTGTAATCGCCGCTGTGCGTGTGCCGCCATCCGCTTGCAACACGTCACAATCTATTGTGATGGTATGTTCGCCTAGGGCTTTCATGTCCACAGCGGCACGTAAGGAACGCCCGATCAGGCGTTGGATTTCCAAAGTCCGCCCGCCTTGTTTGCCGCTGCTGGCTTCACGCCCCATGCGGCTATGCGTGGAGCGCGGCAACATGCCATATTCAGCCGTCACCCAACCTTCACCTTTGCCTTTTAAAAAACGCGGTACGCTACGGTCAACGCTGGCGGTGCATAACACGCGGGTATCGCCAAATTCAACCAGCACAGAGCCTTCTGCGTGTTTGGTGTAACCACAAGTGAATGTTATGTTCCGTAGTTGGTCGGGGGTGCGTCCGCTGGGTCTCATATCGTGTGTTCCGGGCAAATGAAAACCGCACAGTATACCTGAACTGGCGGCAATTCTGGCGCAAATGGCCGTTAATTTTAATTATATCGGCCTAGCGTTTTTCCTTCCTGCCGCAAATTGCTTTTTCCGGTATAATTGGCGGCATTTTTAACACAAGGTCAGTAAGGCATTATGTCAGATATAAAGAAAGTTGTTTTAGCGTATTCTGGAGGCTTGGATACCTCCGTAATCCTGAAATGGTTGCAGGATGTGTATGATTGTGAAGTCGTCACGTTCACCGCCGATTTAGGCCAAGGCGAAGAAGTCGAACCCGCCCGCGCCAAAGCCCAAGCGATGGGCATCAAGGAAATTTACATTGACGATTTGCGTGAAGAATTTGCCCGCGATTTCGTGTTCCCGATGTTCCGCGCCAACACCATTTATGAAGGCGAATATTTATTGGGCACTTCCATTGCCCGTCCGTTGATCGCCAAACGCTTGATTGAGATTGCCAACGAAACCGGAGCCGATGCCATTTCCCACGGAGCGACCGGCAAAGGCAACGACCAAGTGCGTTTTGAATTGGGCGCTTACGCATTACGCCCTGACATCCATGTCATCGCCCCTTGGCGTGAATGGGACCTGACTTCGCGGCAGACTTTGCTGGATTATGCCGAACAGCACGGTATCCCGGTCGAAATGAAAAAAGGCAAATCCTCCCCTTATTCGATGGATGCCAACCTGCTGCACATTTCTTACGAAGGCCGCGTTTTGGAAGACCCTTGGGCGGAGCCGGAAGAAGACATGTGGCGTTGGACGGTTTCCCCCGAAGCAGCGCCTGACCAAGCGACTTATATCGAGCTGACTTACCAACAAGGTGATATTGTGGCGATTGATGATGTGCCGCATTCCGCCGCTGAAGTGTTGGAAAAATTAAACAAAATCGCCGGCGCAAACGGCATAGGCCGTTTGGATATTGTCGAAAACCGTTATGTTGGCATGAAATCACGCGGCTGCTATGAAACACCAGCGGGCACTATCATGCTGAAGGCGCACCGGGCGATTGAATCACTGACTTTAGACCGGGAAGTGGCGCATTTGAAAGATGAATTGATGCCGCGTTATGCGTCGTTGATTTATAACGGCTACTGGTGGAGCCCTGAACGCAAGATGCTGCAAACCATGATTGACGCATCGCAAGTGTCAGTAAACGGCAAAGTCCGTTTGAAACTGTACAAAGGCAACGTCATCGTTGTAGGCCGTGCCTCCAGCACCGACAGCTTGTTTGATGAAAGCATCGCTACTTTTGAAGAAGATGGTGGCGCTTACAACCAAAAAGATGCCGAAGGTTTTATTAAATTGAATGCGCTGCGGATGCGTATCGCCGCCGCCAAACAACGCAAATAAGCCCTGGACATTTCTAGGTAATGTATAATTGCCCACCGTCATCGGGTCTTACCCTGAAATCAGCGCCATAATAAGAATATTTACCCGAAGTGACGTTTAACCGCTTCGAGAGGAAGATAAAATGAGCCAGAAAAAGAAAATGCCTTCAGAAATTGTTGTCCTGCAAAGTGTCCCTTCTCACCAGCAGCTGATGAAAACCAACAGATGGTTGTTGAAAGGTATGTTTTTTCTGATGGCCGTTATTTTCATCGGCGGTTTTATGTTACTTCCAGACAATGACTTTTTGTCCAACTACAAAAAGGTGACCTCATCACAAGCGGAAGCCAACCCGCAATTGTCAGCAGAAGTGAATGTCCTTAAAGGCCAGATGGTGGGGTTGGTCAGCGGCTCCATTGAAAGCAAATTGCGCTCACTGGAAGACAGTTTAAAAACAGGCTCGTTGAACACGTCATTAGGCACGTTGGAAGACATTAAAAATGATGTGAGGGTTTTGCGCTCGTATTCAGCACCTGACAACAAACCGGAAACAAGTGCCACCGTTTCAAACAGCCAGTTGTTGCAGGAAATGTCGCAACTCAAACGCCTGATTTATTGGACACTGGCATCCTGTAGTCTGATGGTTGCGGCCATCGCCGGGATTTGGTTGAAAAATGTCAAAAAACTGCCCTTTAAAGAGCAGATTGTCCGCTATTTGAACCGCCATTAAAATTTACTGCACACAAAAAAGCCGCCCCAGATTCACATCTTGGGGCGGCTTTTTTACGCCTGAAAAATGGCGTGACGCTTATTTGGATTCCAAATATTTGTACAACGCATCAACTGCTTGATCTTCGCCGTAGCCAGCTTTAGTGACGGCTGGTTGTTTCATGATTTCAGCGATGGCTTTTGGCATACCACCTTTGCCTTCTTTCAATACCGCTTCAAATTTTGCACGGTCTAAAGTGCCTGCTTTGATCAAAGCAGACAATTGTGGGTTTGAAGAAATGTCATGGCAAGTGCCGCAACCACGGCCAAACGCACGTTCATAGATTTTTTTGCCGATTTCCAATTGTTCGTCGGCCATCGCTTGTCCACTCAACGCGATTAAAGCAATACCAGCTGCTGTGATTAAAGATTTTTTCATAGTGACCTCTCTTGTGTTAAAAAAGAACCGTATTGGCTTGACAGCGTACAGTCCGATTAGAAGTTAAACCCGTAAAGAATATGGAATTTAGCCGAAAAATTCAATGCTTTTATTAATATTTTTAATTTTCGGCGTGATGATGATGCCATCAAGTAAACCTATACTCAATAGCCAATTGTGATTAGGGAATTTTTCAATCCCCAACTGACTGATTATCCAAAAACAAAAACATCTGGGCAGAGGTAATTTTTACCGCTGGCCTAGTCCGTTGCCTATCATAGAACCTGCCGCGGCACCGATCCCGGTTGCCAACGGGTCACCATTGCCCAGCTGGTAGCCAAACACACTACCGACCACGCCTCCAGCCAAACCAGAACTTGAACGCAAATCATGTTGCGGATAATACGGGTAAGGTTGCGGGCGCGGAGCCGGATAATGATGGATTTCTTCCCTATAAATAGGACGGGGGCGAGGCGGATAATATTTGATGACCTCACGGTAATAAGGCCGTGGCGGGTAATAACGGATCACCTCACGGTGATGGGGACGCCAATGGTCATGATGATGCCCGTGGTGGTGCTCTCCCCATTCACCCCGATGCCCATAACCACCTGACGCATAAGATGCCGCCGAAAACAGTGCGGCAATGGCCAATACTATAAAAAACAGCGACTTTTTCATAACTACCTTCCTGAAAGTTAAATGACAGATTTGCCAATTGGAGGGAGGAAAAATCCCCCCAACACCTTGCCGACATCGGCAACGTTAGGCAAATCATAGGCGGCTGATTCTTAATGACGGCTTAATGATTTTAACTTTCGTCAGCAGGCTCGATGTCTGTGGTATCAACAGGTACAGGCCATTGCCAGTTTTGGATTTCGGGCATGTCCTCGCCGTGCTTAAAGATGTAATGCTTATGGTCAATCAATTTGTCGCGGATAAATTGCTTGAGATAAACGGCTTGGTTACTGAGATGCGGCACACGGTCAATCACATCGGCGGCCAAATGGAAACGGTCAATATCGTTCATCACCACCATATCAAACGGCGTTGAAGTCGTGCCTTCTTCTTTATAACCCCGAACGTGCATATTGGCGTGGTTAGTGCGCCGATAAGTCAGCCTATGGATCAGCCAAGGATACCCGTGATAGGCAAACACAATCGGCTTGTCTTTGGTGAAAATCTCATCAAAATCCCTGCCCGACAAGCCATTGGGGTGTTCGCTAGTCGGTTGCAAACGCATCAAATTGACAACATTAACGACGCGGATTTTTACTTCCGGCACTTTAGTACGCAACAAATCCACTGCCGCCAGGGTTTCCAAGGTCGGCACATCGCCCGCACAGGCCATGACCACATCCGGTTCAGAGCCACAATCATTACTCGCCCATTCCCACACACCAATTCCGGCCTCACAATGTTTGACCGCCGCATCCATACCCAGCCATTGCGGTGCAGGCTGTTTGCCCGCAACAATGACATTGACGTAATTCCGGCTACGCAACACATGATCCGTGACCGCCAACAAGGTATTGGCATCGGGCGGCAGATAAACCCGGATGACCTCGGCTTTTTTATTGACCACATGATCGATAAAACCGGGGTCTTGGTGCGAGAAGCCATTATGGTCTTGCCGCCAGACGTGCGACGTGAGCAAATAATTCAACGACGCGACAGGCCGCCGCCACGGGATACGATTGCAAGTTTTCAGCCATTTTGCATGTTGGTTGAACATCGAATCAACCACATGGATAAACGCCTCGTAACACGAGAAAAAGCCATGCCGCCCGGTCAACAAATAACCTTCCAACCAACCTTGGCAAGTATGCTCACTAAGGATTTCCATCACCCGGCCTTCCTGGCTCAGATTCGTGTCTTCCGGCAGGATTTTTTCCATCCAAACCCGCGAAGTGACATCAAACAAGTCATCCCAACGGTTGGACGAGGTTTCATCGGGGCCAAAAATACGGAAATTGGCTTGTTCCATATTAGAACGCATGACATCGCGCAAAAACCGCCCCATGACCCGCGTGGCTTCGCCATTGACCGCGCCAGGGGACGGCACTTCAACCGCGTAATTGCGGTAATCCGGCAGGCGCAAATCCCGCAACAATAAGCCACCGTTAGCATGGGGATTGTCGCTGATACGCTTCTGTCCGCTAGGCGGCAACTCCAATAGTTCTGGCACCGGACGACCTAGTTCATCAAACAATTCGTCAGGACGGTAACTTTTCAGCCAGCGTTCCAAAATCTCAATATGTTCTGGATTTTCCGCCAAATTCGCTAACGGCACTTGATGGGAACGCCAAAAGCCTTCGGTTTTTTTGCCATCCACACTCGACGGGCCTGTCCAACCTTTAGGGGTGCGCAAAATGACCATCGGCCAAATGGGCCGGGTGATCGGCAAATCGCCAAAACGGGCTTGATTTTGGATGGCGGCGATTTCTTCCAAGCATTGATCCAAGACACTGGCCATACGGGTATGGACAATTTCCGGGTCATGGCCTTCCACTAAATAAGCCCGGTAGCCGTAACCTGCAAACAACTGGATCAGCTCATCTTCGTCTATACGCGCCAGAATCGTCGGGTTGGCGATTTTATAGCCGTTCAGGTGCAAAATCGGCAACACCACACCATCACGTTTCGGATTGAGAAATTTATTGGAATGCCACGCCGCCGCCATCGGCCCGGTTTCCGCCTCGCCATCACCGACCACGCAACAAGCGATCAAATTCGGGTTGTCGAACACCGCACCGTAGGCATGGGACAAGGCATAGCCCAATTCGCCACCTTCATTGATCGAGCCGGGCGTTTCCGGGGCAACATGGCTAGGCACGCCACCCGGAAAGGAAAACTGCTTGAACAAGGCTTTCATGCCGTCTTTATCGCGGGAAATGCTGGGGTAATAATCGCTATACGTGCCTTCCAACCAGGCGTTGGCCAACATCGCAGGGCCGCCGTGGCCTGGGCCGCAGACGAAAATCATTTCTAAATCACGGTTTTTCACCAAGCGGTTCAAATGCACATAAATGAAATTTAAGCCCGGTGTCGTCCCCCAATGCCCCAGCAGGCGCGGTTTGATATGCTCCAATTTTAAGGGCTCTTTGAGCAACGGATTGTCCATCAGGTAAATTTGCCCGACGGACAAATAATTGGCCGCCCGCCAATAAGCATTCATCCTCTCCAGTTGTTCCGCAGACAATTTCGAATCTTGATGATTGGTTTCCATAGGCTTCCTCTCGTTAATTAGGGACGTTCACATCCAAAAAAGATAACATCTGTCTGGCACAAACCCGCTCTTCTTCTGCATGGATCATCAGAATACGTGAGCGGCTATCTGCGCCACTTATATCGCATTGTTGCAAGACATTAGCATCTTGATCTAAAAAGAACCCTAATGGTTCCAAACCTTCAACAATACGGCGACGGATTTCGGCGGAATGTTCGCCGATTCCCCCGGTAAAAACCAATGCCGACACCTTGCCCAACACGGCACAATAAGCCCCGATATACTTTTTGATACGGTAACAAAACATGTCGATAGCTAACTGGGCATCCGTATCGCCCTGCCCGGCTTTGCGCAAAATGGCTCGCATATCGGTCTCGCCACACACACCTTTTAGGCCGCTTTGATGGTTTAACACTTCATCCAAGGCATCCAACGACAATCCTTGCCGTTGCAAAGCCACCAACACCATCGGGTCTATATCACCGCATCGGCTGGCCATCATCAAGCCTTCGGTGGGCGAAAAACCCATTGAGGTATCGACACTGACACCCGCCCGGATGGCGGTCGCACTCGCCCCGCCGCCCAAATGCAGGACAATCAAATTCAGATCAACCTGGTCGCAACCCAAATAGTCCGCCGCCGCCAACACACTATGTTGGCAAGACAAACCATGAAACCCATAACGCCTAAACGCCACCTGCGCCGATAACGCTTCTGGAAGCGCATAACGCCTTGCCATGTCAGGCAATTGGCTATGGAAAGCCGTATCAAACACGGCAAATTGGCGGACATCAGGAAAATGTTCACAAGCAATTTGCACACCCAAACGGTTAAAGGGATTATGCAAAGGCGCGTAAGCGTCCAAACCCGCCAAGCGTTGCAAAACGCCTGAATTGATGGGCGTTAATGCAATAAACCAATCCGCACCGTGGACAATGCGATGCCCGATTGCCGCCAATGGTAAACCAGCATCCGCCAACCAAGTTTGCCAACGCGACAACACCCAAGCCAACACCGCCGCGCCATCCATTTGCCCGATATTGGCATTGACCGTTTGCGCCGACAAATCCTGACCCCTAACCTGCGTCCCCTCTGCACTGCCATAATCGGCTTCCAAAAAGGCTTTGGTTTGCAAACGGTCATCAAATAGCCGTGTTTTGACCGAGGTACTGCCAACGTTGACCACCAACAAAGCAATTGTCATCCGCGCCAACCATTGATTGCCGCCGTATTGTACGGCGTAGCCATATTACCAAAATGCACAGTGATTTTTTAACCATTGGGGATGAGATGCGCCTAATCATAGCCGAGCCAGCGCATTCAGTATAGCCATAACTGCCTTTTGCGCATCAGGGCATTTGCACGGCAAGCCTTTTTAAACGTATTATGCCTGCTTTCAATGACCGGATTTATCAATGGACACCATCAGCATACGCGGTGCAAGAACGCATAACCTGAAAAACATTGACCTGGATTTGCCCAGGGATAAGCTCATTGTTATAACCGGATTGTCCGGTTCCGGCAAATCCTCGCTGGCGTTTGACACCATTTATGCCGAAGGCCAGCGGCGTTATGTCGAATCATTGTCCGCTTATGCCCGGCAATTCTTGTCGATGATGGAAAAACCCGACGTTGACCATATCGAAGGCCTCTCCCCCGCCATCTCCATCGAACAAAAATCCACCTCCCACAACCCCCGTTCCACCGTCGGCACCATCACCGAAATCTACGATTATCTGCGACTCCTGTTCGCACGTGCCGGAACACCGCGTTGCCCAGAACACCAAGTATCGCTGGAAGCGCAAACCGTCAGCCAAATGGTTGATTTGGTGCTGGCCCAGCCGCAAGACCAACGCTGGATGCTGCTAGCTCCCGTTGTTAGCCAACGCAAAGGCGAATACCTGCAATTATTGGATGATTTACGCGCCCAAGGCTTTATCCGCGCCCGTATTGATGGCGTGGTTTATGACCTGGACGATGCGCCCACGCTGGACTTAAAAAAGAAACACACCATCGAAGTGATTGTTGACCGTTTCAAAATCCGTGACGACATCGCCCTGCGCTTGTCTGAATCCTTTGAAACCGCCTTGCGCATTGCCGATGGCATCGCGATTGCCGCCAGCCTGGAAGAAGATGCGACCGAACTGCTGTTTTCCGAACGCTACGCCTGCCCGCATTGCGGCTACAGCCTGACCGAACTGGAACCGCGTTTATTTTCCTTCAACAACCCCAAAGGTGCGTGCGGCAGTTGCGACGGCTTGGGTGTACGCCAACATTTTGACCCGGCCTTGATTATCCATAACCCCGACATCAGCTTGGCGGGCGGGGCCATACGCGGCTGGGATCGGCGCAACGGCTATTATTACCAGCTTATCTGCGGCTTGGCGGCACATTATGGTTTTGACCCTGAGCAAATCTATTCCGAACTGCCCGCCAACATCCAAAACATGATCCTGTACGGCAGCGGCCAAGACATCATCGAATTTAATTATGCGTTCGGCTCCGGGCCGATGAAAACCAAACGCCATCCCTTTGAAGGCATCATCGCCAATATGGAACGGCGTTACCATGAAACCGACTCTGGTTTGGTGCGCGAAGAGCTGGCCAAATATCTCTCACAAAAGGTCTGTGACACGTGTGGCGGCGCACGGTTGAATGTCGCCGCCCGGAATGTGTTTGTCGATGACCAGCCCATCCATGCCCTCACCCGTTTGCCTATCCGCAAAAGCTTGGCCTTTTTTTCGCAATTGCAATTGCCCGGCAAACGCGGCGAAATCGCCCAGAAAATCATCAAAGAAATCCAAGAACGCTTGGAGTTTTTAGTGAATGTCGGCTTGGATTACCTGACCTTAGACCGTAGCGCCGACACCTTATCCGGCGGCGAAGCGCAACGCATCCGCCTCGCCAGCCAAATCGGCGCCGGCCTAGTGGGCGTGATGTATGTACTCGACGAACCGTCCATCGGCTTGCACCAACGCGACAACGAACGCCTGCTCAGCACCTTGTTCCGCTTGCGTGATTTGGGCAACACAGTGATTGTTGTCGAACATGATGAAGACGCGATCCGTGCCGCCGACCATATCGTGGACATCGGCCCTGGTGCGGGCATACACGGCGGCAACATCATCGCCCAAGGCCCGTTAAACGCCATCTTAAACAATGAAAACTCACTGACCGGGCAGTATTTGTCGGGTAAAACCGACATTCCCGTACCGGAAACTCTCACTCCCGCAAACCCGGAAAAACAAATCATCGTCCGCAATGCCCAAGGCAATAATTTAAAAAATGTCGATATTGCCTTTCCGGTGGGATTGTTTACGTGCGTCACGGGAGTGTCCGGCTCCGGCAAATCGACTTTGGTCAATGACACCCTCTATGCCCACGCGGCACGTTTGATTAACCGCGCCGGGATTATCCCCGCACCGTGCGATGCCATTGAAGGCTTAGACCATTTTGATAAAGTCGTAGACATCGACCAAAGCCCGATAGGCCGCACCCCGCGCTCCAACCCGGCCACTTACACAGGATTGTTCACGCCCATCCGCGAACTGTTCGCCGCCACCCCAGAATCGCGCTCACGCGGCTATACGCCCGGACGCTTCAGTTTTAACGTCAAAGGCGGACGCTGCGAAGCCTGCACGGGCGATGGCGTGATTAAAGTGGAAATGCACTTTCTACCGGACATTTTCGTACATTGCGAACACTGCCAAGGCAAACGCTACAACCGCGAAACCTTAGAAATCCGTTATAAAGGCAAGACCATCCATGAAGTGCTGGACATGACCGTGGAAGATGCGGCGGAATTTTTCAAAGCCGTACCGAGCGTGGCCAAAAAATTACAAACGCTGATGGAAGTCGGCTTGAGCTATATCACCTTGGGGCAAAACGCCACCACCTTGTCCGGCGGCGAAGCGCAACGGGTGAAATTGGCAAAAGAACTGTCCAAACGCGATACCGGCAAAACCTTGTACATCTTGGACGAACCGACCACAGGCCTGCATTTCCACGACATCAAACAATTGCTGGGCGTATTGCACACCCTGCGCGACCACGGCAACACCGTGATTGTCATCGAACATAACCTGGACGTGATTAAAACCGCCGATTGGTTGATCGACATGGGCCCGGAAGGCGGCGATGGTGGCGGTACCTTAGTCGCCGAAGGCACGCCCCAAACAGTGGCAGACAATCCAGCCTCGCATACGGGGAAATATTTGCGGCGGTTTTTTCTTGCGCCCTAAGCGGTTAAGGCTGTTTTTAAGTGACGTTTATAGCCAATCCGACATAAATTGGTGTCAAAAAGGCGGTAGCTAGGACTGCCCGTCCTTTGAGGACGCGCAGTCCTTATCAGATTATTTTGGATTAACTATAGGCTTGGCCTATCACCGATAATGCCAATACCTCAAACCACTTTGCCTAAATCCCTCCAATTGCCTGCCATCTTGGCTATAAACCAACGTGATCGCCCCAGCCTCTGCCGTATTCAACCATTGCACGCCCAGCTCACGGTAGCGTTGCAAAATCTTTGCGTGCGGATGCCCGAACGGGCTATGGAAGCCTGCCGGAATCAAAACCGTATCCGGCAACACCGTTTGCAAAAATGAATAGGTGGACGAGGTTTTGCTGCCATGATGCGGGGCGATGAGCACGTCGGCGCGGAGTTGTTCGCGGTACGTTTTCAGCAGCCAGATTTCCGCTTCGGCTTCAATATCCCCCGTCAACAACACCGAACCGTAGCGGGAGGTGATTTTCACGACACAGGAATTGTTATTGTCAGATGCAAACGCTGTGGGCGGTGGTGATAACACGGTAAAGCTAACTTCATCCCACTGCCAACTTTGCCCGGCATTGCAGGTAACAGGGGCGTAATCAATGAGTTGTTCAGGCACACTGGTCAATACCTTGTCGGTCGGCATTGCTTGTAGCACGGAAGCCGCGCCGCCGATATGGTCATTGTCACCGTGGCTTATAATCAGGCTATCCAAACGTGTAACGCCTTGTTGGCGCAAAAACGGCAGGACAATCTGCTGACCGCTATCGCTTTGCGGGGAATATTTCGCGCCCGTATCGTAAACCAGCGTATGCCCTGCCGTTTGCACCACCACCGCCAAGCCTTGCCCGACATCCAACAGCGTCAGCTTCATCGCGCCGTTTGGCAATTTGGGGGTGTCCGGGAAGCACAAGGGCAACAGCATCACCAACCCCAAATACCGCGCCGGAATGCCACGCGGTGCCAACAACCACAGCAATCCCGGCACAGCCAACCCCAACGCCCAGCCGGATGGTTGCGGATAATTGACCGTGGCAACAGGCAACTTGGCAAACCACGACAAGGCCAACATCAAACCTTGCAAGCCGCTATCCAACACGGCCATCAAGGCGATCCCCAAGGGCGCGTACACAAACAGCAACAAAGTGGCGAGCAAAGCCAGCGGTACGAGCACAAAACTAATCACAGGTACGGCCAAGCCATTCGCCAACGGCGCACACACCGACACTTGCTGGAAAAAAAACAGCAATAGCGGCGCCAAACCAAATGACGTGTAAACATTGATACGCAACATTTCCCGCCAAAACCCCAACTTTCCCAAGCGGCCATTCAGCGCATAAACAATCACCGCGACCGCCAAATACGACAACCAAAACCCCGGCGACAACACCGCCAGCGGGTCATACACCAACACCGCCAACAAAGCCAAGGCCAGCGCATGGAAAGGCCGCACCGGACGTTGCCAAATAATACCCAACATCAACACCGCCAGCATCACCACGGCACGTTGGGTCGGCACAGAAAACCCCGCCAATCCGGCATAAACAATCCCCGCAATTACCGCCGCAACTGCCGCAACCTGTTGTGGTGAACGCGTCAACACGCCTGTCATTGCCCATAAGCGCAAGACCACGCCGTACACCAAGCCCGCAATCAAGGCGATATGCGAGCCGGAAATCACCACCAAATGCGTCGTACCGGTTTCCCGGAAAATGTCCCATTGTGCTTGGGTCAATTCGTTACCAAACCCGATGGTCAAGGCTTTTAACAGGGCGATATGTTCAGGTTTAATCGCCAGTGCCGACAAACGGTCATTAATCGCTTGTCGGATGTGGCTAATTGACAAGACCGGGGCTTGCGCCACTAACACAGGTTTAGGATACGGGCGGACAAATCCCGTCGCGCCTATGCCTTTGGTGAACAGCCATTGCTCATAATCAAAACCGCCAGGATTCAATGTGCCGTGCGGCTGCTTGAGTTTGACCATAAACGTCCAACGTTGCCCTGCCTTGAGTGCATTGTCCGGTGCTTGCCACGTCAAACGTATTTTTGCCGGAACCCCAGGCGGTGCATCGCTGACCGCGACATCAAAACGCGCCAAGCCATCGCTGATTTCCGGCAAATCAATGATTTTTCCGGTGATGATCGTATCCACATTCGCTAACACGGCAGGTAAGCGGTCGTTAAGTTGCAAGCCTGCAAACAATGTCGCCCAGAGTATGCCTAAGCAGAAAAAAGTGGCGATGAAGTAACGGTAATAGGCCGTGAATACGGCAGCGGTGGCGCAGAGAGCCAGCCAAGGCAAGGACGGCAATTGTGCCAATTGTTGCACCAGCAAAATTCCGGCTAGAAAGGCTGGGGCGGTGAGGGTCATATTGGGGTTACTATGCTTAACAGATGGCGTTGGAGCTTATCTACGCTGTCTCCGTCTAGGCAGGTCAATCTGGGCGGGTTCGTAAGATTTTAAGCCTTGATCGCCCGTGAGGATTTCCACCTGATAATTCATTTTGGTGTAATACTCGGCCACATCTTTAATGGTTGCATCACCCAATGACAACTTTTGTGCCGCCAAGGGCGGCCAATTATTGGCAAGATTTTTTAGTTTGTCAGCCGACCACAATTCAGATTGCTGTGCAAATGCCGCCCAAGGCGTTTGTTCTTCGGCTGTTTTGTGCATGAGTTCGGCAAAAGATTGGGCGTATTTCAAAGGACTATAGCCCTTAATCTGAGCAATATGGTTCCCCGTTTCAATAATCGAAGCCAATGGCAATACAAATGTCGTCTTCGCGGCTTCTTCCTGACGGATTTTGTCAGTGACACGTTGCTTATCCCAACAGTCATGATTAGGCCCACAAGTCTCTTTACCAGGAACATCCAACCAGACACACAAAATACTGGTGTCAATCACCAACACCTTTCTCATTGTGCATCCTCATATTTCAGCGCCGATTCAATACGCCCTTCCGTGTTTAACCGCCCTAAACTGCCAGAAGCCATCAATTTGGGCAATTGTTCAATATCTTCAAGTTGGATCAGTTGGCTCACACCCGTTTTGTTATCCCGGTGCGCCACGGTAATGAACGGCAACATACTGATACCTGCCGCATCGAGTAAAGCAGGGTTATGGGTGGTGACAATCACATCTATGCCGCGTTCTTTGCCTAGCGTTCTGAGCATGTCAATTAATACATGGGCGCGGGATGGGTGCAGGCCATTATCGACTTCTTCAATCACCAACAAGCTGCCTGATTCTCGCGTCAATAAAGCGGTAATTATCGCCAGATAACGCAATGTGCCATCAGACATGCTTCTTGCATCTATCTCATGACTTTTCATACCTTCCCAACCTTCTTCGCAATAAAGCATGGCATCATGCCCAAACCTTCCAATCGGTTCGGCCCAAATTCGTTTAATATCAGGTTCAGGAACTACTTTTAGATACTTGATAATACTGTCTTCGATACCGTTTTTTTTATCCACATTAAATCCGGCCAATACGCCAGCAAGATTTGACCCATCGCTATTTAAATTTTCCGAGAATGGAACATAGCCTCGCATATGAGCCGGGATTGGATCAAAAATAAAAATTCTCGAAAGTTGTGCCCGCATATAATTTCCAGCACGTTCCATTTCATTATGTAAATGCGAAAAATGGAATAATTTAATTTGGCTTAAAATCGTATGAGATAGATTTAATTCAAATTTTTCAAGGGCTTCTTTATTGGAATCATCAGGCGAAAAATTAACAAATAACGTTAAACTTTGAGCATTTTTTAAGGTTGTAAAAAAGAGCGTTTTTTCTTCAGAGGCCGCATTTTCACTTCCATAGGTTAAAAGCACTAATTTTTCTTGCAAAATTGAAGCGAAGCCTGGATAAATTAATACGGTCAATTCATAACGGTAATCTTGGTTTGTATTTTTACTGTCGGATAAAACTTCAAGCGTGAATTGATTTGACGGATCATTAGATGCTCCAGGATTTAAAAAATAATCCCGTTTATTGAATATATTCAGACAAACAGCATCCACCCCTCCCCGCAAAGCCGGAAGATTCACATCACCATTAATCGCCTGAAAAATCCCCACTCCCGAACTGACACGCTGCAAAAATAACAATGCATCCAGAGCATTCGATTTACCACTGGCATTTGGGCCAATGAGTATCGTCAACGGATCAATAAACAAGGTGGCATCTTCAAAACTTTTCCAGTTTTTTAGCCTTAGTTCTTTAATCATAACGGTTTCCTGTGATTATCCGGCAAGTTCGCTCGTTCCCAAGCTCCAGCTTGGAAATGCAGTTCTGGAAGCTCCTGCTTCCCGTATTTTCGAAGCTAGAGCTTCTTAAACAGGGGTTCCCAAGCCAGAGCTTGGGAACCAGCGCAGTTCAATTTTAACCCGAATGTATGGCTTAAGCCGAAGGGTTGGGACTTACCCGCCGACAATCACCCCATCCTCCATATGCAACACCTTACCCATTTTCGCCGCCAATTCATGGTCGTGGGTCACTACCAAAAAGCTCACTTGCAGCTCTTGGTTTAACTCTAGCATGAGTTGGTAGACTTGTTCGGCGGTTTTGCTGTCGAGGTTGCCAGTGGGTTCGTCTGCCAAGATCACGGCGGGGTTGTTGATTAACGCCCTGGCCACGGCGGCGCGTTGGCGTTCGCCGCCGGAGAGTTCTCCGGGTTTGTGGGCGATGCGGTGGCCTAAGCCGACGCGTTGTAACAAGGCGGTGGCGCGGGCTTTGGCGTTGGTGACGGTTTCGCCTGCAATCAATAAGGGCATGGCGACATTTTCCAAGACGGTGAATTCGCCCAATAAATGGTGCGATTGGTAGATAAAGCCCAGCGATTTGTTGCGCAGTTTGGCTTGTTGGCGGTTGCCGATTTTGTTCAAATCTTGGCCATCTAATGTCACCGTACCGCCCGTGGGTTTGTCCAAACCGCCCAATAAATGCAGTAAGGTGCTTTTGCCGGAACCGGACGCGCCCATGATGGCGACTTGTTCACCAATGCCAACGTCAAGGTTCACGCCTTTTAGGACTTCCACGTCCAACTCGCCTTGGCTGTAGCGTTTGGTGAGGTTTTGGCACGATAAAATGGGCTTATTCATAACGCAGCACCTCGGCTGGATTGACTTTGGACGCTTGCCACGCCGGGTAAATGGTGGCCAGCAAGGACAGTAAAAACGCCATGCCAGCGATGACATACACATCCGTCCAAATCAATTTCGAGGGCAAATCGCTGATGTAATAGACTTGCGCGGACAGGAATTTGATGCCGAAGGTGTCTTCCACGGTTTTGATGATGTCAGCGATATTCCAGGCAAGCAACACGCCGCCGATCACGCCTAATAGCGTCCCGACCAAGCCAATCACCGTCCCCAGCACCATAAAAATACCCATGACCGAGCCGGAAGTCAGGCCTTGGGTTTTTAAAATGGCAATGTCGCCGCGTTTATCAGTAACGACCATAATCAGCGTGGAAACGATATTGAACGCCGCCACGGCCACCATCAGCAGCAAGATGATCGACATCACGCGCTTTTCCATCTTGATGGCCTGAAAGAAATTGTCATGGGCTTTCGTCCAATCGCTGACGATGTAGTCGGCTTGGAATTTTTGCGCCAATTCTTGAGTAATTTCAGGGGCATTGAGCAAATTATCAAGTTTGATACGCAAAGCGGACACGGTGCTATCTAAACGGAACAGTTTCGCGGCATCGTCCATATGCACAAACGCCATGTTACGGTCATACTCGAACATGCCGACTTTGAACGTACCGACGATGGTGAAGCGGCGCATCCGTGGCACGACCCCGGCAGGCGTGGAGTTGACTTGCGGGCTGATGAGGGTGATTTTGTCGCCCGTCATGACACCCAAATAATTGGCGAGCTCTTCACCCAACACGATGCCATATTCGCCGGGTGCTAAATCTGACAATTTCCCGGATGTCATATGTCCGGCGACTTCCGACACGTTCGCTTCCGAGGCTGGCAATACGCCCGTCAGCACCGTACCACTGACGCGGCGGTCGGCGTTAATCATGACCTGCCCGGTGATGAACGGAGCCGCGCCTTGCACATGCGGCGTTCCGGCCAGCTTTTGATCGAGTTCTTGCCAGTTGTCCAATTGCCCGTAGCGTCCGGTGATGGTGGCGTGGGCGGTCATGCTGAGCATCCGGGCACTGATTTGTTCGACAAAGCCGTTCATCACCGACAAGACGGTAATCAGGGCAACAACGCTTAAGGCAATGCCCAACACCGAGGCCAAGGTGACAAAGGAAATGAATTGCGTACGCCGCTCCGCCCGCGTGTAGCGCAGGCCAATATAAAAAATTAAGGGTTTAAACATGGAGAGTATCGTTAGGGAGAGAAGGAGGTTCGCGATTGAAAGAGGGGCTTGGCTTGTTGCCAGCCCAAACTATCAAGGTTTTCTGCAATTAGGGCAGAAGCCGTATAGATATAGACCGTGGTCGGTTAGTTCATAACCCAGTTTGTCGGCGATTTCTTGTTGCCGCGCTTCGATGATTTCATCGCTAAATTCATCGACTTTGCCGCACTTCATGCACATGATGTGGTCGTGATGGTCGGCGGTGGCCAATTCAAACACCGAATTGCCGCCTTCAAAATGATGGCGCGTCACCAAACCCGCCGCTTCAAATTGGGTCAGCACCCGGTAAACCGTGGCCAGGCCAATTTCTTCATTTTCGCTTAACAAAATTTTGTAAACTTTTTCAGCGGTCAAATGCCGCTCATTGATTTGCTTTTCTAAAATTTGCAGGATTTTGACACGCGGCAGCGTGACTTTTAAGCCTGCGTTCCGTAAATCATGGGATTCCATTATTAGGCTCCGATAAGCCGCAATATCGGCAATGAGTGAAAATTATGCACATTGTAGCTTGTTTCAGACCGACAAGGCATGACAGTTTTATAGGATTATCGTTTAACATCCTGTATGATTTTGCCTTTTACATACAAGCTGCTGTCCTAATGCGTAAACCGTTACTTTCCGTTTGTCTTCTGGCCTTTTCCCTGACCGCCTGTTCAACCATCCTCAACAATTTGCCGGGGGTTTATACGTTAGAAATCCAACAAGGCAATATCATTGACCAGGACATGGTAGACCAGCTCAAGCCGCGCATGAACAAACGCCAAGTGCTGTACATCATGGGTTCGCCGATGCTGAAAGACACCTTCCATCAGGCGCGTTGGGATTATCTGTATTCTGACAAAATCAGCGGCCAAGACACCGTGCAAAAACGCATCACCTTAGTGTTTAACGGTGACGATTTGGCAGGCATCCAAGGCGATTTGCGCCCCGGCGCAGTACCTGTCATCAGACAACCCAAAGAAACCACCGTGGTTGTCCCCAAACGTGACCTGGAAAAAACCTTGTGGGAAAAACTGACGGGTTGGTTCGGTTATGGCGGCAACACCAGCAATATTGACCCGGATAACCTGAAACCTAAGGCGAGTGAGCCTGCGAATTAAAACATCAGGCCACGCAGAAACCTATCCGGCATGGCCTGATAACTTACATCAACGCCAAAATCTCCGCCAATACCAAGCCATTAGTAGCCAGAATCTGCTTAGGGAACACGCCAGGGTTGCCTTGGAAATCGGTCAACGTACCGCCTGCTTCTTGCACAATCAACGCCCCGGCGGCGACATCGTATAAATTCAGCTCTTGCTCCCAAAAGGCATCGACTTGCCCGTCAGCGACCAGGCACAAATCCATCGCCGCCGAACCGAAACGGCGTTGGCTGGCGGTGCGTTGGGCAATCCGTGCAAACCGTTCCAAATTATTGTTGGGCAGGTAGGAACGCAAACAGGCAAAACCCGTCGCCACCATCGCATCAGCAAGGCCGGGTTCCGTTGAAACATGAATCCGCACGCCATTTTTAAACGCGCCCTGCCCTTTTGCCGCCGTGTAATAATCATCCAACGCCGGGGCGTAAACCGTACCTGCGACCAATTCACCATCAATTTCTAAGGCCACACTGATCGACCAAAAATACTGGCCTCTGGCAAACGAATGCGTGCCGTCTATCGGATCGACTATCCAACGCGAAGACTGATTCGCCGACTGGCCGCTTTCTTCTCCCCAAAAGCCATAGCTGGGGTATTTTTCGGTCAATTTTTCTTTTAGAAACGCTTCCACGTCCACATCGGCGGCGGTGACGAAATCACGCGGCTTTTTTTTCTGGACATCGGCGTGTTTGAGGTCTTTAAAATGCGCCAAAGCGATTTGTCCGGCTTCACGCACAATGATTTCAAGGTCTGCAAGGGAAATGGTCATGGCTCACAATCTACGGTAAAAAAATGCAGATTATACGGGATAGCTAGGCCAAGCTGGGGACTTTCAGCGGAAAGGGAACGCATTGGATTATTGGGCTATCGGTAAACCGTAACCCAATCATGATGCCCACTTTACTGGCTTCAAAAAAACTGCTTTGCAACCGTCTTTAAGGTTGAATTAATAAGAGCCTGATAGTCAATGCCTTTCTGCTCTGCTTTATGTCGAAAACTCGCCAAGACATCATCGTCAATTATTAAATTGATGCTTGTCTTGCCTGCCTGCTGTTCTTGGAGCGTTGCCAAATGAGGTATGTCTTTGGCGCGTTTGGCATTTGCAAAATTGTATTCTTCAAGCATAGTAGTCCGCCTCTTTTCGGGTAGATTTTCGTGCAGAAATTAAACGGATGACCGTATCATCATCACGCAATGTATAAACCACGGTAAGCAAACGCGCCGACCCGCTCATCCCTATTAAAACCCAGCGTTTTTCTTGTGTACTATCGGCATCTTCTTGGGCAAGGGCAAAAGGATCAAACAAGGCCGTTTCTGCTTCTTCAAAAGAAACGCCATGCTTTATTAAATTAGCTTTTGCTTTAGCAGTATCCGATTCAATTTTTATCATCTTTTCAAACTGCTTTTAACGGGTCTTTAAAGTAAACGTCACCGGCCCGTTGTTCACTAATGCCACTTGCATATCCGCACCAAATTCGCCAAAGGCCACCACATCGTAGGTCGCCAACGCCAGTTCTTGCAGGTAAGCAAACAGTTCACGGCCTTGTTCGGGCGGGGCGGCGGAGGTGAAGCTGGGGCGGTTGCCTTTTTGGGTGTCGGCAACCAAGGTGAATTGCGGGACTAACAATAGGCCGCCGTGAATGTCACGCAGGCTCAGGTTCATGCGGTCTTGGGCATCGGCAAAAATGCGGTAATTCAACATGCGCTCCAGCAAGCGTTGGGCATCTTGGCGGGTGTCGGGCTTTTCTACACCCACCAACGCCATGATGCCCGTGCCGATAAAGCCTATATCGTGTTGGTTGACGGTCACTTTAGCGGACGTGACCCGTTGGATGACCGCAATCATATCGCGTTAAGGCGTTTGTCCAGTTCATTGAACAAATGCCGGACGTTGGTGTACAAATTGTAATCCGCCAACACTTTTTGCCGTCCGGCTTGACCTAGGCGGCGGCGCAAACCGGCATCGTTGGCCAGTTGCCTGATGGCATCGGCCAAACCTGCCACATCGGAAGCCGGGACTAGCAAGCCGTTTTCGCCGCTGTTAATCAACTCAGGCACGCCAGTAATGGCAGTGGTGATGCAGGGAATTTCCATCGCCATCGCTTCCATCAATACCACAGGCAAACCTTCGGCGAAACTGGGCAAAACAAACACGTCGGCGGTTTGGTAATAGCCCAAAATATGGTCTTGATCGACCGCCCCGGTAAATTCGACTTGGCCGCTGATGCCCAATTTTTCAGCATAGGCTTTCAGGCTGTCCGAATCCGGGCCCATGCCCACTAAGGTCAAGCGCACGGGCAGGTTTTGGCTTTGCAATTGCGCCACGGCTTCGAGCAAAATCGCTTGGCCTTTGGCGGGGGTCAAACGGCCTACGCATAACAAGTGGCAATGGGTATTAGTTTGGATTTTGGGTGCAGGCGTGAACCGCTCCGGGTCTACGCCTAAACGGCAAACATCAAATTTTGGCCAAGCCTCGACAGGTGATAATTTCATCACTTGGCTACGCGCATAATGGCTGATGCAAAAAATAAAATCCGCCGCCAAGATTTTTTGCGGCAAATTGTAACCAGCGGCATCATAGAATTCGTCAGGGCCGTGTACAGTGAACGAAAAGCTCGTACCGAACACGGTTTTCACTAACATACCTACGGACGCGGCAGGTGTCGCGAAATGCACATGCAGATGGCTGATGTTTTTGGAGCGTAGCCATTGCCCGATCAGCGCGGCTTCCACCAGATAAAAGCCATGATAAAGCGAGCGTTTGATGTCCGAACCACCCAATTGAAGTGCGTGTTTTACACCGCGCATCAAGCCGCCAGGATGCGTGATCAGCGTTTTCCCTAATGCCACCGCCGCTTTTGCAATGCCCTGGGCTTTGACATAAAAGGTTTGCTCGGCTTCGGCGCGTTCAATGTCAGTGAGTTTGTCGAACGGGCGGTCAGGCGCGTTAATGGAGGCGACACTAATATCCACGCCAAATTGGCGCAGTTGCAACACTTCGCGCAAAATGAACGTGTGGGAATAGGCAGGGTATTGGCTGACCAAATAGGCGATACGGTGGCTCATGATTTTGCTTCCAATAATTGACGGTAGAATCCAATTGCGGTGGCGATTTTCGCCGCCCACGTATAATGTTTTTCGACGCGGCGGCGGCCTTCTTCACCCATCGCTTGCCAATGCCGGGGATTTTCACGCACATCCGTCAACGCACTGATAAGGCTTCGGATCACATCGGCTTTACCAGTGGCAGGCAGTTTTACCCCCACGCCATCATCAACAATTTCCGCAGGCCCGCCAAAATCAACGGCAATGACAGGACGCGCCACCGCCATCGCCTCCAACAACACCGCCCCGCCCGATTCACGCACTGACGGCAAACAAAATACATGGGCTTGCTGCATAATCGGCGAAATGTCAGGCAACGACAAATTGCCAGTGAACGACACCTTAGCATCCAAGCCCAGTTCTGTGGTCAATTGCTGCAAATACGCCCGCTCCGAACCCTCGCCAACCACCGTCAAATGGACGGGGAAGTTTAATGCAGTGAGCGCTTCCAACAACATTGCCACACCTTTCATTGGCAATAATCGGCCTACAAAAACAATTTGGAGCGGATTCGTATCAGAGGGTGCGGGCGGATAAGGCGCGTAGGTGAACACATCCAGGTTTACGCCATTTTCCAATAAAGTTTGGCATTTGTGCTGATAACGCGCCGGAATGGCCTTGAATGTGGCTTGGGTAGCGGTAAATATCATCGCCGCATTGCGGGTCGAGCCAATGATGGCATCAAAAACACGGCCTAAATTACGGATGGGGTACAGCCATTTGGATTCGGCTTTCATGATTTCAGGAAAGGTGGTCGGCGATGCCAAACCGCCATTCCAAGGCCCCAAAACCAATGGCACGCCTAATGTGTACAAACGCGTTGCCGCAATCGGCGAAACAGGCGTAGGCGAATGGACAATATCAAACGTTTGCCCGGTTTTTAGCCGTTGGCGCATCTGCCGCACCGCCATCCAGTCGTAAACAAAAAAATCCAACGAGGCAATCAAGAAGCGGGGGTGTTCACTACGAGGGAAACACCACTCAGCAAAACGATATAAAGGCCCTGCGAACCATTCGGTATCAATATAAATGACTTTGGAGCCGTTAATGGGTGCGCCGGAAGCACTCAAGGCGGGTTGGTTGCGGATGTGGGTCAATAAGGTAACTTGGCAAGTTTCGCTCAAACGGCTGTACCACTCCCAGCCGATTTGCGACACCGAACCCATACCCACACCACATTGGTAGGCTGAAAGTAACACGCGGATTTTTTGGTTATTGCTCATGGTTTGCCCTTTGATTTAGATTGCCTATCAAAATAGAACCCTATTCGTTTTTGTTAAAAGTGGTAAATATCTAAGAAAAAGCCTCAATATCTGTCTGACCATCCAACCTCAAAAATGAAGGATTATAGCCGTCGACTAATTTTATGGCTCGAACATTGAAACCGTTTGATTTTCTTAGCCGCTCACAATATTTGTAAAACGTTTTAGCATCTTCAGTCAGAATGAACGGGATATTTTCTTGTAAAGCTTGGGCAATAATTTTGGCATCATCACGCACTACAGCTCGGCTGTCGACAGGATGATACTCTTGCGGCTCTTGATTTTTAAGAATATTCCAAATCTCCGCTGCTTTCGTTGAATGAGTAAGATTAAATGGAACAGGCCGGAAATTTTTGAGGGGTAAGTCTGTTATCGGCTCCTTAATGGCAAATTCTGCGGCTACGATAGTGGAAAAATAGATTGGTATTTTCTGTTCAAGCAGATGTTTATAGTATTGATGTGCAGTACTATGATGGAGGCGGGAATTGTTATTAAGCGAAATGAGAAAACTGGTATCTAACAGGACAGAAACACTCATGCTTGATTGCCCCGCAAAGTTTCCAGCCATGCGTTTGCATCAGGAACGTCCGCCCAAGCCTTAGTGCCTTTTTCCACCATCATATTAAATTCCATTTCATCATAGCTAGGTTGATAGTTTTCAAATGCCAGCAATTGATAATTGCGTAATTCACCATTAATTAGATTTTCTTCAGCAATAACATGAAGCAAGGCCGGGCGATATAGACGATTTTGCTCGCCTCGTGCCAATAATTCTTGGGTAGCCGCAATAGGTGGCAAAGTCACGCCATTTTCAAGTTTAAGATGGACGTTAGGGGTAGTATTTCCCCCCATATCGACAATAGTACCGTGCAAATATTTTTCTACATGTACCCATACATCTTCAATTCTACGAAAATCAGATGCCGAATCTATCTCAAAATAAACTTGTGCCGATGGGTCTTTAACAAAATAATGCCTGTTGGGATTTCTCTTTGCTTCTTTTTGCCATTTCTCAATAACCTTTGCCCGTTTGGGGTCTATCAAGCTAAGTGAACCTGGCGACTGCAACCGACCTAAATCCGCCCAAAGTGTGCTTGCCGCGATTAATCCTCCAGTTACTAAAGCGAGAGAACCCTGTTCTATTGAAACAACAACTTCGTTTAAATCAACATCACGGTTGGAACCTTTCAGAAAGTCGCTCACATCTCTTTGAAATTCACCTAACAAGGCTAGGGGAACATTTGATGGGCTAATTTTGCCACTCTTAATATGATCATCTACAGAAAATATTAACTGATTGATTGGATTCATAGTTTTCAGATTTTTAGTTTTTTCGTGTCCAGCTTTCCATTATATGCCCGGTATAGTTTCGGACAAAAGGATTTGATTCGGCAACGATGGCTAAAATAAAAACTATATGGTTAGAAACCCCAAAAGAGCGGCATTATGTAGCAGTTGCACAAAAGGATAGGGCATTGATGGGATATTCACAACTGCGCGTCCTTCAAGGACGGGCAGTCGTAGCACCGATTGGAAATCGTAGATACCCAAAAGCCATTATCCATCAACGACAATAACCTATTGATTGTATGCTAGAGGATAGGACTTTGTGCATTTGTTACATAATGTCGCAAGAAAGCAGTAAAGCCGGAAGCCTTACTTCTTACCCTTAGGGATAATCTGCAACAAACGCCGGATATGGCGTTCGGTGATGAACGCGAGGAAAAACAATTGCAGGAAATTTTCGGCTTCGATGGTGTTGAGGCCGATTTTTTCGGGGACGAGTTCTTTGCGTGTTCCAAACAGCTTATCCCAGATTGACAGGACGATGCCGTAATTGCTGTCGTGTTCTTTGCGTAAAGCGGAATGATGGACACGGTGCAATGAGGGGGTGATGATGACTTGGGAAATTAGATTTTCGTTTTTAAACTGCAAATTAGCATGGTGGAAAAAGACAAAAAACAGCTCGACAATCTCTATGGCCAGGACTAAATACGCTTCCACGCCGATGAGTATGACAAACAGGCACTTGTAGAATATTTCCAATAGCAAATCAAAGACATGGAACCGAAAACCCGTGGAGACGTTAAAGCTTTTGTCGCTATGGTGGACTTTATGGAAACGCCACAGCCATTCGTATTTATGGCTGATGAAATGCCAAACATAAATCGACAGGTCAAACAGCACAAACGACAGCAACCATTTGATCGGGCCATTATCCATGTCGCTTAACAGGCCAAATGAGGAAAAACGTTGTGCGATGAAAAACAGCGATGATGCCCGTAGAGCCGTCAGGATAATGTTATTGAACAAAAACGCCGTGGTATTGGTGACAAAGGATTCTTTATTGATTTTATTGGTGAATTTCCGGTACGGTTGGACACGCTCCATGACCATCAGCACGGCGAAAGCCAGCATGGCCAAGCCAAACAGCACTTCATTGAACAATAAGCTGGCTTGTTGGCCAGCTTCAGCAAGGGGTAACGGATTTTCGGCAGGACTCATGGCTCACCCGGAAGTTACTGATGGTGTGGTAGTTTCTTCTTATACACCCTTGTGGGCAGTTAACCCACTTTTTTCGTAAACTCCCCCAGCAAGTTGGTAAGTTCGGCAATTTCGTTTTTGGCGTTGACCTGATACGTCACGTCATATTGCACACCCAAGTAATAAATCACCCGGCCTTTACGATCCATCAGCGGCGTGATTTTCAAATGGTTGAAAAACAATTCACCATCTTTACGGTAATTGCGCAAAGTCACTTCAATCCCTTGGTGGTTTTTCATCGCTTCAGCAATCTGGTAACGTTCGGGCTGTTCCCTGTCCACTCCTTGCAGGAAACGGCAATTCAGCCCGATGATGTCTTCTTTGCTGTATCCGGTCAGGCGTTCAAAAGCCTTATTCGCGTAAACAATCGGCGCACCTTCAAGATCAGGGTCTGCCAAGGTCACGCCATTGACACATTCGTCCAATATTGAAGAAAGGATTTGCGGAATCAGTCCGTTATCTTTTTCTACGACAAAACTCATGGCTCAAGCTCCAAGTTGATGGTTTGTTACTGTGGAAATGCCGCCCTCATCACTTTCAGCCAGCAATTTTTTAATGTTTTCAACGGTGTTTTCCGCCCCCTCTTCAATCGCGGTGCGGATCAGTTTTTCAAAAGGGCGCATGAACAGCTCCAGCTCCAATAATACGAAGCTATAGGTCAACAGCGTTGCGTGACCCGTGTCGAGCGGTTCTAAATGGTAGGTGTTCTGATAAGGTGCAGACAGCCCTTTAAAGGCTAATCTGAGGTAAGGATGAAATTCGGTGATTTCAAAAACGGATTTGATTTCTTGGCCTTGGTCGCGGCGCAATTGCTCGGCCTTGGCACCGACAAACACTTGAAGCCCATTTAACGGGTGGAATTCGGTGACTTCTTCAGCCCATTTCGGGTAGTTTTGAAAAAAATTATCGCCAATAAAAACAAATATATCGGTGTTGGGCTTATTAATCACAACACTGGCTTGGCCAACAACGGGTTTGGTCACATCAAAGGGAAACATAGCTTGCTCCTGGCTGAAGTCCATTCATTTGGTTTTATTAGGTGAGGCTTAGTCTATCCCGAACTTTTCTAATAGCAAGCCAGTGTGTCTTTGTTGTATCCAAATCCATCGCAAAAACGTTTGTTTTGAATTGGGTGTGAAAAATAAACGCTTTTCACACCGTATCATCACGGTATCAGCAGTCCCTGCTAAATTGCCCGGCTATTTTTCTGCCTCTGGCGTTTCAAAAAAATACTTGCAGCGCAATTGCGTCAATTCTTCGGTGGCCGGGCCGAAATTGTCGGCGGATAACAAATGCCGCCACGGCAAAGCATTGGTGCGTTCTTCGCAACGTTTAAGGTAGGCATCAACCGTACCGATGGGCTTGGCGGGCACACCACCGACAATGGTATTGGACGGCACATCGCGGGTAACGACCGAACCTGCCGCCACTATCGCATTCGGGCCGATGGTGACGTTGGGCATGATGATCGCCCGATGCCCGATGAACACATTGTCGCGGATATCCACTTTACCCACGCTGTCCAGGCACACGCCGGTCATTTGTTTGAGCATATTGATGGAGCCATCATGGCCGAATAAGGTGCAGCCCGTCATGCGGACGTTATTCCCTAGCCTGACATGTTTGGGGTCGGTGATTTCAACGTTCATTTGCACCACACAATCCTCGCCCATCGCATACAACACGTTATGGCGTTTTAGGTAAACCGCCCATTCCGCGCCGTCAGGGCGGCAAAACTTACGGTACAAACCGACAAAACGCCCCGATTTCATGGCGTTTTTTCTTAAAAAAGCCCGGAATAACTTTCCTAACATAGTAAATCCCCTGTTTTTGCTCTGATAAAAAAGGGCAATACATCCCGCCCTCAGCGTATTGATAACGGACAAACAAGGCTATACTCTACGCCAACGCCTACCAAAATCACAGTGACGATCATGAAAAACACTAGCCGTGGCAGCTCATTTTTCCGCAACACGTTGGCACAAACTGCCGGACGTTTATTGTATTTATTGACGCGCGTGGGTTTGCCGCCGCTGATTCTGCATTTTGTATCGCTCGAAGAATACGGTTTGTGGGCAACCTGCTTTTTGTTGATTAGCTACGTCAGTATGGGCGCGTTTGGCGTGTCGAATGTGTATATCCGCTACGTTGCCGAATACACCGCCAAAAATGAACAGGAGTCCATTAGCGGGCTGATAAGCACGGGTTTGTTGCTGACGTTTTTGTTCAGTGTTGTCGCGATGTCCGGGGCATGGTTCGCGATGCCGTGGATTTTGAAAGGCTTTAAGGTCTCCGCGCATTTGCAGGAAACCGCGCAAATCCTCATCTTGGGCACCTTGGCGACCATGTTGCTGGACATGACCTTAGGCGCGTTTGCGTATGTGCTGCACGGTTTGCAAAAAATCGCCCAGCAGACGGTGGTCTGGATCATCAGCTTTTTGTTAGAAACCGCGCTGATTGTCGGCTTGTTGCTCTTGCATTACGGCGTGGCATCGTTGTTGTGGGCGTTTTTCGCCCGTTATATTTTTTCCACGTTGGTTTACATTGCCTTGTGTTACCGGGCCATCCCCAATTTGCAGCTCGGTGCGCGAAAAGTGAAACGGGAGTTTTTTGCGACTTTTTTAAAATACGGCGGCGTTTTGCAATTGTCAGGCTTGTTGAGCGTGGCGATGTATTCCATCGAACGGGTGTTGGCGGGTTATTTAAGCGGCTTGGCGGCAATTGCCATTTTAGATTTGGGGCAAAAATTCCCGGTTATGGCCAGCCAAGTGTTTTCTTCGATGAACGCCAGTTTTTTGCCGGCCATCACCCATGCCCACCATCTGAAACAATACGACGAAATTCAACGCCTTTACACTAAAGGCCTGCGCTATTTGAATCTGTTAAATGGCTTAGCGATGGGCTTTCTTGCCCCATTCGCAATGTGGCTATTGGCGGCCTGGATCGGCAAAAACACTAACATGAACATGGATGATACGCTTAAGGTGATGATGTGCGCGTGTGCCGGGTATCAGCTGCATGTGTTGACCGGGCCGTTGTCGGCTTATTACCAAGCGATTAACCATCCGACACGCACCTTTGGCTATCTGGGCTGGCAGGCCTTGTTCGTGATTACCGGGTTAGGTGTGGTTTGGAAATATTTCACGTTTGATATTGTCATGATCGCTTTGCTGGTGATGATGGCGCGGATTTTAAGTGCGTTGATTTATTTATTGGTCGGCAATTACCGCCTCAAATTGAAATTGTCGCGATTTGTCCGCTCTGTGTTATTGCCCGGCATCATGCCGTATTTGTTTGGCTACGGGCTGATGGAAGCAGTCAAGCCGTGGCTCATTTTGCTGGATTTAGGCCGCTGGCAATTAATTATTGCCTTAGGTGTGCTGGGTGGCGTGTATGTCCTGCTGTGCGCAGCTTTCTTTTATGCCTATATGTGCGGGCCGACAGAACAAAGCGTCATCCGCCAAAAAATACTGCGGCGCAAAGCTTGACCTAGATTGCGTTTAACTTTGCCATACAGGTGTTAAACTGCACGTTTACTCCGTAACACACCCCTTATAAAGATGCCAAACGATTTGCCAAACGCCATTTTCCGTCAAGAAGTGCTCGCCCTATCCGCCTATAAAGTCGCGGATGCCACTGGTTTTATTAAATTGGATGCCATGGAAAACCCCTATACGTGGCCAGAAGCCATCAAGGCCAGTTGGCTGGAAACGCTCAAAGATTGCCCGCTCAACCGCTATCCCGACCCGCACGCACGGCGCTTGGTCAAAACCATCAAAGAATTGGAACAGATTCCTGAGCATTTGGATGTGTTGTTGGGCAATGGTTCGGATGAAATCATCCAAATTTTATTGATGGCGTTGCCGCCATCCGCAAGCGTCCTCGCGCCCGCGCCGGGTTTCGTGATGTACAAACAACTCAGCGACAGTTTGGGCTTGCGCTACTTGGGCATCCCGTTATTGGCCGATGGCTTTGGTTTGGATTTGCCTGCGATATTGGCAAGCATCAGCGAACATCAACCATCGGTGATTTTTATTGCTTATCCGAACAATCCGACCGGAAACCTGTTTGATGACGAAGCTATTGCAGAAATCATCCAAACCGCACAAGGTTTGGTGGTGATTGATGAAGCTTACGCGCCCTTTGCCAATGCCAGTTTCATGGGCAAATTGGACACGTATGACAATTTGCTGGTGATGCGCACCGTATCCAAACTAGGTTTGGCGGGGTTGCGCTTAGGGTATTTGGTGGGCCAACCAAAATGGCTAGGGCAATTGGATAAAATTCGTTTACCTTACAATATCAATAGTCTGACCCAATTGACCGCCGATTTTGCACTTCGCCATAAAGCCCTGTTTGACGACCAAACCCAACGGATTTGCGAGGAACGGGCAATAGTGCTGACCCAGCTTGCTTCGATGGCCAGCATCACGGCTTATCCAAGTGCCGCCAATTTTATTTTGTTCAGGACTGAAGCGGGGCAAGCCGATGTCATTTTTGCTTCATTAAAAACGCAAGGCGTGCTGATTAAAAATCTTAGCCCACAAGGCGGGTTGTTAGCGGATTGTTTGCGCGTCACTATCGGCACACCCGAAGAAAATGCGGCCTTTTTACAAGCCTTGTCTTGTGCATTGAACGCTAATGGTTAACGAACCGTGTCGCCATTAATCCAAGCGTTGGCACAATAACGACAGCCGTGGGAGGCAAAGCCTCCCGCTAACTCACTGTACCAACTGCCCCAAGGTATAAGCCCCAAAGTAAGTAAATCCGGCGTAGAACAGCGACACAACGGCACTGGCGGCCAGATTGAGCATGAGGACTTGCTTAAAGACATAAGTGGTCATGGCATAATCCCAAATGACAATCAGACCAACCAAATAATAGCTGATGGTATTTTCGCTGATGGTTAGCCACACCAAAACGGGAATTAAAACGCAAGAAGCGGCATTGGAACAAAATAAGACGGCTGTGCAGATTTGCACAAAGGTATAGAGGGTACGGTTAAGGGCTAACATGACCCAAATGAAAAGCACGGTCAATAAGGTTTCGAAGCTGACCTCGTAAAATGACTCGACCGGGTCATCAGTCATATTGGCCTGCAAAAAGAACTCGACAAAAAAATAAAAGACGACATTGTGTTTGAAAAACTCGATTGACCGTTTCAGTTCAAGCGTGTTGCCCTTAAACCAGCACACGGGCAGATAATTTTTTAAAGTGTCCATAGTTATTTTGGCAAATAATGCCTGTGTTTGGTCGCTATAGAAGGAATGATTTATTCATGACCCTTGATAACTATCACTACGGAAATTCTTTAAAACTCTGTAACTTATCGTTGGCAGCCGATTCCTGGTAAGCACTGAAATTGTCGTTCAGGGCTTGCACCAATTCGCGGGTTTTTTCGCTCAATTCCGCAAGCCTTGCCTTCGTTTTTTTATTCCAACCGACAGGTTCGGAAGCGGTAAACATCATCCGCCCAAAAGTCTGGTTTTTTTCAAAAAAATTGCCCAAACTTTCCATCAAGTGCAGCTCTTTTTGACGGGCATGCAATTTGTTGGCAATCAGCTTGGCTTGCAGTTTGGCACTGAGCAAGTGCATAGGGACAATCACTGCAATCAAGGCCACACCGATGATCGGGCCAATAATCGGGTCAATCAAAAAGTCGATGACCCCCATTTCTATTTCCGCCAACACGGCCAACGAAGCGATAAAACCCAGCACAACCAGGGTTGACATATTGACGCGGTCTTTCCATGTGCCTATGGCCGCTTGAGTTTCGGGCACGACAACCTCTTTGATATTTTGGATGTTTTTTTCAAGGGCATCCAAAATACGGTAAGAGCGGCCATGCGCAACGTTAGTCATGCGGTGGTCGATGTCGGCAAACTGACCGGAACCGGACGGGTTAGCGGCATTCTGCTGGTTGGTGAGGACGATGAATTGGCCCGTGTTCAGGCCCAGTTCGGATAATTTACGTTGCCATAAGGAAATGATGGCATTGTTGTTGGTGGTGCTTAAGTTTGCGGTCGGCTCGTCGATCAGGTAAATGAATTTGTTGGTGTCCTGATGGGCGATAATAAGCTGTATCAGCTCTTGGGTCAGTGCAGAATCCGTGTCAAACACATCATTAAAGATCAGCACCAAATCAGACGTTTCGATGGTGTGTCGGGTGAGCATGGACACGACCGGTGTTGCCAAAGACGTGGCGACGTTGGGCGCGTCAATGAACAGCTTGCCTTTGAGCCGTTCGCTTTGCAACGTTTTCAGTTCCAAATAGGAATTGATACGGTTGCCTTCACCTTGTTGCTGCTGCTCGATTTTGCTGCTGATTTTAAAAAACGGATAACGCGGGTCAACATCCAGGGCCGTACCCGGCAAGATATTGGAATTGGCTTGGTTGTTATGTAACAGGACGGTGAATTTATGGCTGGCGGCCTGCAAGCCCGATTGCAGCTGGTCAGTGCCTAGATAACTGCTCAGAAACCGGGCTTTGGCGGAGGAGTTGCCACCCACCAAGCTGACAATGGGCCACCAAGAATGTTTCATGGCCGTGGTTTCATCAGCCCTAATTAAACCTAAATCGAATTCAAGCTGATCGATTTCTTGAAAGACTTTTAAGGCTTGGAGCAAGACCGGATTGTCGTAAGCGAATTGTTTTTCCAAATTAAGCAGGTATTTGCTTGCGGTCTTTTCAGTCATCGGAATTCCCCGTATTTTATTTATTTTTATTGTGATGGAGTGCGCGAAGTATACACCCGAAATTATAGCAACAGATAGAAATCAACCACCTGCTAAGGTGTCAGGATCGTGTTCTGCGGCGGCTGGCTATTGTCCGGCACCGGGTAGTCCAACGTGTAATGTAGCCCCCGGCTTTCCTTGCGT
The DNA here is from genome assembly GCA_964446885.1 of uncultured Methylocucumis sp. Lineage (GTDB taxonomy): Bacteria > Pseudomonadota > Gammaproteobacteria > Methylococcales > Methylomonadaceae > Methylovulum. The sequence continues at coordinate 58,921 of CAYUQV010000005.1, forward strand.
TGTAGGGCACAACGGATAATCAATTCGGCGACGATCACCAAATTGCGCAGCTCCAACAAATCGCTGGTAACACGGAAATAACGGTAATATTCGTTAATTTCGTTTTTCAGCAATTCCACGCGGCTCATCGCCCGGTACAGACGTTTGTCCGTCCTGACAATGCCGACATAATCCCACATGAAATGGCGCAATTCGTCCCAATTGTGCGAAACCACCACCTCTTCATCGGAATCGCTAACCTGGGAATCATCCCAATCGGCGACGTTGGGTGGCATGGGGATATTGGCCAATTTGGCAAGAATGTCTATGCTCGCCCGGTCGGCAAACACCAAACATTCAAGCAGTGAATTGCTGGCCATGCGGTTTGCGCCATGCAAGCCGGTACTGGCAACTTCGCCAATCGCGTAAAGATTGTCAATGTCCGTCCGCGCATAACTGTCAGTCATTACACCACCACAGGTATAGTGAGCCGAAGGCACGACCGGGATCGGCTGCTGGGTGATGTCAATGCCAAATTTCAGGCATTTTTTATGGATGGTCGGGAAATGCTTGAGGATGAAGTCGGCGGGTTTATGGCTAATATCTAAATAAACACAATCAATACCGCGTTTTTTGATTTCATGGTCTATGGCACGGGCGACAATATCACGGGGGGCGAGTTCGCCACGCGGGTCAAAATTGTGCATAAATGGCGAGCCATCCGGTAAGATCAGCTTGCCGCCCTCACCCCTGACCGCCTCAGTAATCAAAAAGGATTTGGCTTTAGGATGGAACAAACAGGTCGGATGGAACTGCATGAATTCCATATTGCTGACCCGGCAACCCGCCCGCCACGCCAAGGCAATGCCATCTCCGGTCGCGCTTTGCGGATTGGTGCTGTATAAATAGACCTTACTGGCCCCGCCTGTCGCCAATACCACAACTTTGGCGAGGAAGGTATTGACCGTTTGTTGCAGCGAATTGAGGACATAGGCGCCGACAATTTTTTTGCCGCTGACCGCATCGCTACTAGGCCGGGTAATCAGTTCAACAACATTATGATGTTCAAACAATTCGATATTGGCGTGTTCTTGGGCGCGTTCTATTAACGATAAAGACACCGCTTTGCCTGTGGCATCGGCGGTATGTACGATGCGGCGGTGCGAATGCCCGCCTTCACGGTTCAAGTGCAAAATTTTTTCGCCGGTGGGTGTGACATCTTCGGTAAACGCCACACCTTGTTTTCGTAACCATTCAATGGAACTTTTTCCGTGTGTCACCGTCAGTCTGACGATTTCAGGGTTACATAGCCCTGCGCCTGCATCCAGGGTATCCTCTATATGCGATTCAATAGAATCGGCGGCATCGAAAACCGCAGAAATGCCGCCTTGTGCGTAATAGGTGCTTCCGGCAGTTAAGGCAAATTTTGACAATACGGCAACTTGAGTCCCCTGGTCTGCCAGTTTGAGGGCCAAGCTCAATCCAGCCCCGCCACTGCCAATAATTAACACATCATAATTTCTTGAATAAGGCATAAAAATAACAAATCGAATTGGACAGCCAACTCCAAGGAGTGGCTTAGTTATCGCAGATTAGCGATAATACCGCTTTTTAAAGTGATTACACAATTTTGTAACCAAAGAACTTATTCAGATTAACCCTGTCTACCCCAACAATTAAAGAGCCGTAGTGAACAGTCAAAAGAGGACTAGCGAACACCTTGATGAAGAGCTGGTGGCGCGTGTACAGCAGGGCGACAAAAAAGCTTATGATTTGTTGGTCATCAAATACCAACATAAGATTGTCCAGTTGGTTAACCGCTATCTGAAAGACCCCAGCGAAGCGCAAGATGTCGCCCAAGAAGCGTTCATCAAGGCTTACCGCGCCATTGGCAGCTTCCGGGGCGATTCCACTTTTTATACCTGGTTGTACCGTATTGCCATCAATACCGCCAAGAATTATCTGGTGTCGCGCAACCGGCGCAGCAGCCAATTCGAAGTCGATATCCAAGATGCCGAAGCCACCGAAAACGCCCCGCAACTCCAGGGAATCGACACCCCGGAACGCTTGCTGATGAATGATGAGATCGCCAAGGCCATCCGCTCGGCGATTGACAATCTGCCGGATGAAATGCGCACCGCCATCATGTTGCGCGAATTTGAAGGCATGAGTTATGAAGAAATTGCCGAAGCCATGGATTGTCCGGTCGGCACGGTACGGTCACGCATCTTTAGGGCGCGTGAAGCCATTGATAATAAATTGAACCCCTTGCTCACACACGGTGACTTTTGATGAACGAAGAAATGAACCAAAAAATTTCCCAATTTCTTGATAATGACCTGGGCCATGACGAAACGTTGGATTTATTGCAAAAGCTGCGCACATCCCCGGCGTTGGCAGAAAAGCTAAACCGCTATGAAGCCATCGGCCATGCCCTCAAAACCGACCAATTTTTGACGCTTAAGCCTGATTTTTCAGCACAAATTTCACAGCGTCTTGAACAGGAACCCATCCATTTCCTGCCCAAGAAAAAAACCACTAACCGCCGCTATCAATGGCTGGCACTCGCCGCTTCGGTGGCCGTGGTTTCGGTGGTCGCGGTACGCTCACTCCCCCACCTAGGCAATACCGCCACGTCCCAACCCCCGATCCAAGTCGCCCAACAACACCCGCCCACGCCAGCCCAGCCTGAGCAAGCCGTAGTAGCCGCCAAACCAGCCCAATCAGAAATCCCGCTCAATGAACGCATCAACGAATATCTGCAAGCGCACAATGGCAGCATGTATGCCAATAACCCCAACTTCAAATCCATGGCCCGTGTAACAACCTATAACCAAAAATGATCGTGGTAAAGTGGCTTTTTCTTATCCTTCCCGTATTCACAACGGCTACTGCTTCGGCAGAAACGACACCATCCCCCTCCCCTGAAAAGCCGATAATCCAACACCTGGATGGCAAACAAGCTTTGGCAAAAATGGCCGTTGCGATGCAGACCCTAAATTATCAGGGAACGGTGGCGTTTTTACGCGACAGCAAGCTGGAACCGATGAAATATTTCCATGCGGCCAGCCAGGGGCGCGAACAGGAGCATTTGTTATCGTTAAATTCCCCGTTACGCGAAATGGTCAGGGACAAAAATACGGGCAAAGTCAGTTGCCTATACGCCGCCACCGGGCAACTGGTCGTCGATCATCGGCCTTTTGAGCATTCATTTTTGCTGGAAATGCCCGCCGACCTCGCTCAACTGGATGCGGTTTATGACATCCAATTGCTGGACGAGGAAAACATCGCCCTATTGCCTGCCTACGTGGTGTCCATCAAACCTAAAGACAGCCTACGCTATGCCCGTAAAGTCTGGCTTAGCAAACAATGGTTTTTACCGCTGAAAGTTGCCGTTTACGATCAGGCTGATAAAGTACTGGAAGAGCTTGTGTTTACTGAATTAGAGGTCAAAGACAGGCTGCCGTTTGTGGAAATGGCGGGGCAAAAACCCACACCCTCCGAACAGAAAAACACGTCCCGGCCAACCACATTTGCCATGACGGCCTTGCCACAAGGCTTTAAAGAAGTTTTTTTCACCCGTGAGCCCATGCACAATGCCGAAGACTTGGTTGACCATTTATTGCTCAGTGACGGATTGGCGGCGGTATCCGTTTATATGGAACATAAAAACGATGCTTACCCGTTTGGGGCGATCACCACAAAAAATGTCCAAGCCATTGATGCCGTAAACTTTTTCACCCATACCGTTGGCGATTACCAATTGACCGTCATGGGCGAAGTCCCTTCAGAAACCATCCGTCTGATTGCCGATGCCATCAGCTTGCCAGGCCCTGCATCCAAGTGACACGAAGTTCCCCCCCCCCCCCTTACTAACTTAACTGCCTGAAATGGAGATAATATGCCAAAAATCATAAGCCTTTTTGTGTTTTTGATGATGTTGGTGAGCCAAAATGCTTTTGCACAATTGCCTGATTTTACAGGCATGGTCAAAACCAATGGCGTTGCTGTCGTCAATATCAGCACGACCCAAAAACCTAAGGCACAAGCCCCAGGCCCCCAAGGCCAAGCCAAGCCGCAATTGCCGGAAGGGATGCCGCCAGAAATGGAAGAGCTGTTCAAACATTTCTACAACAATCCCGACAGCGACGGTTATGACCCAGGCGACACCCAATCGCTAGGCTCAGGCTTTATCATTTCTCCAGATGGCTATGTCCTGACCAACCATCATGTCGTCAAAGATGCCGATGAAATCGTCGTCAAATTTTCTGACCGCCGCGAATTGGTCGCCAAACTGATAGGCTCCGATGCCCGCACCGATGTCGCTTTACTGAAAGTAGCGGCCAGCAATTTACCGACCGTCGCTATCGGCGTACCAGAACAATTGCAAGTCGGTGAATGGGTGCTGGCCATCGGTTCACCGTTTGGTTTTGAACAATCCGTCACCGCCGGGATCGTCAGCGCCAAAGGCCGTAGCCTGCCCGGCGGCAATTATGTGCCGTTCATCCAAACCGATGTCGCCATCAACCCCGGCAATTCCGGCGGCCCCTTGTTCAACATGGACGGCAAAGTCATCGGCATCAATTCGCAAATCTACAGCCGCACAGGCGGCTTTATGGGCTTGTCGTTTGCAATACCGATTGATGTGGTCATGAACGTCGTTGACCAAATCAAGACCAAAGGCAAAGTGTCGCACGGCTGGCTGGGTGTGCAAATCCAAGATGTCACCCGCGAACTGGCCGAATCGTTTGGCATGAAAAAACCGCAAGGCGCGTTGGTGTCCAAAATCATGCCCGGCAGCCCCGCTGAAAAAGCCGATTTGGAACTGGGAGATGTCATCATTGAATTCAATGGCCAGGTGATTGACACCTCAGGCGACTTGCCGCCTTTAGTCGGCATGGCCGCGATTGACAGTACAGCGACGTTAAAAATCATCCGCCAAGGCGATACCAAAACGGTCAGCTTTAAAATTGGCCTGTTGCCGGACCAACCCGACCAACTGGCAGAAGCCAAGGCCGAGGCCAAGCCGATGAACCGCATCGGCATTACCGTCAGTGCCTTGACTGACGAACAAAAAGAAGCCCTGGAAATGCCCAAAGGCGGCATTATTGTCCAGGATGTTGGCAAAGGTGCGGCCAAAGACGCGGGTATCCAGCGCGGCGATGTGATTTTACGCATCCAAAACAACTTGATACGCAGTGTCAGTGATTTTGAAGAAGCCATCAAAGACATTCCTGCCGGGAAATCAGTTGCCGTACTGATCCAACGCCGTGGTAGCCCTGCCTTCTTGGCCCTTAAAATAGACAAGTAATGCAAACGGCTGGCCTACCTAGCGTAGGCCAGCCACCTCCCCGCTTTTTCCCCCACGCCTATCGATGGATTAACCATTAATCCATATTCCCTATACATCAATCCTCCCTTAAGCGGTATAGTTATGTTTGCCCGTTTGCAAAAACAGGCATCACAACCCTTGACGGTCATTGATTATTTGTGAGGTCAGCTTATGAAAATAATAAACTACATGATTTCAGCTTGGATGCTGTCCGGGCTTTGCTACGCACCCTCAACGCTATCTGCCGATGCCGCTGCGGGCGCACAAAAAGCCGCCGCTTGTGCATCTTGTCACGGCGAAAACGGCATCAGCCGCACTGCACAGATACCCAATTTGGCGGGGCAATCGGCGGATTATTTGGCAAACCAGTTAAAAGCCTTCAAATCCGGGCAACGCAGCAACCCGATGATGCAAAACATGGCAAACAACCTAAGTGACGAAGATGCCAGCAACCTAGCCGCCCATTTCGCAGGCTTATCAGCACAAAGTGCCGGAGGGGATGCGCAACTGGCCAGTGCCGGGCAAAGCAAAGCCGCCATGTGCTTAGGCTGTCACGGCACTGAAGGCAAAGGCCGCGGCCCCATCCCTCGGCTTGCCGGACAACACCCCGGCTATTTGCAGGCGCAATTGCAAAATTTTAAGGCAGGCGACCGCAAGAATAGTCCGATGCAAGCCATCGCCAATAATTTGGCTGACGATGACATGAAAGTATTGGCGGCTTATTTTGGCTCATTGAAATGAGATTTGGCACAAGATCAATACGCTGTTGAAAACGCCGCCAACAACGCTGGCACTTGCCCGGCGGGCAATTGGACTTGGACTTTGACCTGCTGGTCAAATACTTGTGCGACAATCCGCCCGTCGAGCTTTTTCAACAAATATTCCAAAGGCTGGAGCTGGTTATAATCCAGCGTCAACGGCACGTCCGCCCATTCGATATAAGGGGATAATTCAGCAGCGGCAATGACTTGGCTGGCCGTGTTGCTGTAGGCGCGGGTCAGACCGCCTGCCCCTAGTTTCACACCCCCGAAATAGCGCACCACCACCAGCAACACATTAATCAAATCTTTGCCATCCAATTGCTGAAAAATGGGTTTGCCTGCCGTTCCGGTCGGCTCTCCGGCATCGTGGAAACGGTAGATAATGCCCTGCCCGGTTTTGATGCGGTAGGCATAGACAATATGGCTGGCATCGGGGTATTGGCCGTGCAGTTCCTTAAGGTGCAGCAAGACTTCTTGTTCACTGAAGCAAGGGCTAAGGATGCCTATGAACCGGGATTTTTTTAATAAAACTTCCAGGCTCTGGCGGGTTTTGACTTCGTTCATGCAGGGCGGGCAGGCTGATAGCCATCGGTGTTTTCTTCCACCCAACGGCTTGCCGCCGAGGCCAAACGCTCTTTTTTCCAAAACGGTGCTTTGGATTTTAGGGCTTCCATAATGAAGCGGCAAGCATCGAAGGCATCGCCCCGGTGCGATGACCACACGGCCACCAAAACAATCGGCTCGTTCGGGAAAATGTCACCGACCCGGTGCACAATCAGCGCGTCTTTGATGGCGGTTTGTTGCCGAACACTAATAATGATCTGTTCCAGCTGTTTTTCGGTCATGCCGGGATAATGCTCCAAACACATGGCCGTCACATCACTGCCTTCATTAAAATCACGCATAGTCCCGACAAACACATTAGTCGCCCCCACTTGCCCGTCCAGCAAATGCTTGGCGGTTTGGTATTCTTGCAAGGCTTGCCAAGGATCAAAAGCCTGTGCGGCAATTAATACCGCCATATCAGCCTCCCGTCACGGGTGGAAAAAAGGCCACTTCATCGCCATCATTAACAGGCGTGTCCAGCTCCGCATACTCATGATTGACCGCCGCCAGTATCCGCGTCGGCAAATCACGGTCTGGATTGGCGGTTTGCCAGACATCGCGCACCGATTGGACATCGGTAGCCGCCAATTGGTCTTCAGAACGCCCCAAACTTTCTTTCAGGCTGGCAAAATAGCGCACTTTAATTGACATATTCGTTCACAAGCATATAAAAATAAGGAGAATGACGGTAATATTTAACTCTTCGTATTAATTTTACCGGGAAAAAATGCAACTCACCCATTTTAATCAAGCGGGCGAAGCCCATATGGTCGATGTCGGCGACAAAGCCATCACGCAACGCATTGCAATCACCGAAGGCCACATCCAGATGCAAGCGGAAACCTTAAAGCTGATCCTTGAGGGCGGCCACAAAAAAGGCGATGTCCTGGCCATTGCCCGTATTGCCGGGATTATGGCCAGCAAGAAAACCGCTGATTTGATCCCCTTATGCCATCCATTGCCGATTACGCATGTGGATATCCGTTTTACCCCTGACCCTGAAAAAAACCTGATCCATTGTCAAACTACCGTCAAAACCAACGGTCAGACTGGCGTGGAAATGGAAGCCCTGACCGCCACAGCCTGCGCATTGTTGACCATTTATGACATGTGCAAAGCTGTAGACCGGGGCATGGTGATCCAGTCCATACAATTAACCGAGAAAGACGGCGGCAAATCAGGGCATTGGCAACGCTAAAAGCGCGGTTTGCACAGTTTATGCTTACCCTGTCATTTGCACCTGCCGCATAGCCGACATTCCACTAGCCTTTGCCACATCCAACTTATCACAGAGACCCATTATGCCGTTGACTTTAAAAGAACTTGCCGAGGCCTGTAATGCTACCCTTGCAAAAGGCGACCCTTCGCTATTGATCGGATCGGTTGCCGATATTGGCTCCGCCCAAGCAGGTCAAGTGACCCAGCTGACCAGTAGCCGCTACGCGAAATACATGCAAACCTCAACGGCGTCCGCCTGTTTCGTCAATGAAGCCTTTTCGCCCGCCGATGCACCCGACACAATGGCCTTGTTAGTGTCAAAAGACCCGGAAATGAGCTTTGTCAAAGCCATCAGCCTGTTGCATCCAGCTCCCACCTACCCCGCACAAGTCGCTCCGCAAGCCGTATTGGCCGACCACGTCCAATTAGATGACGGCGTGTTTGTCGGCCCTTATGCGGTGCTTGGCGAAGGCGTGGTTGTCGGTGAGGGCAGCGCGGTTTTGGCAGGCGCTTATTTGGGCCGCAACGTCAAAATTGGCAAACATTGCCGGATTTACCCGTATGCCGTGATTTATGACGATGTCGTGATTGGCGACCATGTCATCATCCATTCCGGCGCGGTCATCGGCGCGGATGGTTTTGGTTATAAATTCCGTAATCACCAACATGTCAAAGTCCCGCAAGTGGGCAATGTGGTCATTGAAGATCATGTCGAAATCGGCGCGAACACGTGCATAGACCGTGGCGCGTTAGGCAGCACCACGCTAGGCCAAGGCAGCAAAATCGACAACTTGGTGCAAATCGGCCACAACAACAAAATCGGCAAGCACGTCATCATGTGTGGGCAAGTTGGCGTATCCGGCTCCTGCAAAATCGACGATTACGCCATCCTGGCCGGAAGCGCAGGCATTGCCGACCACGTCAATATCGGCCAAGGCGCAGTGGTTATGGCCCGTGCAGGCGTGGCCGGGGATGTGCCCGCCGGGACGCAAGTGTTCGGCAGCCCAGCCAAAGACAAACGCATTGCTTATAAAGAACAAGTCGCGTTAAGCAAATTGCCGGAACTTATCAAAAAAGTAAAACAGCTGGAAGAGCAATTGCAAAACCTGGAAGCTGGAAAATAAGGCCATAAACGCTACCCTCACAGATTTTTCTGTCCACGAAAGCCAACAGTGCGCATTAGGCAACAAAACATCAAGCTGGAACGGGTTTATTCCAACACTAGGTGCATTTACCCACAAAGGGCACTAGAAGCGACCCGTTCCATAACGTTTCCAGACCTATGGCGACTTTTAAGCACTTGCCAACACTGACAGTTTATCGTGGTGCTGCCACGATAAACTCCTATAATGGCCGTTTTTTTTCTTTAGAGAACCGCAATGGAAGATTTTCCTAAAAAAACCTGCTCAATCGAACGTCTTGTCACCCAACCTAGACTGGTCGCCGCCGCTATAGCGGGCACTAAAACCCAACAACGCCGCGATGGCGTGTATGGCTACCCCGGTGAAAGTTTTGACTTGGAAGGCACGGCATTTGTCGTGACCAGCCTGACCCGCCAACGTCTAGGCGACATGACCGACCAGGATGCCCAAGCTGAAGGCTTTCCAGGCCTTACCATGTACAAAGACATCATCCTAAAAATGCACACAGGCATGACTTGGGAAGAAGACCATTTGGTTTGGGTGCATACATTTGCAGCCCAAACAGGTGCTTGATGGGCGTGGCCTTTGACAACAATACGGACTAAAGGCGCGAAGAGTTTGGGGTTCAATTTATAAGCAAACGACCCCATTCAGGACACTAACCGTTAAGGCATAAAAAAGCCCGGTACTCGTCAAAGTACCGGGCTTTTTTGCTTATGGCGAAGGACGCTTTTCGCTAGCGGTTAGACAGCCCAAACAGGGTCATTGCCTAACAGGCTAGCCAAACTGGCGACATTATAGCCCGCCGCTTGAGCATCTTCGGCGGCGACATTGAAATACACGTCAGTCATGTCTGTAGAGCTGCCGTCTGCCAAGGTCGCGCTGCTGCGTTCCAAATGCAGGTTGCCTTGACCGTCGATAAATGGCAATTCAATGAAAGCCACTTTCAAGCTTGCCACACCTGCATCAGCCAAACTCAGCAATTCACCTGCATCAGTTTGGTGGTTGCCGTTAGCATCTTGCCAGATTTTCAAGCTGGCAAAATCAATATCCCCGGCACTGACCAAACCATCGCCATTGCTGTCAAAGCTGGCCAGTTTCGCGAAACCGTCACCTTTGTCCAAGCCTCCGAACAATTCGGAAATAGAGTCGATTTTGCCGTTGGCATTATCATCAATGGCCAAGAATCCATCTTCGCTAGACAACCAGCCAGATGCAATCGCTTTGCCGTTACCCAACAAATCGAAGCTGCCTTGTGAATTGGCGCGTGATAAGGTTTGTACGCCATCACCGTTCAAGTCAACGACAATGGGGGTGATCGCCGCATCCCAAGACAGGTCATTTTCACCGGATTCCAAGAACGTTTGCACGGTATACGCTTTGCTGACATTGGTTCCTGAATTGTTGACATCAGAATCGGCGTTATCATAAGCATTTGAACTGACATCTTTAATGCCCCAATTCCAATTGTTCATGTTGTAAGTGCCGCCCCAATAACTGTTATGAAGGACATTGGCCTTGTCAAACGACAAACTATAAGTGCCTGGATCAAGGTTGATAAACTTATAGTTGCCAGTACTGTTGGTTACGGTTGAAGCGATGACTGCCCCGGCACTGTTCAGTAAAGAGACTTTAATATTGGCAATGCTGAACTCGCCTGAATCTTGGATGCCATCATGGTCAGAATCTTCCCAAACCCGGTCACCAATCGACGCTTTGCGGTAAAGACCGGCATCAACAGTCCAATTTTGCTGGCCTGCCGCGACAGTCACCAAACCGGTGACACCACTGCTGTCAATGTCGGAATCAATGCCATCATTGCCGCCTTGGTTTGCTTTAGTGACATTGTAACCAGTAGGATTGACCACTTGCACCTTATAGCTTCCCGCATCGACGCTAAAGCTGTATTTACCATTGGCATCGGTTTTGACCGTTTGCAAAACGGCTCCGGTTGAACTCAACAATTTGACATCCACGTTTGCAATGCCATTTTCACCGCTATCTTGAAGGCCGTTATAGTTCTTGTCTTCCCACACCAAATCACCAATCATCGCTTTGGGTGCAGCACAAGTCGGCCCACAAACATCCAAATGTTGGATTTTGAAATTATCATTTGAGCCTGCGGTATCGGCAGCAATAATTAAGGTATTGCCAACATAACCGTTAGCGTTCAAATCGGCCCAACGCGCACCCGTCAATGTAGTGGTGTTGACTTCGGTAAAGCCCATGCCAGTCAAAATCGCATCAGTGAGGGATAAATGGTTCGTAAACGGGGCATTGGTTGTGCCTATCCACACTTTCATGTCGCTGTCATTGACGACATAACCCAAGTAAGCCTTATCAACCACAACAGACTGGTTGAATTCAAACAAGACATAATTGTCACGGCCATAGTTGTCAACCGTATGGCTGCTGCCACTGCCAGTACCTTCGCTGCTGTCGGTCACACCCAAACCACCACCGTAAGAACCCAGATAGGCTTTAGACCAAGTTCCGGCATCATCACGGCTAAACGCACTGGCTTTCACTGAAACACCATTGACGGTATAGCTCAGGATATTGCCATCCGTACCGTCTGTAGCTGTATTGCCATTAAAGTTAAACTGCACACAATTGGCAGGCACAATCAAACCGGCATCCCAGCTCAAGTCATTTTCGCCAGCAACCAATGAAGTGACAACGGTTTTTCCGGTCACGGCATCAATATCTGAATCAACCGCATCATTAGCGCCTTGATCTTTACCAGTGACTTTGTAGCCGCTAGGTGTGACCACTTGGATGGCATAATTGCCTACTGCCAAATTATCAAATTTATAATCACCCGTGCTATTCGTAGTGGTGGTTTGCAATACCGTCGAACCATCCGCACCCAACAATTTTACCGTCACCCCGGATACGCCTGTTTCGGAAGCATCTTGGATACCGTCGCCATCGCAATCTTTCCAAACGCGATCCCCAATTGAGGCTTTTTGTGCCGTTACGACAACGCCTGCATCAATGCTGGTATTGTTTTCACCAGAAGCGAGCGTGACAATTTGGCTCTTACCCGTGGTGACGTTAGCATCAGAGTCACTGACATCATTGCCTGTATCGGCAACCGTGTAAGTGCTTCCGGCAGGTTTACTGAATTGGACTTGGTATTGCTGACCAGGGGTCAAGCCCGTAAACGAGTAAAGCCCATCTGCACCCGTCGTAGTGGTTACAGTTGTATCACCAGTACCATTAATCAGGCCATCAGCGCCGCCGCCTATCAATGTGACGGTCAGGCCGCTGATGCCTGTCGCACCGTCATCCTGCTGGCCGTTAGCATTGGTATCCAACCAGATGCGGTCACCCAGGCTGGCGGTGGCGTAGTAGCCCGCATCCAGCGTGGTGTTGTTCTCGCCGGACGTGAGCGTGACAATTTGGCTTTTCGCTGTGGCGGCATCCGCATCGGAATCGCTGACATCGTTGCCGATGTTGGCGCCCGTGAAGACGGTGCCCGACGGTTTGCTGAACTGGACTTGGTATTGCACGCCGGGGGTCAGGCCCGTGAAGGCATATGCGCCGTTTGCGCCCGTCGTGGTGGTCGCCGTGGTGTCGCCCACGCCGTTGATGAGGCCGTCGGCACCGCCGCCTATCAGGGTGACGGTCAGGCCGGACGTACCCGTCTCACCTGTGTCCTGCTGGCCGTTGGCGTTGCTGTCCAGCCAAATCCGGTCGCCCAGGCTGGCGGTGGCGTAGTAGCCCGCATCCAGCGTGGTGTTGTTCTCGCCGG